>NZ_NTUP01000060.1 GCF_002561455.1 Bacillus sp. AFS015802 | reverse complement strand
ACGGATGTTAAGCTCTTCAGCGCCGATGGTAGTTGGGGAATCTCTCCCTGTGAGAGTAGGACTTCGCCAGGCGATATTTGAAGAAAGAGTAGCTCTTAGGAGTTGCTCTTTTTTGTTTGGTTTTTTTGAATATAATTTCTACAAAGGGTTTCAATGAGGCAGTGGCGCATCTCGTGGTATAGGAAGTAAATGGAAAAAGACGCAAATAATAAAATAATGACGCAATCACCCCAAAAAACGACGCAAAAAATAATAAAATGACGCAATTAATTTGAAAATGACGCAATTCCCACCCATCCACTCCACTCCAACCATATGCCATCCCCCATATAGCCGAGTAAAACAAACCAATCAAAATGTTTCCTCCCCAATCATGCTCAAATATCTCATGTTTTACATACATCTTCATAATCACACCGACATAATAGCCCATTCCAGCCCTTGATCACCCATCCAAACTCAACTCGCTATCTCCTCACCTTACTTTACTGCCAGAATAAAACTTCACACCTTCCCAATGCCCCATTTCTTAAATTCTATCCAACAATCTTACATTCACACGTTTAAAACTTTCCTTAAACAGGAAAACTTTTAAGGTCAAACTTCTTAATTGCAAAGTTGAAAATGCGGTTGTATAATTATAGTCAAATATAGTCAAAGTCAAAATGAGGAGGAGGTTCGATGAGGAACATATCCGACATCATTGAAAGTTATTTAAAGAACGTGTTAGAACTGAGTGAAAGTGAGATAGTCGAGATTAAAAGAAGCGAGATCGCTGATAAGTTTCAATGTGTTCCTTCTCAAATAAATTATGTGATCAATACCCGATTCACGATTGAAAGAGGGTATGTAGTAGAAAGTAAACGGGGCGGCGGGGGATATATCCGGATTATGAAGGTGAAAGCCCATGATCAAGTACATCTGATTGATCAGCTGGTAGCGCTGATTACTCAAACGATCAGCCAGAATACGGCCTCGGATATTGTATTTCGTTTAGTAGAGGAAGATATCATTTCTGAAAGAGAAGCAAAGATCATGCTGAGTGTGATGGATCGATCGGTCATCATGGTCGACTTACCCGAACGGGATGTCCTGAGGGGAAGAATGCTTAGAGCCATGCTGGATACATTGAAGTATGAGTAAGTGCTGGAGAGGTGAATGGGATGGTTTGTCAAGAGTGTCATGAAAGACCTGCGACCCTTCATTTTACCAAGGTGGTAAACGGGGAAAAGACAGAGGTTCATTTATGTGATCAGTGTGCCCAGGATAAGGGTGAGATGTTTATGTTTGATTCTTCTCCCGGCTTTTCTGTGAACAATTTATTGGCAGGTCTTCTTAATATAACTCCTGCATTTAAGCAGGCGAAGGAAACGGAAATTCCGAAAAGAGAAGTTTTGCAGTGTGAAAAATGTAAAATGACGATTCATCAGTTTATCAATGTGGGGCGCTTTGGCTGTGCCCATTGTTATGAGACGTTTAAAGAGGAGCTGACTCCCTTGTTAAAACGGGTTCACAGTGGGAATGTAGAGCATCACGGGAAGGTTCCGGAGCGTATGGGCGGAGCCATCCATGTGAAGAAGAAGATTCAGCATTTGAAGACTGAATTGCAAACGATGATCGCGGATGAAGAGTTTGAAAAAGCAGCCGAGATCCGAGACGAAATCCGCTCCCTGGAAAAAGATATCAAGAAAGAGGGAGGCGATAAAGAATGAGTCTGGAGAAGTTCTTGAGTAATGCCGTCAGTTCGTGGATGAGCGAAGAGGGACCCAATTCGGATATTGTTCTAAGTTCAAGGGTTCGCCTCGCAAGAAACCTGACAGACTTTCGCTTTTCCACTCTTTATTCTTCTGAGGAAGCGAGAGAGATCGTGGAGCGTGTAAAAGAAAAGCTCCCGTTATATCCGGAGAATTTAGGAGAATTAGAATTTTTACCTACAAGTGAGATTCAGCCACTCCAAAAGAGGGTATTAATGGAGAAACACCTCATCAGTCCTAACTTGGCAGAGGACACGAACTATGGGGCTGTCCTTTTATCAAGTGAAGAAGATATCAGCATAATGGTAAACGAAGAGGACCATATTCGAATACAGTGTTTATATCCAGGTTTGCAATTAAAGGAAGCTTTACAGAAAGCCAATCAGATCGACGATTGGTTTGAAAGGGAATTTGACTTTGCGTTTGATGAGAAGCATGGTTATCTGACGACTTGTCCCACCAATGTAGGGACGGGGCTCAGGGCTTCTGTCATGATGCATTTACCGGGCCTTGTGTTAACGCAGCAGTTAAACCGTATCATTCCTGCCATCAATCAGTTGGGATTAGTGGTAAGGGGGATATACGGGGAAGGCAGCGAGGCGCTTGGGAACATCTTTCAGATATCGAATCAGACGACACTTGGTAAGTCGGAAGAGGATATAGTGGAAGACTTGATGAGCGTTGTTAAGCAGATCATCGAGAAAGAACAGTCGGCAAGGGACGCATTAGTGCAAACGTCAAACATACAATTAGAAGATAGGATCTTTCGCTCTCTCGGGGTACTCGAGCACAGCAGGATCATTGAGTCCAAGGAAGCAGCGAAGTGTTTATCCGATGTCAGGCTTGGAATTGATTTAGGATACATCAAAGTGATATCTAAGAATATATTGAATGAACTAATGATTTTAACCCAACCTGGTTTTTTACAACAATATTCTGGAGGTCCATTGAGACCAAATGAACGGGATATAAGAAGGTCTTCTTTGATTCGGGAGCGAATTAAGTTAGATAAAGATACATGTGAGGAGGAAAAATAATATGATGTTTGGTCGATTTACAGAAAGAGCCCAAAAAGTATTGGCGTTAGCTCAGGAAGAAGCGATTCGTTTGTCGCACAGTAATATTGGTACTGAACATATTTTATTAGGACTTGTCCGCGAAGGTGAAGGGATTGCAGCCAAAGCTCTTACGGCGTTGGGATTGAGCCCTGAAAAGATCCAGAAGGAAGTCGAAGGATTGATTGGGAAGGGAACCGAGAAATCTCAAACGATCCATTACACACCTCGTGCGAAGAAAGTGATTGAGCTTTCTATGGATGAGGCCCGTAAGCTGGGTCACTCATATGTAGGAACGGAACATATCTTATTAGGATTGATTCGTGAAGGAGAAGGAGTCGCCGCCCGTGTACTTGGTAATCTTGGTGTCAGCTTGAATAAAGCAAGACAGCAGGTTTTGCAGTTACTCGGCAGCAATGATTCCAGCAACCACCAGGGCGGAGGCAATGCCAATGCCAATACGCCGACTCTTGACAGCTTAGCGCGTGACCTGACGGCAATTGCCCGTGAAGGAAGCCTGGATCCGGTCATTGGGCGAAGTAAAGAGATTCAGCGTGTCATTGAGGTATTGAGCCGTCGTACGAAGAACAACCCTGTATTAATCGGTGAGCCGGGTGTAGGTAAGACCGCGATTGCAGAAGGTCTAGCACAACAGATCATCGCCAATGAGGTACCTGAAATCCTCCGTGACAAGCGCGTGATGACCCTTGATATGGGTACGGTTGTAGCCGGTACGAAATATCGCGGGGAATTCGAGGATCGACTGAAGAAAGTCATGGATGAGATCCGTCAAGCCGGTAACATCATCCTTTTCATCGACGAACTTCATACCCTGATCGGTGCGGGTGGCGCGGAAGGTGCAATCGATGCATCGAACATCCTGAAACCATCCCTTGCCCGTGGAGAGTTACAGTGTATCGGTGCTACAACATTGGATGAGTACCGCAAATATATTGAAAAGGATGCTGCCCTTGAGCGTCGTTTCCAACCGATCCAAGTCAATGAGCCGACGGCAGAAGAATCCATCCAGATCTTGAAGGGACTTCGTGATCGTTATGAAGCCCATCATCGTGTATCGATTACAGATGAAGCGATCGATGCTGCGGTGAAACTGTCTGATCGTTATATTTCCGACCGGTTCCTGCCGGATAAAGCCATCGATTTGATTGATGAAGCGGGCTCCAAAGTGAGATTACGTTCTTACACGACACCGCCAAATCTGAAAGAGCTGGAAGCAAAGCTTGAGGAAATCCGCAAAGAAAAGGATGCAGCTGTACAAAGTCAGGAATTTGAAAAAGCTGCTTCTTTACGGGATTCAGAGCAAAAGCTTCGTGAAGAGCTGGAAGAAACAAAGAACACATGGAAAGAAAAACAAGGTCAGGAAAATACAGAAGTGACCGTGGAAGATATCGCGAAGGTTGTATCGAACTGGACGGGAGTTCCGGTATCGAAATTGGCCCAAACGGAAACGGATCGTCTACTCAAGTTAGAGGAGATCCTTCACTCCAGAGTCATCGGGCAATCAGAAGCAGTCGTTGCGGTTTCTAAAGCCGTCCGCCGTGCAAGAGCCGGACTGAAAGATCCGAAGCGTCCGATCGGTTCCTTCATTTTCCTTGGACCAACTGGTGTCGGGAAAACGGAATTGGCCCGTGCCCTTGCGGAATCCATGTTCGGTGATGAAGATGCGATGATCCGTATCGATATGTCCGAGTATATGGAAAAGCACTCGACTTCCCGTTTAGTCGGTTCACCTCCAGGATATGTAGGATACGAAGAAGGCGGTCAGTTAACGGAAAAGGTTCGCCGCAAGCCATATTCGGTCGTTCTTTTAGATGAAATTGAAAAAGCACATCCGGATGTATTCAATATTCTCCTTCAAGTACTGGAGGATGGCCGTTTAACAGACTCTAAAGGAAGAACGGTAGACTTCAGGAATACAGTCCTGATCATGACATCGAACGTGGGTGCCCAGTCTCTTAAGAGTAATAAATACGTAGGGTTCAATATCCAGGATGGAAAACAGGATTACAAAGATATGAAAGGGAAGGTCATGGAAGAACTGAAACGTGCTTTCCGACCGGAGTTCCTGAACCGTATCGATGAAATCATCGTGTTCCATTCACTTGAAAAAGATCACCTCAAAGAGATTGTGACATTGATGTCGAATCAATTAACAAGCCGCCTGAAAGAGCAGGATATTCATTTAGAGCTGTCCTCTGCTGCCAAAGAGAAGATAGCAGATGAAGGATTCGATCCTGAATACGGTGCACGGCCACTGCGTCGCGCCATCCAGAAATATGTTGAGGATAAACTGTCAGAGGAGCTGCTAAGAGGTAAAGTGCTGACAGGGCAGAATATATTGATCGATGTGGAAGATAGTGAGTTTGTTGTGAAAGTTAAGGAAGAAGAAGCAGCAAATACTCCGACATAATAGCAAAGGTGATAAAGAGGTACACGTATAGGGTTTTCGTGTACCTCTTTTCTCTTACTGAACGTTATTAAGGATTCAGGGAACTCTCCCCAAGCCACCTCCGCTTTTCAATTGAATCCGATACATAAAACCGATACAATCATTCCAAATGGTATTGTCATGAAATGATAGAAGTACAAATAGAGTAAAAGAGGAGAAGAATAGATTGGCAAAGAAAAAGACTAAGTTTGTGTGTTCATCCTGTGGATATGAGTCTGCTAAGTGGATGGGGAAATGTCCGGGATGTAATGAGTGGAATACGATGGTGGAAGAGGTTGAGATGACCGGGAAGAAGCCCCGCACGTCGTTTATGCATTCTGAGAATAGCGGACCTTCAAAGGCAGAGAAGCTGATCTCCATCGAGACCAAGCAGGAGCCGAGGGTATTGACGGAGTCGAAAGAGCTGAATCGGGTGCTGGGTGGAGGTGTCGTACCGGGGTCGCTTGTTTTGATCGGGGGAGACCCGGGGATCGGGAAATCTACTTTGTTGTTGCAGGTTTCGGCTCAGCTGGCTGATCAAAAGCAGAAGGTTTTGTATATATCCGGTGAAGAATCCATTAAGCAGACAAAGCTTCGGGCAGATCGATTACACGTGAAATCGGATGATTTATATATATTTGCGGAAACGAATCTTGAGCTGATTCATCAGACGATAGAACAGATTTCACCTGATTTCGTCATCATCGATTCGATCCAGACGGTCTTTCATCCTGACGTGACGTCTGCTCCCGGCAGTGTGTCCCAGGTGAGGGAATGTACGGCGGAACTGATGAGAATCGGTAAAACGAAGGGCATCGCCATCTTTATTGTCGGTCATGTGACCAAGGAAGGATCGATTGCAGGACCGCGCTTACTGGAACATATGGTGGATACCGTCCTCTATTTTGAGGGGGAACGGCATCATTCCTATCGAATTTTAAGAGCGGTGAAGAATCGGTTCGGTTCGACGAATGAGATGGGGATATTTGAAATGAAGGAGCTTGGCTTGGAGGAAGTGGCGAATCCCTCTGAGATCTTCCTGGAAGAGCGTTCACAAGGTGCGGCGGGTTCGACGGTCGTTGCTTCGATGGAGGGTACAAGGCCCGTTCTTGTCGAGATTCAAGCCCTGGTGACACCGACCAGCTTTAACAATCCAAGGAGGATGGCAACAGGGATCGATCATAGCCGGGTTTCCCTAATCATGGCTGTGTTGGAGAAGCGGGCAGGAATGCTTTTGCAGCAGCAGGATGCCTATCTGAAAGTGGCCGGCGGGGTGAAATTGGATGAGCCGGCGATTGATCTGGCCGTCGCTGCAAGTATTGCTTCAAGCTTTCGGGATAGAGCGTCCAGTGCCCACGACTGCATCATTGGTGAAGTTGGTTTGACAGGTGAGATTAGAAGGGTATCAAGAATTGAACAGCGCGTGCAGGAAGCGGCCAAGTTAGGATTTAAACGGGTGATCATTCCCCAAAATAACTTAAGCGGTTGGCATCCTCCTTCTGATATAGAGGTCACAGGGGTATCGAATATCAATGAAGCACTGTCAATTATTTTAGGAGGATAAGAGATGGAAGATAAGAAGGCAAGAGATAAGTCCATGTCGGATATATTACAATTCGTTGCTCCCGGTGCCCCGATCAGGGACGGTATTGACAATGTGCTGAGGGCGAATACAGGGGGGCTTATTGTAGTCGGCTACAATGATAAGGTGAAGTCCGTACTGGATGGGGGATTTCATATCAATTGTGCTTTTTCTCCAAGCTATCTGTATGAGCTGGCCAAGATGGACGGTGCCATCATCCTGAACGAAGCAGGCACCAAGATCATTTTGGCAAATGCGCAGCTTGCTCCTGACGTGTATGTTCCTTCCACTGAAACAGGGATGAGGCATCGTACGGCTGAGCGGGTCGCCAGACAAACCAATGCCCTTGTCATTGCCATCTCCCAGCGGAGAAACGTCATCACTTTATATCAAGGGAATTTTCGATATGCCCTAAAGGACATCTCTGTCATCTTGACGAAGGCCAACCAGGCGATTCAAACGCTGGAGAAGTATAAGGTCGTGCTCGATCAGAGTATTTCCAATTTATCGGTGCTTGAGTTTGAGGAGCTTGTCACCCAAAGTGACCTGCTGCAGGTTCTTCACCGGTTCGAGATGGTTCTCAGGATCAAGAATGAGTTGTTGACCTATCTGAGCGAGCTCGGAGTCGAGGGCCGCCTGATCCGCCTTCAGATGAATGAGCTGCTGGCGGATATTGAAGATGAGGCGATGCTCATCATCCGGGACTATTCCCAGGAACGGAACATCAAGCCGTTTGAGCTTCTCTATAAATTTCAGGAGCTCGTCCATTCTGAAGTATTAGAGGATAATGTCCTATTAAAATTATTGGGCTATCACGGCTATGTCCATCATGATGATGCCATCTATCCAAGAGGGTACCGCGTGTTGAATAAGATCCCGCGTCTGCCGCTCGTGATCATCGAAAATCTGATCACCAGATTCGAAACCCTCCCCCATGTCGTGAATGCATCCGTGGATGATTTGGATGAAGTTGAAGGAATTGGCGAAGTGAGGGCAAGAAAAATCAAAGAAGGGTTAAAACTGATCAAGGAACAAACGTTTGCCGATCGTCAGCTATAGGTATGTAGACCTGTATTTGCCATATATGGTATAATAGTATCTTTTTCAAAAAATTGACAGTCGCTAACAGACATGTTAGCCTTCATTTAAGGAAGCTAGTAAAATGGGATACGTATATCAAAATGGTTTCCGTTGTATTAAATTTCAAATTTCCAAGGTTGAGACGTTTCAAAAATAGTAAATTGTTTATAATGAGTAGGAGGAGGTGAGGGAATGTTAAAACGAATCGTTCAAGCGTGCTTCCTGATCGTTGGGGGGACACTCGGGATATTTCTGCTTCCCGAATTATTTACCGTCATAAATTTATCAGACATTCCTTTAATTAATAACCCTTATATGACTGCTATATTTGGTGCCATCATTTTTTATATTCTTACGTTTTGGGCAGTCGAGTATGTCGTCAATTTCGTCAAGTGGTTTGAAGATAGCTTGGTTAAGGCACCGGTAACGGATTTATTATTTGGGAGTTTAGGACTGATCATCGGTCTGTTTGTTGCGTATTTGTTTGGGATCCCGTTCAATCAAATGGAGATTCCGATCGTCAACACGGTGGTTCCCATTCTATTAACGCTGCTTCTTGGATATTTAGGATTCCAGGTCGGGTTTAAGAAAAGGGATGAACTGGTCGGTCTATTCGGCACGGGGAACCGTGGTAAGAAAAAAGGGACGGACGAGGACCTCGATGAAGAGGGCGTGAAGACCCTTAAGATATTGGATACGAGCGTGATCATCGACGGCCGTATCGCGGATATCTGTCAAACCGGATTTTTGGAAGGGATCGTTGTGATTCCTCAATTCGTCCTTGAAGAGCTCCAGCATATTGCGGATTCTTCCGATGTACTGAAGCGGAACCGTGGTCGACGCGGCCTTGATATCCTCAATCGCATCCAAAAGGAGCTTCCGGTCGAGGTCCAGATTTATGAAGGTGACTTCGAGGAAATTCAGGAAGTGGATTCGAAGCTGGTGAAATTGGCGAAGCTGACCAATGGCATCGTGGTGACGAATGATTTCAACTTGAATAAAGTGTGCGACCTTCAGGGTGTACAAGTATTGAATATCAACGATTTGGCCAACGCCGTCAAACCGGTTGTATTACCAGGAGAAGAATTGAAGGTACAGGTCATCAAAGATGGTAAAGAACATAACCAGGGAATCGCATACCTGGATGATGGTACGATGATCGTCGTGGAAGAAGGACGCAATTATATCGGTAAGTATATCGATGTACTTGTGACATCCGTTCTTCAAACCTCTGCAGGCCGGATGATCTTTGCGAAACCGAAGCAATTGGAAAAAGCACTATAAGACTTTTTTTGCCCTGACTCCCTTGATTCAGTAAGGTATAATGAAAGTAATACTTATGTGTTAAAGGAGTAATTCTATGGAATATGAAGTGGTCATTCCCGCTGCTGGGCAGGGTAAGCGGATGAAAGCGGGCAAAAACAAATTGCTCCTTGAGTTGAACGGCTGTCCTGTCATCGTTCATACATTGCGTGTTTTCGAAAATGACACCCAGTGTAAGGGAATCTATCTAGCCATCCATCCTTCAGAGCGGCTTGTGTTCTCAGACCTGTTAGAACGGTTCGGGATCAAGAAGGTCGTCAAGCTTGTGGATGGGGGCGAAGAAAGACAGCATAGTGTATACAATGCGTTGCTTGAGGTTGATCATGAGATTGTTCTGGTACATGACGGGGCAAGACCATTCATTAAAGAATCCACGATTCACCAATTAGTCGAAAAGACATATTCAACAGGGGCTGCCATTGCGGCGGTTCCTGTTAAAGATACGATCAAGAAAGTACTGGATGGAGAAGTCGAGGAAACGATTGAACGCTCAAGCTTGTGGATGGTTCAAACCCCACAAGCTTTTCGTGTTTCCGTTTTGAAAAGGGCACATGATGAAGCGGATCAAGACGGTTTCCTTGGTACAGATGATGCTTCACTGGTAGAAAGATCCGATGTTGAGGTGGCGGTCGTTGAGAGTGATTATGACAATATCAAACTGACAACCCCTGAAGATCTGTATTTTGCCGAGGCAATTTTGAAGAAGCGAGAGGAAATGAGTGGAGGAGAGAAACATGTTTAGGATCGGACAAGGATTTGACGTTCATCAATTAGTGGAAGAAAGACCCCTTATCATGGGAGGGATCACCATTCCGTATGAAAAAGGGCTGTTGGGTCATTCGGATGCGGATGTCCTGCTTCATGCTGTAGCAGATGCGTGCTTAGGTGCCATCGCAGCCGGTGATATCGGCAAGCACTTTCCGGATACAGATCCCGAGTTCAAGGATGCTGATTCAGCAAAGCTGCTACAGCATGTATGGGCACTTGTGAAAGAGGAAGGCTATGAATTAGGGAATATCGATTGCACGATCATTGCCCAGAAGCCTAAGATGGCTCCATATATCGATGAAATGAGACAAAGCATCGCCACGCTGCTGGAAGCGGATATGGCAGATGTAAACGTAAAGGCGACAACCTCTGAGAAGCTTGGGTTTACCGGAAGAGGCGAAGGGATCGCTGCACAAACCACCATATTGATTAAAAAGAAGTAGGGGATAAATTCGCTTTATTCCCGTACTTAACGGTGTTAAAATAGGTCAGAGACTTTAAAGCAGGAATCATTGAGGAGGAAGAACAAATGACACAGGAAGTACGCGTCCGTTATGCCCCGAGTCCAACGGGTCATTTACATATTGGAAATGCTAGAACCGCTTTATTTAATTACCTATACGCCCGCAGTGTAGGCGGAAAGTTCATCATCCGTATTGAAGATACGGATAAGAAGCGTAACATCGAAGGCGGGGAAGAAAGTCAGCTTAAATACCTTCAGTGGCTTGGAATCGATTGGGATGAAAGTACAGATAAGCCAGGTGAATACGGTCCTTATCGCCAATCAGAGCGTAACCATATTTATGAGCAGTATTTAAATGAGCTGTTAGAAAGCGGTCAGGCTTATAAGTGTTACTGTACGGAGGAAGAGCTGGAAGCAGAGCGTGAAGCTCAATCGGCATCAGGTCAAATGCCCCGCTATTCAGGTAAGTGCCGCAACCTGACGAAAGAGGATCAGGAGAAATTAGCTGCAGAGGGACGTCAACCGAGCATCCGTTTCCGTGTACCTGCAGGGAAAGTATACTCTTTCAACGATATCGTCAAAGAGGATGTAGCCTTTGAATCAGATGGCATCGGTGATTTTGTCATTGCAAAGAAAGATGGTACACCTACGTATAACTTCGCCGTGGCAGTCGATGATTATTTAATGAAAATTACGCATGTTCTTCGTGGGGAGGATCATATTTCCAATACACCGAAGCAGCTGATGATCTTTGAAGCTCTTGGATGGGAAGCCCCTGTCTACGGGCATATGACATTAATCGTGAATGAAAGCCGTAAAAAGCTGAGCAAGCGTGATGAGAGCATCATTCAGTTCATCGAGCAGTACGAAGCATTAGGCTATTTACCAGAAGCCTTATTCAACTTCATCGCGTTACTCGGCTGGTCTCCAAAAGGAGAGGAAGAGCTGTTCTCAAGAGAAGAGTTTATTGAAATCTTTGATCCTGAGCGTCTTTCCACTTCTTCTGCCCTGTTTGATAACCAGAAGCTGACATGGATGAATAACCAGTACATGAAGAATTTAGAACTAGAGCAAGTGGTGGAGTTATCCCTTCCTCATTTAATCAGTGCCGGTAAATTGAACAGTGATATGTCTGCTGAACAACGTGAGTGGGCAAGCCGCGTCATTTCTTTATACCAGGAGCAAATGAGCTTTGGTGCTGAAATCGTGGAGCTGTCTGAAATGTTCTTCAAGACGGATATCGAATATGATGAAGAGGCGAAAGCGGTACTGGAAGAAGAACAGGTACCAGAAGTTCTTCAAGCCTTCTTAGATGAGATAGATGCCCTTGAAACGTATGAAGCAGCAGAAATTAAATCATCCATTAAAGCGGTCCAAAAGTCGACGGGTCATAAAGGGAAGAAGCTGTTCATGCCGATCCGTGTAGCAGTAACAGGTCAGACACATGGTCCGGAATTACCGAATGCCATCGAGCTTTTAGGGAAAGATACCGTTAAACATCGCCTTCAAAGTCTTTTAGGTTAACATTTTGAAGGATCTGTAATATAGTAAGAGTATCAGACTAAATGAAATCGCGTTGATGAGGAGAAGTAAGAAAAGGATGCTTAGTAGAGAGAACCATCACCGGCTGAAAGTGGTTTAAGCCTCTCCATTTCTGAAATGCACCTCTGAGCCCGTTACTGAAATAGAGTAGGTAAAGGCGGCTTCCTACCGTTAACAGGATTCGAGTTGGAGAAGGAATGTCTTCTCAATCAGAGTGGAACCGCGCCTTAAAAGCGTCTCTGTCAGTATATTGACAGGGGCGTTTTTTTATTGTTAAACGCTTATATTTTAAAAGAGGAAGGGGGATGGATCCGAATGTTTAAGTCGTTTAAGGAAGATATAGAGGTCGTGTTTGATCAGGATCCGGCTGCGAGGAATTATCTCGAGGTAATCCTTACGTATTCGGGTCTTCATGCCATTTGGGCCCATCGCATTGCTCATGCATTTTTCAAACGGAAATTCTTTTTTATCGCACGGGTCATTTCACAGGTAAGCCGCTTTTTTACCGGAGTGGAAATTCATCCCGGCGCTAAGATCGGCCGTCGTTTTTTCATCGATCATGGCATGGGTGTCGTCATTGGGGAAACGTGTGAAATCGGAGATAATGTCACCCTCTTTCAAGGGGTCACTCTCGGCGGGACCGGGAAAGAGAAAGGCAAGCGCCATCCGACGGTCCGTGATAATGCGTTGATCGCGACGGGTGCCAAAGTATTAGGATCGATCGTAGTTGGGGAAAATTCTAAAGTAGGGGCGGGGTCCGTTGTGCTGAAGGATGTCCCACCCAATTCAACCGTAGTCGGGATCCCAGGGAAAGTCGTCATTCAGGACGGAGTGAAAATACGGAAGGATCTGAATCACTGCGATCTTCCGGATCCGATGAACGATCGTTTGAAACAGCTTGAACAAGAAGTGAATGAATTGAAATCACTATTAAGGGAATATGAGGGAAGGAGTCGATCATCGTGACGATTCGTTTATATAACACACTGACAAGGCAAAAAGAGGAATTTAAACCCCTGGAAGAGGGTAAGGTCAAAATGTATGTGTGCGGTCCGACGGTTTATAACTATATTCATATAGGGAATGCCCGTCCTGCCATCGTGTTCGACACAGTGAGACGTTATTTGGAATATAGGGGATTCGATGTTCAATTCGTTTCTAACTTCACGGATGTGGACGATAAATTAATAAGAGCGGCAAAAGAACTGGGTGAAGATGTCCCGACGATTGCCAAGCGCTTCATCGATGCTTATTTTGAAGATACGGGAGCCCTCGGATGCAAGAAAGCCGATGTTCATCCGACTGTAACGGATAATATCGACACCATTGTGGAATTTATCAGTGCCCTTGTAGACAAAGGATATGCGTATGAATCCCAGGGTGACGTATATTATCGCACAAGGAAGTTTGACGGTTATGGGAAGCTTTCTCATCAACCGATTGATGAACTGAAAGCGGGAGCCCGCATCGATGTAGGGGACAAAAAAGAGGATGCTCTTGATTTCGTTTTATGGAAAGCGGCTAAGAAAGGTGAAATCTCCTGGGAAAGTCCATGGGGCGAAGGACGTCCCGGCTGGCATATTGAATGCTCCGCCATGGCAAAGCGCTACTTGGGGGATACCATCGATATCCACGCAGGCGGACAGGATCTGACTTTCCCTCATCATGAGAATGAGATTGCCCAATCAGAGGCCCTTACCGGTAAGACATTCGCCAAGTATTGGATGCACAACGGATACATCAATATCGATAATGAGAAGATGTCAAAATCACTGGGGAATTTCGTATTGGTTCACGACATCATTAAAGAACAGGATCCCCAGGTGCTTCGCTTCTTCATGCTATCGGTTCATTATCGTCATCCGATCAATTACAATCTGGAGCTCCTTCAAAATGCAGAGACTGCTTTAGACCGTATCAAGACAGCTTATGAAAACTTGAAGCACCGTAAGGAATCGAGTACAAACCTAACGGAGAACAACCAGGAATGGCTGGACAAAATCGCCGCGTTGAAAGCTCAATTCATTACGGACATGGATGATGATTTTAATACCGCGAATGGAATTTCCGTTCTTTTCGAACTATCCCGGCAGGCGAATTACTACCTGATGGAGAAGAATACGTCCACAGAGGTCATTGATAGCTTCTTACAGCATTTCGAAGATTTCTTCTCTGTTCTTGGACTGACTCTTCAGGAAGCGGAACTCTTGGACGAAGAAGTGGAAGAGATGATTGAAAAGCGCATTCAAGCCCGGAAGGATCGGAACTTCCAATTAGCGGATGAAATCCGTGACGCGTTGAAAGATATGGATATCATCCTGGAAGATACTCCTCAAGGCACCCGCTGGAAAAGGGGATCGTAATGCTGCACGAGACAAATGAACATATTGACGCTAAACAAATCAATGCCCTTGCTCTTGCTTATATGGGGGATGCTGTATATGAAACATATGTACGGCAGCTCCTCTTAACCAAGGGGAAGATCAAGCCGAACCAGCTGCACAGGGCCGCAACGAAGTATGTATCCGCTAAAGCCCAGGCGGCGATTCTCCGGACGTTGTTTGATCAGGACTTATTAACCGAAGAAGAAATCACGATTGTGAAGCGGGGACGCAACGCGAAGTCAGGAACGACCCCTAAAAACACAGATGTACAGACATATAAACACAGCACTGCTTTTGAGGCCCTTATTGGATATTTGTTTTTGCTTAATCGGACGGAACGATTAGAGGAACTATTGAAGATCATTTTTGAACAAGCCCAGGCAGGAAAGGAGGAATAGGGATGAGTAAAGATTTTATCGGAGGAAGAAATCCCGTAATGGAAGCGTTGAAGTCGGGAAGGGATATCAATAAGATTTGGATTGCGGAAGGTTCCCAGAAAGGATCCATCCAGCAAATTGTCGGACTTGCCAAGGAATCGAATGTGATGGTTCAATACGTTCCCAAGAAGAAGATCGAACAGATGGTACCTGAAAATCATCAGGGAGTCGTGGCTTCTGTAGCTGCTTATCAGTACGCAGAAATCGATGACTTGTTCGATAGAGCCAGGCAAAAAGGGGAAGACCCTTTTATTCTGATCCTGGATGAATTAGAGGATCCGCATAACCTTGGGTCGATCATGAGGACAGCGGATGCGTCAGGTGCCCATGGAATCATTATCCCGAAGAGGAGGGCAGTGGGACTTACGTCAACAGTGGCGAAAGCGTCGACCGGTGCCATTGAGCACATCCCCGTCGCACGTGTGACCAATCTGTCCAGAGCGGTAGATGAGTTGAAAGAACGGGGTGTATGGGTCGCAGGAACGGATGCTAAGGGTAAGCAGGATTTCCGTCAGTTGGATGGTACACTGCCTATCGGCTTAATTATCGGAAGTGAAGGAAAAGGGATGAGCCGCATTTTGAGGGATAAATGTGATTTCCTGGTTCAGCTGCCTATGGTCGGTCATGTTACATCACTAAACGCATCGGTGGCAGCCAGCATTTTAATGTATGAGGTTTATCGTAAACGCCACCCATTGGGAGAATAGGAAGATGGATATCCTCCTTGTGGATGGCTACAACATAATCGGTGCCTGGCCGGAATTGAATGAGTTGAAGCAGAAAGACTTAGCCGCAGCAAGAGATCTTCTGGTCGAACAGATGGCAGAATATCAAGGGTATACGGGTTACCGTGTCATTGTCGTATTTGATGCTTATTACGTCCAGGGGATCGCCCGCAAGTACAAAAATTATAAAGTAGAAGTGCTCTTTACGAGAGAAAATGAGACGGCTGATGAACGGATAGAAAAATTGGCCATTGAATTGAGTAATATCAAGACACAAATTCATGTAGCCACTTCGGATTTCACCGAGCAGTGGGCGATCTTCGGTCAGGGAGCCCTTCGCAAATCAGCGAGGGAGCTCTTGACGGAAGTGAAAGTCATTGAAAAAAAGATCGAGCGGAAAGTACGGAACTCCAGTGAGAAAAGGCCGGCTTCCAAGATCCAATTATCGGATGAAGTTGCTGAAATTTTCGAAAAATGGCGCCGCGGGGAACAATGATAGGTTGACGATTGAATTTTCTGTAATGTATAATATTTCTATCTATTGTTTTGCGCGGGGGGATGTGTGTGAGCAATATCACCAGGACAGAAGCATTTGATAATCGATTAGAAGGCATGGATGATGAAGAGATCATAGAAGCCGTCCATCAGGGTCACAGCGAAGCGTTAGATTTTTTAATCAAGAAATACCGTAACTTTGTCAGGGCAAAAGCCCGCTCGTATTTTTTAATCGGAGCGGATAAAGAAGATATCGTCCAGGAAGGTATGATCGGTTTATACAAAGCCATCCGTGATTATAAAGAGGACAAGCTGACTTCTTTTAAAGCGTTTGCAGAGCTTTGTATCACGAGACAGATCATCACCGCCATCAAGACAGCCACGAGACAGAAGCATATACCACTGAATTCGTATGTTTCATTGGATAAACCCATTTATGATGATGAGTCTGACCGAACGCTATTGGATGTCATTTCAGGTGCGAAAGTAATGGATCCGGAAGCTCTGATCATCAATCGCGAAGAATTTGATAATATGGAAGACAAGATGGCCCAGCTGTTAAGTGATCTCGAGAGAAAGGTGCTTGCCCTTTATTTGGACGGGCAGTCCTACCAGGAGATATCCGAAGAGCTGAACCGCCATGTGAAGTCCATCGACAATGCATTGCAGCGGGTGAAACGCAAGCTTGAGCGATACTTGGAAGTTCGTGAAATAACGATGTAAAGTCATATTGACACAAATTGGTGGTCATGTTATTTTTGATAGGACTTACTATGTATAGTATGGGTGGAATATATGACTACTAAATTAATACTGGCTTGTACGGTATGCGGGTCCAGGAATTATACTGTGCCCGGTAATCGTAATCAGGCTGTTCGATTAGAATTAAAGAAATTCTGTAATACATGTAATGCTCACACCCTGCATAAAGAGACGAAATAGGGTAGCAAGTTTTGCGTATTGATATTAGTTGGAGGTTACAAACGGATGTTTAAATTCTTTCGCAATGTTGCATCAGAAATGAGAAAGGTCAGCTGGCCTAAACGTAAAGAGTTAACCCGCTACACGATCACCGTTATTACGACAGTGGTATTTGTTGCCCTTTTCTTTGCTGTAATTGACCTGGGCATCTCAGAACTTATGCGATTGATCATTGGTTCTAAGTAAGAGAAACATAGAATTAGTTGTATATATACCGTGAAAGCATGGTATAATGAATGATAATAGAGTACATGACCTTAGAGCCCGTTATCTTTTTACGGGTTTTTTCATTTGGAGAAAAAAGGCGATTGAGTATTCTTTAAACAGCGAGGAGGGACGGACGTTTAGTCCTATAAAATGGAGAAGAATTGGTATGTAGTCCATACTTATTCAGGATACGAGAACAAGGTGAAAGCAAACCTTGAGAAACGTGTTGAGACGATGGGGATGCAAGACAAGATCTTCCGCGTGATCGTTCCTGAAGAAGAAGAAACAGATTTTAAGAACGGTAAGAAAAAGGTTGTTAAGAAGAAAGTATTCCCAGGCTACGTGATTGTGGAAATCGTCATGACGGATGATTCCTGGTATGTAGTCCGGAATACACCAGGAGTGACCGGTTTCGTCGGTTCATCAGGTTCCGGTTCAAAGCCGACTCCTTTATTGCCCGAAGAAGTAACGAATCTTCTGAAGCAAATGGGTATGACGGAGAAAAAGGTGGAAATCGACTTTGAATTAGGAGAAACGGTAAAAGTGAACGAAGGACCATTTGCAAACTTCACCGGTTCGATCGAAGAGATTGATAATGCGAAAGCAAAAGTGAAAGTCCATGTTAATATGTTTGGCAGAGACACCCCGGTAGAACTGGATTTCTCCCAAATCGATAAATTATAATGGAAAAGAACTTGAAATCATTCTGAAAAAATGGTACTATTTCATAAGTCAGTGCGTCTCCGCAAAGAGATACTGAAACTAATAGACGTTCTTTATGTTGATAAAGACATTTTTTACATTTGAGTGGGAGGGTGAAAAACCCAATAACCACATCACGGACTTAAGGAGGTGTGTCTCGTGGCTAAAAAAGTTATCAAAATGGTTAAATTGCAGATTCCTGCCGGTAAAGCTAATCCAGCTCCACCAGTTGGTCCTGCACTAGGTCAAGCAGGTGTTAACATCATGGGATTCTGTAAGGAATTCAATGCTCGCACAGCAGATCAAGCTGGCTTAATCATTCCTGTTGAAATTACGGTATTTGAAGACCGTTCATTTACATTCATCACAAAAACTCCACCCGCTGCTGTTCTTCTTAAGAAAGCTGCAGGTATCGAGTCTGGTTCAGGCGAACCAAACAGCAAGAAAGTGGCAACACTTAAACGCGACAAAGTACGTGAAATTGCTGAAACAAAAATGCCTGACTTAAATGCAGCTAGTGTTGAATCAGCTATGCGCATGGTAGAAGGAACTGCGCGCAGCATGGGTATCGTCATCGAAGACTAATCCCTGCTTCGGCAAGAAGGTTCCTGTTGAACGAGGTTGCGATGATGAAATGTACGTTTCACTCGCAACCTTATTTCGTGGGAGGTTATTCCGCTAAAACCACATATAGGAGGAAATTTAAAATGGCAAAAAAAGGTAAAAAGTTTCTTGAAGCTCAAAAGCTTGTAGATCGTACTACAGCTTATTCAGTTGAAGAAGCAATCGAACTTGTTAAGAAAACAAACTTCGCTAAGTTTGACGCAACGATCGAAGTAGCGTTCCGCTTAGGTGTAGATACTCGTAAGAATGACCAGCAAATCCGTGGAGCAGTTGTACTTCCACACGGAACTGGTAAAACTCAAAAGGTTCTTGTATTCGCTAAAGGCGATAAAGCAAAAGAAGCAGAAGCTGCCGGCGCTGATTTCGTAGGCGATGCAGAACTTATCAACAAGATCAACCAAGGTTGGTTCGAGTTTGATGTCATCGTAGCAACTCCAGACATGATGGGTGAAGTTGGTAAACTTGGTCGCGTATTAGGACCTAAAGGTTTAATGCCAAACCCTAAAACTGGTACAGTTACATTCGACGTGACAAAAGCTGTTAATGAAATCAAAGCTGGTAAAGTTGAATACCGTGCTGACAAATCAGGTAACGTACACGTTCCTGTTGGAAAGATTTCATTCGACAACGAAAAGCTTGTTGAAAACTTTGCTACAATGTACGAAACAATGCTTAAAGTTAAACCTGCTGCTGCAAAAGGAACTTACATGAAAAACGTTTCTGTAACTTCTACAATGGGACCTGGCGTTAAAGTCGATCCTTCAACTTTCGCAGTTAAGGCATAATTTGGTATTGACTTACTAGGAACTAGTGATTATAATTGGTTCTGTTGTTAAAAAACGAATACATTTGTACCGTAGACAGTAGGTGCTCGTCATGAGCTTAATGTCCTGCCGAGGTAATTGCGATAAAATAACCGCTTATAGCGCGTTTGCGATGCCCTTATGTCTACCTTGATATAAGGGCATTTTTTATTGGATGACGGTATAAATGTTCATCAGTCAATCTACAGGAGGTGTAATGATGAGCAGCATTCTAGATCAAAAGAAACACATCGTTGGAGAAATCTCTGACAAGCTAAAAAACAGTGTATCTACAATCGTTGTAGATTACCGTGGCCTAGACGTTTCCGAAGTAACTGAGCTTCGTAAACAACTTCGTGAAGCTGGCATCGACTTCAAAGTGTACAAAAACACTATGGTACGTCGTGCAGCAGAAGAAGCTGGTCTTGAAGGGTTAAACGAATTCTTAACTGGTCCTAACGCAATCGCGTTCAGTACAGAAGAAGTAGTTGCACCTGCAAAGATCCTTAACAGCTTCGCTAAAGAACACGAAGCACTTGAAATCAAAACGGGTGTCATCGAAGGAACGATCACTTCAGTTGAGGATGTTAAAGCAATCGCTGAACTTCCGAACCGCGAAGGACTTCTTTCTATGCTACTCAGCGTGCTTCAAGCTCCAATGCGCAACTTCGCGTTGGCGACAAAAGCCGTTGCAGATCAAAAAGAAGAGCAAGGCGCGTAAGCTAAAGCAAGTCGTTTAAATAAAAAAATTAAGCAAACATCACAAGGAGGAAATTTAAAATGAGTAAAGAGCAAATCATTGACGCGATTAAAGAAATGTCAGTTCTTGAATTAAATGATCTAGTTAAAGCAATCGAAGAAGAATTCGGAGTAACTGCTGCTGCACCTGTAGCTGCTGCTGCTGGTGGCGGAGACGCTGCTGCAGAACAAACTGAATTCGACGTTATCCTTGAGAGCGCTGGATCTCAAAAAATCAAAGTTATCAAAGTTGTTCGTGAAATCACAGGTCTTGGCCTTAAAGAAGCGAAAGAAATGGTTGATAACACTCCTAAAGCTCTTAAAGAAGGTATTTCTAAAGAGGAAGCTGAAGAACTTAAAGCTAAACTTGAAGAAGTTGGAGCTGGCGTAGAAGTTAAGTAATGATTGTATAGATGAAAAGCTCGCTATCGTTGGCGGGCTTTTTTCTTGTCTGGCTTCTACCTGTCTTCTCTTTTGGGAATGCTGGTAAACAGATGAGAGGCACAAATGGACGGAGATGATATCATGACCAATCACTATTATTCTCATAACCCGGATGTAGAAAGTAACCCCCAAACCATTGCCTTTGAATTAAGGGGACATACCTTCCGTTTTAAGACGGATCAGGGTGTCTTCTCGAAAAAGGAAGTGGATTTTGGATCAAGAGCGCTGATTGAAACGTTTGAATTACCGGATGTTGAGGGACCTATACTTGATGTCGGCTGCGGGTATGGCCCGATTGGATTATCCTTGGCGAAAGACTTTGGTGATCGGACGGTCCATATGATCGATGTAAACGAAAGGGCTCTGTCTTTAGCGAAAGAGAATGCTGGAGAGAATAAAGTTCAGAATGTGAGCATCTATCCAAGCGACCGATATGCAAATGTCGTAGAAAAAGGGTTTGCTGCCATATTAACGAACCCCCCGATACGAGCTGGAAAAGAAACGGTCCATTCGATTCTTGAAAACAGTTACGAACATCTGGCGGAACGTGGGGAATTGTGGGTCGTTATTCAGAAGAAGCAAGGCGCTCCGTCTGCCATGGATAAAATGGAAGCATTATTTTCAAATGTAGAAATCGTTGCCAGGAAAAAGGGATACTACATCTTGAAATCGGTAAAAGAAATCCGTTGACGTAGCTTTACTGCTATGATAACATTATAAAATGCAAAAATATTATTTTCCGGTATTATGTCCATATGTATACATGTTGGATAAATTGGAAAAGATTATAAAATAATAGTTCGTCATTTGAAAATGAGGTTTTATCATTAAAACCCTTTTTCTTTTTGTCTTGTGTAGAGTAGTATCCCTACTTAAAGGCATATAGACACAACCAAAACGCTTGATTTGAGGGGTGAATCAGTTGACAGGTCAACTAGTTCAGTATGGACGACACCGCCAACGCAGAAGTTTTGCGCGTATCAGTGAAGTTTTAGAATTACCGAATCTAATCGAAATTCAAACTTCCTCGTATCAATGGTTTCTTGATGAGGGGTTAAGAGAAATGTTCCGTGACATTTCTCCGATTGAGGACTTCACTGGTAATCTCTCTTTGGAATTTATTGATTATAGTCTGGGAGAGCCAAAGTACTCGGTGGAAGAATCAAAGGAAAGAGATGTTACTTACTCTGCACCGCTTAGAGTAAAGGTCCGTCTTGTGAACAAGGAAACAGGAGAAGTAAAGGATCAAGACGTATTTATGGGTGATTTCCCGTTAATGACAGACACAGGAACCTTTGTCATCAATGGTGCTGAGCGCGTTATCGTTTCTCAGCTAGTGCGTTCGCCTAGCGTTTACTTTAGTGGAAAAGTAGATAAGAACGGAAAGAAAGGGTTTACTGCTACCGTTATACCAAACCGCGGAGCTTGGCTTGAGTATGAAACAGATGCAAAAGATGTTGTATATGTGCGAATTGATCGAACTCGCAAACTACCGGTAACGGTTCTTTTACGTGCCCTTGGGTTTGGCTCTGATCAAGAAATCATCGATCTGATCGGTGATAATGAGTACATTCGTAACACGCTCGAGAAAGACAACACGGAAGGTATCGACAAGGCATTGCTCGAGATTTATGAGCGTCTGCGTCCAGGAGAGCCTCCTACAGTAGAAAATGCTAAAAGTTTACTCGTTTCTCGTTTCTTTGATCCTAAGCGTTATGACTTAGCAAACGTTGGACGTTACAAAATGAACAAAAAGCTGCACATCAAAAACCGTTTATTCGGTCAGACTCTAGCAGAAACTCTAGCAGATCCGGAAACGGGTGAGATTCTGGCAGAGAAAGGCACGGTTCTTGACCGTCGCGCCCTTGATAAGGTCATTCCTTATTTAGAAAACGGCATTGGTTTCAAAAACTACCAACAGTCCGGCGGCGTACTAGAAGAAGACGTTGTTCTTCAATCTATCAAAATCTATTCTCCTAACGAAGAGGGAGAATTCGAAATCAACGTAATCAGCAATGCGTATGTTGAAGAAGAGGTTAAGTACATTACACCTGCAGATATCATCTCTTCTATTTCTTACTTCTTTAACTTATTACATGGAGTAGGATTGACAGATGATATTGACCATTTAGGTAACCGTCGTTTACGTTCGGTTGGTGAATTACTGCAAAACCAATTCCGTATCGGTTTATCTCGTATGGAGCGTGTCGTTCGTGAAAGAATGTCCATTCAGGACACGAACACGATCACACCTCAGCAACTGATCAACATCCGTCCTGTTATCGCATCAATTAAAGAGTTCTTTGGAAGCTCTCAATTGTCTCAATTCATGGATCAAACGAATCCTCTTGCGGAATTAACGCACAAACGTCGTCTTTCTGCTTTAGGGCCTGGTGGACTAACACGTGAACGTGCCGGCTTCGAAGTACGTGACGTACATTACTCCCACTACGGTCGTATGTGTCCGATTGAAACGCCTGAGGGTCCGAACATCGGACTGATCAACTCACTTTCCTCCTTTGCGAAAGTGAATAAATTCGGCTTTATCGAAACGCCGTATCGTCGTGTCGACCCTGATACAGGGATGGTAACCGATCGAATCGATTACCTGACAGCTGACGAAGAAGATAACTATGTAGTGGCTCAAGCAAACGCACGTCTGGGAGACGACGGAGCGTTCCTTGATGAAGAAGTCATCGCTCGTTTCCGTGGTGAGAACACGGTCATCAAGCGTGAACGTCTTGACTACATGGATGTATCTCCTAAACAAGTAGTATCAGCAGCGACAGCGTGTATTCCATTCTTAGAGAACGATGACTCCAACCGTGCTCTAATGGGAGCGAACATGCAACGTCAAGCAGTGCCTTTGATGAATCCTGAATCACCGATCGTCGGAACGGGTATGGAACACGTATCTGCGAAAGACTCCGGTGCGGCCGTGATTTGTAAGTATGAAGGTATTGTAGAAAAGGTTGAGGCGAAACAAGTTTGGGTGCGTCGTGTGAAAGAAATCGATGGTCAAGAAGTAAAAGGTGACCTCGATAAGTATCGTATGCAGAAATTCATCCGTTCTAACCAGGGTACATGTTACAACCAGCGTCCGATCGTAAGTGAAGGCGACCGTGTAGTAAAAGGAGAAATCCTTGCTGATGGTCCTTCCATGGAAAAAGGAGAACTTGCCTTAGGACGTAACGTAATGGTTGGATTCATGACTTGGGACGGTTACAACTATGAAGATGCGATCATCATGAGTGAACGTCTTGTAAAAGACGATGTCTATACTTCCATTCATATTGAAGAATATGAGTCTGAATCTCGTGATACGAAATTGGGACCTGAAGAAATCACTCGTGATATTCCAAACGTTGGTGAAGATGCACTTCGCAATCTTGATGAGCGTGGAATCATCCGCATCGGTGCAGAAGTGAAAGATGGCGACTTACTTGTCGGTAAAGTAACGCCTAAAGGTGTAACGGAGCTGACTGCTGAAGAGCGCCTATTACATGCAATCTTCGGTGAGAAGGCACGTGAAGTACGGGATACATCCCTTCGCGTACCACATGGTGGAGGAGGAATCATCCTCGATGTCAAAGTCTTCAACCGTGAAGATGGCGACGAATTACCACCAGGTGTGAACCAGCTTGTACGTGTATACATCGTTCAGAAACGTAAGATCTCTGAAGGTGACAAAATGGCTGGTCGTCACGGTAACAAAGGTGTTATCTCAAGAATCCTTCCTGAAGAAGACATGCCGTTCTTACCAGACGGCACACCGATTGATATCATGCTTAACCCATTAGGGGTACCATCACGTATGAATATCGGTCAGGTGCTGGAGCTTCACTTGGGAATGGCAGCAAGATACCTCGGTATTCATGTCGCTTCACCAGTATTTGATGGAGCACGTGAGGAAGATGTATGGGCAACAATCGAAGAAGCAGGTATGGCACGCGATGCCAAAACCGTTCTTTACGATGGTCGGACAGGTGAACCGTTTGATAACCGTGTATCAGTTGGAATCATGTATATGATCAAACTGGCTCACATGGTTGATGACAAACTTCACGCACGTTCAACCGGACCTTACTCACTTGTTACGCAACAGCCACTCGGTGGTAAAGCCCAATTCGGTGGACAGCGTTTCGGTGAGATGGAGGTATGGGCACTTGAAGCATACGGTGCTGCATACACACTACAAGAAATTCTAACAGTTAAATCCGATGACGTTGTGGGGCGTGTGAAAACATACGAAGCCATCGTCAAAGGTGAAAACGTTCCTGAACCTGGCGTTCCGGAATCATTCAAAGTTCTGATCAAAGAGCTTCAAAGTTTAGGTATGGATGTTAAGATCCTCTCAAGTAACGAAGAAGAAATCGAAATGCGCGACTTAGAGGATGAAGAAGAAGTACAACAAGCAGACACGCTAAATATCTCTGAATCTAATGCACAAGAATCCGAGACAGTAGGGTCGAAAGAATAAATTTAGAGCAATTAGGGTTAGAGCCTGTAGATTAAAAGGGAGGTAGGCCCCTTGCTAGATGTAAATAATTTTGAGTATATGAAAATTGGTTTAGCTTCCCCCGATAAGATCCGTTCGTGGTCTTTCGGGGAGGTTAAAAAGCCCGAAACGATCAACTATCGTACGTTGAAGCCAGAAAAAGATGGTTTGTTCTGTGAACGTATCTTCGGTCCTACGAAGGACTGGGAATGTCACTGTGGTAAATACAAGCGTGTCCGTTATAAAGGCGTCGTTTGTGACCGCTGTGGTGTCGAAGTAACAAAGGCCAAAGTTCGTCGTGAGCGTATGGGTCACATCGAACTTGCTGCACCTGTATCTCATATCTGGTACTTCAAAGGAATCCCTAGCCGTATGGGTCTTGTTTTAGACATGTCCCCACGTGCTTTGGAAGAAGTCATCTACTTCGCTTCTTATGTAGTAACAGAACCAGGTGACACGGCACTTGAAAGAAAACAACTTCTTTCCGAAAAAGAATACCGTGCGTACCGTGAGAAATACGGAGTGAAATTCCAAGCTGCAATGGGAGCTGAAGCGATTAAAAAGCTTCTTCAGGACATTGACCTGGATAAAGAAGCTGATTTCTTGAAGGAAGAACTGAAAACAGCTCAAGGTCAACGCCGTACCCGTGCAATCAAACGGTTGGAAGTAGTGGAATCTTTCAGAAACTCAGGAAATGATCCCGATTGGATGATTCTTGACGTGCTTCCTGTCATTCCTCCAGAGCTTCGCCCGATGGTTCAACTTGACGGTGGACGCTTTGCGACTTCTGACTTGAATGATTTATATCGTCGTGTTATTAACCGTAATAACCGTCTTAAACGTTTATTGGACCTTGGTGCTCCAAGCATCATCGTTCAGAACGAGAAGCGTATGCTTCAAGAAGCGGTCGACGCTTTAATTGATAATGGTCGTCGCGGCCGTCCTGTTACAGGACCGGGTAACCGTCCATTAAAATCCCTTTCACATATGCTTAAAGGGAAGCAGGGTCGTTTCCGTCAGAACCTTCTTGGTAAACGTGTTGACTATTCCGGTCGTTCTGTAATCGTTGTTGGACCTAACCTTAAGATGTATCAATGTGGTCTTCCTAAAGAAATGGCTCTTGAGTTATTCAAACCATTTGTGATGAAGGAGCTTGTTGAAAAAGGGTTGGCTCACAACATCAAGAGTGCCAAGCGCAAGATTGAACGCGTTCAGCCGGAAGTATGGGATGTATTAGAAGGGGTCATTAAAGAACATCCAGTTCTTCTTAACCGTGCACCTACTCTTCATAGACTTGGTATTCAAGCATTTGAACCAACTCTTGTCGAAGGTAGAGCGATCCGTCTTCATCCACTTGTATGTACAGCATACAACGCGGATTTTGATGGTGACCAAATGGCGGTTCACGTACCTCTATCTTCTGAAGCACAAGCTGAAGCGCGCATGCTCATGCTTGCTGCCCAAAACATCCTAAATCCGAAAGACGGTAAACCGGTTGTTACACCGTCCCAGGATATGGTATTAGGTAACTATTACCTGACACTTGAACGTGAAAATGCTGTTGGTGAAGGTATGATCTTCAATGATGCAAATGAAGTCATCCTTGCATATCAAAATGGTTATGTACACTTGCATACCCGTATTGCGATCCATGCAAGCACCATCAATAATAAAACGTTCACCGAGAAGCAAAATAAACAATTATTATTAACAACGGTAGGTAAAGTAATCTTCAACGAGATCTTACCTGATACATTCCCGTTCATAAACGAACCAACAAGAACGAACTTGGAAGTTGCGACTCCTGAGAACTACTTTGTTGATCCGTCAACGGACGTGAAAGAAGTATTCCAAAGCCGTGAGTTAATCAACCCATTCAAAAAAGGTTTCTTAGGGAATATCATTGCGGAAGTATTCAAGAAGTTCGCCATCACGGAAACATCTCGTATGCTTGATAAGATGAAGGACCTTGGATTCAAATATTCCACTAAAGCTGGTATTACAGTAGGTATCGCAGATATCGTTGTATTAGCGGAAAAAGAAGAGATTTTGATCGAAGCTCAAAGTAAGGTAGACAACGTATTAAAACAATTTAAACGTGGTCTGATTACAGAAGATGAAAGATACGATCGCGTTATCTCCATCTGGAGTGCAGCGAAAGATACGATTCAAGGTAAGTTAATGGCGACACTGGATAAACGCAATCCAATCTTCATGATGAGTGACTCAGGTGCCCGTGGTAACGCATCTAACTTCACTCAGCTTGCTGGTATGCGTGGTCTGATGGCCAACCCGGCTGGTCGTATCATCGAGTTACCGATCAAATCAAGTTTCCGTGAAGGTCTGACGGTTCTTGAGTACTTCATCTCTACACATGGTGCGCGTAAAGGACTTGCCGATACAGCACTGAAAACAGCTGACTCAGGTTACCTGACACGTCGACTAGTTGACGTTGCCCAGGACGTAATCGTTCGTGAAGAAGACTGTGGAACAGACAGAGGCTTACTTGTAGGCTCCATTAAAGAAGGTACGGAAATCATCGAACCTCTTGAAGAACGTCTACTTGGCCGTTACTCACGCAAAACATTGCGTCATCCTGAGACAGACGAAATCATCATTACAGAAAATCAGCTGATCACAGAAGACTTGGCTAAGACGATTATTGATGCTGGTGTTGAACATGTTTCAATCCGTTCTGCCTTCACATGTAACACAAGACACGGTGTTTGTGAAAAATGTTACGGAACGAACCTTGCAACAGGTCAAAAAGTTGAAGTCGGGGAAGCTGTTGGTATCATCGCTGCTCAATCCATCGGGGAACCGGGTACTCAGTTAACGATGCGTACGTTCCATACCGGTGGGGTAGCAGGAGACGATATCACACAAGGTTTACCGCGTATCCAGGAGATCTTCGAAGCGCGTAATCCGAAAGGTCAAGCTGTCATTTCTGAAATCGATGGTGTGATCACATCCATCAGTGAAGGAAAAGATCGTCAGTACGAAATTACCGTACAAGGTGATGTGGAAACAAGAAGTTACACAGCTCCTTACACAGCGCGCCTTAAGTTCGCTGTGAACGATAAAGTCGCACGCGGTCAGGAAATCACTGAAGGTTCGATCGATCCGAAAGAACTTCTTAAAGTCCGTGATGTGTCTGCTGTTCAAGAATACTTGCTGCGCGAGGTACAAAAAGTATACCGTATGCAAGGGGTTGAAATCGGCGACAAGCACGTTGAAGTCATGGTTCGTCAAATGCTGCGTAAGGTCCGTGTCATCGATGCTGGTGAATCCGAAGTACTTCCAGGTACCCTTATGGATATCCATCAATTCAGAGATGCGAACGAGAAAGCATTATTCGGCGGCAAGCTTCCGGCGACAGGACGTCCTGTACTGCTCGGGATCACCAAAGCTTCACTTGAAACGGATTCCTTCTTATCCGCAGCATCATTCCAGGAAACAACTCGTGTGTTAACGGACGCTGCAATTAAAGGAAAACGTGATGAGTTATTAGGATTGAAAGAAAATGTTATCATCGGTAAACTTGTTCCTGCCGGTACAGGTATGCAACGTTACCGCAAGGCAGAACCTGTTTTAGCAGAAGATACTAGTGAAGAAACAGTAACAGTAGAGTAATCTATTTAGGCTAACTCTTAGGCGGGTTTGATTGCTCAAACGACAGTCTTAAGAGTTAGCTTTTATAAATCTTTTAAATCTATGTTGACACAGAGATTTTAAGATGATAATATATTCAAGGTTGCTCCTATTAATAACCTGTTACTTTGGAGGATATGAAATGTCTTATGAAAAAGTAGCGCAGGCTCAAGAAATTATTGTAGGAACAAAGCAAGCAGTGAAAGCTCTAAAAAATGGTCATGTAACGGAAGTGGTAATTGCGGAGGATGCTGATCCCAAGGTTACGGCGAAAGTAGTTCAGACCGCGATAGATCTTAATGTACCGGTTAACAAAGTGGATTCGATGAAGAAACTTGGTAAATCGTGCGGAATAGATGTTGGAGCAGCAGCTGTTGCGATTATACAGTAAGATAGTTTTTGTAGAAACGATCTACAAAAACTTTACTTTTACCCAAAAAAGAACCACCTGGATGTGTGGGCTTACCAAATAAGAAGGGAGGAAAACAAAATGCCAACTATTAACCAATTAGTTCGCAAGCCTCGTCAGTCAAAATCAACAAAATCAAAGTCACCAGCTCTTAACAAAGGTTATAACAGCTTTAAGAAGGTGCACACTAACTTGTCTTCTCCACAAAAACGTGGTGTATGTACTCGTGTTGGTACTATGACTCCAAAGAAACCGAACTCGGCTTTACGTAAATATGCCCGTGTTCGTTTGACAAATGGAATCGAGGTTACTGCTTACATTCCTGGTATCGGACACAACCTTCAAGAGCACAGTGTTGTTCTTATCCGTGGAGGACGTGTAAAGGATTTACCGGGGGTACGTTATCACATCGTACGTGGTGCGCTTGATACAGCTGGAGTTGACGGCCGTATGCAAGGACGTTCTAAATACGGAACTAAGCGCCCTAAAGCAGCTAAAAAATAATAAAACAACAATAAATTCATTTCTCGTTGAAAGGAGGAAATCACATGCCACGTAAAGGTCCTGTAGCAAAAAGAGACGTTTTACCTGATCCAATGTACAATTCTAAATTAGTTACTCGTTTAATCAACAAAATCATGATTGACGGTAAAAGAGGTAAAGCTCAGAAGAAATTATACGCAGCGTTTGATATCATTAGCGAGCGTTCAGGTAAAGATGCAATGGAAGTATTCGATGCAGCTTTAAAAAATATCATGCCGGTATTGGAAGTAAAAGCTCGTCGTGTAGGTGGTTCAAACTATCAAGTACCTGTAGAGGTGCGTCCAGAGCGTCGTACTACATTAGGTCTTCGTTGGTTGGTAAACTACTCTCGTCTTCGCGGTGAGAAGACAATGGAAGAGCGTTTAGCTAACGAAATCCTTGATGCAGCTAACAACACTGGTGCTTCTGTCAAGAAGCGTGAAGATACACACAAGATGGCTGAAGCGAACAAAGCGTTTGCTCACTATCGTTGGTAATCTGATCTTAAACAAACAAATCATTCTTTTATAAGGAAGGAGAAAGACCGCATGCCTAGAGAGTTCTCCTTAGAAAACACTCGTAATATCGGTATCATGGCTCACATCGATGCTGGTAAAACAACTGCAACTGAGCGTATCCTATTTTATACAGGTCGTATCCATAAAATTGGAGAAACTCACGAAGGTGCTTCTCAAATGGACTGGATGGAGCAAGAGCAGGAACGTGGTATCACTATCACATCTGCTGCGACAACAGCTCAATGGAAAGGCCATCGTATCAACATCATTGATACTCCAGGACACGTAGACTTCACTGTTGAAGTTGAACGTTCCCTGCGTGTACTTGATGGTGCAGTAGCAGTTCTTGATGCTCAATCTGGTGTTGAGCCTCAAACTGAAACAGTTTGGCGCCAAGCAACAACTTACGGGGTTCCTCGTGTTGTGTTCGTTAACAAAATGGACAAAATCGGTGCTGACTTCCTTTACTCTGTAAAAACTCTTCATGAGCGTTTACAAGCGAATGCACATCCAATTCAGCTTCCAATCGGTGCTGAGGATGACTTCGAAGGTATCATCGACTTAGTAGAAATGAAAGCATATTTCTATGAAGATGACCTTGGAACACGTGCAGAAGCTCGTGACATTCCTGATGAGTATAAAGATCAAGCTGAAGAATACCGTGGAAAGCTAATTGAAGCAGTATCTGAACTTGATGAAGAGCTTATGATGAAGTACTTAGAAGGCGAAGAGCTTACTAACGAAGAAATCAAAGATGCTATCCGTGCGGCTACATTAACTGTTGAGTTCTACCCAGTGGTTTGTGGATCTGCATTCAAAAACAAAGGGGTTCAATTACTAATTGACTCAGTTATCGATTATCTTCCAGCACCAACAGATGTTGAAGATATCAAAGGTTTTGTTCCTGAAACAGAAGAAGAAGTGACTCGTCCATCTTCAGACGATGCTCCATTCTCTGCTTTAGCGTTCAAAGTTGCAACTGACCCTTATGTTGGTAAATTAACTTTCTTCCGTGTTTACTCTGGTGTTCTTGAGTCAGGTTCATACGTAAGAAACTCTTCTAAAGGAAAACGTGAACGTGTAGGTCGTATCCTGCAAATGCACGCTAACTCCCGTGAAGAAATCTCCCAAGTGTATGCTGGGGATATCGCAGCAGCGGTTGGTCTGAAAGATACTTCTACTGGAGATACACTATGTGATGAAAAGAACCTTGTTATCTTAGAATCCATGGTATTCCCAGAGCCTGTTATCTCTCTATCTGTTGAGCCTAAGTCTAAGGCTGACCAAGATAAAATGACAACTGCTCTACAAAAACTACAAGAGGAAGATCCAACATTCCGTGCGCATACTGACCAGGAAACAGGTCAAGTTATCATCGCCGGTATGGGTGAGCTTCACTTAGATATCATCGTTGACCGTATGAAACGTGAATTCAAAGTGGAAGCAAACGTAGGTGCTCCTCAAGTATCTTACCGTGAAACTTTCCGTGATACGGCTAAAGTTGAAGGTAAGTTCGCTCGTCAATCAGGTGGACGTGGACAATTCGGACACGTTTGGATCGAATTCGCGCCTAACGAAGAAGGTAAAGGATTCGAATTCGAAAACGGTATCGTCGGTGGGGTTGTTCCTCGTGAATACATCCCTGCAGTACAAGCCGGTCTTCAAGATGCTCTTGAAAACGGAGTATTAGCTGGATTCCCACTTGTTGATGTGAAAGCAAGATTATTCGATGGTTCATACCATGACGTCGACTCCTCTGAGATGGCGTTCAAAATCGCTGCATCAATGGCACTTAAGAATGCTGCTTCTAAATGTAAGCCAGTTATCCTTGAGCCAATGATGAAAGTTGAGGTTGTTATCCCTGAGGAATACCTTGGAGATATCATGGGTGACGTTACTTCCCGTCGTGGACGTGTAGAAGGTATGGAAGCACGCGGTAACGCTCAAGTCGTTAAAGCGTTCGTACCTCTATCAGAAATGTTTGGATATGCAACATCTCTTCGTTCTAACACACAAGGACGTGGAACATACTCCATGCACTTCGATCACTACGAAGAAGTACCTAAGTCGATTTCTGAAGAAATCATCAAAAAAAATAAAGGTGAATAATTGATTTATTCGCTTTTATAAAGTATAAATACTAATGTAAGCAATTGTTGTTTCAGAGGTGGTTATTAACCGTCTCTGAGGCACCCAAAATATACTTATTTTCTTTAAAATTAAAGGAGGATTTTCAAATGGGTAAGGAAAAATTTGATCGTTCCAAGCAACATGCGAATATCGGTACAATCGGTCACGTTGACCATGGTAAAACAACTCTAACAGCTGCAATCACAACTACACTTCACAAGAAGTATGGTCGTGGAACTGCAATGGCTTATGACCAAATCGACGGTGCTCCAGAAGAAAGAGAACGTGGAATCACAATCTCTACTGCACACGTTGAGTACGAAACTGATACTCGTCACTATGCACACGTTGACTGCCCAGGACATGCTGACTATGTTAAAAACATGATCACTGGTGCTGCACAAATGGATGGTGGGATCCTAGTAGTTTCTGCTGCTGACGGCCCAATGCCACAAACTCGTGAGCACATCCTTCTTTCTCGTCAAGTAGGTGTACCTTACCTAGTTGTATTCATGAACAAATGTGACATGGTAGACGACGAAGAACTACTTGAATTAGTAGAAATGGAAGTACGTGACCTTCTTTCTGAGTACGATTTCCCTGGCGATGACGTACCAGTAATCAAAGGTTCTGCTCTTAAAGCTCTTGAAGGAGATCCTGAGTGGGAAGCGAAAATCTTCGAACTTATGGAAGCTGTAGATAGCTACATCCCAACTCCAGAGCGTGACACTGACAAGCCATTCATGATGCCTGTTGAGGACGTATTCTCAATCACAGGTCGTGGAACAGTTGCTACAGGACGTGTTGAGCGTGGACAAGTTAAAGTTGGAGACACTATCGACATCATCGGTCTTTCTGAAGAGCCTAAATCTACAACTGTTACAGGTGTAGAAATGTTCCGTAAGCTTCTTGACTATGCTGAAGCTGGAGACAACATCGGTGCACTACTTCGTGGTGTAGCTCGTGAAGATATCCAACGTGGACAAGTACTTGCTAAGCCAGGTACAATCACTCCACACACAAAGTTCAAAGCAGAAGTTTATGTTCTTTCTAAAGAAGAAGGTGGACGTCACACTCCATTCTTCACTAACTACCGCCCTCAGTTCTACTTCCGTACAACTGACGTAACTGGTATCTGTAACCTTCCTGAAGGTGTAGAAATGGTTATGCCTGGCGATAACATCGAAATGACTGTTGAGCTTATCGCTCCAATCGCTATCGAAGAAGGTACTAAGTTCTCTATCCGTGAGGGTGGACGTACTGTAGGTGCTGGAGTAGTAGCTACAATCACTGAGTAATCATTGATATCAAAAACAGATGGACCTCGTGTCCATCTGTTTTTTTTGTGTTTAAATAGCTACGTATTTCATCAAATAGAATAATGGTGCTGTCGAGTTTCTTCTATATAGTATAGTACTTGTTTATATATGTTGATCAACCTTCAGTATAAAGTTTGAAATTGAAATAATTTAGCTTATGGCTCACACTTCACATTAGATATATTTCCTGCATGAATAAGTAACTGATATACTAAGTTGATTGGAGCGGAGGGATGCTCGACTCCTGAGGGAATAGCGGGAAAGTTGANNGAGACCCCACAGGGCAAAGCCCGAGGAGGCTCAACTCACGCCCCGCGGAAAGCGAGCATCCCGGAGCGGAAATCAACAAGCACTCACTCTAGAAGAAATATTATAATTAAGAGCTATTTAATAATGATTAATAGTTCACTTTGAATTTAAGCAATTTAATCCATTAACGTTGTTATATTAAATATTGTGAAAATAACCGATCGGCTTGAAAATAACAGCCTTCATTTGTATAATAGAGAAAGTGTGCAAAACATAAAGAAATTGCAAGAAACCCTTGCTTCTTCTGGGTGTTTTAGTTATAATAGACAATGTTGGTCTTTGACTGCGATGAAACAGAAGGTTGCTGACACACACGGCCGCTTTGCCATGGCGAGTGTGTGGGAAATTTCTGTGGAGAATGTCTATTCAAAAATAGGCGATAAAGGAGGGAAAATAATGGCAAAACAAAAGATTCGTATCCGTTTAAAGGCTTATGATCACAGAATCCTTGATCAATCAGCTGAGAAAATTGTTGAAACAGCAAAACGTTCTGGTGCGGCGGTTTCTGGACCGATCCCACTACCGACTGAAAAGTCTGTTTACACAATCCTACGTGCTGTGCACAAATACAAAGATTCTCGTGAGCAATTCGAAATGCGTACTCATAAACGCTTAATCGACATTGTAAATCCGACACCTCAAACAGTTGATGCGCTTATGCGTTTAGACTTACCATCAGGTGTAGATATCGAAATCAAACTTTAATTCATAAAAACCATAATAATCAGGAGGTGTGACTTATGACCAAAGGAATCTTAGGAAGAAAGATTGGTATGACTCAAGTTTTCGCTGAAAACGGTGATCTTATCCCTGTAACTGTTATCGAGGCTGCTCAAAACGTGGTACTTCAAAAGAAATCTACAGACGTTGATGGCTACGAAGCTATCCAAGTAGGTTTTGAAGACAAACGTGAAAAGCTTTCTAACAAACCAGAGAGAGGCCACGTTGCTAAAGCTGAAACTGCTCCTAAGCGCTTCATCCGTGAAATCCGCGGTGTAAACGTAGAAGAGTACGAAGTTGGTCAAGAAGTCAAAGTTGATATTTTCGCTGCAGGCGAAATCGTAGATGTAACAGGAGTTTCAAAAGGTAAAGGTTTCCAAGGTGCAATCAAGCGTCATAACCAATCACGCGGACCTATGTCCCATGGTTCTCGTTACCACCGTCGTCCCGGTTCAATGGGTCCTGTTGATCCAAACCGTGTATTCAAAGGTAAATTACTACCTGGACGTATGGGCGGAGAGCAAATTACAATTCAAAACCTTGAAATTGTAAAAGTTGATGCTGAACGTAACCTTATCCTAGTAAAAGGTAATGTACCTGGACCTAAGAAACAACTGATCAAAGTAAAGTCAGCTATTAAAGCAAACTAATAGAACTTTTCAAGAAAGGAGGAAACAAGAATGCCGAAAGTAGCATTATTTAACCAAAGCGGTTCTAAAGTTGGTGATATCGAACTTAATGACACTGTTTTTGGTATTGAACCAAACACACATGTGATGACTGAAGCAGTATTGATGCAAAGAGCGTCTTTACGCCAAGGTAATCATAAAGTAAAAAATCGTTCTGAAGTACGTGGCGGTGGGCGTAAGCCTTGGCGTCAAAAAGGAACAGGTCGTGCTCGTCAAGGGTCAATCCGTTCTCCACAATGGCGCGGTGGTGGTACTGTATTTGGACCAGTTCCACGCAGCTACAGCTACAAACTTCCTAAGAAAGTTCGTCGCTTAGCGATTAAATCTGCTCTTTCTTCTAAAGTAGTAGAAGAAAACATCTTAGTATTAGAAGCATTATCATTCGATGCTCCTAAAACAAAGGAATTTGCTAACGTTCTTAAAGGTCTTTCTGTTGATTCTAAAACATTAGTAATCACTGACGGTCTTGACGAAAACGTAGCACTTTCAGCTCGTAACATCCCTGGTGTAACAGTTGTTCCTGCTGATGGAATTAGCGTTCTGGACGTATTAGGACATGACAAACTAGTGATGACTAAATCAGCTGTTGAAAAAGTAGAGGAGGTGCTCGCATAATGGATGTACGTGAAATCATTAAGCGCCCCGTAATTACAGAGGCTTCAACTGATCTTATGTCTGAGAAAAAATACACTTTCGAAGTTGATACTAGAGCCAACAAGACTCAAGTAAAAGACGCCGTTCAAGAAATCTTTGACGTGAAAGTAGAAAAAGTCAACATCATGAACTACAAAGGTAAGTTCAAACGTATGGGTAAACACGCTGGTTACACTAACAAGCGTCGTAAAGCAATCGTTAAACTTACTGCTGACAGTAAAGAAATCGAATTCTTTGAAGTATAAAATTCTTTAATTAAGAAGAGGAGGGAAAAACATGGCGATTAAAAAGTATAAACCTACCTCTAATGGTCGTCGCGGCATGACTAGTTCTGATTTTGCTGAAATCACAACGGATTCTCCGGAAAAGTCACTTTTAGCACCCCTACACAAAAAGGGTGGCCGTAACAACCAAGGTAAGTTAACAGTTCGTCATCAAGGTGGCGGTCATAAGCGTCAATACCGTATCATCGATTTCAAACGTGAAAAAGATGGTATACCTGGACGCGTTGCTACGATCGAATACGATCCAAACCGCTCTGCAAACATTGCACTAATCAATTACGCTGATGGGGAAAAACGTTACATCCTGGCTCCGAAAACAATCGAAGTTGGTATGGAAGTAATGTCTGGACCTGAAGCAGATATCAAAGTAGGTAATGCGTTACCACTTATCAACATCCCAGTTGGTACAATCGTACACAATATTGAACTTAAACCAGGTAAGGGTGGCCAGTTAGTACGTTCTGCTGGAACATCTGCACAAGTACTTGGTAAAGAAGGTAAATATGTACTTGTACGTTTGAACTCTGGTGAAACTCGTATGATCCTTTCTGCTTGCCGCGCTACAGTAGGTCAAGTTGGAAACGAGCAGCACGAACTTATCAACATTGGTAAAGCCGGACGTTCTCGTTGGTTAGGGAAACGCCCAACAGTTCGTGGTTCTGTAATGAACCCTAACGATCACCCACACGGTGGTGGTGAAGGACGCGCTCCAATCGGACGTAAATCACCAATGTCTCCATGGGGCAAACCGACTCTTGGATACAAGACACGTAAGAAAAACAACAAATCTGATAAATTTATTGTGCGTCGTCGCAAAAAATAACGGGATTGTACTACGGTTCCTGAAAAGAGCCGTAGATCAATCACGAAGGGAGGTTCAAACATGGGTCGTAGCTTAAAAAAAGGACCTTTTGTTGATGATCATTTAATGACTAAGATCGAAAAATTGAACGAAACTGAAGGCAAACAAGTTGTGAAAACTTGGTCTCGTCGCTCAACGATCTTCCCAGCATTCATCGGTCACACTATCGCAGTTTACGATGGTCGTAAACATGTACCTGTATACGTCACTGAAGACATGGTAGGTCACAAGCTTGGTGAATTCGCACCATCTCGTACTTACAAAGGTCACGCAAGTGATGATAAGAAAACAAGACGCTAATTGAGAGGAGGGTATCCTAATGCAAGCAAAAGCTGTTGCAAGAACAGTACGTATTGCTCCTCGTAAAGTACGTTTAGTCGTTGATCTAATCCGAGGTAAGCAAGTTGGAGAAGCGGTTGCTATCTTAAAGCATACACCTAAAGCTGCTTCACCAGTAATCGAAAAAGTACTTAAGTCTGCTATTGCGAACGCAGAGCACAACTTTGACATGGATATTAATAGCCTAGTGGTAACTGAGGCTTATGTAAATGAAGGACCAACACTTAAACGTTTCCGTCCTCGTGCGATGGGACGTGCAAGTCAAATTAACAAACGTACAAGTCACATTACACTTGTCGTATCAGAAAAGAAGGAGGGATAAGCTGTGGGTCAAAAAGTACATCCGGTCGGACTTCGTGTCGGTATAATCCGTGATTGGGAATCTAAATGGTACGCAGATAAAGATTACGCTAATCTATTACACGAAGACATTAAAGTACGTGAATATATTGCAAAACGTTTAGTTGACGCTTCTGTTTCTAAAGTAGAAATCGAACGCGCAGCAAATCGTATTAACATTACTGTTCATACAGCTAAGCCTGGTATGGTTATCGGTAAAGGTGGTACAGAAGTTGAAGCACTTCGTAAAGCTCTTAACGAACTTACTTCAAAACGTGTACACATCAACATCGTTGAAATCAAAAGAGCTGACGTTGATGCTAAATTAGTAGCAGAAAACATTGCTCGTCAATTAGAAAACCGTGTTTCTTTCCGTCGTGCTCAAAAGCAATCGATCCAACGTGCGATGCGTGCTGGAGCTAAAGGAATCAAAACACAAGTATCTGGTCGTCTAGGCGGAGCAGATATCGCTCGTGCAGAACATTACAGTGAAGGTACTGTTCCACTTCATACACTACGCGCTGACATTGACTATGCTCATGCAGAAGCTGACACAACTTATGGTAAGCTTGGCGTTAAAGTATGGATCTATCGTGGAGAAGTTCTTCCTACAAGAAAGAAATCTGAGGAAGGAGGCAAATAATTATGTTATTACCTAAACGCGTTAAACATCGTCGCGAACACCGCGGAAAAATGCGTGGACGTGCTAAAGGCGGTCAAGAAGTAGCGTTCGGTGAATACGGTTTACAAGCAGTTGAGGCTTCTTGGATCACTAACCGTCAAATCGAATCAGCTCGTATCGCTATGACTCGTTACATGAAACGTGGCGGTAAAGTATGGATTAAAATCTTCCCTCATAAACCTTACACTGCAAAACCTTTAGAAGTACGTATGGGTTCAGGTAAAGGTGCTCCAGAAGGTTGGGTAGCAGTAGTTAAGCCTGGAAAAATCATGTTTGAAATCGCTGGTGTTTCTGAAGAGGTAGCTCGTGAAGCACTTCGTCTGGCATCACACAAACTTCCAATCAAAACGAAGTTTGTAAAACGTGAGGAAATTGGTGGTGAATCAAATGAAAACTAATGAAATTCGTGACCTAACCACTGCTGAAATTGAACAAAAAGTAAAGACTCTGAAAGAAGAGTTATTTAACCTTCGCTTCCAACTTGCGACTGGGCAATTAGAAAACACAGCTCGCATCCGTGAAGTCCGCAAAGGGATCGCTCGTATGAAAACTGTAATCCGTGAAAGAGAGATCGGGGTTAACAATCGATAAATGAGAGGAGGTTTGCTTAAATGAGTGACCGCAACCAACGTAAGGTATACACTGGCCGTGTTGTTTCCGACAAAATGGATAAAACAGTAACGGTTATGGTAGAAACTTATAAAAAGCATTCTCTATACGGCAAGCGCGTTAAGTACTCTAAGAAGTTTAAAACTCATGATGAGAACAACGAAGCAAAAGTAGGCGATATCGTACGTATCATGGAGACTCGTCCACTATCTGCTACAAAACGTTTCCGTTTAGTAGAAGTTGTTGAAAAAGCAGTTATTATCTAATATATTTGTTCGGATATTTTATATTCCGAAGGGAGGTTACCTACATGATTCAACAAGAATCACGTTTAAAAGTTGCTGACAACTCTGGTGCTCGTGAAGTATTAACTATCAAAGTACTTGGTGGTTCTGGACGCAAGACAGCTAACATCGGTGATGTTATCGTGTGTACAGTAAAACAAGCAACACCAGGTGGCGTTGTTAAAAAAGGTGACGTAGTTAAAGCAGTAGTTGTTCGTACTAAATCTGGTGTACGTCGTCAAGACGGTACTTACATCAAATTTGACGAGAACGCTTGTGTCATTATCCGTGACGATAAAGGACCACGTGGAACTCGTATCTTCGGACCTGTTGCCCGTGAGCTGCGTGACAGCAACTTTATGAAAATTGTATCTTTAGCTCCAGAAGTTCTTTAATAGATATTAGCATTGGGCCATTCAAGGAGGTGCGATGAAATGCATGTAAAAAAAGGCGATAAAGTAATGGTCATTACTGGGAAAGACAAAGGCAAAACAGGTGTTGTTCTTGCTTCATTCCCAAAGAAAGACCGAGTGCTAGTTGAAGGTATCAACGTTGTGAAAAAACACGCTAAGCCTTCACAGATGAATCCGCAAGGCGGAATCATCAGCCAAGAAGCATCTATCCATGTATCAAATGTTATGCTTCTAGATCCGAAATCTAACGAGCCAACTCGTGTAGGTTATAAGACAGAAGACGGCAAAAAAGTACGTGTAGCAAAAAAATCAGGTGAAGTTCTAGATAAATAGTACGATTAAGAAGGGAGGTATTCTGAATGAACCGCCTAAAAGAAAAATTCCAACAAGAAATCAGTCCAGCTCTAGTTAGCAAATTCAATTACAAATCAGTAATGGAAGTACCTAAAGTTGAAAAGATCGTTGTCAATATGGGTATCGGTGATGCTGTTCAAAACTCAAAAGCTCTTGATGTAGCTGTTGATGAATTGACTCAAATCACTGGTCAAAAACCAGTTGTAACGAAAGCTAAAAAATCTATCGCAGGCTTCCGTCTTCGTGAAGGTATGCCAATCGGTGCAAAAGTTACTCTACGCGGAGAGCGTATGTACCAATTCTTAGATAAATTAATTTCTGTTTCACTTCCACGTGTACGTGACTTCCGTGGTGTTTCTAAAAAAGCATTCGACGGTCGCGGTAACTACACATTAGGAGTTAAAGAGCAATTGATTTTCCCTGAGATTGACTATGATAAAGTGTCTAAAGTACGCGGTATGGATATCGTAATCGTAACAACTGCGAACACAGACGAAGAAGCTCGTGAATTGTTGACACAAATCGGAATGCCATTCCAAAAGTAATCGCTATATAAGGGAGGCGAAAATGTGGCTAAAAAATCTATGATTGCGAAACAAAAACGCACGCCAAAGCATAATGTTCAAGCGTATACTCGTTGCGAACGTTGCGGACGTCCTCATTCAGTTATCCGTAAATTCAAGCTTTGCCGTATTTGTTTCCGTGAACTTGCATACAAGGGTCAGATTCCTGGCGTTAAGAAAGCTAGTTGGTAATACCCTATATTGGGAAGGAGGTAAATTATTATGACAATGACAGATCCAATTGCAGATTTGCTAACTCGCATCCGTAATGCGAACATGGTTCGTCACGAAAGATTAGAAGTTCCTGCTTCTAACATCAAGAAAGAAATTGCAGAAATCCTTAAACGTGAAGGTTTCGTACGTGACGTAGAATATGTAGAAGATAACAAGCAAGGTGTTATCCGCATTTTCTTGAAATATGGAGCAAACAACGAACGAGTAATTACTGGATTAAAGCGTATCTCTAAACCTGGTTTACGTGTATATGCAAAATCAACAGAGGTACCTAAAGTACTAAACGGTTTAGGTATCGCGCTTGTTTCTACTTCAACAGGTGTACTAACTGATAAAGAAGCTCGTGCTCAACAAGTAGGCGGAGAAGTTCTAGCTTACGTTTGGTAATATTTTTTATATGAATGGAGGTGCAACAGGATGTCACGTGTAGGAAAACTACCAGTAGAAATTCCATCTGACGTTACTCTAACAGTAGGTGAAGATAACACTGTAACTGTAAAAGGACCTAAAGGGGAACTTTCTCGTACATTCAATGCTGATATTAAAGTTGAATTAGAAGGAAACGTAGCAACAGTTACTCGTCCTTCTGATGCAAAAGAACACCGCGCGTTACACGGTACAACTCGTGCCCTAATCGCGAACATGGTTGAAGGTGTATCTAAAGGATTCCAAAGAAATCTTGAGCTAGTCGGTGTAGGTTACCGTGCTCAAAAGCAAGGTACTAAGCTTGTCCTTAACGTTGGTTACTCTCACCCAGTTGAGATCGAACCAGAACAAGGTATCGAGATCGAAGTACCGGCTAATACAAAGATATCTATCAAAGGTATCGACAAAGAACGTGTTGGAGCATTAGCTGCTAACATTCGTGCTGTACGCTCTCCTGAGCCTTACAAAGGAAAAGGTATTCGCTACGAAGGTGAATATGTTCGTCGTAAAGAAGGTAAAACAGGTAAATAATGCCGCGTAGGCAAAAGAAAGGAGTGACCGTAGGTGATTACTAAGCCAGATAAGAACAAAACACGTAAGAAGAGACATGCTCGTGTCCGTTCAAAGATTACTGGAACTGAAACTCGTCCTCGTTTGAACGTTTTCCGTTCTAACAAAAATATCTACGCTCAACTTATCGATGATATGAATGGTGTTACTCTAGTTAGTGCATCTTCTCAAGATAAAGATTTCAACCTAGATTCTTCTGCTACAACTGATGCAGCAGCAAAAGTTGGAGAACTAGTTGCGAAACGTGCAGTAGAAAAAGGATTAAAATCTGTAGTATTTGACCGTGGTGGATATTTATATCATGGCCGTATCAAAGCTTTGGCTGAAGCAGCTCGTGAAAACGGCTTAGAATTTTAATAAAAAAAGGAGGGACAATCCAGATGCGTCGTATTGACTCAAGCAAACTAGAATTTGAAGAACGCGTAGTTACAATCAATCGTGTTGCGAAAGTAGTTAAAGGTGGACGTCGTTTCCGTTTCGCTGCTCTTGTAGTAGTGGGCGATAAAAACGGCCACGTTGGTTTCGGAACTGGGAAAGCTCAGGAAGTACCTGATGCGATCCGTAAAGCGATTGAAGATGCGAAAAAGAATCTAATTGAAGTTCCTATGGTTGAAGGTACTACACCTCACCTAGTAACTGGACGATTTGGTGCTGGTCAGATCCTGATCAAACCTGCTTCTGCGGGTACAGGAATCATCGCCGGTGGACCTGTTCGTGCCGTACTTGAATTAGCTGGTGTTCAAGATATCCTATCTAAATCATTAGGATCTAACACTCCAATTAACATGGTTCGCGCTACTATCGAAGGTTTAAAACAATTAAAGCGTGCTGAAGACGTAGCTAAACTACGTGGTAAATCAGTAGAAGAGATCTTAGGTTAAGGGAGGGATAACGATGGCTAACAAACTAGAAATTACCCTCACTCGCAGCATCATTGGCCGTCCTCAAGATCAACGCAAAACGGTTGAAGCTTTAGGACTTCGCAAAATGCACCAAACGGTTGAGCAACAAGATAATGCTGCAATCCGCGGTATGATCAACAAAGTGGCTCACCTTGTAACAGTAACTGAAAAATAATTCTTAACGCTTAAAAAGAAGGAGGTGCCGACATGAAATTACATGAGTTAAAGCCTACAGAAGGTTCACGTAAAGTCCGCAATCGTGTAGGACGTGGTATTGGTTCAGGTAATGGAAAGACTGCTGGTAAAGGTCATAAAGGACAAAACGCCCGTTCAGGTGGCGGAACTCGTCCTGGCTTCGAGGGTGGTCAAACACCATTGTTCCAACGTCTACCAAAACGTGGATTCACGAACATCAATCGTAAAGAATACGCAATCGTCAATCTTGACGCATTGAATCGCTTCGAAGATGGTACAGAAGTTACTCCAGCTCTACTTGTAGAATCTGGTGTAGTGAGTAACGAAAAAGCAGGAATTAAGATTCTTGGTAAAGGTTCAATCGAGAAAAAGCTTACAGTAAAAGCACACAAATTCTCAACCACTGCTAAAGAAGCTATCGAAGCTGCTGGCGGTACATCCGAGGTGATCTAATGTTTCAAACTGTCTCCAATTTTATGCGCGTGGGTGATATAAGAAACAAAATTATCTTCACCCTTCTAATGTTAATAGTCTTTCGTCTTGGTACCTTCATTCCGGTACCAAACGTAGACGCTAATGTATTGAAAATGCAAGACCAAGCTGGGATTCTTGGATTCCTGAATACATTTGGTGGCGGTGCGTTAAAGAACTTCTCCATCTTCGCGATGGGAATCATGCCTTATATCACGGCTTCGATCATTGTACAGCTCCTGCAAATGGATGTTGTTCCGAAGTTTACTGAGTGGTCTAAGCAGGGTGAAGTCGGGCGCCGTAAATTAGCTCAGTTCACACGTTATTTCACTATCGTTCTAGGATTCATCCAGGCCCTCGGTATGTCCTACGGCTTCAATAGAATTTACGGTGGAATGCTTATCCAAAGCCCCGGAGTCAGTACGTACCTACTAATAGCGTTAGTTCTAACAGCTGGTACGGCTTTTCTTATGTGGCTTGGTGAACAAATCACGGCTAAAGGTGTCGGGAATGGTATTTCGATCCTGATCTTTGCAGGTATCGTCGCTGCGATCCCTAACACTGTAAACCAAATCTATGCACAGCAAATCGAGGGAGCAGGCGAACAGCTCTTCCTGCGAATTGTGGTTCTTGCACTTCTTGTTTTAGCAGTTATTGCAATCGTGGTTGGTGTCGTGTTTATCCAACAAGCACTTCGTAAGATTCCGATTCAATATGCAAAACGTTTAGTGGGGCGTAGTCCGGTTGGTGGACAATCAACACATCTACCATTAAAGGTGAATGCTGCGGGTGTTATTCCAGTTATCTTTGCGATTTCTTTCATTATTACGCCACAGACCATTTCATCCTTCTTTGGGGAAAATGATGTGACCAGTACTATCCAGTACATCTTTGATTACACCAAACCAGTTGGTATGATCATCTATGTAGCTCTGATCGTTGCCTTTACGTATTTCTATGCTTTCATTCAAGTGAATCCAGAACAAATGGCTGAAAACTTGAAGAAGCAAGGTGGATATATCCCTGGTATTCGTCCAGGTAAAACCACACAAGAGTATCTCACTCGCGTTCTGTATCGTCTAACATTTGTTGGGGCTATCTTCTTAGCTGTTATTTCAGTCCTTCCAGTTTTCTTCATTAACTTTGCGGGATTACCTCCTGCAGCTCAAATCGGTGGAACAAGCTTACTCATCGTAGTAGGGGTTGCACTTGAGACAATGAAGCAACTAGAGGCACAGTTAGTGAAACGTCACTACAAAGGATTTATTAAATAAGAGGGTTTTCGGGAACATCTTGTTCCTGAAACCATTTTATAGACAATTAGGGGGAGTACGAGTGAATATTGTTCTTATGGGCTTACCAGGCGCAGGAAAAGGCACTCAAGCTGAAAAAATCGTAGATAAATATGGTATCCCCCATATCTCTACAGGCGATATGTTCCGTGCAGCTATCAAAGAAGGTACAGAACTAGGCTTGAAGGCTAAATCATTCATGGATAATGGCGATCTTGTTCCTGATGAAGTGACAATCGGTATCGTCCGTGAACGTTTAAGCAAAGAGGACTGTGAAAAAGGCTTCTTACTGGATGGGTTTCCAAGAACGGTTGCTCAGGCAGAAGCACTTGAAAACATCCTAGCTGATCTTGGTAAAAAAATGAATTATGTCATTAATATAAATGTAGATAAGGACATCTTGATGGAGCGCTTGACAGGTCGCAGGATCTGTAAAGAGTGCGGCGCTACTTATCATCTTGTCTTTAATCCGCCAACAGAAGAGGGCGTTTGTGATCGCTGCGGCGGCGAGTTATATCAACGCGCAGATGATAACGAAGAGACGGTTCAGAACCGCCTGGACGTAAACATCAAACAAACCCAACCGCTATTGGCATACTACGAAGATAAAGGCTATCTGAAAAACATTGACGGTCAACAAGACATCCATAGAGTGTTTGATGACATTGATGAACTACTTGGAGGCCTTTCATAATGATCATTTCTAAAACTCCGAGAGAGATTGAGATTATGCGGCATGCTGGTAAGATCGTTGCATTAACTCATGCGGAATTGCAAAAGCATATTTCTCCGGGAATATCGACGAAGGAATTGGATGCAATTGCTGAAAAATTCATTCGTAAACATGATGCAATTCCATCTTTTAAAGGGTATAATGGGTTTCGTGGCAGCATCTGTGCTTCAGTCAACAATGAGTTGGTACATGGAATTCCAGGCGATCGGGTATTAAAGGATGGCGATATAATCAGCATCGATATCGGTGCTAAATATAACGGTTATCACGGTGACTCGGCTTGGACGTATCCAGTTGGAACAATAGATGATGAAACCCGTAGGCTTCTTGATGTAACAGAAGAATCTCTTTTTCTGGGACTGAAAGAAGCGAAACCAGGCGAGCGTCTGTCGAATATCTCTCATAGTATACAAACTTTTGTTGAAGCTAACGGCTTTTCGATCGTTCGAGAGTATGTAGGACACGGAGTTGGTCAAGACTTACATGAGGACCCGCAAATCCCTCATTATGGACCACCCAACAAAGGTCCGCGTTTAAAGCCTGGCATGGTACTGGCTATTGAACCAATGGTTAATGCAGGAAGTCGATATGTTAGAACGTTATCAGATAACTGGACAGTCGTCACAGTAGATGATAAAATGTGTGCGCACTTTGAACACACCATTGCCATTACTGAAGACGGCTATGAGATATTGACGAAAGCCTAAGTGAAGGTGATTGGATTGATCGAGTCAGATTCGACGGTTCCGAGGATAGGCCAGATTGTTCAAACCCTTAAAGGGAGAGAAACAGGATGCTACTCGGTCGTTGTTCAGCAGTTGGATGAACGTTTTGTACTCATAGCAGATGGGGATAGACGAAAGTTTGATCGCGCCAAGCGAAAGAACGTCGCTCATCTTCACTTGTGTGACTATGTTTCTCCAGAAGTTCAAAACAGTATTATAGAATCAGGCAGAGTAACGAACGGTAAACTGCGTTATGCTGTTTCAAAGTTTGTTAACGAAGTGTTAAATGATGAGAAGAAGGGAGACATGTTCGATGGCTAAGGATGATGTAATTGAAGTTGAAGGTAAGGTCGCCGAGACTTTGCCCAATGCGATGTTTAAGGTAGAATTAGAAAATGGTCATACAGTACTGGCACATGTTTCAGGAAAGATCCGTATGCATTTCATCCGTATCCTACCTGGTGACAAGGTAACAGTGGAATTATCACCGTATGACTTAACTCGTGGTAGAATCACTTATCGTTATAAATAATCTATTGCACTCCGTACTATTAAGGAGGTTAGAATAAGATGAAAGTTAGACCATCTGTTAAACCGATCTGCGAAAAATGTAAAGTTATTCGTAGAAAAGGTAAAGTCATGGTTATCTGTGAAAACCCTAAACACAAACAAAAACAAGGCTAATCTTAAAGGAGGTGCGCTATCACTATGGCACGTATTGCTGGTGTAGACATTCCACGTGACAAACGTGTTGTCATTTCATTAACATACATCTACGGTATTGGTAAAAATACTGCAGCGAAAATCTTATCTGAAGCTGGTGTATCCGAGGATACTCGCGTTCGCGATCTTACTGACGACGAACTAGGAAAGATTCGTGATATCGTTGATAAATTAAAAGTAGAAGGTGATCTTCGTCGTGAAGTATCACTAAACATCAAACGTCTTATGGAAATCGGTTCATACCGCGGTCTTCGTCACCGTCGTGGACTACCTGTTCGTGGACAACATACGAAGAACAATGCTCGTACACGTAAAGGTCCTCGTAAGACTGTAGCTAACAAGAAAAAATAATAGGTAAAGGAGGTTACTTCTTAGTATGGCACGTAAAACAAATACTCGTAAACGTCGTGTGAAAAAGAATATCGAAGCTGGTATCGCACACATTCGTTCTACATTCAATAACACAATCGTAACTATTACTGATGTTCACGGAAATGCTGTTGCATGGTCAAGTGCAGGTTCACTAGGATTCAGAGGTTCTCGTAAATCCACTCCATTCGCAGCGCAAATGGCAGCTGAAACAGCAGCTAAAGCTTCTCAAGAACATGGTCTAAAAACTCTTGAAGTAACAGTTAAAGGTCCTGGTGCTGGTCGTGAAGCAGCTATCCGTGCTCTTCAAGCAGCAGGTCTAGAAGTTACTGCAATCAGAGACGTTACTCCAGTTCCTCATAATGGATGCCGTCCACCAAAACGTCGCCGCGTTTAATTTTCTGTATAAATTTTGTATCGTTGTCTATAATGGGATATGATACAAGATACGTTCAGAAAAGTAACCAGTTGTTGGTGCACAATAGGGAACGTAAACATGGGGAATTTCGGACTTTATCTTATTTAGCCCGGAGTTTCGACGTTTTGAAGGAGGGTAAATATTAATGATCGAAATTGAAAAGCCAAAAATTGAAACGGTTGAGATCAGCGATGATGCCACATATGGAAAGTTCGTCGTAGAACCACTTGAGCGTGGATATGGTACAACTTTGGGTAACTCCTTACGTCGTATCCTATTATCGTCACTCCCAGGTGCTGCTGTCACATCTATTCAAATAGATGGAGTACTGCATGAGTTTTCAACAATTGAAGGCGTCGTAGAGGATGTCACATCCATCATTTTGAATATCAAGAAGCTGGCGTTGAAGATCTACTCTGATGAAGAAAAAACGCTAGAGATTGATGTACAGGGCGAAGGAGTCGTAACGGCTGCGGATATTACTCACGATAGTGATGTTGAAGTGTTAAATCCTGATTTACACATCGCAACATTATCCAAGAGTGGTCACTTCCGTGTGCGGTTAAGTGCATCCCGTGGTCGTGGGTACAGACCAGCAGACCAAAACAAACGTGAGGATCTTCCTATTGGCGTGATCCCAATCGATTCTATTTACACTCCAGTTTCACGCGTTAACTATCAAATAGAAAATACTCGTGTTGGTCAAATGACGAACTACGATAAACTTTCTCTTGATGTATGGACTGATGGAAGTATTGGACCGAAAGAAGCGATTTCTTTAGGTGCTAAGATTCTGACAGAACACTTAAATATTTTCGTTGGCCTTACAGATGAAGCGCAGAATGCTGAAATCATGGTAGAAAAAGAAGAAGACCAAAAAGAAAAAGTTCTTGAGATGACGATCGAAGAATTAGATCTTTCTGTTCGTTCTTATAACTGCCTGAAGCGTGCTGGAATCAATACTGTTCAAGAGCTTGCAAACAAGACTGAAGAAGATATGATGAAAGTGCGTAACCTAGGACGTAAATCCCTTGAAGAGGTTAAAGTTAAACTTGAAGACCTTGGACTCGGTTTACGTAAAGACGACTGATAACATCTTCTTTCATATATAGACTCAACAAAGGAGGGAACCCTTAATGGCTTACAGAAAGTTAGGACGTACCAGTGCTCAACGTAAAGCAATGCTACGTGATTTAGCTACAGACCTAATCATCAACGAGCGCATCGAAACAACTGAAACTCGTGCGAAAGAGCTTCGTTCAGTTGTGGAAAAAATGATCACTTTAGGTAAACGTGGTGACATTCACGCGCGTCGTCAAGCTGGTGCATTCATTCGTAAAGAAGTTGCTAACGCTGAAAACAACCAAGATGCTTTACAAAAGTTATTCTCTGACATCGCTCCTCGTTACACAGAGCGTCAAGGCGGATATACTCGCATTATGAAGGTTGGTCCTCGCCGTGGTGACGGTGCTCCAATGGCAATCATCGAATTAGTTTAATAATTCGTGACTACTAACATTAAGGGCGGGACAGTTAATCCTTAACTGCTTCTTTGCCCTTTTTGTATAAGTGCATGTGATGAAAAGCAGAGCGTTACGATGAGCAGCGCTGTCTGACTCGTCTAGCTCGTGCACCCCTTCCAACTTCTATGTTCATAGAAGCTGTTCAATGGATGAACAAGAAAAGAGTTTCTTTTCTTTGGTCGGGGTGCAGGCTTTTTTTTGTATGCAAAGGTTTTAGCAGAGCTGAGTAAGGATAGCGTAGAGGAGGTTACAGAATTGAAGGAAATCATAAACGTTGACGATGTGCATTTCAGATATCCTGATCAGGACACGTACGCCCTAAAAGGAATCAGTCTGACAGTCAATCAAGGGGAATGGCTTGCGATCGTCGGTCATAACGGATCAGGCAAATCCACCCTTGCCAAGATGTTGAACGGGCTTCACTTCCCTGAGAAGGGTCGCGTGACGGTGGATGGAATCACTCTTGAGGAGAGTTCGATATGGGACATCCGTTCAAAGCTGGGTATGGTTTTTCAGAATCCCGATAATCAGTTTGTTGGGGCTACAGTGGAAGATGATGTGGCTTTTGGGTTAGAAAACCATGGGGTCCCTCATGAATACATGGTGCAGAGGGTCAATGATGCTTTAAGAAGTGTCCATATGGAAGATTTTCTTGATCAAGAGCCGCACCATTTATCCGGTGGTCAGAAGCAGCGTGTAGCGATTGCGGGGGTCGTAGCCCTGCAGCCATCGATCATCATCCTGGATGAAGCAACATCGATGCTCGATCCAAAAGGAAGGCAGGAAGTCCTTGAAACGGTACGGAAGCTGAAAGAGGAAGAGAACCTTACGGTGATCTCCATTACCCATGACCTGGAGGAGGCAACAAAGGCAGATCGGATGATTGTCCTGAATCAAGGGAGTGTTTTTAAGGAAGGAATTCCAGAAGAGATCTTCCTATTAGAGGACGAGCTTATTAAGCTCGGATTGGATTCACCTTTTACCATCAAGCTTGCCGGGGCATTGAAGGAAGCAGGGATTTCTTTGTCTAAAACTTATTATACAGAAGAAGAGTTGGTGGATGAATTATGCAAATCACATTTCAACAGGTAGAGTACCGATATTCATTCAACACTCCATTCGAAAAACTTGCCCTTCAAGATATCAACCTTTCGATTCCAACCGGTCAATTTCTTGCGGTAATCGGTCATACGGGTTCAGGTAAGTCTACACTGTTGCAGCATCTAAATGGACTGTTAAAGCCTACAGAGGGACTAGTTCAAGTAGGAGATCATAAGATCAAGGCAAAGGAAAAGATCAAAAACTTAAAGCCGGTCAGACAGAAGGTAGGCATCGTCTTTCAATTCCCTGAGCACCAGCTGTTTGAAGAGACCGTCCTTAAAGATATATGCTACGGTCCGATGAACTTTGGTGTATCAGAGGAAGAAGCGATACGAAGAGCGAAAGAGCTGATCGTGAAGGTCGGATTGTCTGAGGATGTGTTGCGGAAATCCCCATTTGATCTGTCAGGGGGACAAATGCGACGTGTCGCCATAGCAGGGGTGCTGGCCATGAATCCTGAAGTCATCGTACTCGATGAGCCGACAGCAGGACTCGATCCACGAGGGCGGAAGGCAATCATGGACATGTTCTACGACCTTCATAAGGAAAAAGGACTGACCACCATTCTTGTCACCCACAGCATGGAAGACGCCGCCCATTACGCCGACGAGATTGTCATCATGCAAAAGGGTCGCCTGAAGCGAAAAGGGAACCCGGCAGAAATTTTCTCCCGGACGGATGAATTGTTCGAAATGGGGCTGGACGTCCCGGATGTTGTCCGCTTTCAATATGAGTTTGAACAGAAGACCGGGAAGAAGCTTCCGAAAACCTGTTTGACTATTGGCGAATTGGCTACAGCCATCCGTGGGATTCGGGATGGGGGTGAAGACCTATGATGGAAAAGATGATCTTCGGCCGATATGTACCCGCCAAATCCGTTCTTCACCAAATGGATCCAAGGGCAAAGCTTTTATTTATTTTCGGCTTTATATGCGTCGTCTTTCTGGCGAATAATGCCGTGACCTACGCACTGCTCGGAGTTTTTACGTTTAGCGCACTCATCCTGTCCAATCTTTCCATCCGTTTTATCATCGGAGGGCTGAAGCCGATCCTATGGCTGATTCTGTTTACGTTTTTCTTACACGTATTTTTCACAAAGGAAGGTCCAGTCATTTTGGATTTGGGAGTCCTGTCCGTTCATGAAGAAGGGTTAAGGCAAGGGATTTTTATATCGTTACGGTTCTTTTATCTCATCCTGGTCACTTCATTGTTAACGCTCACGACCTCACCCATTACGATTACGGACGGTCTTGAAACGCTTTTGAATCCATTGAAGAAAGCGAAGTTCCCCGTCCATGAATTGGCTCTGATGATGTCGATTTCCCTGCGGTTCATCCCGACCCTGATGGAGGAAACCGATAAAATCATGAAGGCACAGATTGCAAGGGGGGCCGAGTTTTCATCAGGGCCCATTAAAGACAGGATCAAAGCGATCATCCCTCTATTGATCCCTCTTTTCGTCAGTGCCTTTAAAAGGGCTGAGGACCTGGCAACCGCCATGGAAGCAAGAGGGTATCAAGGAGGGGAAGGCAGAACGAAATACCGTCTGTTATCCTGGCATAAGAAGGATACGGGAGCGTTGGTCGTCCTCGCCCTCCTGACAGCGGTATTAATCATTTTCAGAGGATAACGGGAGTGTCACGTATGCAGAGAGTGAAGTGTACCATCGCATATGATGGAACGAATTTTCATGGTTATCAGGTACAACCCAGAGAGCGAACCGTCCAGGGCGTGATAGAGGACGTTTTGTCGACTATCCATAAGGGTGAGAGAATCCGAATCAGTGGCTCTGGCCGGACAGATGCCGGTGTCCATGCGAACGGTCAAGTGTTTCATTTTGATACACCTTTATCCATCCCTGAGGAAAAGTGGACGGTGGTGCTGAATACACGGTTACCGGATGAGGTGACCGTGAAAGAAGCTATGTTTGTTTCAACTGACTTCCACTCGAGGTTTTCAGTAGAGCAGAAGGAATATCGCTACCGGATCGATACAGGAAAATCCAGAAGTCCATTCAATCGTCACTTTGCCCTTCATTATCCATATACTCTTTCCATAACGGAAATGGAGCGGGCTGCCCTTCATCTCATCGGGGAGCATGACTTCACCAGTTTCTGTTCCGCTAAGACGGAAGTGGAAGACAAAATAAGGACCATACATCGTATCGACATAGAGGAACATGAAGAAGAAATCATTTTTTCATTTGTGGGAAATGGTTTTCTATACAATATGGTGAGGATCTTGGTCGGTACTTTGTTAGAGGTGGGTACTGGGAATATTCCTGTGGATGAGGTACCTGGAATACTGGAAGCAAAGGATCGCAACCGGGCAGGAAAGACAGCGCCGCCCCACGGATTATACCTGTGGAAGGTGGATTATGATCCTGTTGTGAAATAGGATTATATAGAATTTCTAAAAAAAATACTAAAACAACTAATCCTGGTGTAACATTCTCTTGACAATAGACTGGGAACAAGATAATATAGCATATGGTATGTTATTAACCCCACGATAAGCCCCGGAAACTTATTGTGATTAGAAAATAAATACTACGGATTCATTAAATAGGAGGTTAAATCATGCGTACAACGTATATGGCAAAAGCCAACCAAATCGATCGTAAATGGTTCGTTGTAGATGCTGAAGGTAAAACTCTTGGACGTCTATCCAGTGAAGTTGCTTCAATTCTACGCGGAAAACACAAACCAACATTCACACCACATGTTGACACTGGTGATCATGTAATCATTCTTAATGCTTCAAAAATTGAACTGACTGGGAAGAAGTTAACGGACAAGATCTACTACCGTCACACTAATCACCCTGGTGGTTTAAAACAACGTACAGCATTAGAAATGCGTACAAACTACTCAGAGAAAATGCTTGAGCTTACTATCAAAGGTATGCTTCCAAAAGGTTCTCTAGGTCGTCAAATGTTCAAGAAATTACATGTATATGCTGGAGCAGAGCATCCACATCAAGCACAACAACCTGAAGTTTACGAACTTCGTGGATAATTAATAAGAGGAGGTTATTATCTTGGCTCAAGTTCAATATTACGGAACTGGTCGTCGTAAGAGCTCAGTAGCTCGTGTACGTTTAGTACCAGGTAACGGAAACATTGTTATCAATGATCGTGAAGTAGAAGTTTATATCCCATTCGCGGCACTAAGAGAAGTAATTAAGCAACCACTAGTTGCAACTGAAACTCTTGGTAACTATGACGTTTTAGTAAACGTTAATGGTGGAGGCTATGCTGGTCAAGCTGGTGCGATCCGTCACGGAATCGCTCGTGCTTTACTACAAGCAGATCCTGAATACCGTGGAACTCTAAAACGCGCTGGATTATTAACTCGTGACTCTCGTATGAAAGAGCGTAAAAAATACGGTCTTAAAGGTGCACGTCGCGCGCCACAATTCTCTAAGCGTTAATTATTATTTCACACAAAAGCTCAGCCGATTCTGTCGGCTGGGCTTTTTTTGTTGTAAAATTGGTAACAGTTACTCGAATGAAGTGGTGTGTTAAGTAGGAAAATACGTTCAAAGGGGTGGAATGATTTGAACGTTATTACAACTTTCAATACAAAGAGAAGAGAAAAGCAAATCAAGACGGAAAGAACATTACTGAAAGAAATTTCGATCAAAATGCTGCAGGAAAGTGTCCGAAGGCATTTTGGCTATATAAAGGTTCAAGGCGGCGTATTTATGCAGCAGGGATTTGATGAGGCGTGCTTTGATGTGGCGATAGAAGCCTATCTCCTGGGTGGGAAGGTCAGCAAATTCGGTTACTCAGGCGAGGACACCGGATTAGTGAAAAAACGGTGCGATGAAGAATTAAAGCATTTTATTGATACACTATATAATTTTTGGCTGTACTGGTCTGAGATGGGTGTCTCCAACCAGGTGGACGAGTCCTTTTATTTTTGTTGTGAGCACTTTGTGGAAACCTGGTGGTCGGAAGGATATGAAAAGGGCATCAAGCGTCACAAACTGCGGCTGAATTAATTTCAGTTCTAAAACCCATTCTTGTCCCATATTTTTTAGTAAGGGCAACGGAGGACTTTTTCTCCGTGTTCAAGACTGGAAATAGGAGGACTGGAATGGTTCAGAAACTGAAGGTTATCGGGTTAATTTCTGCACTGGCTATTTTATTATTCATTATTCAATATAAGATACTGGACAAGGATACGTGGGATTCCTGGAATCTCCCCTTATCGGGAAAGATCATTTATATAGACCCGGGACATGGTGGACCGGACGGCGGAGCGGGGGATGAGAATGCCCTGGAAAAGGATATTGCACTAAATGTATCCCTGATGATAAGGGATTATCTGCAAGAACAAGGTGCTCTTGTCATCCTTACGCGTGAGGATGATAAAGATCTTGCCGATGAAGGTACGAGAGGATACAGCCGAAGAAAAGTGGAGGACTTAAAGAAAAGGCTCAGCTTGATCAATGAATCCCAAGCCGATATGTTTCTTAGCATCCACTTGAATTCCATCCCTTCTGCGAAATGGAGCGGGGCCCAAACCTTCTACAATCCAAAGTATGAAGAAAACAAAGCACTCGCCAAGGCCATTCAGGCAGAATTGACACGGAACTTGGAAAACACGACCCGCGAAGCAAAGGGTCTTCAAAACGTCTACATCTTAAAGCACGCGAAAAAGTCCGGTGCCCTCGTAGAGATCGGATTCCTGTCCAATCCGGGAGAAAGAGCAAACCTTCTTAAAGAGGATTACCAACAAAAAATCGCGGCCTCTGTGTATCAGGGAGTGCTCAACTACCTGACCATGGACAAAGAAGACAAAGAAAAAGCTGACGAGGAATAACCTCTCAGCTTTTTTCGTTTTAAACAGCAGTTTAAATCACTAATAACCTAACCTAATGGGTCTACTCCCTGTGTCTCTTCAGGGAGTTTTGTGAGTTTTTGGCGGAACAGATTTATAAAGTCGAGCTGTTCTTTATGAATGACAATATTAAGATAAAATCACTGTCCCAAAACGGTTGTAGAAAGAGGGGTTATGTTCTATGAACTTATTCAGAAATGTTTCACTTAGTTGTTTGGAGTGGAGGGTGCTCGACTCCTGCGGGAATAGCTGGACAGGTGAGACCCCGGAGGGCGAAGCCTGAGGAGGCTCACCGCCAGCCCCGCGGAAAGCGAGCACCTGGAGCGGAAAACAACCACTGCTCGCCTAGTAAAGAAACCTGTAGATATTAAATCTATTTTATTATTCAACAAAAGCATTCAAAACCTTTTGAGCATTCATTCAACTGAGAATATGTTATACTTAAGGCAGTTGATTGAAAACGAATACATAGAAAAGGGTGGTTATTCATGTTATCGGAACAACAAACACGCGAGCTTTTATTTGGATTAAAAGATCCTTTTTTAAATAAAACATTACAAGAAACAAACGGAGTTGTAGATATCTCCGTAAAAGAAGAAAAGAACCATGTCAGTGTGAAAGTTGCCATAGCCAAGACAGGTACCGGGGAGCAAATGCAATTCCAGCAAAAAATTGTACAAGTGTTAAAGGATAACGGAGCGGAATCTGTCGGGATCCGTTTCACAGAGCTTCCGGAAGAAGAGCTTGAAAAGCATAGAGGCACAGGTGGAGAAGGAACGGATTTATTATCCCCTGCAAGTAAGACCACCTTTATCGCGATTGCCAGCGGAAAAGGCGGGGTAGGAAAATCAACGGTTTCCGTCAACCTGGCTGTATCATTGGCCCGTCAAGGCAAGAAAGTGGGACTTGTAGATGCCGATATTTACGGTTTTAGCGTTCCAGATATGATGGGGATTGTGAAGCGGCCGGTGGTACGTGGGGAAAGAATTATTCCAGTAGAACGTTTCGGTGTAAAAGTCATCTCCATGGGGTTCTTCGTTGAAGATAATGCACCGGTTATTTGGAGGGGACCAATGCTTGGGAAGATGCTCAATAACTTCTTCTCGGAAGTCGAGTGGGGCGAACTGGATTATTTACTACTGGACTTGCCGCCGGGAACAGGAGACGTCGCTCTTGATCTCCATACCATGCTTCCGCATTGTAAGGAAATCATCGTGACGACTCCCCATCCGACGGCCGCATTCGTAGCGGCACGTGCCGGTGCCATGGCCCTTCAAACGGATCATGACATCCTGGGTGTGGTAGAGAACATGTCCTATTTCGAAAGTAAACTGACAGGTGAGAAGGAATTCGTATTCGGCCAAGGCGGGGGAGAGAAGCTTACAGAAGAGCTTCGTACCGATTTACTAGGCAAGCTCCCACTGCAACAGCCTGATTGGAACGAAGTGGATTTTGCTCCTTCTATTTATGCGGAAGATCATCGTCTTGGACAAATCTACGGCGAAATCGCCCATAAAGTAATTGAAAAGTTATCTTAATTAGAAAAAAGAGACCAATGCGAAAATGGCATTGGTCTCTTTTAGTGAGTGGTCATACTGGCGAGAGAGGAAAATTATTGGCTTCCGCCTCCGCTGCCTGAACCACCTGAATCTCCCGAACCACCTTGGTCACTGCCGGATGATTGACTGCTTCCGCCTTCACTCTTCCCGCCGTCTTTAATTTCCCCTGCAGCCTTCAATAGAACATCCTGAAGCTTCGCCTTAAATAGCGGGCTTTCGAACGTTTCTGTCATGACTTTTTGCAGATGCTCTTTGTATTCACGGCTTTTTAATACCTCGGTAAGCTCTTTTTTGAATTCAGGATCCTTCAATAGATCCATCATCATTCCCTGGTACTCAGGATCCTTCATCAGATCCTTCAGTAATTTTTCGTTGCCGTCTTTCATGCTTTTCGCCATTGCTTCTGCGAACTTCGGATCCTCAAAGGATTTCTTCCAGAATTCGGATCCTTTTTCGGACGTTAAGGTTTTGGAGATTGTATCGGTTACAACTCCCTGATCCATAATGAGCTCTGATTTCATTTTTTCATCAGACATGACTTCCTGGATGGCTTTTTTACCATCATCGGTCTTTAATATATCGACAACCATTTTCTTGGTTTCTTCATAATCCATTTTGCCACTGCCTGTCTCCCCGCCACCGCTGCAAGCGGATAGAAGAAGTAGGGTCAGTACAAAAAGAAAGGAATATTTTTTCATGGGTAGGCTCCTTCCATACAAATTCCCTTACCTTTAATATGAGAAATAACGAAAAAAATATGCACAGGGAAAATTGGAATCTGGATTTTTTAAACATGCGTTGGTACAATCAAGGAAGTGTATATTTTTTTATATGGGGGAAAATAGAAGTGACCATCCGCAATTGGATTCGTTTATTTATTCATACGTTAGTAATCGGTGGAGCCGTAACAGGTGTGGCCGCCCTTCTTATTAGATGGGATCAGTTCGGACCATACTTTCAAGACGGTAACGTGATTGGCATATTATCGAGTTTACTTTGGTTCATCTTTGTAGGGTTTACCTTCAGTGTCATCAGTCAGATGGGATATTTCGCTTATTTAACGATCCATCAATTCGGGATGGGGATGTTTAAAAGCTTGTGGAACCCCGTTCAGCTGGTGCTGATTGCCCTTGTCCTGTTTGATCTGATTTACTTCCGGTTCAGGGCATTCGCTGTGGAAGGCGAGCCATATACGCCTTATATTCTACTGGGGATTGGGATCTTTATGGTAGGGCTTGCCGTCGCCTATGTGAAGAATCGACAGTCAGAAGCCAAAACCAACACCTTTGTTTCTGCCTTGTTTTTTATGATTGTCGTGACGACTTTGGAATGGCTGCCGGTATTACTGGTGAATTCCGTTAAATGGCTGTATCTTATGCTGCTCGCCCTCCTTGCCTGTAACGCATTCCAACTGTTGCGTCTCCCTAAGTACATTGAGAAATCACAGATGGAAAGAGAACGTAAACAGTCAATGAAGAGCTAATAGAAAATCCCGCTGATGGAATTTTGCATCAGCGGGATTTTTTTATTGTATAAGGGAGGACTTTGCATCGCCGTTGGAAATCATATCGGATACCGTAATGAAATTCCCTTTTCCTTTTAGTTCTTTCACAATGGACGGCAAGGCGTCCTTTGTCTGTTTAGCTGAATCTGATGCGTGAAGCAGGACAATATCCCCTTTTTTTGCCTTGCTAATATTATTAAGGATTTCTTCCACACCGGGATTGGTCCAATCCTTTGAGTCTACGCTCCAATGAACGACCGTCAAGCCCAGGGAATCGGCAACCCTTAACGTTTCTTTATCGAAATGTCCCGTTGGAACGCGTAATAACTTCACATCTTTCACATTCAATTTCTTAAAAACCGTATCAGCCTTCAGTATATCCTGCTTAATCTTATTCGGTTCCATTTCTGTATAATCAGAATAGGCATAACCAAGGTTTCCGATCTCATACCCCTGCTTGACGATTTGTTCGACCAAATCGGGGTGTCGTTCCGCCCAGGCTCCAGAAAGGAAGAAGGTAGCGGATGTGACGTTCATTTTCTTTAATTCATCAAGGATCGGCTTGGCCTTTTCATCCCCCCAACCAATGTTGAATGTAATAGCGACTCCCTTTTCCCCTTTGTAGATCGCCTTCGGACCATCCTTCGTACTGAAAACAGAAAGAGTTGAGAGGTTACTGCTATATACAAACAAAGCAGTAAAGAAAGAAATCACGATAATCAAACTAATTTGCTTCAATTTCTTAGCGTTTACTGTGTGAAACGTATTCAATGAATCATCCCTCCGTTCAACCGTCTATCTTTACTAAAGATATGCATGTCCCCAGAAAAAATATCTATCTGATAAAAAAATGATTATAAATTTCTTTTAATGGAAAAAACTACAAATACTAACATAAAGGGGTGACATACTTGCTGGGGTTAATGATTAATGATAGAGAGAAACAGGAAATCGAGTATTTATTAAAAAGAGAAATGGATGAAATACTGTTTGATCTAAAAGATTCTCGAATTGATCATATCGTTAAGAGAGCAATGGATGAACGGTACAAAATCTTATTTTCCCTTTTTAAACGATTTGCGAATCAAAAAGAATGTTTGAAATATATGAAGACGGAAGCCAAGAAGGAAACGTATTAGTGAGATCCTGCCCCCGCCTGCAAGCAACAGAGACGGGGGCTATTATATGCACCTGAGCCAACAGAGTAAATGGTTTTGTAAGAGAGGTAATGAGATTGAAATATTTTATTAAAAAAGTTCACGAAATGTATTGACCAGCACAGAGAAACTTGGTATATTAATAAACGTCGCTGAAACACAATGAATTATTTAGAAGAAACACCAATAAATAATTTGAAAAAACAGTTGACATCACACATTCAAGTGTGGTAAATTAATAAGGTCGCTTCAAACGGAAACGACAAACATTGAACCTTGAAAACTG
>NZ_NTUP01000059.1 GCF_002561455.1 Bacillus sp. AFS015802 | reverse complement strand
TTAATTTAGGTTAGTCTACATTGTTCCGGGCTTTTTCTATGGGTTACTTTTTCCTTACAAATAACAGATAGACACCGATGCCGATGATGATAATCGGCCAGAATTCCCATGCCGTTCCTACACTTCCCTCAATGAAGCCCAACCAACGCACCACCTTATCATAGAAAAGGAGAATGATAGAAAGTGTCAAGAATAGCACTCCTTGAAATAACCCTGCCCTTGTCTTCTGGTATCTGAGAAGAAAACCGAGGGCGATGATGAGAATGAATGTCCCCATATGATCCGGCCATATATCGAGTTTATTGACAACGTGAAAATGTAAACCGAATCCAACCAGGATCGTACCCGGGAGGATGGCTTCATAATCCCTGGCTCCATATCCCTGACCGAGAAAGGCAAGTCCGACGATGATCAGCAGGGTCGGCCACGTAAAGAACTCCTGAAATAATACAATATTTGCTTGCTGTAAATAAAAATAAGCTCCAAAACCAATTAAGATGATTCCAGGGAATATTCGCTGCTGTTTCATACTTTTCCTCCTGATAATAGTGAAATGAAGGATTGAATCCTATTTTTTAAGGGAAAAAGACACATAATATTAAAGATGAATCCCTATATGACGACAAATAGTGAGAAACCTTTCCATCACTTGATTCTTTAGGCTTGTTTTGGTACCCTACATTAGTAGGTAATGTCGAAATATATGTAATTTCTCAAGAAATGAAAATGCTTACAAGCATTTTTCTTTCTCTTTCTTAAATGTAATGATGAAATGAATGTTTAGCAAGTCCCGTAAGAAGCAGTCGTTTCTACCCTTTTAATGTATCATACTTAGGTTTCAATTTCTGTTCACATTTCAAGGTCAGGCTCTTATTCGGACATGTTATAATAAAAGTAATGATTTTACTTGGGGGTGTAGTGCATAGCATGTATACAATAGTCGTTGGTTTAAATTACAAAACGGCCCCTGTAGAGATTCGCGAACGTTTATCTTTCAATGAAACTGATCTTCCTTCAGCTATGAAAACATTAAAGGAAAAGAAAAGCATCCTTGAAAATGTGATTGTTTCTACATGTAATCGAACGGAAGTTTATGCGGTAGTAGATCAGCTTCATACAGGTCGTTATTATATTAAAGATTTCTTATCTCAATGGTTTGATATAGACAAAGAGGAGTTCACGCCTTATCTGTTCATTTATGAACAAGAAGGAGCCGTCGAACACCTTTTTAAGGTTGCCTGTGGATTGAACTCCATGGTCCTTGGGGAAACCCAGATCCTTGGCCAGATTCGTTCAAGCTTCCTGAATGCCCAGGAGTCGGGAGCGACCGGTACAGTATTTAACCACCTGTTTAAGCAGGCGGTGACCGTTGCCAAAAAGGGTCATTCAGAAACAGAGATTGGCTCGAATGCTGTATCAGTCAGCTACGCGGCCGTTGAGTTGGCTAAAAAAGTCTTCGGCAGCCTGGAGAAAAAGCATGTCCTCATTCTTGGAGCGGGTAAAATGGGTGAACTTGCGATCCAAAACCTCCATGGCAGCGGAGCCACGAAGGTGACCGTGATCAATCGCACCTATGAGAAGGCTCAAACACTGGCTGAGCGTTTCAGCGGAAATGCGAAAACGATGCAGGAGCTTCAATGTGCCCTTGTAGAGGCTGATATTATGATCAGTTCTACAGGTGCAAAGGATTTTGTCATCACAAAAGAAATGATGTCCCATGTGGAAAGCATGAGAAAAGGCCGTCCGCTCTTCATGGTGGACATTGCCGTACCGAGGGATTTAGATCCGGCCATCGGACAGCTCGAAAGTGTATTCCTTTATGATATCGATGACTTAGAAGGAATCGTCCAGGCGAACCTTGCTGAGCGTAAGAAAGCAGCTGAGCAGATCGAAATCATGATCGAAGCTGAAATAGTGGCGTTCAAAGAATGGTTGAACATGCTCGGGGTGGTGCCGGTCATTTCCGCACTCAGACAAAAAGCATTATCCATTCAGGCAGATACGATGGAGAGCATCGAGCGGAAAATGCCTGACTTGACCGACCGCGAACGCAAGGTGTTGAATAAACATACGAAGAGCATCATCAATCAGCTGTTAAAAGATCCGATCCTGCAGGCAAAGGAATTGGCAGGAATGCCGGACGCAGAAGATAAATTGGATTTATTCATCAACATTTTTAACATTGAACAACAAGTGCTAGAGCAGAAACAAGTGAAAGCAGCCAACGAAAAGACTGAGAGCGATCTTAAGCTTACACCACAACCCTCTTTTCAACCATAAGTGAGGTTATTGTCGATGTTTGAACAAACGATGACTAGGCTGCATGAACTTATGATTGTTCTGTATGCTATTAGTATTCTCTTTTATTTTATAGATTTCTTAAACAAAAACCGGAAGGCAAACCTGTTTGCCTTCTGGTTACTTGCGATTGTTTGGGTCCTTCAAACAATCTTTTTATTTCTATACATGATGAATACAGGCAGGTTCCCGGTCCTCACCATCTTTGAGGGACTTTATTTTTATGCCTGGGTCCTGATCACCCTGTCCCTGGTCATCAATCGACTGTTAAGAGTGGACTTCACCGTGTTCTTTACAAATGTACTCGGTTTCATCATCATGGCGATCCACACCTTCGCGCCTGTCCAGGTGGAGTCCCAGGCGATGGCAGAACAAATGGTATCCGAGTTATTGTTAATCCACATTACGATGGCGATCCTGTCCTACGGGGCCTTCAGTTTATCCTTTGTGTTTTCCCTTTTGTATCTCCTGCAGTTTAAATTATTGAAGGAGAAGAAATGGGGGCAGAGGTTATGGAGGATCAGTGATCTGTCCAAGCTTGAGAAGATATCCTATATCTCGAATTCCATCGGTGTGGCGATGCTCTTGCTGAGCCTGATACTGGGGCTGCAATGGGCGTATATCAAACTGCCGGAATTTCTGTGGTACGACCCGAAAATAGTAGGATCATTCATTCTATTAATTTTATATAGCAGCTATCTTTACCTTCGCATCAAAAAGAATGTCTTTGGTAAATCATTAGCTTATCTGAATGTTGCAGCCTTCTTGATTATATTGATCAACTTTTTCTTAGGAAGTCGGTTGTCTTCATTTCATTTCTGGTATTCATAAGTTTTCAGGAGGTCATTATGAGAAAAATTATTGTAGGATCTAGACGAAGTAAATTAGCCCTTACCCAAACCAATTGGGTGATCGATCAGCTGAAGGCCCTTGACCCTTCGTATGATTTCGAAGTGAAGGAAATTGTGACGAAAGGGGATCAGATCCTTGATGTCACCCTGTCCAAAGTGGGCGGTAAAGGCTTATTCGTAAAAGAAATCGAGCAGGCGATGCTGGATAAAGAAATCGACATGGCGGTTCACAGCATGAAGGACATGCCGGCGGTTTTACCAGAAGGATTGACCATTGGAAGCATACCAGTACGTGAGGATCACCGTGACGCGTTTATCAGTAAGAACCATGTGGCCCTTAAAGATCTGCCGGGGGGAGCGATCGTCGGTACGAGCAGTCTGCGGAGAGGGGCTCAAATCCTTTCCGTCCGTCCCGACCTTGAAATCAAGTGGATCCGCGGTAACATCGATACGCGCCTTGCCAAGCTTCAGAATGAGGATTATGATGCCATCATCCTGGCAGCCGCAGGGTTGTCGCGTATGGGATGGACGTCGGATGTCGTGACGGAATTCCTGGATCCCGACCTGTGCCTGCCTGCTGTAGGTCAAGGGGCCTTATCAATCGAGTGCAGGGACGATGACCATGAGGTCCTTGAACTTCTTGAGAAATTCGCATGCGAAGAAACGACGAGCACGGTTACAGCAGAAAGAGCATTCCTTCATAAAATGGAAGGGGGCTGCCAGGTGCCGATCGCAGGCTTTGCCGAGCTTATGGACAACGGGGACATTGCCTTGACGGGGCTTGTCGCTTCACCAAACGGAGAAACGATCTACAAGGAATACATGACAGGTCCGGATCCAAAAGAAGTGGGAGAAAAAGTCGCTGAAAGTTTAACGAAACAAGGGGCAAAAGCCTTGATCGATCAGGTGAAAGAGGAGCTCGATCAATAATGAAGGGGAAGAGGCCTTTAGAACATGTAAAGGTTTTGATCACTCGTGGCAATGAGGGATCCAGTGAAACAGGTTCCCTCATTGAAAACGAGGGAGGGGTACCCATTCTGGTGCCGCTCCTTCATTTTCAATCCCATGAAGACCCATGGGAGAAGACGCTCCACACCGCCATACATACGTACGAATGGATTATTTTCACCAGCAAGAATGGGGTCAAGTTCTTTCTGCAGGCATTGAAGAGACAGGGGATCCCATTGACCTTATATACAGGGAAATTCGCTGCCGTGGGAAGTAAAACAGAGCAGTACTGCCGAAAATACGGAATACCGGTTTCCTTTGTGCCCGAAAATTTCACCGGCGATGACTTTGCCGCTGAGTTCATTTCAAAAGTGAAGCCTTCCGGGCACGTCCTGATTCCAAAAGGCAATCTTGCAAGGAACGTCATTGCCTCAGAACTGGCTTCCGCCGGAGTGACATGTCAGGAATGGATCGTATATGAAACGGTCCTTCCTGCAAGCAGCACCCTGCAGTTAAAGCGCATCATTGAAAAAGAACAAGTGGACATCATTACGTTCACGAGTTCCTCGACGGTGCATCATTTTATGAAGGTGATGGAGGAGTATGCGCTTCATGATCATATCCGGGACATCCCGATCGCGTGCATCGGCCCGATCACAAAAAATACCGCTGAACAATACGGATTGCATGTAAAAATCTGTCCGAGCGTTTATACTGTAAATGAAATGGTGAATGAGATGAAAGATTTCATCTCTTCCCGCTAGTCATATAACATTAGGAGGCTTTTACTATGAAAGACCTGCAATTTAATCGTCACCGCCGCTTGCGTCAAACGGAAACGATGCGTTCGCTGGTTAGGGAGACTCATCTGCGAAAAGAAGATTTAATTTACCCTTTGTTTGTCGTGGAAGGGGAAAACATCAAGAACGTCGTCCCGTCCATGCCGGGTGTTTATCATATTTCACTGGATAATTTAAAGGCGGAAATGGATGAAGTGGTTTCTCTCGGAATCAAATCAATCATCCTTTTCGGTGTCCCTGCTGAAAAAGACGAACTGGGGAAACAGGCCTACCATGATCACGGGATCGTCCAGGAGGCGACACGCTTCGTCAAGAAACATTATCCTGACCTTGTTGTCGTAGCGGATACGTGTCTTTGCCAATATACAAGTCACGGCCATTGTGGAATCGTCAAAGACGGTAAAGTACTGAATGACCAGACGCTGGATCTGTTGGCGAAAACAGCTGTGAGCCAGGCTGAAGCTGGTGCAGACATCATCGCCCCTTCCAATATGATGGATGGATTTGTCGCAGCCATCCGCCACGGTCTTGATGAGGCAGGCTACCACGATGTGCCGATCATGTCCTATGCGGTTAAGTATTCATCAAGCTTCTACGGTCCGTTCCGTGATGCCGCCCACTCCACACCGCAATTCGGAGATCGCAGAACGTATCAAATGGACCCGGCAAACCGCTTGGAAGCATTGAGAGAAGCACAATCTGATATGGAAGAGGGTGCCGATTTCCTTATCGTGAAGCCAGCCCTATCGTATCTCGACATCATGCGTGAAGTGAAAGACCGTTTTAATGCACCGGTTGTCGCTTATAACGTAAGTGGCGAATACAGCATGGTGAAAGCAGCGGCCCAAAACGGCTGGGTGAATGAACAGGAAATCGTCATGGAGAAGCTGACCAGCATGAAACGTGCCGGGGCAGACCTCATCATTACGTATTTCGCAAAAGATGTAGCGAATTGGTTATCCTAATTGGTGGAAAGTTCCTGTAAGGATGACTGAAAAGATCACTAAAGGAGGAAACCATATTGCGATCATATGAGAAATCGAAGCAAGCGTTCAAAGAAGCAGTAAACCTGATGCCCGGCGGGGTGAACAGTCCCGTCCGGGCATTCAAATCCGTCAAAATGGATCCGATCTTCATGGAAAGAGGGAAAGGATCGAAAATTTACGATATTGATGGAAATGAATACATTGATTATGTCCTGTCATGGGGACCTCTCATTCTTGGTCACAGCAATGACCGCGTCGTGGAGAGCATTAAAAAAGTAGCCGAAAACGGGACGAGCTTCGGTGCCCCGACAGAAATCGAAAACAAATTGGCCAAGCTTGTGATTGAGCGGGTGCCAAGCATTGAAGTCGTCCGCATGGTGTCTTCGGGTACGGAAGCGACGATGAGCGCGCTCCGTTTGGCCCGTGGATATACGGGACGAAATAAAATCATCAAGTTCGAAGGCTGTTACCACGGACATGGGGATTCTTTATTGATCAAAGCCGGTTCCGGTGTCGCGACCCTTGGTTTACCTGATAGTCCGGGGGTTCCTGAAGGGGTCGCCAAGAACACGATCACCGTTCCTTATAATGATCTTGAAAGCATCCGCTATGCGTTCGAGCAGTTCGGTGATGACATCGCAGGTGTTATCGTCGAGCCTGTTGCCGGAAATATGGGTGTCGTACCTCCGCAACCCGGCTTCCTGGAAGGCCTGCGTGAGGTAACGGAAAACCATGGTGCACTTCTGATCTTCGATGAAGTCATGACCGGCTTCCGTGTCGGCTATGGCTGTGCTCAGGGATATTACAATGTCACACCTGACTTAACCTGCTTAGGGAAAGTGATCGGTGGGGGACTTCCTGTCGGTGCATACGGCGGTAAAGCGGAAATCATGGAAAGAATCGCTCCAAGCGGCCCAATCTATCAAGCAGGGACTCTTTCTGGAAATCCTTTGGCGATGACGGCCGGGTACGAGACACTCAGTCAGCTGACTCCGGAAACCTATACTGAGTTTTCCCGGAAAGCAGATCTATTGGAGGAAGGCTTGAAGAAAGCCGCTGAAAAGCACAATATTCCTCATACAATCAATCGTGCAGGCTCCATGATCGGGATTTTCTTCACCAATGAAGAGGTAACGAACTACGAAGGTGCCAAGTCTTCGGACCTGGAGATGTTTGCTGAATATTACCGTGAAATGGCCAATGAAGGGGTATTCCTGCCACCTTCTCAATTCGAAGGGCTTTTCTTATCAACAGCCCATACGGATGATGATATCGAAAAGACCCTTCAGGCAGCCGAAAAAGCGTTTGAAAAGATTAGTAAGAAGTAATGGGGCAGCCGATCCTTTTGGGGGATCGGCTGTTTTTTATTTGTTTTCCTATCATATTCCTCCTTTTCGTTTCATAAAGTGATAATGGCATTGTTTACTATTTCTTTGTTTAGAACTGGAAGGAGGAATTTCTTTGTCACAAGAACAACAATCGTGTCTACGATTTTCTTTGGAAGAATCAATTTGGTTCAAAAAAGGACAGGAAGTTGAAGAATTGCTATCTATCTCCTTAGATCCTCATATAACGATTCAAGAGCAAGAGCAGTACGTACTTATTAGAGGGAGCCTTGATTTGTCAGGTGAATATTTACCGACATCACCGAGAGAAGAAGAGGAAGATGAGTTTGAAGCAAGCGGGAAGTTTGTGCAAACTGTGGAAAAGCGGGAAAGAGGAGAATATGAATTTGTCCATCGTTTCCCGGTGGATGTGACCATCCCAAAAAATCGAATCGCTAATTTAGGCGATATTGACGTGTATGTCGAGTCCTTCGATTATGTCGTGCCTGAAAATGCCTGTTTGAAACTGAATGCCGATTTGACGATCACGGGCATCTATGGTGAACAGCAGGCCCATACTCCCCTTGAGGCCGAATATGAGAGAGAACAGGAATTCGAGCCCCTTTACCGGTCAAGTGCCGCCCTGGAACTGGAAGAAGAAGTGGAAACAGAAGAAGAGGAAGAAAGAGAAGAAGTGTATGGGTACGATCAAGATGAGGAAGACGATCTGACGGCTTATGTTGAAGAGGACGATGCAGAAGAAGACTACAGTGACGATGAGTATCAGCCGTTTCATCTCGAAGGAAGGACGCCTCCAGGAGAACAGGAGGATGAGATTCCCGTACAGATCCAATATGATGCAAATCCGGCTCTTTCTTATCAGGAAGCGGACTACCGGAAAGAGAATGTATTCGAGCTTCCACAGCATGAGCTGAGTGAGTCGTCGGAGGAGCAGCACGCTGAACCGAAGGCGGCCTACACGCCTCCGCCTGCCCCTAAGTACAAAGCGCATGAGATGGAAGAAGAAGAGTCTTCCTCCTCATCCTCTGCCGTTGAAGCAGAGATGGAAGAGAGTGGGGAAGAAAAGGAAGAAAAGAAAAAGACGAAGGGCAAAAAGAAGTACGAATCCATTTCCTTGACGGATTTCTTTGCCCGTAAAGAAGAGGAAAAGGGTGCGACTCTCCGGGTATGCATCGTCCAGGAAGGAGAGAACCTGGATTATATTGCCGAGAAATATGATCTCACCATCCCGCAGCTTTTAAGGGTGAATCAGCTTGAAGCCAATCAGGATGTGTATGCAGGGCAGGTTCTTTATATCCCGAACAGCGAGTTTGTTTTCAAGGGGTAAAGGAAAATAGCAGGGTTACTCCCATCAGAGGGCCAATGAAGAGAGTCATTGTACTATAGAAGAAACGACGGGGCTGACACCAAATTCATTGGAGTTGGTCCGTTTTTTTTAGAAAAGTAATCTTAGAAGGTGAGAGGAATGGTACAAACGCTGGAGGGATTGAAGCCTGTCTTGCAGCCTTATGGGGTCGAACCCCATTTTGTTGAAAACTACGGAAAGATTTCAAAGGTATTCTCCAATAAGGGGACTCTTGCCGTGAAACAGCTTCCAGCACAAAACGGAGTGGACTTCGTCCGGAATGTGCAATTGCTGTTTCAAAGGGGCTATAACCGGATCGTCCCGATATATCCTACCCTTGATGGGCGCTATGCGGTGTGGAATCAAGGGGATTTATACTATGTCATGCCCTGGCTCCTGAATCAGGAGAGGGAAGACCAATTCGAAAAGCATCAAAAGATGTTCAGGGAACTGGCAAGGCTCCATACTCTTTCTTCCCAGGAAGTGAAAATTGATAAAGAAGAAAGGGAATCCCATTACGAGCAATTGACGTCAAGATGGGACAAAGAGCAGCAATTCCTTGATGAGTATGTGGAAACGTGTGAAAAGACGACGTACATGTCCCCTTTTCAATTTCATTTCTGCATGTACTATAAGGACGCCTCTCAAGCGTTGAAATTCTCCCGTAAAATGCTGGATGAGTGGTACGAGGAGACGAAGGAGCTCGAAAAGGTAAGGACCGTGATCACTCATGGAAAGGTGTCGACGGAGCACTTTTTATTCGATGAAAGGGGTTTGGGGTATTTCCACAATTTCGAGAATTCCAGGATGGCGTCCCCGTTTCATGATCTTCTGCCATTCTTGTCGAGAACACTCAAAACCTATCCTAAATATTATGAGGAATGCATCGAGTGGCTCACCACCTATTTCCAGCACTTTACCGTGCGGAATGAAGAACGGCTCCTGTTCATGAGCTACCTTGCTTATCCAAGCTCCGTCATTGCCGTTGTGGAGAAATATTTTCATACCCCGAAGGATAAGCGGAATGAACGGAAGTCCCTAAAGAAGCTGCAGCGGCACTACTGGTTACTTAAAAATACCGAATACGTCGTCATGCGCCTGGATGAAATGGAGAAAAAGAAGCAGGAGCAGGCAGAGGAAGCGGAATAAAAAAAGAACTGACGAATCCACCATTCGTCAGTTCTTTAAATCCAATCGAAGTAAATGGCAAGGCCGATACCGATGAACAGGGTCAGCAGAAGGACATCAAAAGTGGTTGGAAGCAGGATGGTGCGGACCCCTTGAAAAATGGTAAATGGTATGATGAATTGCTTACATATTAACCGGGCATTGCCCATCCATTTCTGCAGGGTGTACTGGTTGATTTTTTTCATAATCGTCCACTCACTTTCCTGGGTATATTCATTACTTTATCTTATGAATACAGGGTGGAATGGTGCCTATATATAGGCGAAATGAATATTTTTAAACGAAATGGCCAATAATGATTGACGAAACTTAATCTTATCCTATACTATAATGAGTAAATAAATAATCACGAAAAGCAATGAACAGGAAGAGTACATTGATCCTTACTTTCAGAGAGGAAAATCGTTTGCTGAGAGATTTTCTACGTTAAGACAATGGAAGGTCGCCTGGAGAGCTGTTTCTATGAAATGAGAGTAGTAGAAGCCGGTTAAAAGCCGTTATATCCGTCGAGCGTTCAGGAGGCCTATTTCTCCTGAGAAAAAAGGTGGTACCGCGAATGGAATCCTTCGTCCTTTTCACAGGACGGGGGATTTTTTTATTTTTTTAGAAAAGTGTGCTTAATACGATGTAGGAGGAAATCACATGGAAACACAAGATCAACAATTATCAATGCCGACGAAATATGATCCGAATGCCATTGAACAGGGCAGATACAAATGGTGGCTCGAAGGAAAGTACTTCGAAGCGACGAATGACAAGGAGAAGGAGCCGTACACCATCGTCATCCCTCCTCCGAACGTAACAGGGAAACTTCATCTCGGTCACGCCTGGGATACAGCATTACAGGACATCCTGACAAGAATGAAACGCATGCAGGGCTACGATGTCCTCTGGCTCCCCGGGATGGACCATGCTGGAATCGCGACACAGGCAAAAGTGGATGAAAAACTGCGCAATCAGGGAATTTCACGCTATGACCTCGGCCGTGAGAAATTCGTGGAAGAAACGTGGAAATGGAAAGAAGAATATGCCGAGCATATCCGTCAGCAATGGGCGAAAGTCGGACTTGGACTCGATTACAGCCGCGAACGCTTCACCCTTGATGAAGGGTTGTCGGATGCAGTTCAGAAAGTATTCATCGATCTTTACAACAAAGGTTTGATCTACCGCGGGGAATATATCATCAACTGGGATCCTGCGACAAAGACGGCACTATCCGATATCGAGGTTATCCATAAAGATGTACAGGGTGCATTCTATCATATGAGATATCCATTGGCAGACGGAAGCGGCCACATCGAAATCGCGACAACGCGTCCGGAAACGATGCTGGGTGATACGGCGGTTGCGGTACATCCTGAAGACGACCGTTACAAGCACCTGATCGGGAAAAAGGTTACCCTTCCAATTGTAGGACGTGAAATCCCGATTGTCGGTGACGATTATGTAGATATGGAATTCGGTTCCGGAGCCGTGAAAATCACACCGGCCCATGACCCTAATGACTTTGAAATCGGGAATCGTCATAATCTTGAACGCATCCTGGTGATGAATGAAGATGGCACGATGAACGAGAGAGCCGACAAGTATAACGGCATGGATCGTTTTGACTGCCGTAAGCAAATCGTGAAGGATCTTCAGGAATCCGGTGTATTGTTCAAGATTGAAGAGTATATGCATTCGGTTGGGCATTCGGAGCGAAGCGGGGCAGTGGTTGAACCTTACCTTTCCACTCAGTGGTTCGTTAAGATGGATACATTAGCAGAAGAAGCGGTTAAACTTCAGGAAGGTGAAAACAAAATTAACTTTGTTCCTGATCGTTTCGAAACGTCTTACCTTCGCTGGATGGAAAACACGCGTGACTGGTGTATTTCCCGTCAGCTATGGTGGGGTCACAGAATACCGGCTTGGTACCATAACGAAACGGGTGAAATGTATGTAGGGAAAGAAGCGCCAGAAGACATTGAAAACTGGACGCAAGAAGAAGACGTGTTGGACACTTGGTTCAGTTCAGCGCTGTGGCCGTTCTCAACAATGGGCTGGCCGGACTTGAATGCAGAAGACTTTAAGCGTTACTATCCAACCAACACACTTGTAACAGGATATGATATTATCGGATTCTGGGTATCACGTATGATCTTCCAAGGACTCGAATTTACGGGAGAACGCCCATTCAAAGATGTGTTGATTCACGGTTTGGTTCGTGACGCTGAAGGACGTAAGATGAGTAAGTCATTAGGAAACGGTGTAGACCCGATGGATGTCATCGAAAAATACGGTTCCGATTCCCTTCGTTACTTCCTGACGACTGGAAGCTCACCGGGACAGGATCTTCGCTTCTCATTTGAAAAGGTTGAGTCTGTTTGGAACTTTGCCAATAAAATCTGGAATGCCTCCCGTTTTGCCCTGATGAACATGGATGGCATGACATACGACGAAATCGATTTATCAGGTGAGAAATCCGTTGCGGATAAATGGATCCTGACACGCTTGAATGAAACGATCGAAACGGTGACACGTCTGGCGGATCGTTATGAATTCGGTGAAGTGGGACGCATGCTATACAACTTCATCTGGGATGACTTCTGTGACTGGTACATTGAAATGGCGAAGCTGCCTTTATACGGTGAAGACGAAGCGGCGAAGAAGACGACCCGTTCGATCCTGGCTTATGTACTCGACAACACAATGAGACTTCTACACCCATTCATGCCGTTTATTACCGAGGAAATATGGCAGAACTTGCCGCATCAAGGCGAATCCATCACGGTTGCGGCATGGCCGACGGTTGATGATAAGCTGACTGATAAAGGTGCAGCAGAAGAAATGAAGCTTCTCGTTGACATCATCCGCGCCGTACGAAATGTTCGTGCAGAAGTGAATACGCCAATGAGCAAGCAGATCAACCTGATGCTGAAAGCGAAAGATGCACATACGCTTTCGATCATCGAGAAGAATCAATCGTATATCGAAAAATTCTGTAATCCTGAGAAGCTTGAGATGGGCACAGACTTAGAAGCACCGGAAAAAGCGATGACGGCAGTCGTGACGGGCGTGGATCTGTACCTTCCATTAGAAGGGCTGATCAACATCGAGGAAGAAATCGCGCGACTTCAAAAAGAGCTGGAGAAATGGACGAAGGAAGTTTCCCGTGTTCAAGGCAAGCTGAACAATGAAAAGTTTGTTAGTAAAGCCCCTCAGAAAGTAGTCGATGAGGAAAAAGAGAAAGAAAAAGATTATCTGGAGAAACAAGCGACTGTTAAAGCGAGAATCGAAGAGCTTAAATCGGTTTAATGTTACTCCGTAAATAAAGGACAGGAAGAGGGCTTTGGAATCAGGTCTGATCGAGAGGGAGGTCATCCTCCCGGTCAGAGCCGATTGGGGCCCTTTTTCTAATGAAACCTAAGCGGGAGTGAAAAAAATGAACTATGAAAAATCCGTCGAATGGATACACTCAAGGCTGAGACTTGGAATCAAGCCAGGTCTGATGCGGATGGACCGCCTGTTGGAGGAGCTCGGGAATCCGCATCAAAAGCTCCAAACGGTCCACATCGGTGGGACGAATGGAAAAGGCTCCACCGTTACCTATTTGAGACATGTGTTACAGGAATCAGGTTATAAAGTCGGAACCTTCACCTCTCCTTACTTTGAACGCTTTAATGAACGAATCAGCATCGACGGAGCGCCGTTGTGCGATGAGGAGCTGGTCCTGCTTGTAGAAAAGATCAAGCCCATTGCAGAAAAAATGGAACATTCGGAATGGGGGGCACCCTCTGAATTCGAAGTCATTACGGCCATGAGCTTTTATTATTTTGCCGAACTGAATCCCGTCGACCTCGTTCTCTATGAGGTGGGGCTTGGGGGAAGGCTTGATTCGACGAATGTCATCACCCCCATGGTATCAGTCATCACGAGTATCGGAATGGATCATATGCAGTTTCTCGGGAACAGAATCGAGGATATCGCTTTTGAAAAAGCGGGGATCATCAAGAAAAGCGTACCTGTCGTATCCGGTGTGCATCAGCAGGATGCAGTCAAGGTCATTGAAGAAAAGGCCGTCGATATGGGGAGTGAATTATTTCAACTTGGACAGGATTTCTCAGCCAAGCGTCTCGACATATTGGAAAAAGGGGAGAGGTTCGAGTATCGATCTCCTTTTCAGCATGAATCGTTCGAGCTTTCCATGATCGGAACCCATCAGATCAATAATGCAGCCATCGCCATTAAGGTCCTTGAGCTTCTTACACTGGAGGAGAAGTTTATAACAAATACAACACATCTGAAGGCTGGATTGAAGAAGGCAACCTGGCCAGGCAGAATGGAAGCTTTATCAGATAACGTTTACATTGATGGTGCCCATAATCCGGAAGGTGTCGCTGCCCTGGTAAAAACGATTCAGGAGCGCTTCCATCATAAAAGAGTAACCGTCCTTTTCTCGGCCCTTCATGATAAAGAGTTGAGACCGATGATTTCACACCTGGAGGAAGCCGTGGATTACATCGGTTTTACGACCTTTGACTTTCCAAGGGTGGCATCCGTAGAAGAGCTTTACGATGCATCTTCACACCCTGATAAGGTAAAAGTTCATGATTGGAAGAAGTACCTCAAGGAGAAAATCAAGGTGACACAAGAGGATGAAATCCTGCTCATCACGGGCTCTCTCTATTTTTTATCGGAAGTAAAACCGTATTTTCTTCCTTTACTGGAAAATTACAGAAAAAAGTAAGTGACTTTGTTTGGATGCTTTGATAAAATATTCTTAAACTTGTGACTATTTAACTAGTATAGTATGATCAGACTATAGTAAATCGAATGTAAACCTATGGGGGATAGATATGACGTTATCAGTAAAGAAAAAGCTGTACATATTGCTGTCATGGCTGGCCGTCGTACCGGCGGGTATGTATTTTACATATCAATATTATCCCCCTGAAAATATTAAAGGAAATGAGTTAGAGTTGTTCACATTGGTGGCCTTTGCTACTTTTATCCCGCTCATGCCCATCGTGATCAACGGGGCGACCATTTTCTTCATTCAATGGGTCACCCTTGTAGGGTTCATCAAGTACGGATTATTTGTGGAAATCGTATTGATGCAATTCTCCATCATCCCATTGCTGATCCGGCTTCGACTGACGAAAACCGATTGGCACAGGCTTCCCTTGAATTCAGTGATGTTCTTCATTGTTTCATTCATAAGCGGTTTAATCTATTTCTTGCTTGGCGGGGAAATCGCCGAAAGGGAGCTCAGTCAGCTGATTTTCCCGATCCTATGCTATCAGGTCGTATCGATCATGATCAATCAAATCCTGCTTCTTGCCTATCACCGCTATGTCGCCAACAATGATGTCCGTTTTTACAGTAAGGATTTCGTGTGGGATTTTACCGCGAACATGATCATGTTCCCCCTTTCTCTATCACTCTATTATTTAACGCTTGAACTGGGGGCCTTTGCCTCATTACTGATCGGGGTTCCTTTTGTCAGTCTGTCGATCATCTTAAAGCTCTATAATTCTTCCGAAAAGATCAATGAATACCTCCAAAAAGCAGGGGAAATCGGTCATCAATTAACGGAAAGCCTCAAAGTCAATGAAGTCCTCGATATTTTCATCGAAAAGATCATCGAGACCCTGCCTGTCGAATATGCGTATATACTCGATTGCCATGAGGAAGAGCTGGTTCTTCTGAGGCGTGTTGAAAATGGGGAAATGAAATCGAATAATCTTCGCCCGCTCAAGAAAAACCAGGGAATCAGCGGTGTGGTGTGGGAAACGGGACAGTCAGTCCTGTACACTTCCCGGTCTGAATGGACAGATGTCGCGGAAGGCTATATGCCTGAAGGTGTGGAAAGTGTGTTATGCGTGCCCATCGTCAGGAGCCAGAAGGTCAGGGGCATTCTGCTGCTCGCTTCCTCCAAAAAGAAGGCCTATGAGAAATTCCAATTAATGATCGTCGATATCCTATGCTCCTATTTCGGGGTGGCGATCGCCAATGCAAGGCACCATGAACGGACGAAGAAGAATAGTGAACGGTGTGCCCTGACCGGCCTCTACAATTACCGATACTTCGAAGATCTCCTGTCGATGGAATACAATCATCTTGAGCTTGGGAAAAGGAAGAACCTGTCATTGATCATGCTCGACCTGGATCACTTTAAGGTCATCAACGACAACTACGGTCATCAGAGCGGTAACGAGATCCTCATCGAGCTTGCAGACCGCCTTCGAATGCTGATCGACTCTAAAGGGACCGTCGCAAGATACGGCGGCGAGGAATTCGTGATCCTCCTTCCCGACACTGAACGGAACGAGGCCCTCCAAATCGCCGAGTATGTGAGGAGCACGATTGCCGATCAGCCATTCACCCTCCATGACAGTCTGGACGAGTCCAACAAACAGATGATGGTCCGGATCACGGCGAGCATCGGGGTATCGACCGCCCCGGAAGATGCAGATGATACCCTGGCACTGATCCGCCATGCCGACCGGGCCCTTTATACGGGAGCCAAGCAGGCCGGGAGGAACCGGGTGGCACAGTATGTGAAATGAACTATGTAAACACCTTCCTTTATGTGAAGGTGTTTTTTTAAATTGATGATATGATACCTATGATTTTCATCCTATTTTTTACTAGCTTTAGCAGATAATAGCTTTTCATTTCCCACTGTATATACTAAAATAGTAGTAGTCGAATATTGTTATTTTTCATCGAAACAACCATGAATTGGAGGGATGAGTGTGAGTGATGTAGTATCTGCTGTCGTGGCCTTTCTATTGTTGCTGCCTATACTCATATTGGTTCCTATGAAACTGTCATATAAGCAGAAAGTCCTGATTTCTACTGGAGCTCTTTTGCTTACTCTCTTGTGTGTACTGGCCGGCCGCGTTATTCCCCTCTATCAGGTCTTGATCATTTTCGTTTTATTACTCCTTCTAAGTACCTACTTCCTGGAGACGAGGGTAAGACCTTTATTCCTTCAATCCACGAATACATCTGACATTTATTTCACATCCGAAATCAAGGAAACGAGCCAACAAGAATTTGAGGAAAGCCCCGCTTTGGATACCGTTCCCACTACTAAAGGGAAAAGGGTTCCGGAGAAAGAAGGGTACATAGAGGAGATCCCATTAAAATCCATATCATCCGTACATATCCTGGAAGAAGAAATAGAAGACAACGTATATAAAGACGAAGACTTCCCATCCCACTCCCCGTTTTCGGTGGATGAAGAAAGGGACCGGCTTGATGAGCAATTAGAAGACTGGAATCCTCTTTCACCACAAACGGATTCCTTACGGTATGATACGATTCCTTCTTCGTCCCTTTCACAGGAAGAAGAGGAAGAGTACAATCGCTTATTTTTTGAAACAAAGAGGTAAATGAAATCAGTCTAAAAGGGGCCTCAAGTGATGAGCAAAACGTTTCCAATTACGAAACTATCTGTTTTTTTTGTGTTATGCAGCCTTTATTTGTTCAGTTTTGCTCATCTTGGAGCTTATGCATATGATCGTTTCATTTCGCCGAATGAGGCTTTTTCTGAAGGGACCAGGATTGGAAATATTGATGTTTCCACCCTTTCTTATCAAGAAGCAGAAGCCCAATTGAATACGGAAATAGATGGGTGGAAAGGCAATCATTCATTAACCGTTTCCTATATGGAGACATTCATCCCTGTAGATTCGAAGCTGTTTCATTTTGACCTTGCCGGTTCGCTGCAGGCTGCAGCTCAAGGAGGGGACTCGCCTCTGTTGGTGAGCATCAAGGGACTCCCCTCTTTTTTAGCTTCTCATGAAGTGGATACCGGCATGATCGACATGGAGGCATTGAATCAAGAAATGACTCAGGCAGCATCGAATTTAGACACAATCGACAGAAACCTGCCAATAGAAGATTTTTTCATTCAATCCGATTCGATTGAACTCATCTCTGAGGTCAATATGGAAGGGGTGCCCATCACTCCGGGACTTCAAAATCTGCTTGAGGCATATCCGAAAATCGAAATAGGAAAAACCTCGCCGTTCTCCCTATTGGAATTTATGGATGACGAAGCTTTTACGGGATTGTCCAACCAGGAATTGAGTCACTTTGCATCATCCTTATACCGGTTGATCCTGCCGACGAATTTTGAAGTGATCGAAAGACACCAGGGAAGGGTTCTTCCAGACGATATTGATCTGGGATATGAGGCGTATGTCAATCAGGAACAGGGCGACGATTTTATTTTCACCAATCCAAATAACACTGCCTATACCATCACGTTCAGTCGACAGGGAGATACACTTACCCTGACCCTCACTGGCGTAGAGATGCCCTATGAGATTACTGTAGAAGAGCGGAACGAACAAACCTTCAAGCCGAAGCTGATCAAACAGTACAGTCCCTATGTAAATAAAGGGGAAGTAAAGGTGAAAGAAGAAGGACGTGACGGCATGAAGATTGAAGTGTGGCGTAGTTTCGAGACGAAGAACGGTGAAGTTCTCAAGGAAGAGAGGGTGTCTGAGGACTTTTATCTTCCGGTGTATAAAGAAGAGATCCATAGTATGAAAGACTATGTGGTAAGTGAACCACAGGCCCCCGTTGAAACGGATGACAATGGTACGGGTGCTTCGAGTGATGAGACTGCCATTCCGGGAAGTTCTGGAGGAACGGAAAACACTGTTCCTTCTGAACCGATTGACACAGGGGAAAGTGAATTACCTGAAAACGCAGGGGATGAGAATCTCCCGCCGGAAGCGGAAGGTCCATTGTCGGATATGAAATAAAAGAAGTCAGGTGGATGATCATGGCCCAGGAGAGGAAACGTCTAGGAGACTTATTAGTTGAATCAGGTTTGTTAACGGAAGAAAAGCTTCAAGCGGCACTGAGGGAAAAAGGGAAAGATCAGAAGCTTGGGGATGCTATCTTACAAAAAGGATACATAACGGAGCAGCAGTTGATCGAAGTGCTCGAATTTCAGCTGGGTATCCCACATGTCAGTTTGTTTCGATACCCATTCGATCCCAAACTGTTCCATTTGATTCCGAAAGAATTGGCCAAGGGGAATCTAATGATCCCCCTGAAAAAAGAAGGGGATAAGCTCTTTGTCGCCATGGCGGACCCAATGGATTTCTATACGATAGAGGATTTACGGCTGTCCACGGGGTTCTATATTGAAACGGCCATTGCCACAAAGGATGATATCCTCCGGTCGATCAGTAAGTACTATGATATGGATGAAAGCTATGAAGAGTTGAAAGGGATGGAAAATGACCGTCCCGCTTTAGAGGATGAAACATTAACGGATCAGGATTCCCCCATCGCCAAGCTGGTGAATCAGTTGTTATCAAATGCCATGACTCAAAAGGCAAGCGATATTCACATTGATCCACAAGAGACAAAGGTGCTCATACGCTATCGGGTGGATGGCATCCTGCGGACGGACAGGGCTCTTCCGAAGCATATGCACAGTATGCTGACGGCCCGGCTCAAAATCATGTCACAATTGGACATCACTGAACACAGGGTCCCGCAGGATGGACGGATCAAAACAAACATCGATTTCCGTCCCATCGACCTAAGGGTATCGACTCTTCCCACCGTGTATGGGGAAAAAATCGTCCTGCGTATACTGGACCTAAGTTCATCATTGAATGACCTGGGTCAGCTTGGATTCAACAGCTTGAACTTGAAGCGGTTTCAGGAACTGATTGACCGGCCGACCGGAATTGTCCTGATTACAGGTCCGACTGGTTCAGGTAAGTCCTCGACTCTTTATGCTGCACTGAATAAGCTGAATAGCGAAGAGGTCAATATTATCACGGTTGAAGACCCGGTAGAGTATCAATTGGAGGGGGTCAACCAGATTCAGGTCAACGCAAATGTCGGTCTTACATTCGCCACCGGTCTCCGCTCCATCCTCAGACAGGACCCGAATATAATCATGGTGGGGGAAATTCGCGACCGGGAAACGGCCGAGGTGGCGATACGGGCCTCTTTGACGGGGCATCTCGTACTCAGTACCATTCATACGAACGACTCGTTAAGTACGGTGACCCGACTAATCGATATGGGGGTCGAACCCTTTTTGGTGGCCACATCCGTCAGTGGGATCGTGGCTCAAAGACTGGTGAGGAAAGTATGCAGGGATTGTGCACGGGAAGAAGTACCCTCCACCAGGGAAACAGAAATCTTCGAACGCAGAGGCATGTCGATCGAAAGGATCATCAGGGGCAGGGGGTGTGCCTCGTGCAACATGACAGGTTATAAAGGCAGAATGGCGATCCATGAAGTGCTGGTCGTGAACGATGAAATGAAAAGGATCATCATGAACAATGAATCCCTCAGTACGTTAAGGGAAGTAGCGATGAAAAATAAAACCATCTTTCTTCTGGATGATGGGTTGTTCAAGGTAAAGCAAGGGTTGACCACGACGGAAGAAATTCTGCGCGTAGCAATAGAGTAAAGAAGGTGTATGGCATGAAGGAACGAATCGATCGGCTATTACAGGCAGCATTTGAATTAAGAGCCTCAGATATACATTTAACGATAGGGTCGGCCCCGGTATTCCGCATTCATGGGGACTTAAAAAGGTACGGACAGGAACCATTGAAGCCTGAAGATACAGAGATGATGGCAAAAGCCATCATCCCGGAGCATTTATGGATGGATTTCAAGGAAAGGGGAGAGCTGGACTTTTCCTATGCTCTCCCGGGTGTTTCGCGTTTCAGGGTGAACGCTTATTTTCAACGCTCCTGCATTTCCATTGCACTGCGGGTGGTGCCAAGGAACATCCCGACCCTCGAAGAGCTCAAGCTTCCTCCCGTCTTAATGAAAATAGCGGAAAAACATCAGGGATTGGTACTGGTGACGGGTCCTACAGGAAGCGGGAAATCGACGACCCTTGCCTCCATGATTCACTATATGAACCAGACGATGAGGAAGCATATCATCACCCTTGAGGATCCGATCGAATATTTACATAAGCACGGCTCTTCCATTATCGATCAACGGGAAGTCGGATTTGATACCAAGTCCTTTGCCTATGGCCTCAGAAGCGCCCTAAGGCAGGATCCCGATGTCATTCTTGTGGGGGAAATGCGGGATCTTGAAACCATTCAAACCGCCATCACGGCAGCGGAAACCGGTCATTTAGTATTGGGTACGCTGCACACCTCCAGCGCGGTTTCAACGATTGAACGAATCATTGATGTCTTTCCGGCAGCGCAGCAATCACAGGTTCGCGTCCAACTTGCATCCGTTCTTCAGGGGGTCATCGCCCAACGCCTTCTGCCGACGGTTGATAAGGAAGGAAGGATCGCGGTTTCAGAAATCCTGCTGAATAATTCAGCAGTGGCCAATCTCATACGTTCAGAGAAGATCCATCAAATCCCGACGGTTATGCAAACCTCCAAGGCACTGGGGATGGAATTATTTGAATCGAATGTCAGCAGATTTCTGCACGCCGGCATCATATCCAAGGAAACCGCCTCTCCGTTTCTTCAGGAGAACAGTTAATCATGGCCAGATTCAAGTACGAAGGACGGGATAAAAAGGGTAAGAAAAAAGGTCATATAACGGCCCCCTCCAAAAAAGAGGCCATGCTCCGCCTGAAGAATCAAGGCGTTCGCATCATTTCCGTCCAGGAAATCCCGGAAACGCTCTTAACAAAAGAAATAACCTTTGGGAATCCCGTTAAGCTTCAGCATTTGGTGATTTTTCTAAGGCAGTTTTCCACCCTTTTGAAAGCGGGGGTCACCGTCGTCGACGCTACCCGTATCCTGGGGAGCCAAACGGACAGCAAAGCGTTGACGAAAATCCTCATGGATGTCGAAATAGAGCTGAAGGAAGGACGTCCCCTTTCTGAGGCATTCGGAAAGCACAGTAAAGTGTTCGAGCCTCTCTTCATCAATATGCTGAAAGCCGGGGAAGCGACGGGAAGCCTGGATGAAACCCTGGAAAGACTGGGAGATCATTATGAGAAGCAACACGGTACACGACAAAAAGTAATCGCAGCCCTTTCTTACCCTGCCGTCGTAGGGGTCATTGCCATCGGCGTTGTCATCTTTTTACTCGCTGCCGTTGTGCCGACCTTCGTGGATATGTTTGACGATTTCGGGGGAGAATTACCGTTAATCACCCGATTCGTCCTCGGGGCAAGTGAAACCGTCCAGCGGTTCTGGTATGTACTCTTGCTGCTTGTGATTCTTTTTATCACAGGGATCGGGATGGTGAGGCAGAGGAAAGAAACGAAATACTACCTGGATTACTTCATCTTAAGGATCCCTGTCTTCGGTAAGCTGATCCAAAAAACGGTTCTGGCCCGTATGACGAGAACGTTAAGCTCCCTTTTCTCAAGCTCCGTCCCCATCCTGCAGTCCCTGGCGATAGTGGAACGGGTGGTGGAAAATGAAGTGATGGCCACCGTTCTCAGGGAGTCCCGGGCGTCATTGGAAAAAGGCGGGACGTTGACGGAGCCCATGAAGAAGCATTGGGCCTTTCCTCCCCTGGTTTCCCAAATGATTTCGATTGGGGAAGAGACGGGTTCACTCGACAGCATGCTTTCGAAAGTGGCGGATTTTTATGAAAAAGAAGTCGAAAACTCGACGGATCAATTAAAAGCCCTCATCGAACCCCTGATGATCGTCCTTTTGGCGAGTCTTGTGGGGACGATTGTCACGGCCATCATGGTCCCGATGTTTGAAATATTTAACAATGTACAAAATTTCTAGCAATTTTGATAATATTTTACACATTAAGACTTATATTTTATTCTTCGTGATGTATAATATAGGTAGATTAAAAGAGTACTAAAGTACTACATATGATGTTGAGGAGGAAATGAAGCATGTTGAAGAAAATGAAGAAAATGTTGAAGAATGAAAGAGGTTTGACGCTGGTCGAGCTACTGGCTGTCATCGTGATCTTGGGGATTATTGCGGCGATTGCGGTGCCGAGTATTGGGAATATTATTGAAAAATCACGGACTGATGCAGTTAAAGCTGAGGGGATTCAGGTTTTAAATGCAGCTAAATTATATGTTTCTTCAGAAAGTGTTCCGGATGATAGAACGTTAGAAGCTTCTGATTTAGAAGACTATCTTGAAGAAAATGATGATATTATGGAGTCAGGATATACGGTAACAGTTAAGGATGATAATACATTAACTTTAAGTGGGACAGGTGCTAAAGGGAGTGTTACTATAGATTTTGCAAATGCTTCTGTAAAAGATATTAATAATGCAAAGAAAGATGCAAAAACTATCCCAGCTCCTGCACCTAAAGAAGGAGAGTAATTTCAAAGCGTGATAATCCTAATTACTCTCTACGCACTCCTCCTAGGCTCCTTCTACAACGTAGTCGGCCTGCGGGTGCCTTTAAAGAAATCCATCGTTAAGCCCAGGTCGAGCTGTCCGTATTGTGGTCATCAATTGACTGCGGTGGAGCTGCTCCCTGTCTTTTCCTATCTCATTCAAAAGGGGAAATGCCGCCAGTGTCATGGGCGCATTTCTCCTTTATATCCGTTTATGGAGGCTTTGAATGCCAGTCTTTTTGTCCTGGCATATCTTGAGTTTGGACTTGATTGGGAGCTGCTTGTCGCGTGGACGCTCATTTCATTGTTCATCATCATCACGGTTTCTGATTTGAAATATATGGTCATCCCTGATAAAGTTCTTTTATTTTTTTCTGGACTTTTTTTATTGGAACGTCTGTTCATTCCGTTGAATCCCTGGTGGGACAGCCTGATCGGAGCAGCAGCCGGTTTTGGACTGCTCCTCCTTATCGCCATTGTGAGTAAAGGCGGCATGGGTGGGGGGGACATCAAGTTATATGCCGTGATCGGCTTTGTTGTGGGATTAAAGGTCATGGTCTTATCCTTTATGCTGGCAACATTTTTTGGCGCCATCTTCGGTTTGGTCGCTTTGGCCTTCAAGGTGATAGAAAGAGGGAAGCCGATTCCCTTTGGTCCGTTTATCGCCCTTGGCACCATACTTGCTTATTTGTATGGTGATGTCCTTCTATCAGCTTATCTGTCATTTGTCTATTAACATAAAGGAAGGGTTCGTTTTATGGGATTTTTATCGTTTCTCTCTGCTAGCAAAAAAACATCCAATATTGTATTCACAGACAACTCCATCCGCTATCTAGAGTTGAAGCACACGTCACCCCTGCTTGTGCAGGCATACGGTGAACGCTTACTTCCCGACAACGTCATCAAAGGCGGGAAAATCATCGATGACCAAACGTTATCCTTTATTTTGGAAGAATGTGTAGAGGAATGGGGGATAAAAGGCAAATCTGTCCGATTTATCGTTCCTGATCCGTTTGTCGTTTTGAGAAAAGTGACGATTCCCGGAGATCTTAAACAGGATGAGATAGATGGATATCTGTTCCTCGAGATAGGCACAAGCATCCATTTACCTTTTGAAGATCCTGTCTTTGACTTTGCCCTATTGGACGAATCGGAAAACGGCAGGGAGGTTTTATTGATCGCATCCCATCAGGAAGTGGTTGATCGTTACAAAGATGTGTTGGAGCAGGCAAAATTGAAGCCGACTGTGGCTGACATTTCCCCACTGGCTCTGTATCGATTATCTATAGAGAAGGGAATCGTTTCCCATAAGGAGCACACGATGTTCCTTCACTTCGACGAAAGATTGCTGACGGTCTCGATCTTTCTTGGGCATAAACCCATCTTTACACGTCCCATCGTGTTGGAAGAGGAAAATACCAACGTATTGGTGGAAGATCATCTCTCTTGGAGGAATGTTGAAGATGCCTTGAGTGAAATTGAAAAAGTCATGAATTTCTACCAGTATTCCCTGCATAAAGGAGAGTACTTTGTCGAGCGCGCCCTCATAAGCGGGGATCACCCAAGTATCCGGGAAATTGAATCATACATGAGGGAAAGATTGAGTGTTCCTGTCGGCTTCCTTGGTCTGGAAGGTATACAGACTGTCGAAGACGGAAGGATCTCGGGTAAGTTTGCCATCGCCCTAGGTCTTGCGTTAAAAGAGGTGCAATATGTTGAAGCTCATTGATATAAACTTATTGCCGGAAAAGGAGAAAAAGAGCTCCCTCTTCATTTATTCTTTGGCATTCATTCTTGTATTATTTTTTATTGGCAGTCTCTTTTTCTTTTTCTCCCTCCGAAATATGCAAGCGGAAACAGAAAGGACCCAGGATACCATCTCTCAAACCAGACTGCTCATGGAAGTTCAACAAACGAAGCTGCTTGACGCTGAATCTACTCAAGGAATGAAAGAGCTCGAAAAAACGATCGCCTGGATGACAGACTATCCTGTCGATACCGTTCCCGTCCTGAATGAGCTGATTTCCCTGCTTCCTTCCCGTGGTTTCATCCAAACCCTGGAATACAGTGGGAGGCAATCCATTATCGCTTCTATACAATTTGATTCATCCCGGGAGGCAGCCTACTACTTGCATCATCTAAAGGACCAGGAGTGGATCACGGAAGGAGAAATCCTTGAAATCACAACTGACAGTCTGACGGGTGAAGAGACGGATGCACTAGAAAGTGGAGTGGTTCCCAGATATCTCGCAGAGTTTTCCCTTACTCTTGATGCGCAGATACTTCAGGAAATCAATGAAGCGGAAGATCCCTCTATAGAAGAGGAGGCTGAAGAATGATCTCATCACTCACCAGGAAAGAAAGGCTGATTCTGATTGGAATCACTTTCGCATGCGTTTTTACTCTGTTTCTACTCTATCTCTTTGTCTATTCCCCGCAGCAGGACAGGCTTGTCATAAAACGGGAGGAATTAAAGACGGAACAAAAGCTCTTAACGGCTGTCGAAGCGAAAGCGGTACAGATCGAGAGTCATTCATACAAAGATACCAAAACCCTGCAGAATCAAATTCCTGTCGAACCGTTAACGGAGCAGCTCATCCTGCAGCTGGAGAAAGCAGAAGTAGTATCTCAGAGCGTGATTCAGTCCATCAGTTTTTCGAAGGAAGACTTTGCCTTTGAAATTGAAGAAAAGGAAGATTCGGTTCCTGGTAATGAAGAGGTTTCTTCAGATGAACAGGAATCCGGAAAGGACAGCTCAATGGTTAAGAGATTACAAATGACCATGACCATTCAATCCGGGAACTATTTCGCCATGGAGACATTCATCCATGAATTAGAGAATCTCCCGAGGATTGTGGAAGTCAATCAACTTGTGATGGAGGGAAGGGAGGAAATGAGCCCCGTCTTGACGGATGAGGAGCCACAACCCCTCACCTTTCAACTGGTCGCCTCGGCCTTTTATATACCCGGACTCTCTGATTTAAATGATAGTCTACCAACCATTGATAGTCCGCCCCCTTCATTGAAGAAAAATCCTTTTATCCAATATACGGATCCTGCTGTGAAAGAAGAATCTGCCGAAACGACCGACATACGCGAAAACTGAAAAATTTGACGAAAACCTATTAGGACAAGACGACAAAAGTCTTGTTCTTTTTTTTATGGGATGTGATAGCATGGAAAAAAATAGATGAAGGAGGGTGGCGATGATGGATAAACGAGGGAAAAAAGACAATAAGATTTCTATTAAAATTAATGGGGAAAAAACAACATTCGATGAAGACCTTCTTGTGTACGATTGGAAGCTGGGGGAGTCGGAGACAGCTGCCGGTGAAGAGGCGAAGGACGATGCGTTTGATTGGATCCTTCCCGATGAGGAGGCCGAGCCCCCGCAGGAATATAAAAAGATCCATTATGTGAAGGAAGGTAAGAAACGGAAGTCTTTCAAAAACCCTTTCCAGGATTCTGTCAATCTATTAATGTCATTGATTGGCGCGATTGTGGTCGGGGCGGTCCTCGGGTTCGGCACGCTTAAGGTCATTACGACAACGGATGGTCCGGCTGCACCGGCGGCGACGCTTCAGGATAACACGACGACAGGGAAAGCTGACGGTCAACAGGCGGTTTCGGCTGTCGAATTGAAGGATTTCTCCACTTCGATCCTTCAGGGCGGCGTGTTTTCGACAGAGGAATCACTCAATGCCATGAAAGACACGTTAGCCGGGAAGGGTCTGCCCACTGCGAGCGTGGAGAAAGACGGGCAGTTCTTTTTACTCCTCGGCGTTTCAGGAGACCTGGAATCAGCCAAAACCCTTGGGGGAAAACTGAAGGATCAAGGGGTGGATGTGTACGCGAAGGACTTTGTGCTCGGCTCCAAGGGGATCAACGCGTCGAAAGAAGAAAAAGCCTTCCTGGAGAAAGGGAATGCCTTATTCGGTTCGATCGCCGGTGTCAGCAGCTCTGGTATGGCCGGGGGGAAGACGGATGAGGCCACGGTCAAAACGATTCAATCCGGTGTGAAGGAACTGGAAGGAATCAAAGTCGGCCAGGAGTCCATCGCCTCCATGAAGAAATCCTTAGTGGACGCAGGCAACCTCGCTGCAGCGATGAACACTCCCGAGGATGCACAAAAAGTCCAAGAAGAGCTATTATCCTATCTTCAGCTTTATAGCGGGCTATAATTTCGACTGATTTAGACTATTTTCTAGGAAATAATGTAGAGAGAGGATTTTTTGAGCCTGCCTTGTTAAGGCTCGGAGGATGCTCTCTTTTCACTTGTTTACCGTGACGGACTTTGGTAGTATATTCTTGTATCTCCCATTTTTTACTCTGAAAGGATTGGTATGGTGTGTCCAACCTCATACTCGCTTCACAATCTCCCCGACGAAAAGAACTACTCGAACAAATCCAACTCTCTTTTTCTGTAATGAGCTCCAATGTCGATGAAACGTTTTCTGCCGAATTAAAGCCTCATGAAGTTGTCATGTATCTCGCGAAGAAAAAAGCCAAAGAAATATCGAATCAACAGCCTGCTCACTATGTGATCGGTTCAGACACGGTCGTGACTAAGGAAGGAAAGATTCTTGGGAAGCCGAGTTCCAAAGAAGAAGCGAAAGAGATGCTTCGTATGCTTTCCGGTTCCTCCCATGAAGTATACACGGGTGTCGCTATCGTTCACGGTGAGGCGGAGAAACTCTTTTATGAAAAAACGGATGTTACGTTTTGGGAGTTGACCCCTAAAGAGATTGATGACTATATTGCATCTGAGGAACCCTTCGATAAAGCGGGTTCATATGGGATCCAGGGAATCGGGGCGAAATTCGTCAAGGGAATCAAGGGCGATTATTTCTCCGTCGTCGGTCTCCCGATCTCCCGCGTGAACCGTGCACTACTTGAAATGGGTTATCTTCAATCAGAATGACTCCTTTACGTAAGAACAGGAGGAATCAATGGTTAAAACAATGCCCCATCAGGAAGAAAACAGGCTGATGATCCGGGATTTCCCCCAGGATGAAAGACCGAGGGAAAGACTGATCCAATGCGGTGCTGCGAGTCTGTCCAATCAGGAGCTGCTCGCCATCCTGCTCCGGACAGGGACAAAGTCCGAGTCTGTTCTTCAATTATCCAACCGCCTTTTAAATCAATTTGACGGATTGAATCTACTAAAGGATGCGTCCCTGGAAGAAATAACGAAAACGAAAGGGATCGGTCTTGCCAAGGCGGTCCAGATCATGGCTGCCGTCGAATTCGGCCGGCGCATCAGCAACCTTGCCTTTGATGACCGATACTCCATCCGTTCCCCCGAAGACGGAGCCAATTATGTCATGAACGATATGAGGTTCTTGGCGCAGGAGCATTTCGTCTGCTTATACCTCAACACAAAGAATCAAGTTCTCCACAAGCAAACCATCTTTATCGGAAGCCTCAACGCCTCCATAGTACACCCCAGGGAAGTCTTTAAAGAAGCGTTTCGCCGCTCTGCAGCATCCATCATTTGCATCCATAACCATCCATCGGGGGATCCGACTCCGAGCAGGGAAGACATAGAAGTGACAAAAAGATTGGTGGAATGTGGTCGAATCATTGGTATTGATATTCTCGATCACCTTATAATAGGGGAGAAGAAGTTTATCAGTTTAAAGGAAAAAGGGTATTTATGACACTATGATTTTTTTCCTGGTTACGATATAATAAAGCTTATGATTTTTACAAACAATATGGTGATTCAATATAACGTGAGCTTACTGAAATAAGAGAGTCATTCTACAAGGAATGAGTCTTTTCGTTATGCGTGAACGAACAATTATTGTGACGAAAATTACGAGGATAGAGAGTGATTGGACAACTCTCCTATGAAAACACATAAAACTTTTTAAAAACCAGCCAATTTGTACCAGAAAGGGAGATACCATTCATGTTTGGAACGAAAGATTTAGGGATTGATTTAGGAACAGCCAACACATTGGTGTACGTGAAAGGCAAGGGGATTGTCGTTCGCGAACCTTCTGTCGTTGCACTTCAGACGGATAACAAGCAGATTGTTGCAGTGGGAAATGATGCAAAGAATATGATCGGCCGTACACCGGGGAATGTAGTGGCGCTCCGCCCGATGAAAGACGGAGTGATTGCCGACTACGAAACGACTGCCACGATGATGAAGTACTACATAAAGCAGGCGACCCGGAATAAGGGAGCATTTTCACGAAAGCCTTATGTTATGGTTTGTGTACCTTCAGGCATTACCGGGGTGGAAGAACGAGCGGTCATCGATGCCACTAGACAAGCCGGGGCACGTGATGCCTATACGATCGAAGAGCCTTTCGCAGCGGCGATCGGAGCCAATCTACCAGTTTGGGAACCGACGGGAAGCATGGTCGTCGATATCGGTGGAGGAACGACGGAAGTGGCGATCATCTCTTTAGGCGGGATCGTGACGAGTCAGTCGATCCGCGTTGCCGGGGATGAAATGGATGATGCGATCATCAACTATATCCGTAAGACGTATAACCTGATGATAGGGGACCGTACAGCGGAAACCATCAAGATGGAAGTCGGTTCTGCAGGGGATTCTGAAGGAATCGAAGCGATGGAAATCCGCGGGCGTGACCTTCTGACGGGACTTCCGAAAACGATTGAAGTGACGGCTGTGGAAATTGCATCCGCCCTTCATGACACGGTGTATACCATTGTCGATGCCGTGAAGAGTACGCTTGAAAAGACACCGCCGGAACTTGCAGCAGACATCATGGATAGAGGGATCGTGCTGACAGGCGGAGGCGCACTGCTTCGTAATCTCGACAAAGTGATCAGTGACGAAACAAAAATGCCGGTTCTCATTGCAGAAGAACCGCTGGATTGTGTGGCGATCGGGACCGGTAAGGCCCTTGATCACATTCACCTGTTCAAAACACGGGGAAAATAATAATCGATTGTAATGGGGGACGTTTCCTTAAGGATGCAGGCGCAGCCTTAAGGCCGGCCCCATCTTTTTTCGGAGAACCATGAATATTTTGACGAATGATATCAAAAATAACCGATTTTTGATATAGTATTTACTAGAATGAGAAAAGGTTGAGGTGTACATCATGCCACAATTCTTCCTGAATAAACGTTTGATCATTCTGCTCGTCAGTGTCATTGTCCTGGTGGGATTAATCGGATTTTCTTTGCGGGACCGGGATAGCATCAGCTGGCCTGAGCAGTTTGTGAAAGATATGGTAGGATTCGGACAATCATTGGTTTCAAAACCTGTCAATTATGTAGCCGGAGTTGTTGATAACGTTCAAGATCTTCAAAATACATACACAGAAAACGAAAAGCTGAAAACGCGTTTAGACGAGTTGATCAAGCTCGAAACACAAGTGAAAGACCTTAAGCAGGATAATGATGAATTACGTTCAGTCCTTGATATCAAGGAAAATCTCCGCTCATATGATACGATCCAGGCCACGGTCATTGCAAGAAATCCAGACCAATGGCAGGAGCTCATCACCATTGATAAGGGAGAGGTGAACGGCATTCAATCCGATATGGCCGTCATTTCCTCTACAGGATTGATCGGAAAGATCAAAAGCGTCAATAAATTTTCTTCTACGGTTGAATTGATTTCAACCAATAATACGAAAAACCGGATTTCCACTGTCATTCAAAGCAAAAATCAGGATATTAACGGATGGATCGAAGGGTACGACAGTAAAGAAGAGGAAATCTTAGTGAAGCGGATTTCGAACGATATGAAGGTGGAAAAAGGCTCGAAAGTGATGACATCTGGCCTCGGCGGCGTCTTCCCGAAAGGATTGATCATCGGTGAAGTGAATGAAGTCAAACCCGACCAGTATGGGTTGACGCAAACGGCTTATGTGAAGCCGGCTGCTGATTTTTATCATTTAGAGCACGTCATGGTCATCGATCGAGAGATTCAAGGTGTGACGGAAAAAGATGCGGTTGAGGAGGAAGAGCAATGATCAGCAGGCTCCTCCTTCCTTTTATGACCGTTCTTTTCTACTACGCCGAGAGCTTATTCGTACATCTTTTTCCGAGTGAAGAGTGGTTTGATCAGAAAATCATTGTTCCACATTTCCTGATCATTGTCCTCTTCTTTATTTGTGCATACTATCAGTACCGTACCGCACTAATTTACGGATTCATCTTTGGCTTCCTGTTTGATATTTATTACACTGAAATCAATGGTATTTATCTGGTGTTATTCCCGTTTGTCATCTTTTTATCCCATCAAATGATGAAAGTGTTACATAATAACCTCTTTGTGCTGGGGATCATCTCCATGGTGAATATTTCTGTTTTAGAGTACTTTGTCTATCAGATCAACCGGATCATCAAAAGGACAGATCTGACGTTCATGCAGTTTGTGGACTGGCGTTTATGGCCGACATTGGTCCTGAATGTCCTGTTTTATATTATTTTGGCATTTCCAATGAGAAACTATCTTCTGAAGAAACGGAAAGAGTGGTTGGATGAATAAATTCGATTAGTAATTTTTTCATAAAAAGAGGAAATGACACTGCTTATGTCGAATTTATAGACGACTGAGGTGAAAAATTGCGACATGAATAAGAAGCCAAATGTGATGATAAAAGGAACAAAAGAAGGACTGACTCTTCATCTCAATGATCAATGCTCGTTTCACGAGTTAAAGAAGGAATTGGACGATAAACTGTCTGCCCATTACCGTGAAACGGAGGGGACCCCTCTCTTAACGGTCAATATTCAAACGGGCAATCGTTATTTAGCGGAAGATCAAGTGGAAGAGTTGAAAGATATTGTAAGGCAGAAACGCAATTTAGTGGTAAACGAAGTATGGAGTAATGTCATAACAAAGAATGACGCAGAGAAACTCATAGATGAACGAAATATCGAAACCCTCACAGGGGTCATCCGTTCCGGGCAGGTCGTGGAAGTACCAGGCGACATCCTCGTGGTCGGGGATGTCAATCCCGGGGGAAAGATCCTCGCTGGAGGGAATATTTACATATTAGGTTCATTAAAAGGGATAGCCCATGCCGGCTGCAATGGAAATCAAAAGTCGGTCATCGTGGCATCGAAAATGGTCCCGTCACAGCTCCGGATCGCGGATTCCCTGAACCGGGCACCTGATCGGGTGGAGGAAGAGGATGACCGCGAAATGGAATGTGCGTATGTGGATGAAAGCGGGCAGATCGTTGTCGACCGATTACAAGTTTTGAAGCATCTTAGACCAAATATTACTAGTTTTAAAGGAGGAAGCTAATGTGGGTGAAGCCATAGTTGTTACTTCAGGTAAAGGTGGAGTGGGAAAGACGACTACTTCTGCCAATGTTGGTACAGCATTAGCTCTACAAGGCAAAAAGGTTTGTTTGATTGATACCGATATCGGTCTCAGAAATCTGGACGTGGTGATGGGACTTGAAAACCGGATCATTTATGACCTGGTGGACGTGGTAGAGGGCAGATGTAAAATTCATCAGGCCCTCGTGAAAGACAAGCGTTTCGAAGACAAGCTCTTTTTACTTCCGGCTGCACAGACGAGTGATAAATCCGCTGTGAATCCTGAACAGATGAAAAAGCTGGTTTCGGACTTAAAGCAAGACTATGATTATATCATTATCGATTGTCCTGCGGGGATCGAGCAGGGATATAAGAATGCGGTAGCAGGCGCCGATCGCGCCATTGTCGTCACCACTCCCGAAATTTCGGCTGTACGGGATGCGGACCGGATCATCGGTCTTCTGGAGAAGGAAAATATCGAGCCGCCGAAACTGGTGATCAACCGTATCCGGAATCATATGATGAAAAACGGTGAGATGCTGGATGTGGATGAAATCACAACGCATCTTTCCATCGATCTTCTTGGAATCGTCGCCGATGACGAAAATGTGATCAAATCGTCCAATAAAGGAGAGCCGATCGCACTGGATCCATCCAGTAAAGCTTCTATTTCTTACCGGAATATTGCGAGACGGATCCTGGGTGAATCAGTACCCCTTCAATCACTGGAAGAAGAAAGAACCGGAGTCTTTATGAAAATCAAAAAGTTATTCGGTGTGAAAGCCTAACGTTCATCCCTGTCCCGGCAGTACGCATCATGCGTCATGCCGGGACTTTTTTATATTCTCCATGAATATTTCCACGGGACAAGTCATACATTGTAGCAAATCATGTGTAATGGAATCTTGGTATGGATCTGACACCCGTTTGCCCATCAGCAGGAATAGAACCCGGCCAATCATTGGTTATGAAACAATACCTTATAAAAAGGAATGGTGTACATGGGGAATCGAGCGGATGAAATACGTAAGCGAATCGCAAAAAGAAAGAAAATGGGAAGTTCCGGACCGACGCAGAATGCTTCATACTTTCTTCCGACGGATGAGGAGCGCTATGGAATGGAGCGTCAGAGTAGCTTTGAAGGCGGGCCACCGCCCGAGGGCGTCCATCCCCTTTTTAAGAAAGAAACCTTTATGCTGAAGGTTCTCGGGGCCGGGATCATGGTATTGGTGACGGCGATCATGTTTAAAAGTCCGTCGCCTGCATTCGATGATGCCAAGTCCGTTGTCATGAAGACGATGGATACAGAGTTCCAGTTCGCCGCGATTTCCACCTGGTATGAAGATCAGTTCGGAAAACCTTTGGCCTTATTGCCTGCAAGTAACAAGGACAAGGAGTCGGCTTCCACACAAAGTGCTGAATATGCCCGGCCTGCTTCAGGGAAGGTCGTTGAGAATTTCAAGACCAATGGGCAGGGTATCATGGTTCAGACTGTCCTCGGGGAGGATGTGACGGCTATGAAGGGAGGGTTGATCATTTTTGCAGGTAAGAAGGAGGGGCTCGGCAATACCGTCGTCATTCAGCATGCGGATCAATCGGAATCCTGGTACGGCAATCTGGAATCGATTGAGGTGAAGCAGTATGAATCAATCGGAAAGGGCTCCCTCGTGGGGAAGGTTTCATCCAGCAGTCAGGATGAAGCGACTGGTGAGTTTTATTTCGCTATTAAAATGGGTGATGAATTCATCGACCCGATACAGGTGATGTCATTTGACTAATATCATTTCTCTTATGAAGAAGTTTTACGTCCATCCCTTGCTTTGGCTTGTGATCGGGATCGCCATCATGACGGCCCACTTTTTTGAACTGATCCTGCTGCTCGTCATCATTACGATCCATGAATTGGGCCACGGGATGATGGCGCAATCCTTTTCCTGGAGGGTAAAGAAGATCGCCCTGTTACCTTTTGGCGGGGTTGCGGAAATGGATGAACACGGCAATCGGTCATTGAAGGAGGAGTTCTGGGTGGTGGCGGCAGGGCCGCTCCAGCACATCTGGCTCGTTGCCCTGGGATGGGGGCTCCTCTCCCTCGGTGCAATCAGTCAGGATTCGTTTTCGCTTTTTTTTCAATTGAATATGATGGTGTTATTGTTTAACCTCCTTCCCATTTGGCCACTTGACGGGGGGAAAATGGTTTCTTTGCTGCTTGCCACGAAGTTTAATTATTTGAGAGCGTATAAATACACGCTCCTCTTTTCATTTGGTTTATTATTGCTGTTTCACATGGTTGTTCTTGTGACGGCTCCCCTGCATCTGAATTTGTGGATCGTCCTGTCGTTCCTGTATTTCTCCCTATGGGTGGACTGGAAACAGAGGCGTTATGCCTTCATGAAGTTTTTATTAGAGCGCTATTACGGGAAGAGTCATCAGTTCGTCCAACTACGTCCGTTACCGATTGAAAGCGAAGACTCCATCATTACCGTAGTGGAGAGATTTCAACGCGGAGTCAAGCATCCGCTGGTCGTGTTTGACAAGGGGGTCGAGGTGGGCAAGCTTGATGAAAACGAACTTCTCCACGCCTTCTTCGCGGAAAAGATGACATCGGCCAAAACGAAGGATCTGCTTTACCTTTATTGACGAATGAAGAAGAACTGTATAAAGTAAAAACATGCTGAGGGTTGAGTTCAACCCTTTTTTCTTGTGACTTTTTTGGTAGAAAAGGGGTTTTTCGTGGTGGAAGAAATCATTGTTCATGGTAAGGGCAGGGAAAAACGGTGGGTCTACCGTTCACATAATGAAATCATCGGTTTATTTACATATCAGCCTGGAGATGAAAGTCTAACAGGGAATGTTTACCTTGGGAGAGTCATCAAGGTCCAAAAGGGACTGGGTGCGGCGTTCATTGACTTTGGTCAAGGCAAGAATGGATATCTCCATGAAAAGGACTTTCCGCAAAATGTGGAAGCGTATCATACGGGGGGCAATCCGACCCCCATCGGGAAATGCGTGCATGAAGGACAAAAAATCCTCGTTCAGGTCATCAAGGATGAGATGGGGACGAAGGGTGCCAGGTTGACGGCGGTCATCGAGCTGAAGGGCGAACATATGGTATACATGCCGTATGGCTACTATGTGGCGGTCTCGAAGAAAGTGGATGAAGAAAATCGAAAGGTCTTACGGCGTTTGGGGAAAGAATGGAAACGGCCGGAAGAAGGAATCGTGATGCGCACCCATGCGTCCGGGGTGAAGGAAGCGGTGCTGGAAGAGGAGTTGATCGCTCTTCGTTCCCGCTATGAGGGTCTCGAGAGGGTGTCACTGAAAGCGGGGTGTCCGTCCCTCTTATCCCGGCAGGACAGCTTTTATGAGGATCTCCATGAGCATCTGAAAAAAGGTGGGGGAGGGACGATTGTCTTCGATGATTATGAGACCCTTCTTCAGGTGGAGGAAATGAGCGGGTCCGGTCTCCGGGAAAAGTGGAATGTTGAACTGTATCAGGGTCATGAAAACATTTTTAAATATCATGGCGTCTTCTCAGCGTGGGAAGAGGCATTGAAAACGAAGGTGTGGCTTCCAAGCGGGGCCTTTCTTGTCATCGATCAGACGGAAGCGATGACGGTGGTGGATGTCAATTCCGGAAAGTTCACTGGAAAAGAAGACTTAGAGCAGACCATCCTGGAGACGAATAAGCTCGCGGCAAGGGAAATGGCGAGACAGCTGCCGCTCCGTAATCTGAGCGGGATGATCCTGATCGATTTCATCGATATGAAGAAAGAAAGCCACCAACAGGAAGTGCTGGATGTCTTTTCAGACGCACTGGTCACCGACCGGCAGCGCACGACCATCGTGGGGTTCACGAAACTAGGGATCCTCGAATTGACACGGAAGAGGACACGTCAGCCCCTCGCAGCATCCCTGACACGGCCGTGCTCGGTATGTCATGGTACAGGGATGGAGATGAGTCCGGAAACGATGGCTTTCCAGCTCGAACGGGAGCTGTGGGAATGTGAGGGGATGGACGGGTCGCACATCGAGGTGGAAGCGACCCCGGACGTGCGCGGTGTGTTTGCAGGAAGGCAGAATATACACCTGGAGCGGCTCCAAAAAGTATTGAATAAAAAAATCAGCATACAGGAAATCTCCCACGTTCATCCCTTTTACCGTATCACGAAGATTATATGAATTTCATGAATGTTATTGACAGTGCATTAAATTATATGGTAGGATTCTAATGTTATTGATTGTAGCACCCGTGCTACAACCGCTCATTACAGGTACAAAAGTGTGGAGCGATCCAACACCTGTCATTGGCGAGTCTGAGTTTATAAGGAGGTGCGATTATGTACGCAATTATCGAAACAGGTGGTAAGCAAATCCGTGTAGAAGCTGGTCAAGCGATCTACATCGAAAAGCTAAACGCAGAGCAAGGCGATACGGTAACTTTTGACAAAGTTCTATTCGTTGGTGGTGACGATGTGAAAGTAGGAAGTCCTTTAGTGGATGGAGCTACTGTAACAGCGAAAGTTGAAAAACAAGGCCGCGCGAAAAAGCTTGTAGTATTCAAATACAAAGCGAAAAAGAACTACCGTCGTAAGCAAGGTCACCGTCAACCGTACACTAAAGTTGTCATTGACGAAATCAACGCGTAAGGCGTGATAGCATGATTAACGTTTACGTAGAGCGTTCCTCCGGGAAAAGGATCCGTTCTTTCTCCATGGATGGACATGCCGATTTTGCCGATAATGGGCAAGACATTGTTTGTGCAGGTGCTTCTGCTGTTTCATTCGGCAGTATTAATGCCATCATGGCGTTAACGGGTGTGGAACCTGCCATCGAGCAATCCGCTGATGGTGGATATCTTCGCTGCGTCATCCCTGATGACCTTCCGGAAGAAACGGGGAACAAGATTCAGCTGCTGCTTGACGGCATGCTTATCAGCCTCCAAACGATTGAAAGAGACTATAGTGATTTTATTAAAATAACCTTCAAAAAGTAGGAGGTGGAACAGATGTTAAGATTAGACCTTCAGTTTTTTGCATCCAAAAAAGGAGTAGGTTCGACTAAGAATGGTCGTGACTCTATCTCAAAGCGTCTTGGTGCTAAGCGTGCAGACGGTCAAATGGTTACTGGTGGATCCATTCTTTACCGTCAACGCGGTACGAAAATTTATCCAGGCCTAAACGTCGGCCGTGGCGGCGACGATACACTTTTCGCTAAAACCGACGGTGTTGTTCGTTTTGAACGCATGGGTCGTGACAAGAAAAAAGTGAGCGTATACCCAGTTGCGAATGAAGCTTAATCGCATATCTTTAACGAAAACTCTAACCGACTTTCGGTTAGAGTTTTATTTTTATCAAAGGTCATGAAAATTCTTATTCGAATTTCATTCACATACACCAATTTCACAGAAACGATATACGCACCGCTCCCATCTTTGATATACTTACAGGTAGCACTTAATGTATAGGAGTTAGATTATGAGCGAAAATTGGGGTGTAGTCGAGGCGTTGAGGCATGCCCGCCACGACTGGATGAACGATCTGCAATTAATTAAAGGGAACCTGGATCTTGACCGCGTGGAGCGTGCCAAGCAGGTGATCGAGGAAATGGTGCTTGTTGCACAAAATGAGTCAAAGCTTTCGAATGTAAAGCTTCCATTATTGGCAGAATGGATATTAACATATAATTGGTCAAGACATTTGATTAAGCTGGATTTTGAAGTCCTTCAATGTGAGTCCTCACACGGGCTTGAAGATATGAGGCTTTATAACTGGTGCAAGGAGTTCCTTGCATTCCTTGAATCAAATGTAATGAACAATGTAGAAAATCAACTATCCATCTTACTGGACATTACAAAAGAACAATCCCGTTTTATATTTGATTTCACTGGTATACTAAAGAGTACAAGCAAGGTTGAAGACTGGATTGAAAATCAGCGATCAAACGGACAAAATATAGAAATAGAACAACTTCAAGAAGAGGTTCTTGTCGTTCATGTAGTCGTTTCATAGGACGACTGCACGGATAAGTTAGGAGTGAAAGTATGTTTATAGATCAGGTCAAGGTTTATACAAAGGGCGGTGACGGCGGTAACGGTATGGTCGCCTTCCGTCGTGAGAAATATGTACCGAAAGGTGGTCCCGCAGGAGGAGATGGCGGTCACGGTGCTGACGTTATTTTCGAAGTGGATGAAGGGTTAAGGACCCTGATGGATTTCCGCTATCAGCGTCATTTCAAGGCCCCTCGTGGAGAGCACGGGATGAGTAAGAATCAGCATGGACGAAATGCGGAGGACATGGTTGTCAAGGTTCCGCCGGGTACCGTCGTAAAGGATGACGATACGGGTGAAACGATTGCCGACCTTGTGCAGCATGGCCAGCGTGCCGTGATCACGAAAGGCGGACGCGGCGGAAGAGGGAATTCCCGATTCGCAACCCCTGCCAACCCTGCACCTGAGCTTTCTGAGAAGGGTGAGCCGGGTCAAGAGCGCTATATCGTCATGGAACTGAAGCTTCTTGCTGATGTAGGATTGGTCGGATTCCCAAGCGTCGGGAAATCCACACTGCTTTCCGTTGTTTCAGCAGCGAAGCCTAAGATCGCTTCGTACCATTTCACCACGATCGTTCCGAATCTCGGTATGGTGGAAACGGGAGACGGAAGAAGCTTCGTCATGGCCGACCTGCCGGGACTCATTGAAGGGGCCCATGAAGGTGTCGGGCTCGGACATCAATTCCTCCGTCATATTGAACGTACGCGCGTCATCGTGCATGTCATTGATATGAGCGGGATGGAAGGAAGAGATCCGTACGAGGATTACCTGACGATCAATGAAGAGCTTAAGCAGTACAATCTTCGTTTAACCGAGCGTCCTCAAATTATCGTTGCGAATAAAATGGACATGCCGGATTCGGAAGAGAATCTGAAGATCTTCAAAGAGAAACTTCAGGAAGATTATCCTGTGTTCCCGATTTCAGCAGTTACTCGACAAGGTCTCTCTGAGCTGTTGTATGCCGTAGCGGATAAAGTGGAAACCACAGCTGAATTCCCGATCCATGAAGAAGAAGAGACGGGCATTCACCGCGTTCTTTACAAGCATGAAGAGGAAGAAAGAGAATTCGAGATCACCCGTGATCCTGATGGGACATTCGTGGTCGGAGGTGCGAAAATTGAACGCTTGTTCAAAATGACGGACTTCTCCCGTGAAGACTCGGCAAGACGTTTCGCGAGACAACTTCGTTCGTATGGTGTTGATGATGCCCTTCGTGAACGTGGTGCCAAAAATGGCGATACGATCCGCTTAATAAAATACGAGTTCGAATTTGTAGATTAAGTTCATCCTTCACCTATTTCAGACAGATGGCAGGTGGCGGCTGCCGCTGCCTGCTCTACAATAGAAAGCGAAAGCGGTTTTTAAAGGGGCATGCTGCCTCTGACCTCTACAGCTAGATAATTGGAGGAATAGTCATTGGGGAAAAAATTTCAAGAAGGCAAGTTTTACTTGGTACGTGAAGACGTGCTGCCGGAAGCGATGAAGAAAACCCTGGATGCAAAAGAATTGATTGAAAGGGGCAAGGCGGATTCAGTATGGGAAGCGGTCCACCGCGTCGATTTGAGCCGAAGCGCCTTTTACAAGTACCGTGATACAGTGTTTCCTTTCCACACCGTGGTGAAGGAACGGATCATCACGCTGTTCTTTCATTTGGAGGACCGGTCAGGGACATTGTCTCATCTATTAAGTGAAACAGCTAAGCATGGTTGTAATATATTAACGATCCATCAGACGATCCCGTTACAGGGAAGGGCGAATGTGACCCTTTCGTTAAATGTGACAGACCTCACGATCGGATTGGAAGATTTGCTCTCAAAGCTCAGGAGACTGGAATTTGTGGAGAAGGTAGAAGTGTTGGGTTCAGGAGCCTGACGCTTCTTTTTTATAGGCTGTTTTCCTAAACTTTGTTGTTTTAAAGGGAAAGTGCTGGTTGATTTCCGCTCCAAGTGCTCGCTTTCCGCGGGGCGTGAGTTGAGCCTCCTCGTGCTTTGCCCTGCGGGGTCTCAACTGTCTAGCTCCGGCGGCTAGCCCCTCGAGGTCATAAGCTAAACGGTCTAAGAAGGCAAATAGCGCCTTCTTAAGCCCATTCATCTTATGCTTGTCGGGGCTGTCCAAGCCGCCTGCGCTTTTCGTGCTTTCCCGCTATTCCCGCAGGAGTCGAGCACCTTCCGCTCCAATCAACTTTCCAAGCATGAGTTTCTTAAATTGACTTATATAATTATCTAGACGTTTAAACCTCCATAAATTCCTTTTAGTATAGAAGCTGTAGTACAGAGCCTTGTTAAATACTGATTTTTAAAACACCAATCTTTGCGAATAGAGCTTTTTATAAGAAAACCTTCCCCTTTTATTCTATACGTGTTAGAATGTTCAATAAATTTCTAGTGAGCGAGAGGAAGATCAGAGTGAAGATTGCATATTTAGGACCAGAGGCTTCCTTTACGGATTTAGCGGTCAAGAAGGCATTTCCGGAAGAGGAAACCGTATCATATGTGACGATTCCCGATTGCATCGAAGCGGTGATCGAGAATGAAGTGGATTATGCCGTCGTACCTTTGGAAAATGCCCTGGAAGGCTCGGTACATATAACGGTGGATTATTTGTTTCATGAAGCGGATTTGGCGATCGTAGCTGAATTGACGTCTGCCATTCAGCAGCATTTAATGATCCATCCGGAGTGGGGGGAGAGTGAGGAGTCAATCGAGAAGGTCCTTTCCCATTCCCACGCATTGGCGCAGTGTCATAAATTTTTACATAAACAGTTTCGGGGGGTTCCCCTGGAACAGACGACGAGTACGGCTGCAGCGGCCAAATTCGTGAGTGAGAATCCGGACTCGTTCCTCGGGGCGATCGGAAACGAGCTCGCAGCAGAAAAATACGGGTTGAACATCCTGCATGAGAACATCCATGACTTTGCCTATAACCATACAAGATTCATCGTCTTACATAAATCCGCGGATCCATTATCCCTTTCCCAGGAAAAAAGCAGGGAGAAGACGACCTTGATGGTGACTCTCCCGAAAGATCGATCGGGAGCGCTCCATCAGGTATTATCGACCTTTGCCTGGAGACAATTGAACTTGAGCAAAATCGAATCAAGACCGCTGAAAACAGGGCTCGGTGATTATTTCTTTTTGATCGATGTCGCTCATGGTATGGATGATGTCCTTCTTCCCGGGGCGATCAGTGAAATGGAAGCCCTCGGATGCAAGGTGAAAATGATTGGGACTTATTCTTCTTATTTATTGGATACTTGAACAGTGAAAAGGCAGATTCCGAAGTCGGAATCTGCCTTTTCATTTCTATTCGTATCAAGCCTGAATCAGGAACCCTGCATCCTGAAGGGCTTTTTCTGCTGTCTCCAGGGCTTGCTCACTATTCGCCATCAGGGTATGTAAATGAACACCGTCGGTTAATTCCGAAAGAAAAGAGGCCCCGGTTTCTTCAATCTTCTTCATAAATTGCTCCACTTCCTTACGGTTGGACACCATAATCGAAGCCGTCAGGTCTCCGTAAACGCCGTGTTCGATCTTGACATCCTTGACGGTGACCCCGTGATCGACCAGCAGGAAGAGTTCTTCTTCGGAGCGGTCAGGTGAATGCTGGCAGGCAACCGTCCGTTCCACCATGTTATCCTGATTGGAATGGGGCATATACAGGTAGCCCTGACTCGTCGCAATGATCGGTTCACCCTTTGCTTTCAGCAGGGTAATGTCACTTACGATCACCTGCCGGCTGACATTGGTCTGCTTGGCGAACTCTCCCCCTGTGATCGGTGCCTGCTTCGTGATCAGCTTATCGAGGATCCACTGTCTTCTTTCATCCCCGAGGATTTTTTTTCCTGTCAATGTTATCGCCTCCGTCCCGAATTGATATAGGAAATCATACCACAACCGGCCCTTCAAGTTAAGGGTATTTATGAGCATCATGAATGTCCGCGAGCGTATCCGCCAATGCCCCTGCCTGATCCATCCCCGTATCCCTTCCGAATGAAATCCGGATGAATTCTTTCCCGGCTCTCGAACTGACTCTCATACTTCCAAGTGTCCTGGACATGTCCTGTGACCCTGCACTGCATGCACTGCCGGTGGAAATAGAGAATCCCCGCCTGTTGCATTCAAGCATGAGCCACTGCCCCTCAAGGCCATGGATCCCAAGACCGATGACATGCGACAGCTGTGCATGTGAGGGAGCTTCATAAAGGGTGTATTGCCCTTGCAGCCGTTCTTCGAGCCGTGATATAAAATGTGTCCGCAGTTCCATGTAATGGGAGGTTCGTAAGGAATGGAGACTTTTTTCTGCAGCTGTCACAAACCCTGCTATCCCGGGCAGATTCACCGTTCCTCCCCGGAATCCGTCTTCATGGGTCTGTCCCGGTATCATGGGGGAGACGTCAAGCCCTGGATGGATATAGAGGGCGCCGACTCCCTTGGGTCCGTAGATCTTATGAGAGGAAAGGGTGAAGCTGTCGACCATGGAAGCATATTCCGTAATGTCTATTTTCCCGAATGATTGAACCATATCACTGTGAAGCAGCACATCACGGTTTGAAAGCATATCTTTAATGGCATGGAGCGGCTGTATCGTTCCGATTTCACCATTGACGTGTCCGATGCTCACGACGGTCGTTTGGTCGGAAAGGGATGCTTCTAATCGCTCCAGATCGATCAACCCTTTAGAATTCAGAGGAACCTTCGTCACTGAAAAGCCGAGATCCTGGAGGAAGCCTGCAGAGGAATGCAGGGAAGAATGCTCCGCTCCCCCGATGATGATGTGCTTCCCTTTCGTCCGTCTGCTTGTAGCCAGCGTGACGAGGGCCAAATGGTTCCCTTCCGTCCCTCCGGAAGTGAAGTAGATCCCCTTCGCCGGAACACCGAGCATGGTGCTTAGTTTTTCCCTGCATTTCGAAAGGAGATGCTGTGCTTTTCCCCCGATATCGTGAAGACTGCTCGGATTACCCCAGAACTCCTCGCTCACGGTCCGGAAGATCTGTAAACTTTCAGGGTCAACAGGGGTTGTCGCAGCGTAATCAAAATAGTTCATCATGTAACCTGCCTTTAATGGGAATTGTCTGAATATATGAGTCTTGTAAAAAACTCTTGTCATTAGTTTAAATATGTGTAAACATATGTGTCAAGACACCTGTAAATAATCAGGAGGGTTTTTAATGAAAAAAGCCGATATTATCATTGTTGGAAGTGGCATTGCCGCACTGCAATTGGCACGGCGGCTTCAAGATCATTTTTATGTGATGATTATCACAAAGGATGAAATCGAAAGCGGCAACTCGTTCCTTGCCCAAGGCGGTATCGCGGCACCTTTGGGACTGAAGGATTCCGTCCGTGCCCATTTGAAAGATACATTGGAAGCAGGCTGCTATCACCAGGAAGAAGAGAGTGTGAAGGAACTCATAGTCGATGGAAAGAGGATCGTTGAATCCATGGTGGATGATGGGGCACCTTTCGATCGAAATAGGGATGGAAGCCTTGCTCTCGGGATGGAGGGGGCACACAGTGAACACCGTATCCTCCACAGCGGTGGAGATCAGACGGGGAAATATTTAGTGAAGCATTTATTGAAGGGCCTATCGGGTAAGAAGGTCGAATTCGTTGAAGGACAAATGGTGTATGAGCTTGTCAAGGATGACAGGGGGCATTGCTGCGGGGTGAAAACGAAGGATAAAGATGAGGCGATCCGCTATTACTATGCTCCCCACATTGTTCTCGCCACAGGCGGGATCGGCGGGTTATATCCGTTTACATCCAATCACCCGGCAGTGACGGGAGACGGGATGGCCCTTGCCTTTCTAGCTGGGGCAAAGCTCTCAGATATGGAATTCATTCAGTTTCATCCGACGCTGCTTTGGTCGGAGGGGAAAACATGTGGACTTATTTCGGAAGCGGTAAGGGGAGAGGGAGCCCTTCTTTTAAACGATGAGGGAAAAAGGATCATGGAGGGCGTCGATTCCCTTATGGAGCTTGCCCCCCGGCATATCGTAGCTGAGTGCATATATAAGGAACGGCAAAAGGGAAAAGACGTGTATCTGGATATTAGTAGAATAGAAGACTTTCAACGGAAATTCCCTTCTATTTCCGCCCTTTGCTCAACCCATCATATTTCCATCGAGGCAGGGAGGATCCCTGTTTCTCCGGGATGTCATTTTATGATGGGAGGAATCGTGACCGATCGTGCAGGACGGACCAATATCCCGGGATTGTACGCCATCGGGGAGGTTGCGTGCAGCGGCATCCACGGTGCGAATCGCCTGGCAAGCAATTCACTTCTGGAAGGATTGGTGTACGGAGACCGCCTCGGTGAGTATTTGATCCGGAGCGGTGTCACACACTCCCCCCGGGTTCATTCTCCGATTGATCAGTTAGTAGAGGGAGAGTCGCTGCATATTCCCTTTCAACCCGATGAGTTGAAAAGAGGAATGATGAATCATGTGGGGATCATCCGGGAGGAAAACGGATTGCTTGCTCATCTGAACTGGCTCAAGAAGCAGCCTCTGACATTCCATGAACACCTTGATTTTAATTCACGTGAAGAGATTCATGCCTATTTCATGTGGGTCGTCAGCCTGCTTGTCTCAGAGTCCGCTCTATTACGGACGGAAAGCAGGGGAGGGCATATCCGGGCGGATTACCCCGGGGAAGATCAAGATGGGTGGTTTAAACGAAAGATCATTTTACAAAATAATGAAGGCCGATTGAGGGTGGGATACCATGAACAAAATGAAATTAAAATCTATGCTTGAAGCATTTTACCGGGAAGATCTTGGCGACGGTGATATATCGTCCCAGATTTTATTCGGTAAAAACGATGAAGGGTCCTTTTCCTTCCATATGAAAGAAAACGGTATTTTTTGCGGTAAGGATGTGATTGAAATCGGTTTTTCCCTGTTTGATCCTTCTATCCATGTGCAAATGTACGTGGAGGATGGTGAATCGGTGGAGGAAGGACAAAAGGTTGCTGAAATGACGGGTCCGATGGGGGATCTCCTTCAAGCTGAACGGGTGGTGCTGAATCTGATTCAGCGCATGAGCGGTATTGCAACGGAAACATACCGGGCCGTCGAGCAGGTGAAGGGCAGCGGCGTAAGGCTCTGTGATACGAGGAAAACGACGCCGGGGCTCAGGATGCTTGAGAAGTATGCCGTAAGGACCGGCGGGGGGTTCAATCACAGGAATGGCCTGTATGATGCCGTCATGCTGAAGGATAATCACATTTCCTTTGCCGGCTCGATCACCGGGGCCGTAAAGCAGGTGAAAAGTCGGATCGGTCATATGGTCAAAGTGGAAGTTGAAATCGAAACAAAGGAGCAGTTAATGGAAGCGGTCGATGCCTGTGCCGATGTCATTATGTTCGATAACTGCACACCAGAGACGATCCGGGAGTGGATCCCCCTCGTGCCTTCCCATATCGTGACGGAAGCTTCAGGAGGAATCACCAGGGATACGCTCGGTGCTTATGCGGAGACCGGGGTGGACTATATCTCCCTCGGATACTTGACACATTCGGTGAAATCACTTGATATCAGTGCAAGAGTACGGATAGGAAAAGGGGTATGAACATGGGGTTACTGGATGAATTAACGAAGGAAACGGGCGTTTTGCCTGAAGCGATTACGCGACTTTCCATTGAAGAGATGGAAAGAAGAGTGAAAGAAATCAAGCTCCAAATGGGAAAGAAGCTTTTTATCCCGGGGCATCATTATCAGAAGGACGAAGTGATCCAATTTGCTGATGCCGTTGGGGATTCCCTGCAGCTTGCCCAACTATCAGCCGAAAATAAAGAAGCGGAGTATATTGTGTTTTGTGGTGTTCATTTTATGGCTGAAACGGCCGATATTTTAACGGACGATCACCAGGCAGTCATTTTGCCGGACATGAGGGCAGGGTGTTCCATGGCGGATATGGCCGACATTTATCAGACGGAAAAAGCATGGAAGACACTTAAGGATGTTTTCGGGGACAGTATCATCCCCCTTACGTATGTGAACTCGACTGCGGCGATCAAAAGCTTTGTCGGAAAAAATGGGGGAGCCACGGTGACGTCATCCAATGCCCATAAAATGGTGGAGTGGGCTTTGGGGGAGAAACAACGCATCCTTTTCCTTCCTGATCAGCATTTAGGACGCAATACAGCAGCCGATCTCGGTGTGCCCTTGAGTGAAATGGCCGTTTGGGACCCCATCCGAAATGAACTGATTTATGAGGGGGATGTGGAAAGGGTGAAAGTGATCCTGTGGAAAGGTCACTGCTCGGTGCATGAAAATTTCACAGAGAAAAATATCGAAGACATCCGCAACCATCATCCTGAAATGAAAATCATCGTTCACCCGGAATGTCGACGTGAAGTCGTCGAGAAATCCGATCTGAATGGAAGTACAAAATATATTATCGACACGATCGAACAATCTCCGCCGGGTTCGTCCTTTGCCATCGGGACGGAAATGAACCTTGTGAAGAGGCTGATCAACCAGCATCAGGACAAGAAAATTGTTTCCCTCAACCCCTATATGTGTCCCTGCTTGACGATGAATCGAATCGATTTGCCCCATCTCCTGTGGTCATTGGAGAAAATGGTGGAAGGAAATCCTGAAAATATCATTAAAGTGGATGAAGAGATCTCAAAAAATGCGATTTTCGCTTTAGATCGCATGTTGGTCCGCGCTTAATGCATATAAATAGTTAGTTGAACAAGCTGAAATATACCGTCCCTATCCTGGAGACGGTATATTTTTTTTTGCTATCTCATAAGTTTTTATGTAGATGATTAGCAATTTGCCTATCTTGTCATAGGATATATAGACTTATGCCTGAGGAGGGAAACAGAGTGAAAATCCATATTGTTCAAAAAGGGGATACTCTTTGGAAAATCGCCAAGAAGTATGGCGTGAATTTCGAAGAATTAAAGCAAATGAATGCCCAGCTTTCAAATCCTGACATGATCATGCCCGGCATGAAAATTAAAGTGCCGACTGCAGGCGGGACCGTGAAAAAAGAGACACAGATCAAATACGGTTCCAAGGAAATGCCGAAGAAGGAGATGCCGAAAGCCGAGCATCCATTCAAAGAGCAGAAGCCTATGGCCATGCCGGTAGAAGAGCCAAAGAAAGAAATGCCGAAAGAAGTACAAAAGCCATTCGCACCAAAAATGCCAAAGCCGGTAGTCCCGGAAATTGATATCAACAACTATTACATGATGAATATGGCGAATATGCAAGTGCAGCAGCCAAAACAGCAGGCAAAACCAATGCCTAAACCTGTATCGCCGCCTAAACCTACCAACGTACTCCCGAAAGCGAAAGAACAGCCAAAGCCAAAACAAGAAGCCGTGAAAGGTGTTCAAGAAGAAGAAAGCTTACAAATGCCAGCACAACCACAAGGAGGGAACACCCAGCCTATGTATTATAACCCGAATAATTGCGTACCTGTATCACCCGTCATGCCAGGATCAGGTTTCTGCCCGCCACATGGAGGAATGTATCCAGGAGCAGGCTATGGAATGCCGATGGGACCAGGAAGTCAGGTCCAAGGTGCTCAATCGATGCCTGGAATGCAGAACATGCCAATGATGCCTCAGATGGGATATGACGAAGAGTCCTCTTCCGTTATGCCATACATGCCTCATGCTCAGATGCCGATGCAGATGCCAATGCAACAGCCGATGCAACAGCCAATGCAAATGCCGATGCAGCAGCCGATGGGTCAGCCGTCTGGAGTCATGGGTGTATCAGATGAGAATTATCCATCTGTTCAAATGCCGCAGCAACAGGCTCCATACATGCCGTATCCAGGAAATTGTTATCCTGTCTCACCCGTCATGCCGGGACCTGGATTCCAAGGAGGAATGCCGGGCGGATATCCGATGGGGCCGGGAGGTCAGGTTCAGGGAATGATGTCGGAAGAGTCACCTTCCATGGGCGGATATCAAATGCCGATGGGCCAGCCGTCCAATGTGATGGGAGCACAGTATCAAACGCCGATGGGTCAGCCATCCAATGTGATGGGAGCAAGTGACCAGGGGGATTGCGGATGTGGTGGACCTCAATATGGTCAAATGATGCATCAACCGATGATGCAGCAATATATGCCCCAAGGAATGCAGCAGCCATACGGCTACGGACCTGGAATGATGGGTCAGGGAATGCCTGGTGCAGGAATGCCGATGGGACCTCAAGGTCAGGGAATGGGTATGGGTATGCCGATGGGACCTCAAGGGATGCCAATGGGGCCTCAGGGAATGCAAATGGGATCACCAGGGATGTTTGGGCCAAGAGCATTTGCCATGCCGAATTTCAATGACGATGATTTTGAGGGATAACATGCTTGCCGGAGGGGACGATTATTCACATCGTCTCCTTTCTTTTTTGCAAAATAAGTTAAAGGATCCCGGTGCATCATTAAAAATCATTAAAGAGGGAAAATGGGTACTGAAAAGCCAAGGGAGAAAATGGTTCGTGAAACGATTTCCCAACCAATTGAAATTTCTGCTTCAGGAACGCCTGATTTCAACCCTGTTAAGAGAAAAGTTTTACCATGTCCTGCCGTTTCACCCGATTCATGAAAGGGAAATGCTATTATTTGAAGGGTTTCCCATCGGGATTACGATGTGGTTGGAAACATCCACCCCCATCAGCTATGATCAACCGAAAGACAGGGAAGATGCACTGAATGTATTGAAAAAATTTCATACCGTTTCGAAAACGATCCAGGGTTCTTGGACAGAAGAGATCCCACACTATAAATGGCTGAAAAAATGGAAAAAGCGAATGATGCAGTTTCAACATAATCTTCCCTATTTGCAGGCATTCATTCAGCCGTATTATTTGTATACTTATTTAGAGTGGGGAAAGTGGGCATTAAAGCAATTAAAATCAATCGGCATCCATGAATATGGAAACTGCATCACCCATGGAGATGTAGCGCATCATAATTTCTTAAGGGGAAAGAACGGGATTGTATACTTGATCGACTTCGACCTTATGTCCTTCTCTACAGAAATGACGGACGATCTGCAATACTGCAACCGGATTTTACCTTATTTAAATTGGTCCCTCAGTGACATCAGGGAGACGGAACACTTCCAGTCTTATCGTGATCAGCTGATCTTTTATATTGGATTGATGTACCCATCCGATGTGTTCCGGGAGTGGAATCGATTCATAAGGGAAGACCAATATTATAAACAGCGTGTGTGGGGGTATTTAACCGATTTGACCATTGTACAATTCCCGCACCGGATGCAATTCAATCAAGAGCTGCATGGAGAAGTGAAACGGATCAATACCCAATTGTAGGGGATGTCTCCAAACTTTGATCTGAATGAAAGATAACCTCCTTTCACAACCTAATGGTGAGCAGAAAATATGCTCAAGTATTGGGTTGAAGGAGGAATCACCATTGAATAAACGCTTATTCATGGTACCATTAACAGCCGTCATGACCCTGGGTCTTGCTGCATGTAACAGTGGAGAAGAGAAAGCTCAAAATCGTTATTCAGACTCCTACGAGCCGCTTGGCTTCTACTCCAACGATGGACATGGTGGAGACAACCGGGATGAAAGGGACGGACCTCTGACTGAAATGTATGATCACTCTGTCGGAAAAGAGGGGCAGGATATCCGTCAAAAGAAACGTCAGTTCCTTCAAGTGAGGGATGAGAATGGAAATCCGAAGAACCCATCACGACCACTTGCCAATTATGACGAGAATTTCTTAGCACGGGATGGCCGTGCGAGCCACGGGGATGCAAATTATCATGGTCATTTGGATGATAATACCCGGGATGCGAGAAGATCTTATTATACAGCTTATGAAGGGGATCTCGCTGAGAAGATAGGTGATGTCACTGGAAAGGTTGAGAACGTCAGTGACGTTCGTGCAGTCGCCTATGGATCGGATGTCCTCATCGCTGTTGAGCTTGATGACCATAGTAAAACCGAGGAAACAAAAGCCCGTGTAAAAGAAGCCGTGCAGCCTTATCTCCACGGAAGAACGGTTTCGGTGGTGACGGATGAAGGGACTTTCAGCCGGGTGAGAAACATTGATAATGACTTGCGGGACGGTGGTCCGAGGGATGCCATCAACTTCGATATGCACGATATGTTCCGATCAGTGAAGGACCGCATCAACCGATAACAAGTATGGACTACTTAAAGAGAGAACTCTCTTGGGTAGTCTTTTTTTTGCTTACGGCCTGCATCTTGTAAGGGGAGGTCCGTCCCTAAAAAGTTTGGGGAAGGTTGGATATTCTTAACAGGCTTTGGTAAGACTAGTGGATAGAGAGTTACATAAATCAAGTTCGAGGTGATCACGATGACGATGAAGGTTCGGATCGTGTTTATGGTGATGTTATTAATCGGTGCATTTTATTTCACGTTTTTTTATACAGAGGAGAAGCAGGCAGCTGACGGAAGCTCTCTTCTTGAGCTGAATGAGACGCCTGCCGAGGTCGCGTCCGCCCATACCGTCACGGTTATTCTGGAAAGAGTATACCTGGATGGGGAAGTGAGTGAGGAAATCGTTCAGGAAACAATCTGGAGCATGGAAGACTTCTGGGCTGCCTATGAAGACTGGCAGCTGATGGATATGACGGAAGACCAAATCGTGTTTCAGAAACAGATGGATGATATCTCCCCGCTCTTGAAGACAAATGGCTATTTCGGAATATCCGATAATGGCGTACTGTCCATTTTCAACGGCAAACCGGGACAGGCGGAGATCATTCAATCCTTCTTCCAGATTGATGTAGAGAAGCTTGAGAGTAAGCGGCATGATGATCTGGTCAAGGGTATCCCGATCAAGTCGAAGCAGGAGTATGAAGAGGTACTCGAACAGTACAAACCTTACTCCGTCCCTAAATAAGAGCGGAAAACCAGTGCACATGCCACTGGTTTTTTTATTGCCGGATTTTCCCCTGCCCAACTGTTTCATTTTTTGATAAAATTAGAACAAGTGTTTCTCTTTCGTCTCCCTTTCCCATCCCTTCAAATAGTGATATGATACAATAGATTTTATATGTCTTTCGGATAGACTCTTTTCGTAAAGTTAGTTGCTGTCATAGAGAAGATAGTAGTAGTAGTTGATTTCCGCTCCAGGATGCTCGCTTTCCGCGGGGCTGGTGGTGAGCCTCCTCGGGCTTTGCCCTGTGGGGTCTCACCTGTCCAGCTATTCCCGCAGGAGTCGAGCACCTTCCGCTCCAATCAACTTTCCAAGCATGTGTTCATTAAAAAAGGGATTCACTAAAGAAATTCCAGCAAAAAACTCTTTCAGGTTGGTAGATGGTACTTTCTTGAGCAAGACCTTTTAGCTCTGTCACGAAAAAACCTTGAAAAATGGTGGGGGGAATTGCGTAGACTCCTGCGGAAAAACGGGCGTGCCGAGACCCCGGAAGCAAAGCTGAGGAGGCTCGGCCGTTCGTCCGCGGAAAGCGAAGCGGTTTCCCCCACCATTCAGCACAGTCTAATGGACAGAGCATCAGGCAGACATTTTGATCAAGAACAACAATTTTTGCCACATGAGTCTTTTGAATATGGATAAGGGACGAAAGATTAAGTTGTGGGAATGATGGGGAGAGAATGAAATGTATGAATATATAAAAGGGACAGTGAGTCAAGTGGGTCCTGAATATGTAGTGGTGGAGAATAATGGGATCGGGTATCAGTTGTATACGGCGAATCCGTTTGTGTATTCAAAATATCAAAATCAAGAGATTCAGATTTTTACATATCAGCATGTGAGGGAAGATCTGATCGCCCTTTACGGGTTTCTTGCCATCGAAGAGAAGCTGCTCTTTATGAAACTATTGAATGTTTCAGGAATCGGACCGAAGGGTGCCCTGGCGATTCTCGCGTCAGGTGCCCCTCAGCAGGTGATCACGGCGATCGAGGAAGAAAATGAAAGTTTCCTGACGAAGTTTCCAGGTGTCGGGAAGAAGACTGCCCGTCAGATGATCCTTGATCTGAAAGGGAAGCTGCAGGATGTTGTGCCGGACTATTTCCCAAGCCTATTCTCAGACCATGGGGAGGCGGAAGCATCACACGGAAGGGATGAGGCATTTGATGAAGCCATCCTTGCCCTTAAAGCCCTGGGATATTCTGAACGTGAGATCAAGAAGATCACCCCTAAACTGAAAGGGGAAGGGCATTCGGCAGACGAAATCATCAGGAAAGCCCTTCAGCTTCTATTGAAGTAAATCCCAGGAAAGGAGGAAATCTAAATGGAAGACAGAATCGTATCCGGCGAATCAGAATTAAATGAAGATTCCTTTGAATATTCCTTGCGTCCTCAGACAATTAAACAATATATTGGGCAAGATAAGGTGAAGCATAACCTTGAGGTTTTCATCGAAGCGGCAAAGATGCGGCAGGAGACCCTGGATCATGTTCTCCTTTACGGCCCGCCCGGGTTGGGTAAGACGACCCTTGCCGCCGTCATCGCAAACGAGATGGGCGTGAACCTGCGCACCACGTCAGGTCCTGCCATCGAGAGACCGGGGGACCTGGCCGCAGTGCTTACGGCACTCGAGCCCGGTGATGTATTGTTCATCGATGAAATCCACCGGTTGCCCCGGGCCATTGAGGAGGTTCTTTATCCCGCGATGGAAGACTTTTGTCTGGATATCGTGATCGGAAATGGTCCGAGTGCACGGTCGGTCCGTTTGGATCTTCCCCCTTTCACACTGGTGGGGGCGACGACCCGTGCCGGTGCATTATCGGCTCCGCTGCGGGATCGATTTGGTGTATTATGCCGATTGGAATATTATAATGAAGAGCAGCTGAACGAAATAGTTCAGCGGACCGCGGCCATCCTGAATACGAAGATCGAAGCGACGGCTTCTGAAGAGTTGGCCCGGAGATCAAGAGGGACACCGCGTATCGCCAATCGATTACTTCGGAGGGTGAGGGATTTTGCCCAGGTGAAGGGAAATGGGGATATCACCACCACCCTGTCAAGGGAAGCCCTCGAGCTTCTTCAGGTCGATAAACTCGGTCTTGATCATATCGACCATAAGCTCCTGAAAGGGATCATCGAACGCTTCAGGGGAGGACCTGTGGGACTCGATACCATCGCCGCAAGCATCGGAGAGGAGTCCCATACGATTGAAGATGTGTACGAACCGTACCTTTTGCAGATTGGATTCATCCAAAGGACGCCAAGGGGGAGGGTCGTCACCCATCTCGTGTATGACCATTTCCAGCTGGAGGTGCCGGAGAATTGACGGGGTTGCCTAAAATAGTCATGATCATCGGTGGAATCATTCTTGTAATCGGCTTCCTGATGCAATTTATCAAAATAGGGAAGCTTCCTGGTGATATTATCATCAAAAAAGAAAATGCGACATTTTATTTTCCACTTATGACTTCTATTCTGTTAAGTGTTATACTTTCCGTTGTGTTTTATTTCATCGGGAAATTCAAATAGGACTCATGAGTGAGATTTACATAAGCTAGGTGACGAACTGTGAAAGTAGAAGATTTTGATTTTCATTTACCTGAAGAACTGATTGCCCAGACGCCTCTTGAGAACCGTTCTGAGAGCAGGTTGATGGTGTTGGATAAAGAAGATGGTTCCATGGATCATATCCGTTTTAAACAGATTACCGATTACCTGGAAGAAGGGGATTGCCTCGTACTGAATGATACAAGAGTACTGCCGGCCCGCCTTTTTGGGCAAAAAGAAGATACAGGTGCCAATATTGAAGTGCTGCTTCTGAAACAGGAGGACGGTGATCAGTGGGAGACCCTCGTGAAGCCTGCCAAGCGGATCCGGGTCGGAACGGAAATCGTATTCGGGGACGGTAAGTTAAAAGCAACCTGTGTGGACTTAAAGGATCATGGAGGGAGAATCCTCGAGTTTCAATACGAGGGGATTTTTTACGAAGTCCTGGATGAACTGGGCGAAATGCCTTTGCCGCCGTATATCCGTGAACGACTGGAAGAACAGGATCGCTATCAGACCGTATTTGCACGGGAAAGGGGATCAGCGGCTGCTCCGACGGCAGGGCTTCACTTTACGGAAGAACTCCTCGATGAGTTGAAGGAGCGGGGAGTGCACATTGCATTCATCACCCTGCATGTCGGGCTCGGGACGTTCAGGCCGGTTTCCGTCGAGACCATCGAGGAACACGATATGCATGCTGAGTTCTATCAGGTATCAGAAGGGACCGCCCGCCTTTTAAATGAGGTAAGGGAAAATGGGGGCCGAATCATCACGGTCGGCACGACATCCACCCGTACCCTTGAAACGATCGCATCAAAGCACGGCACATTCGTCGAGGAGAACGGCTGGACGAATATCTTTATCTATCCCGGATATGAATTCAAAGGAATCGATGGACTGATCACCAATTTCCATCTGCCGAAATCGACCCTGATCATGCTGGTCAGTGCCTTTGCCGGGAAGGAAAACGTCATGCATGCCTATGAAACCGCCGTTAAAGAGAAATACCGCTTCTTCAGTTTTGGAGATGCCATGTTGATTAAATAAAGAACGAAAACCCAATGGAAATTGGAAGGAGAATTCCCAAGTTGACTGCAATAAGATATGAATTGATTAAAACATGTAAACAAACCGGTGCAAGACTGGGCCGTGTGCATACGCCACACGGTTCATTCGAGACGCCTGCCTTCATGCCGGTAGGAACGATGGCCACGGTGAAAACGATGTCCCCGGAGGATTTAAAATCCATGGAATCCGGCATCATCCTTAGCAATACGTATCATCTATGGTTACGTCCGGGCCATGAAATTATCAGGGAAGCGGGCGGCCTTCATAAATTCATGAACTGGGACCGTGCCATCCTGACCGATTCAGGCGGCTTTCAGGTGTTCAGTTTAAGTAAGCTTCGCCAGATTGAAGAAGAAGGAGTCCATTTTCGTCATCATCTAAACGGGGATAAACTTTTCCTCAGTCCGGAGAAAGCGATGGAGATTCAGAATGCACTGGGATCTGATATCATGATGGCATTCGATGAATGTCCACCGTATCCTGCTGAATATGACTATATGAAGAGTTCTGTGGAGCGTACTTCACGCTGGGCGGAGCGGTGTCTTGAAGCACATCAGCGACCGCAGGATCAGGGATTATTCGGTATCGTGCAGGGTGGGGAGTACGAAGAGCTTCGTAAGCAAAGTGCCCGTGACCTTGTTTCGATGGACTTCCCTGGCTATGCCGTCGGTGGACTATCTGTCGGGGAGCCGAAGGACGTCATGAACCGCGTACTTGATTTCACGACGCCGCATCTTCCTTCGGATAAACCTCGTTACCTGATGGGAGTGGGATCTCCCGATTCATTGATCGATGGATCGATACGGGGGATCGACATGTTCGATTGTGTCCTGCCTACCCGGATCGCCCGTAACGGGACGCTCATGACAAGTGAAGGACGCCTGGTCGTGAAAAATGCCAAGTTCGCCAGGGATTTCAGGCCGATCGATGAGAATTGCGACTGCTATACATGTAAAAATTATAGCCGTGCGTATATCCGTCACTTGATCAAATGTGACGAAACGTTCGGAATTCGCCTTACGACTTATCATAATCTTCATTTTCTGTTAAAATTAATGGAGCAAGTCAGACAAGCGATTCGTGAAGATCGTCTAGGAGACTTTAGGGAAGAATTTTTCGAGCAGTACGGCTTCAACCGTCCTGATGCGAAAAACTTCTAAAAAGCATGCTATAAATAGATCATGGAAAGGAGGGGAATAAAGAATGGGAGGAAGTTTAGGAACAATACTACCTTTAATATTAATGTTCGTTCTGTTTTACTTTTTACTGATCCGTCCTCAGCAAAAGCGTCAAAAAGCGATCTCAAAAATGCAAAATGAGCTTGCGAAGGGTGATAGAATCATCACGATTGGCGGTTTACACGGATCGATCGATGCCATCGAAGAAGGTAAAGTAGTCATCCTGTGTGGTGACGGCAGCCGTCTTACATATGATCGCAATGCGATCAGGGAAGTCGTTAGAGCAGAGCAGGTATAATAAAAAAGGGTTCCTCCTGTAAAAGTGCCAAGGCACGTTGGGAGGGACCCTTTTTTTATTTATGGATGAACTAGCTTTCCCTTGGACTGCCACTCAAATTGACACCAAGGATCCCGCCCATCATGGCTGTGAGGATGTAGCAGCCGTGGTAGATGAGCTGTTCCATTGAGAACAGGCTATCGTATCCCAGGTATTGAAATAAGAAAATCACCAGAGTGTAAATGAGTCCTGTCGACCCTCCAAGCACCCATCCTTTCGTCTTTCCTTTTCCACCTGACATGAATCCACCAACAAATAACGAAAGAAACGATATGATCGTGACAAACAATGTGATGGAGTTTTCAGTAAGATCGGTAAACCGGAGCAGCAAAGAGAATAATAAGCTTGCGACAATCGCTATGACAAATATGGTGGTGGTTCCGTACAGAACGGCACCACCCATTTTTTTTGCTTCGATGACGGTCCTCTCCCTTCTATCTCAATAATTTTATTCCGTATTAGTACAAGCATATTCCCCGTCTTCTGAAAAAAGACTAGAAATTTTCCGTGGTCAAGCCTCATAGACTAGTATGAAACTTCCTGGAGGATAAGGAGTGAGTGACCATGTCTCCGTTGATGGTATTGATCGTGTTCGTTTCTGTATATATTTTGTTAATGACCGAGAAGTGGAATCGGGTGCTCGCTGCCATGACCGGTGGAGTCGCCATGCTATTAATAGGGGCTTTTCCCATCGAAAAGGCCCTGTTTACGTATATCGATTGGAAAACGATCACGCTTCTGTTTTCCATGATGCTGATCGTCACGATCACGAGCAAAACGGGGGTGTTCGAGTATGTCGCCATTCGGATCGCTCAATGGGTGAATGGGAATGGACTGGCACTCCTCATCCTGTTCTCCTCCCTCGCAGCCGTGGGATCCGCCTTCTTGGCGAATGTCACCATCGCCATGCTGCTCGTTCCGATTCTATTCAAATTGACCAGGCTTCTTGAACTGCCGCCCATCCCTTTTTTGATCATGACGATCCTCGCCTGTAATATAGGGGGGACGGCCACCCTGATCGGTGATCCCCCGAATATGATGATCGGCCAGGCCGTGAAGCACTTTACATTCAATGCCTTTCTTGAAAATCTGCTGCCTGTCGTGTTGATGGTTTACGGAGTGACGCTACTGATCATGTGTGTTCTGTACAGGGAAGTCCTTCATGTGAAAGAAGACAGGAAACTGCTTCTGAAAGGGATCGACCCTAAAGGTTACTTAAAGAAAAACAACGGATTGCTCCAGTCCATGTTCGTCCTGGGATTGGTGCTGGTGGGCTTTTCCGTGTATCCGGTGTTTCATTTGGATGTGACGACGGTATCACTAGCCGGTGCCGTTCTGCTCATGCTGCTCCTTGAGAAGATTTATCCTCCCGAGAAGATTTTGAGGGAGGTGGAGTGGGGGACACTGTTTTTCTTCATGGGTCTGTTCCTTCTTGTCGGAGGAATCGAAGAAGCGGGCTTCATCGATGAAATCGCCCGTGAGATCCTGCGTGCAACCGATGGGGATATGAAGAAAACGGCCTTTGTGATCCTGTGGGGAACGGGCATATTGTCTGCGGTGGTCGATAATATTCCGTTTGTTGCGGCGATGATTCCCGTCATCCAGGAATTCGGTGAATTCGGGATGGTCAATATGGATCCATTATGGTGGTCATTGGCTCTTGGTGCCTGCCTTGGCGGGAACGGCACACTTCTCGGTTCTTCTTCAAATCTCGTCATTGCTGGACTTGCATCCAAGGAAAATGTACATATTAAATTTCACCACTATTTACTGATCGGTGTCCCCGTCACCATCATTTCCCTTGCCGTTTCCACCGTCTACGTTTACTTTAAGTACATCCGCCCGTTTATGGGTGGGTAAATATTCCTCCGATTAAATTTCTCCTTCTGTCGATACTACATAATGACATGTGTATGGGAGGGAAAAGTAGTGGAGGAATATTTCATCATCATTTTACGCACTCTTTTTCTATATTTTTTAATCATCTTTATATTCCGGGTCATGGGGAAGAGGGAGATCGGAGAATTAAGCATACTGGATCTCGTCGTCTTCATGATGATTGCCGAGATGGCGGTCATGGCGATTGAACAGCCGGATGATCCGATCATTCATACGGTGCTTCCCATGGGGGTCATCGTCCTCGTACAGATCCTCTTTGCATGGTTTTCCCTCAGGTCCAAGTCCTTCCGGGAGCTGCTGGACGGAAAGCCCACCGTCATCATTCATAACGGGAAAATCGACGACAGAGCGATGAAGAAACAGCGATACAATTATGACGATTTACTCCTTCAATTAAGAGAAAAAGATATCTTTAATCTTGCAGATGTAGAGTTCGCCATTTTAGAGCCTTCGGGGAAACTCTCTGTATTAAAGAAAGATAAAAAGTCTCCGCATTCCCTGACCCTGCCGCTGATTCTCGATGGACAGGTCCAAACAACGCATCTGGACATGATCGGAAAAACATCCTTCTGGCTGCGAAAAGAACTGAGGGAACGCGGCTTCAAAAACATCCAGGAAATCTCCTTCTGCAGCTTTCAAAACGGGCAGTTTTATATCGATGAAAAAAATCATTCATAAAAAATACTCCTGAACATTTGTTAAGGAGTATTTTTTATGGGAGAGACTATGGAGTGATGAATCTCCGGATGAACGGAATCCGGATAAGATCACTTTTGACGATAAGCTTCAGGGCGATGGAGAGAATGGTGTAGATGACCGTGGAAGTCACGACTCCGAATAGTAAACGGATGACGGCGGACTCACCTGCGAATAAGTAAAGATACGAAAAGTGGCCCCATACACCCGTAATCAATAGGACAAGGACCGTTTTCACATAATCCCGTGCGTAAATCGTCATCGGGATATACTTCAGGATGGTCATGAAATGAAGCAGGGTCACAAGCAGGAATCCTGTGACGATCCCGAGTGCCGCACCGTTGATCCCGAATGCCGGCTGTGAAGCGAGGACAAAGATGACGCCCGTTTTGACAACGGCTCCGATCAAGCTGTTGATCATCGCGGCCCTCGCCAGATTCAATGCCTGCAGAACGGCCTGTAATGGCCCCTGATAGTAATAGAATAAAAAGAAAGGCGCCATGATCATCAGGAACCCTGCACCGTTTTCATTGCCGTACATGACCTGCATGAGGGGCTTTGCATACACATAAAGAATGACGACGGAAATGCCGCCGGTGATCAAACAGAATCTGAGCGCCTGCTGAAGTCTGTGTTCGATGAGAGTGAAGTTTTTTTGAGAGTTGGCTTCACTGATGGCCGGGACAAGAGATTGAGATAAGGAAAGGGTCACGAATGATGGAAGAAACAGGAGGGGCAGGGCATATCCTGTCAGGGACCCGTACTGCTTCGTCGCCATTCCCGCCGCCACTCCGGCGATGGCAAGGCTATTGGCCACCACAATCGGTTCAAAAAACCATGCGATCGATCCGATCATTCTGCTGCCTGTCGCCGGCAGGGCCACGCTCATGAGTTCGTTGAACGTTTCCCGGCCATTTCGGATCGATGTAAAGAAATTGCGCCGGATCTTGAACTTCTTCTTTAACTTAAAGCTTGCGAACAGATAAAGGAGGGAGGCGAGTTCCCCAAGCACCGACGCCACCATGGCAGCAGCTGCTGCATATTCGATCCCGTAAGGAAGGAAGGTCTTGGTCAAGACGGCAATCAGCGTAATGCGCACCACCTGCTCGATGACCTGGGAATAGGCGGATGGTTTCATGTTCTGCCTGCCCTGGAAGTAGCCCCGGATGACGGAAGAAATGGCGACGATCGGGATGATCGGAGCGATGGCAACCAGCGGATAATAGATCCGGTCGTCCGTGAATAATACGTCTGTTAAGTATGGGGCAAGCAGGATGAGTGCCGGGGTGAAGATCATCGATAACCCCACGGTGATGGACAGGGAGACCACCAATATTTTTTTTACCTTTCGGATATCGCCCTTTGATTCCGCTTCTGCTACATTTTTCGAGATGGCTACCGGGAGTCCCATTTGGGTGATGGTGATGACGAGTATGAGGGTCGGGAAAGCCATCATAAAGAGACCGACGCCTTCTTCCCCGATGAATCTGGCGACGACAATCCTGTTGACAAACCCTAATATTCTAGTAATAAAGGCGGCCATCATTAAGATCATGGTGCCTTTCAGAAATTTTGACATAAAATTCCCTGCCTTCTCAAAATTGGTATAATCGTATACAATGATGTATATGCACAAGGGTGGACAAAGCATGACAAGTAGTGAATAATTCCGGCTAAATATAGCCCAGATGGGGTGAACGGGGAATGAAGAATAATCAGCATCCTTATGACCGTTTTTATGAATCATTAGTACCAGCGCTTGTTAGCAAAGTAGAAGAATTCGAAGTGTTTGGCTACGGAAAGGCAGACACTGACCGCCTATGGGCCTACTTAACGAAGAAAAAATGGAAGAAACCCGAGGTGGATGTGAAATTCTTTCAATTGGTGAGTGATGTACTGACGGTCAAGCCCGGGGAGTATATGAGCTTTGAAACCATCGAAGCCTACAGGTCTCCCAACTGGTTTGCCGAAGTGAATGAAGAGGAGTTGAATGAGCTTCTTCGTCCCAATAAGAATGGAAAATAGCCTGAAAAGAAATTGACACTCTTTTCTTTCTCGTAGATAATGATAATGTTGAAGAATTCAGGAATTATATTACTTTTTGAAGCACATAGTTCGTATGGTTTTTAAAACGGCAAGGAGGATCTATACATAATGGTAAAGCGTGGCCGAATAATTGCCTTCTTTATACTTGTGGTATTACTTGCAGGTACTATGGGAGGAACAACGAAGAGTATTGTAGATAACATTAAACTGGGATTGGACCTGCAGGGCGGGTTTGAAGTCCTTTATGAAGTCCAGCCGATCAAAAAAGGTCAGGAAATCACGAAGGAAACCGTCGCCAATACAGCCGACGCACTGGACAAGCGTATTAACGTGCTGGGTGTCAGTGAACCGAATATCCAAATCGAAGACGGGAACCGGATCCGGGTTCAACTTGCCGGGGTGGAGGACCAGAACGAAGCAAGGGAAATCCTCTCCACTCAAGCCAATCTGACGTTCCGTGACGTAAACGATAAAGTCCGTCTGGATGGATCGGATATTGTGTCGGGATCTGCGAAACAAACGTTTGATGACAAAAACAATCCGATCGTTTCTTTAAAGTTAAAAGATCGTGAAAAATTCTATGAATTAACGAAAGAAATAACTGCCATGGCTCCCCAGAATCAGCTGGTCATCTGGCTTGATTTCGAGGAAGGAAAAGATTCCTATAAAGCGGAAGCGGGGAAAGAAGACCCGAAATTCTTATCGGATCCTGCTGTAAGGCAGCCGATCAACTCCGATGAAGTCATCATCGAAGGGAACTTCACAGTCGAGCGTGCCCAGAATCTGGCGTCGCTCTTGAATGCAGGGGCACTTCCGGTCAAACTGGATGAAATATATTCGACATCCGTTGGAGCCCAATTCGGTCAGCAGGCACTGGATAAAACCGTGACAGCGGGGATCATCGGGATCGCGATCATCTTCTTATTCATGATTGCGTATTACCGCTTCCCGGGACTGATCGCAACGATCACCCTCTCTGTTTACATTTACTTGATCCTGTTGATTTTCGACATGATGAACGGGGTCCTGACCCTGCCGGGAATCGCAGCGCTTATCCTCGGTGTCGGGATGGCCGTTGATGCCAATATCATCACCTATGAACGGATCAAGGAAGAGATGCGCGTCGGAAAACCGATTCGTTCTGCATTCCAGGCCGGTAATAAATCATCATTCTTAACGATCCTCGATGCGAACGTGACGACGATCCTCGCAGCGACCGTCCTATTCTTCTATGGGACAAGTTCGGTCAGAGGATTTGCGACGATGCTGATCGTCAGTATCCTGACAAGCTTCATCACAGCCGTCTGGGGCTCCCGTCTATTACTTGGCCTATGGGTCAACAGTCGTATCTTTAACAAAAAGCCGGGCTGGTTCGGCGTCAAAAAATCCGAAATCAAGGATCTGGCAGAGAACTACGATACACTGGATCTGCCTACCCGTTTCGACCGATTTGATTTTGCTGCCCAGCGCAAGAAATTCTTTACGCTGTCAGCTGTCCTCATCACAGCGGGGATCATCATCCTTGCCATCTTCAGATTGAATCTTGGCATCGACTTTGTCAGTGGTTCCCGTATGGAAATCCTGGCTGATCAGTCCCTGAAGACAGAACAGGTCAAAGATGAACTGAAAGAAATAAAACTTCCTTCTGATGACGTGGTCATTTCAGGGGACAAAGAAAATATTGCTGTTGTCCGCTATAAGGATGACTTGAATAAAGATGATATTGCCAAGCTGAAGGATCACTTCAATAAGCTTTATGGAGCAGAGCCTAGCATCAGTACCGTATCTCCCGTCATCGGGAAGGAACTCGCCCAGAACGCCATGATCGCTGTGGCGATTGCTTCTGTCGGGATTATCATTTATGTGACGCTCCGCTTCGAATGGAGAATGGCGCTTGGAGCGATCCTTGCCCTCCTGCATGATGCATTCTTTATCATTGCGTTCTTCAGCTTGACAAGGCTTGAAGTGGATATCACATTCATTGCAGCCGTGCTGACGATTGTCGGTTATTCGATCAATGATACGATCGTTACTTTCGACAGGCTACGTGAAAATCTTCATAAGAAGCGTCGCCTGAAGACGGATAAAGACATTGAAGAGGTAGTGAACCAAAGTATCAGACAAACGATGGGCCGTTCAGTGAATACGGTATTGACTGTCGTGTTCACGGTCATTGCACTCATGATCTTCGGAAGTGAATCCATCCGCAACTTCTCCATCGCTTTATTGGTCGGATTGATTTCAGGTACGTATTCTTCCGTATTCATTGCTTCCCAGGTATGGCTGGTGATGAAGAAGAAGGAACTGAAGAAAAAAGGTACGATCAAAACCGTAAAAGAAAAGAAAACGTGGTCGGATGAACCACAGGTATAAACCTGATAATAGGTCCGGGGAGTGTCTCTTCCCGGACCTATTCTTTTTTGTTTTTTTACGGCATTGGGTTACAATAATAAGAGTTCTAAGGGAGGCGACACGAATGAATCATGAAGATCGTTTTAAGAAAGCGGAGTTCGCTGCCATGGTCGGCGTGGTAGGCAATATTGCACTGGCCATTATCAAGTGGACCGCCGGTATTTTAGGAAATAGTAGGGCGCTCATTGCAGATGCGGTCCACTCAGCATCGGATGTAGCAGGATCCCTTGCCGTCTTTATCGGCCTGCGTGCCGCCAAGCAGCCCCCGGATAAGGACCATCCCTACGGTCATGGGAAGGCTGAGTCCATCGCCGCAATCATCGTGGCTGTCCTGTTATTCCTTGTGGGAATTGAAATCGGGAAATCATCGATTGAATCCTTCTTTCACCCGCTCTCTCCTCCGACAGCGATTGCGATCTATGCTGTCATCATCTCCATCGTTGTGAAAGAAGCAATGTTTCAATACAAATATCGATTGGGTAAAAGGATAAAGAGTGATGCATTGATTGTAAATGCATACGAGCATCGTTCGGATGTCTTCTCTTCGATTGCGGCCCTGGTGGGGATTTCTGCCTCGATCCTGGGAGGGAAATTCGATATCGGCTGGCTTGTATACGCGGATCCGGTCGCGGGACTATTCGTTTCCCTGCTTGTCCTCAGAATGGCATGGCATTTAGGGGCGGAATCCATACATACGACACTGGATCATGTGATGCATGAAGAAGATATCCTGCCATTTCGCAAGATTGTCGAGTCCGACCCTGAAGTGAAGAGCATCAACGAGCTTCATGCAAGGGAGCATGGACATTACGTCATCATTGACCTGAAGATTAGTGTCGACCCCTTCATGACTGTAGAAGAAGGTCATCGAGTGGGGAAAAGAGTCAAAGAGAAGCTGATGGAAGAATCAAATGTGAATGATGTGTTCATCCACATCAATCCGTTCAATCCTGCTTCTGAAGAAAGCGATGACCAAATAGACTTAAGTTAAAGGGAGGGAATCCTCATGAAATTTCAATGGACGTTATTATTGGGCATTTTCTTTGCATTGGTCGTTTCGATATTTGCCGTCATCAACGTCGATCCCGTCACCGTCAATTATCTGTTCGGAGAATCCGACTGGCCTCTTATTTTAGTTATCCTTGGATCTGTCTTCATGGGCGGGATCATCGTCGGCTCCGTTGGACTGTTCCGGTTATTCGTTATCCAGCGTAAGGTCAAATCCCTTGAAAAAGAAAATATGTTATTGAGGGAACAGGCAGAAGGGATGCACAAAGAAAAGACGGAAGATATCCCATTAAAAAAACGTGCCCCGGACTCAGTAGGGGATGTGGGGGAATAAGGAAGCTTGGTGGCTATTTTGCCGCCAGGCTTTTTTTAATGGGTTTGTGGTTGGAGGTAGGGTGGAATTGGTAATCGGCTGGATTTATCCCGAGTTCCCATCCGTCCCACCCCAAAAACAGCCGGACACCCCCAAATACAGCACACCAAGTCCAATTATCGCTAATCCACCCCATCATACTGCCCTTCATTAAGATTGAAACAACCCCCACACTTTTGTATAATGAGTAAGGCTGAGGGGTGAACGTATGTTAAACTCAAAAACACGTTGGATATTGACAGAATCAGATGAACAGAAAATAGCAGAATTAGCACATGGATTGGGAGTACCCTCGCTTGTGGCGAAATTATTGATGAACCGGGACTTGAACGATATAGAAGAAGCCCGGAATTTTTTATTTGATACAGGGGACTCCTTTCACGATCCATTTTTATTTGAAGATATGAAAAAAGCAACGGAACGAATCCATAAAGCCATCCAGGACGGGGAAAGAATCCTCGTTTATGGTGACTATGACGCGGATGGGGTCAGCTCTACGTCGGTGATGATGACGGTCCTCGGGGATCTTGGCGCAGAGGTGGAATTTTATATCCCGAACCGGTTCTCAGAAGGATACGGCCCGAATGAAGGGGCATTCCGCTGGGCAAAGGATGAGGGATTCACTCTCATCATAACCGTGGATACCGGAATATCCGCTGTGAACGAAGCCAGACTCGCGAAAGAACTCGGGATGGACCTGATCATAACCGATCACCATGAACCTGGCCCGGAACTGCCTGAAACGTATGCCCTGCTTCATCCGAAGGCAGGGGAAACACCGTATCCATTTGGGGAACTTGCCGGAGTGGGGGTGGCCTTTAAATTGGCCCATGCCCTTTATGGTGAGCTGCCGACCCATTTACTGGATCTTGCCGCGATCGGAACCATTGCCGATCTTGTACCCTTGAGAGGGGAGAATCGTCTTCTGGCTAAGAAGGGCCTTGCACAGCTCCGTGTCTCGAACCGTTTGGGGATAAAGGCATTGTGCAAAATCGCCAATGCCCAGCAGCAAGAGATCACTGAAGAGACGGTCGGTTTCATGATCGCCCCGCGCATCAATGCCGTCGGACGACTGGGCGATGCCGATCCTGCCGTCGACCTCATGCTGACAGAAGATCTTGAGGAAGCAAAGGCACTTGCCGGGGAAATTGACGCTCTTAATAAGGAAAGACAGGCAATCGTCGCTCAAATGACCGAGGAAGCTGTCGAGATGGTGGAGCGTGACTTCCCAATGAATGATAACCACGTCCTCGTCATCGGGAAAGAAGGATGGAATCCCGGGGTCGTGGGGATTGTTGCTTCACGCCTGGTGGATAAGTTTTATCGTCCGACCATCGTACTCAGCTACGACTCTGAAAAAGGGACGGCGAAGGGGTCGGCGAGAAGCATCGTCGGATTTGATTTGTTCAAGAATCTATCAACCTGCCGGGACATCCTTCCCCACTTCGGAGGCCATCCGATGGCTGCGGGGATGACCCTGCAATTAGACGATGTAGCTCAGTTAAGGAACCGTCTCAATGAGCTCGCCGGGTCAGAATTGACTGCTGAGGACTTCATTCCTGTCACACAACTCGATGCTCCCGTCACGATGGATGAAATCTCCGTGGAGTCGATTGAAAAGCTTCAGCTTCTCGCACCATTCGGCATGAAGAATCCAAAGCCGAAGTGGATCATCGACAATGTAAGCATCGAACATTATAAAAAAATCGGGTCACAACAGAATCACCTTAAGCTCGTTCTAGAGGACAATGGTGTGCAATTGGACGGTGTCGGATTCGGACTCGGTGAACTGGCCGACCATATGACCCCGTTTTCCAATGTTTCTGTAATTGGTGAATTATCGATAAATGAATGGAATAACCGCAAAAAGCCACAGGTATTTTTGCAAGATGTGAAAATTGATCATTGGCAATTATTTGATGTGCGGGGAATCAAACAGGTCCAAAAATGGAATGATCTCATTCCTGAAGAAAAAAAGATCCTGGTCTGCTTTCACGCATCCACAATCGACAGACTGAATCTGCCGAAAGAAGAAGTCGTTTTACTGGAGGAAAGCACGTCCCTTGAAGGTCTCTCCACCGAGGGGGCAAGCCTTGTGCTATTGGATCTGCCGACTTCCAAACGAGTACTTGAAGAGCTTTTGAAAAAGGGGCGTCCCTACAGGATCTATGCTCATTTCTTCCAGGAAGAAGACCATTTCTTCAGTACGATGCCGACGCGTGATCATTTCAAATGGTACTACGGGTTTTTAACAAAACGTGGATCATTTGATTTACGCAAACACGGTGATGACCTCGCCAAATATAAAGGCTGGTCAAAAGAAACGATCGATTTTATGTCACAGGTGTTTTTTGATTTGAAGTTTGTTACAATAGACAATGGATTTATTTCTCTTAATCCTGCGAAAACCAAGAAAGATCTTTCTGAATCTCGGACATATCAGAAGAAACAACAACAATACGAGCTTGAAAACGAATTGTTATATTCTTCCTATCAAGAGTTGAAGACTTGGTTTAATGAAAGGATAGAAGAGTCTGTTACAATTGAGGAGGAAGTAGAAGCATGGACTTAAAACAATATGTTACAATCGTTGAGAATTGGCCTAAAGAAGGGATTAAATTTAAAGACATCACAACCCTGATGGACAATGGTGATGCCTATAGATATGCTACAGACCAAATTGTCGAATATGCAAAAGAAAAACAGATCGACCTGGTTGTAGGACCGGAAGCACGCGGATTCATCATCGGCTGCCCAGTCGCTTATGCACTCGGTGTGGGCTTTGCGCCTGTTCGTAAACCTGGTAAATTACCACGTGAAACGATCCAGAAGGAATACGGCCTTGAGTACGGTAAAGATGCACTTACAATCCATAAAGATGCCATCAAGCCGGGTCAGCGTGTCCTCATCACGGACGATTTACTTGCAACGGGCGGAACCATCGAAGCAACGATCAAGCTTGTGGAAGAGCTTGGCGGGATTGTTGCCGGTACAGCCTTCCTGATAGAGCTTACGTACCTTGACGGCCGCGATAAACTTGAGAACTACGACATTCTTACATTGATGCAATACTGATCCCGGTTATCAAAACTGATAAACGGACAGACTTTGTGATATACTGAAATAAGGGACTGACATTCGAATCAAGTGTCAGCCCTTATTTTTTTAATTTCAAGAAGTTAACTTTATAATCGACATTTATCGACAAAAATAGATGATATCTGAGAATTTTTCTCTAAACACTTTACAGAACCTCTTTTTTTTTTGATAATAGTAACAATCATTAAAATCGTACAATCGTGAACTATATTAAAATATAAAGGTGATTTTGATCATGGCTAAAGATCAAGTACTAACCCCCGAACAGGTTATTGATAAGACAAGAGCATACTTAAACGATGAGCATGTAGAAATGGTCCAGAAGGCATATGAGTATGCCAGGGATGCCCATAGTGAGCAATACCGTAAGTCTGGAGAACCCTACATCATCCATCCGATCCAGGTGGCCGGGATACTGGCGGACCTTGAGATGGACCCGGCAACCGTCGCTGCAGGGTTTCTTCATGATGTAGTGGAGGACACTGGTATTTCCCTCGGTGAAATCGAAGAAGCGTTCAATGCTGAAGTGGCTATGCTCGTCGATGGGGTCACAAAGCTCGGGAAGATTAAATACAAGTCCCATGAAGAGCAGCAGGCCGAAAATCACCGGAAAATGTTTGTGGCAATGGCCCAGGATATCCGGGTCATCCTGATCAAGCTGGCAGATCGCCTCCATAATATGAGGACCCTGAAGCATTTACCTCAGGAGAAGCAAAGAAGGATCGCAAATGAAACACTTGAAATCTTCGCTCCCCTTGCGCACCGTTTAGGAATTTCAAAGATTAAGTGGGAACTAGAGGATACGTCTCTCAGGTATTTGAATCCGCAACAGTATTATCGCATCGTCAATCTGATGAAGAAGAAGCGTGCGGAGCGTGAAGAGTATTTAGAGGAAGTCGTGAATGAGGTCAAGGATAAATTAGGCGACGTGAAAATCGTGGCGGAAATCTCTGGACGCCCGAAGCACATTTACAGCATCTATCGGAAGATGGCCCTGCAAAACAAACAATTCAATGAAATTTATGATCTCCTTGCCGTACGTGTCGTAGTGGACAGCATCAAGGATTGCTATGCTGTACTCGGGATCGTCCATACGTGCTGGAAGCCGATGCCCGGCAGGTTCAAGGATTACATTGCCATGCCGAAGCCGAATATGTATCAATCCCTTCATACGACGGTCATCGGTCCGAAAGGCGACCCTCTCGAAGTGCAGATCAGGACCCTCGAGATGCACCAGATCGCTGAATACGGGGTAGCGGCACACTGGGCGTATAAAGAAGGGAAAGAAGCCAATGAACCCGTTTCTTTCGAGAAAAAGCTTTCCTGGTTCAGGGAGATATTGGAGTTCCAGAATGAATCCGCCAATGCTGAGGAATTCATGGAGTCTCTTAAAATCGATCTCTTTTCCGATATGGTCTTTGTGTTCACGCCAAAAGGGGACGTGTTGGAATTGCCGTCAGGATCCGTCCCCATCGATTTTTCCTACCGGATCCACTCGGAAATCGGAAACAAGACAATCGGTGCCAAGGTCAATGGAAAGATGGTCACTCTTGATTACAAGCTGAAAACGGGGGATATCATCGAGATCCTTACGTCCAAACATTCGTATGGTCCGAGTCAGGATTGGCTGAAGCTTGCCCAGACTTCCCAGGCGAAGAATAAAATCAAGCAGTTCTTCAAGAAACAGCGCAGGGAAGAAAATATCGAAAAAGGCCGTGAGCTGGTCGAAAAAGAAATCAAGAATCAGGATTTCGACGTGAAGGAAATCCTGAATCCGGAAAATATCAAGCGTGTATCCGAGAAGTTCAATTTCTCCAATGAAGAGGATATGTATGCTGCTGTCGGCTATAACGGCATCACAGCGGCTCAAATCGCCAACCGCTTAACGGAAAAACACCGGAAGCAGCGCGAACAGGAAGACAACCTGGTAGAAACGATGAAAGAACTGAACAGTCAACCTGTCAAACGCAAAAAAGATGCAGGTGTACAGGTGGAAGGGATCGATAACCTCCTGATCCGCCTTTCCCGCTGCTGCAGTCCGGTACCAGGGGATGAAATCGTCGGCTTCATTACGAAAGGGCGCGGCGTTTCCGTCCATCGGGCCGATTGCACGAACGTCATGGCTGATGAAGTGGAACAGCGTCTCATTCCTGTGTCCTGGGAAAGTGACGGGAATGACCGTAAAGAATACAATGTCGATATTGAAATCTCCGGCTACGACCGCAGGGGCCTTCTGAATGAAGTGCTTCAGGCAGTGAATGAAACGAAGACGAATATTTCGGCCGTGAGCGGGAAGTCGGATCGTAACAAGGTGGCCACCATCAATATGTCCATCTCGATTCAAAATATTTCTCATTTGCACAAAGTGGTAGAGAGAATCAAACAGATTTCAGATATATACGCTGTAAGAAGAATCATGAACTAAAGGAGATTTCTTTATGAGGGTTGTACTGCAGAGAAGTAAAGAAGCCTCCGTCACTGTTGATGGAGAAGTAAAGGGGGAAATCCGCTCAGGCGCTGTATTGCTTGTGGGGATCACCCATGAGGATACAGAAGAGGATGCCCGTTATGCAGCAGACAAAGTGGTGAATCTGCGCATTTTTGAAGATGCAGAAGGGAAGATGAATCATTCCTTACTGGATACCGGGGGAGAAATCCTCTCCATTTCCCAATTCACCCTTTACGGGGATTGCCGTAAAGGAAGAAGACCGAACTTCATGAATGCGGCCAAGCCCGATCATGCGGAAACCATCTATGATCATTTCAATACTTTACTCGAGGATAAAGGAGTGAAGGTGGAAACGGGCGTATTCGGTGCGATGATGGATGTCAATCTGACGAATGATGGTCCCGTTACACTATTGATTGAGAGCAAATCATAATAAAAGGCTGATCCTGAACTATTTCAGGATCAGCCTTTTCAATTGGGTGAACGTCAGTCAGAGAAATAATCACCTAGACCATGATAGATGGCCGTCGCCGCCAGGTCTTGAAAATACTGAGTATTCACATTGGCTTCTTCTGTCGGATTACTGAGGAATCCTAACTCCAACAGGATGGCGGGTTGATTGTTTTCACGGATGACGTGATAATCACCGATGCGGACACCGCGGTCGGCTGTCGGTAAACGGTCGGCCAGGCTTCCATGTATCTCTTCTGCCAGTTCCTTCTGCCGGTCCCGATAGTAGTAGGTCGTATGCCCGGCGATGGATGAATCCAGGATGCTGTCAAAATGGATACTGATGAAGGCGTCGGCCTGGTAATAATGGGATAATGAGACCCTTGATGGTAACGATAGATATTCATCGGTTTTTCTTGTCAATATGACCTTCGCACCTGCACTCTTTAACTTTTCAGCGAGGAGTTCCCCTGTCTTCATGGTAAGCAGCTTCTCCAGTGTTCCACTCGTTCCTGTGGTACCTCCGTCCCTTCCCCCGTGTCCGGGATCGATGACGATCACTTTATCTTGAAGGCCGCCGCTTTTTTTGCGGACAGGCGTCGTGTTTTCACCTGCCGCAGATCGGACCGATACGACCCATCCGGCTACAAAACCTGCACTGCCATCGGCTAATTCAACTTCATACCAGTCTCCGTCCTTGTTCTTGACGGGAAATGATTCTCCACTTGAGGCCCGTTTGATGACACTTGCCCCGGTATTGGCTTCACTTCGGATGTTTGTTCCATTGTATAGAATCGTAATGTTCTCACTTGGATCACTGCTCTCATGGGCGGCTGCTGTCACCGTTTTTTGAACATACCAGCCGGCGATCCATCCTTTTTCTCCATTGGAGAGCTTGATTTGATACCAATTATTCTTCTCTTTCAGCAGCTTGTATTTCTCGCCCTTCGAGACGGTACCGACGATGCGGCCGTTCAGGGAGGTTTCATCACGGACATTCAGGCCGTGAACCGTAATGATCCCAACCAGATGCTCCTGGGACGATGTATCTTCCTCTTCGACCGACTCATCCTCAGAGCTTGAGAACTCTACATAGGACTCACTGACCCAGGCAGGACTTTCGCCGAATCGGATCTCGTACCATCCGGACACACTTCCGGTCACTTCCACCACATCACCCTTATTCAGTACTCCGAGCACGGAGCCTTGAAGGGAAGGGGATGTTCGGACATTTAAAGCGTTATCGGTGATGATCCCTTGTTTGTCCTCTTCTTTTTTGGACGGTGTGGTTTCCGCTCCCGATATGTATTCACGGTGGACCCATCCACTGGTGCTTCCCGATTCCACCAGCAGCCAATCGCCGTCTTCATCTGTCACAGTCACAGAATCTCCATTTTGCAAGACCGTCACAACCGGGTCTGATGTGCTGGGGCCTTTCCGGACCCGGAGGCCATCGGTGTTCACTTGACCTTCATGAATGGTGGAATCTCCTGAAACCGCAGATTCCACCGAGACGAGCCAATCGGCGACCCAGCCTTCCCCGCTGTTCGTGTCCACTTTATACCAATCTTTTTGTGTGTCTACTATCCTGTACTCTTCCCCCCTATGTACCTTCGTCAGAACCGGGAAGCTAAGCCCCGGCCCTGTCCGGACATTCAGGTTCGAAACGCTGATCGTGACCTTCCCCGACTCGGCATGTATAGGACCCATGCCCGGTTGAAAAGGGAACATCAAGAGCACAATCAATAGTGATGCCGCTGCTTTCTTAATCCTTTTCACCTCCAGAATGAAATACAAACACCCATAGTAATATCGGATAATCCTTCACAAGTGTTGAATCTTTCTTAGAAGAAATCCTTATGGTTTTAATACGATAAAAAAAATTAAATTCCTCTAAAACGAAATAAAAATAGGTAATTGGAAATGATAAGGGTAGGAATGTTTTTGAAAGGATGATTGAAATTGAGGTCGAGTGAGAAAGGTTTCATGAACGCAAATGGAGATAACCAGTTATTTGGGGTGGACTTCCATCAGTTTCTGGAACGTGAAAAAGATGCATTGAACGTGGAGCTTGCTTCTGAATTCGGATTGAGTTTACGGGAAGTAAAGTTGTTGAAAAAGAAAATGGAGAGATCCTGACGAAATTTTCTTCAACCTCTTGACATGGACTTACGGCATCCGTATCATTATAGAAATAAAATAACATTTACAAAAACCGTTGATCGAGCATAGTAGCTAACCCCCACGTGTAAAGAGAGGAAATGCCTTGGCTGAGAGCATTTCTACAATGTGACTTAGTGAATGAACACTCAGGAGGTTTCTCTCTGAAAGAGGTCCTTTAGTAGGAGATGAACGTACCAGGCGTTAACTGGCTAAGTGGAGGTCTTATTAGACTTCAATTAGGGTGGCACCACGGGAATAACAGCTCTCGTCCCTTGTATGATATACAAGGGATTGAGGGCTTTTTTTATTTACATAAAGATCAACGTGCACGATAAAAGGAGGAAATGATCTTGACCATTCAGATTCCAAGAGGTACTCAGGACATCCTGCCGGGTGAAGTGGAGAAATGGCAGTATGTAGAGGAAGTGGCAAAGACCCTTTGTCACAACTATCAGTATAAAGAAATCCGTACCCCGATTTTCGAGGCGAGTGAATTATTCACACGTGGAGTGGGGGATACGACGGATATCGTCCAGAAAGAAATGTATATGTTTGAAGACCGCGGAGGCAGAAGCCTGGCGCTCAGACCTGAAGGAACGGCTTCTGTCGTCCGCTCCTTTGTAGGAAATAAAATGTTCGGTCACCCGAATCAGCCGACCAAGCTCTTCTACTCCGGTCCCATGTTCCGTTATGAGAGACCTCAAGCCGGACGATACCGTCAATTTGTACAGTTCGGGGTCGAGGCCCTCGGGAGTGAAGATCCTGCAATCGATGCAGAAGTGATTTCCCTTGCAATGGGGATTTACAAGAAGCTGGGATTATCCCAGTTAAAGCTTGTGATCAATAGTCTTGGGGATTCAGATAGCAGAAATGCCCACAGAGAGGCATTGATCAATCACTTCAAGCCCAGAATCGATGAATTCTGCGGCGATTGTCAAAACCGGCTGGAGAAAAATCCATTACGTATCCTGGATTGTAAAAAAGACCGTGAGCATGAACTGATGTCTACGGCCCCGTCGATCCTGGATTACTTAAACGATGAATCAAAGGCCTACTTTGAAAAGGTACAAACCCATCTGTCTGACATGGGTGTGGAATTCGTGGTTGATCCGACCCTTGTACGGGGACTTGATTACTACAACCACACAGCCTTTGAAATCATGAGTGATGCAGAAGGCTTTGGAGCCATCACGACCCTTTGCGGCGGCGGACGCTACAACGGTCTCGTCGAAATGATCGGGGGTCCGGAAACACCCGGAATCGGATTTGCCTTCAGTATCGAAAGACTTCTTTCGGCTTTGGAAGCAGAAGGAATCGAACTCCCGATCGACCAAGGAGTCGAATGCTTCATCGTATCACTGGGGGAAGAAGCGAAGGATTATGCCGTTAAGCTTCTTCACACCTTAAGGGCGGAAGGTATTTCATCTGAGAAAGATTATCTGGATCGCAAGGTGAAAGGCCAATTCAAAGCGGCTGACCGGTACGAAGCGAAATATGTAGCCGTGATCGGCGACAACGAATTACAGGAAAATAAAATCAATCTGAAAGATATGTCCACAGGTGAACAGGAAGAAATAAGCCTGGATCGCTTTGTTGAAAAAATGAAAGATAAGCTCGGTAAATAGAACGCATTGATTCAATAAGGAGGAGAACATGATGACGAAAAGAACGGCATATTGCGGAGACATCACGGAATCATTTATCGGTGAAAAAATCACGATCAAAGGCTGGGTGCAAAAGAGAAGGGACCTGGGAGGATTGATCTTCATCGATCTTCGTGACAGAGAGGGAATCGTGCAGGTTGTGTTTAATCCCGATTTATCAGAAGAGGCCCTTGCCCTTGCAGAGAAAATCCGGAATGAATATGTGTTGAGTGTGACGGGTACGGTCGTAGCAAGGGGAGAAGGAACGGTGAACCCCAACCTGAAAACAGGGAAAGTGGAAATCCATGCAGACGAGGTTCAGATCATCAATGAAGCTAAGACGCCTCCATTCATGATCGATGACCAGACGGAAGTGTCCGAGGATGTCCGCCTGAAATACCGTTATGTGGACCTTCGTCGTCCGGCGATGATGGAAACCTTCAAGATGCGCCATAGTGTGACGACATCTTTCCGGAATTTCCTGAACGACAACGGATTCCTGGATGTGGAAACACCGATTTTAACCAAGAGTACGCCTGAAGGGGCCCGTGATTACCTGGTTCCGAGCCGTGTTCATAAAGGTGAATTCTATGCGCTTCCTCAGTCACCGCAAATCTTCAAGCAGCTGTTGATGGTATCCGGTTTCGACCGTTACTATCAAATCGCCCGCTGCTTCCGTGATGAAGATCTTCGTGCAGACCGTCAACCGGAATTCACACAGATCGATATGGAAATGAGCTTCATGGATAAAGAACAGATCATCGCCCTTGTGGAAGATATGATGAAGAAGCTGATGAACGACGTGAAAGACGTGAACGTTTCATTGCCGATCCCACGAATGACGTATGATGATGCCATGAGCCGCTATGGGTCTGACAAACCGGACACACGCTTCGGGATGGAATTGATCGATGTATCCGAAATCGTGAAGGATTCAGGATTCAAAGTATTCGCAGGCGCTGTCGCGAACGGTGGTCAAGTGAAGCTGATCAATGTAAAAGGCGGGGCCTCAAAGTATTCCCGTAAAGACATTGATGGCTTGACGGAATTTGTCTCCCGTTACGGAGCTAAGGGACTTGCCTGGTTGAAGGTGGAAGAAGAAGGCCTGAAAGGACCGATCTCCAAATTTGTGACGGAAGAAGATGGGGCAGCGATTTCTGCCTCGGCAGCTGCAGAAGCAGGAGACTTACTTCTATTCGTTGCGGATAAGAAATCGGTCGTGGCAGACGCCCTTGGTGCCCTTCGCTTGAAATTAGGGAAAGAATTGAAGCTGATCGACGAAACGAAGTTCAACTTCCTATGGGTGACTGACTGGCCGCTTCTTGAGTTTGATGAAGGGGAGAACCGTTACTACGCCGCCCATCATCCGTTCACAATGCCTGTGAGGGAAGACCTCGAACTCTTCGAGACAGACCCGGCGTCCGTCCGTGCAGAAGCGTATGACCTTGTCTTGAACGGATACGAACTTGGAGGAGGCTCACTGCGGATCTACGAGCGTGACATCCAGGAAAAAATGTTCAAGGTCCTTGGATTCTCACAAGAAGAGGCGGAAGAGCAATTTGGTTTCCTATTGGAAGCATTTGAATACGGGACGCCTCCACATGGGGGCATCGCCCTTGGACTTGACCGTTTAGTGATGCTGCTTGCTGGCCGAACGAATCTTCGTGATACAATTGCCTTCCCGAAAACGGCGAGTGCAAGCTGTGTACTCACAGACGCTCCAGGTGAAGTTAGTGAAGCTCAGCTGAAAGAATTATCTTTGTCGCTCGATGTAGAATAATGTAAGTAAATACCGGGGGTCATTCGTTGAAATCATGAGGGTGATATGATATTATTTAGACAATCACAAACGAGTCCTGATGTGTGCGACGTTTTTACCTAACAGTTTTGACCGAACACTTCAAACTTCGGGAGCTTGACGTTTCCGCTAGGCGTTCATGCCCCGTGCCGGGGACTAACAAATAGTGGAATAAAGCACCCACCTGCCGAGAGCGGGTTCAAAACGAAGGAAATGATGGCGACGGCACGATTGGGACTCGTCCAATCATGATATGTTAATGAAGATCTCATAGAATGAAAAGTCAGGCTCTCAGCGGCCTGGCTTTTTTGTTGGGACTAAATCTCCTCTTAATAGGGTAAACGAAAGGGAAGGACAACATTTCATATTGATTTTCAGTCCCCTATCCTTTATTCTAATTCAGTATAAACCTAGTTGAATACTTATAATGGAGTTGATTATTTTGCTACACCAGTTTTCACGAAATGAACTAGCGATCGGTAAGGAAGGTCTTCAAACCCTTAAAAATAGTACAGTGGCAGTACTCGGAATCGGGGGAGTGGGATCCTTTGCAGCTGAGGCCCTGGCCAGGTCAGGTGTAGGCCGTCTAGTGTTAGTGGACAAAGATGACGTGGATATCACAAATGTGAACCGTCAAGTCCATGCCTTGCTCTCAACAGTGGGTCAGCCAAAGGTCGATCTCATGAGGGACCGCATCATGGATATAAACCCGGACTGTGAAGTCATTGCCCTTAAGATGTTCTACACGGAAGAAACATATGAAGAATTCTTCAATCAGGGATTCGATTATGTCATCGATGCCTCTGATACGATTTCCTATAAAATTCATTTAATGAAAGAATGCCTGAAACGGGACATCCCGTTGATCGCAAGCATGGGAGCGGCGAACAAAACCGATCCGACCCGCTTCCAAATTGCCGATATCAGTAAGACGCATACAGATCCGATTGCTAAGGTGATCCGGACCCGTCTCAAAAAGGAAGGAATTAAAAAGGGCGTGACGGTTGTCTTCTCCGATGAAAGCCCCATCGTCATCCGTGAAGATATCCGGAAAGAAGTAGGGAAAGATGATGCCAAGATCCGTAAAGCTCAGCTTCCTCCTTCCTCGAATGCATTCGTCCCTTCAGTGGCAGGGCTGATCGCAGCGAGCCATGTCATGAACCAATTGCTGAAAGACATTGAAATTAAAAGGGTGAAAGATAAATAAGCGGCGTTTGCCGAAAAAAGACTGAATCTCATAAGGGATTCGGTCTTTTTTTATGCAAAAAATAATTCCATTAAATGGGTGTAAAAAGGATTGACGTTTCAACGTGTCATAGTGTACTATCTAACTAGAACACTAAAACACATTACGGAGGAATGCAATCATGCACGCGTTTAAAGGTCTTCTCTGGAAAGATTTCAAAACCTCCAGCATTTGGTTTTATGGCTGGATCGCCATTGTTTTTCTGATTTTTATCATTGGACTGGTGATCGGTAATTTTGTCAAAGAGCCGGGGGTTTCCCAAATATTTCTCATTATGATCGGTATTTTCCACGTTGCTTTTCTTCCGGGCATCGTCTGCTCCATGCTGCGGGTGGAAGGAAAAACGCAGCTGTGGCTACATAGCCCCCACAGCGGGTTGATGCTGCTTTTATCAAAACTCATCATTGCCTTTATGTACTCCACCCTGTCACTCTTGTTAGTCGATGGATTGGGGATGCTGACCATGGCCATGTTTCAGGAAGACGCGTTATTCTCCTATTGGCCCATCAAAGAAGGCATTCTTTTCAACCTGGGTGTGACGGTCGTCGGCCTCTACTTTTCCGGATGGACAATATTTTTGTGGACGCTTTACCATTCCCTTTCAAAATATCCTTCCCTCAAGAACATACGGTGGATCTTCATCGCGGGATTCATCATTGTGTATCAAAGTGTGGTAGCCTTCCTGACGAGCATCGAATGGGTGGAGAAGTTCTTCTTTGAAACTTTTACCGTGAAGGTGAGCACCGGATTCTTTTTCTCTGTGGGTGCAAATGAGGCGAATGCAGGCTTCGATCCCGAGATGATTCCATTCCCGGTCATGCCATTCCTGTTTGAAGGAATGATCATGATCATCGTCTTCCTCATTTCCTGCCGCTTATTAGATCGCAAGGTTGAGGTGTAAGGCATGACAGAAGAATATACAGCCTCAAAGCCCATATACCTGCAAATAGCCGATCGCATCATACGTGAAATCGTGAGGAAGGAATTGACCCCGGGTGACAAACTGCCTTCCGTCCGGGAAATGGCCGTTCAATCAGGAGTGAATCCAAATACCATCCAGCGGACGTACAGTGAATTAGAAAGGATGGACATTGTGGAGACGAGGAGAGGGCAAGGAACATTTGTGACAGAAAAGGAAGATGTCCTGACCATATTGAATGAAAAGGTCCAGGAGGAAGTGATCGAGTCCTTCATCCGAAACATGAAAGAATTGGGACTCACAAAAGAACAAATGATCCAGGGTGTTGAAAACTATTTGAGTCGAAGAGAGGGGAAGTAGAGATGGTTGTGACATTTGATGGTGTCACCAAGAAATATGGAAAGGAAACAGCATTGAACGATACCTCCTTTCAATTCCAAAAGGGGAAGATATATGGTCTGCTGGGTCCGAACGGCAGCGGGAAATCGACTACATTGAAGATGATTGCAGGGCTTGTGCTTCCGAATACAGGGACCGTCACGATGAACGGAAAGCCGGTCACACGGAAAATGGCCAGTGAAGTCGCCTATTTGACGGAACTGGATATGTTTTATGAAGCATTCACCGTGGATGGGATGATCCGGTTCTATGCCTCCCAGTTCCCTGACTTCGATACAGACAGAGCCAGTGAACTGGTGGAGTTTATGGAACTTGATGGCGGGAAGAAGATCAAGCATTTATCCAAAGGGAACCGGGGCAGGCTGAAACTCGTCCTCGCCCTGTCGCGGAACACCGAGGTACTGCTTCTCGATGAACCATTCTCAGGGCTTGATCCCATGGTAAGGGACTCCATCGTAAAAGGACTGCTCTCCTATATTGATTTCGGGAATCAAACAGTGATCATTGCCACCCATGAAATCGATGAGATCGAAGCAATCCTGGATGAAGCCTATATCATCTCTGGTGGAGAAATAAAAGGGCACTGCCAGGTGGAAGAGCTGAGGGAAGCGGAAGGCTTGTCTGTCCTGCAGTGGTTGAAGAAAACGACTAAATCGGAAGGGAAGATGAAATGATGAAGACGGTTGTGCAATTACAAAGTGTTTCCAAAGTCATCAAAGGCAAAACCATCATTGATAATTTAACGTTTGACGTGTATGAAGGGGAGGTATTCGGTTTCCTTGGCCCGAATGGAGCCGGGAAAACGACAACGATCCGGATGATCGTAGGGCTGATGAATATTTCAAAAGGGGATGTCCTCATCTCCGGCAAAAGCATCAAAAAAGACTTTGAAGGCGCCATTAAAGATGTCGGGGCCATCGTTGAAAATCCTGAGCTCTATAAATTCATGTCAGGATATCAGAACTTAAAGCATTTTGCCCGCATGCAAAAAGGGATCACCGATGAACGGATGAAAGAAGTCATCGAGCTGGTCGGCTTGACGGACCGGATCCATGACAAGGTGAAAACATACTCCCTCGGAATGAGACAGCGTCTGGGACTTGCCCAATGCCTTTTGCACAAGCCGAAGCTGCTCATTCTCGATGAGCCGACAAACGGCCTGGATCCGGCGGGAATCCGCGAAATCCGTGCGTATATCAGAAAGCTCGCACAGGAAGAGGGGATGGCAGTCATCGTATCAAGTCACCTATTATCCGAAATGGAAATGATGTGTGACCGGATCGGGATCATCCAGTCCGGTAAACTGGTCGATGTGCAGCAAGTGAGGGACTTTGTGGAGGGGGCCGAACAGGTCTATCACTTCGAGGTCAACGAAGTGGATCGACTCAAGGCGGTTCTGACCGCATTCGATCCCGGCGTCAAGTTTGAAGCCCAAGGCTCACACGTTCAGGTGGCCCTGACAAAAGAGCAAGTACCGGACGTGATCCGCGCCCTCGTAGAAGCGGATGTACAATTATACAGCGTCATGCCTGTTGCCAAAACATTGGAAGACAGGTTCCTGGAAATTACAAATGATAAAGGAGAGGTCGTGCATGCTTAGTCTTATTAGAAATGAATGGACCAAAATCTTCAAGCGCGTCGGCACGTATGTCATGCTGGGACTGCTGATTCTCATTATTGGGGTGACAGCTGCCTTCACGAAGTATGAGGACCTGAAAGCGGATGAATCGGGTAACTGGAAACAGGAACTCTCGGCCCAGGTGGAATCGGAAAAGCAAATGCTCGCTGAAAATCCGGATATGAACAAGTTTATGATGAAGGACGCTGAAAGAAGGATTGCCATCAACGAATACCGGATTGAAAACGACGTGCAGCCGAGTACGAAGGAAACCGTTTGGACGTTCGTCGAAATGAATGCTTTTTCCGTCCTTGTCGTAGGTCTGTTTGCCATCATCGTGGCAGCGGGCATCGTCGCAAGTGAGTTCAGCTGGGGCACGATCAAGCTGTTGCTCATCCGCCCCATTTCCAGAACCAAAATATTGTTATCGAAATATGTTACCGTCATTTTATTCGGGATGAGTATGCTGCTTGTATTATTTGTTGTCTCATTCCTGATTGGACTTCTCTTGTTCGGGGGAACCGATCAGTCCACTCACTTAGCCTATGTGGATGGAAAGGTAGTCGAACAGAACATTGTGGGATACCTGATTAAGACCTATTTATTGAAAACGATCGATGTCGTGATGATGGCTACGATGGCCTTCATGATTTCGACCGTATTCAGAAGCAGCTCACTGGCGATCGGGATTTCATTATTCCTGCTATTCGTCGGAGGGAATGCCACAAGCTTACTGGCCCTTAAATTCGACTGGGCGAAATACAGCCTGTTCGCCAACACTGACCTGACTCAATATACCGGATTCACGCCGCCGCTTGTTGACGGGATGACCATGGGCTTCTCCATCACGATGCTCATCGTCTACTTCATCATCTTCCAGCTGCTATCGTTCATCGTATTTAATAAACGGGATGTGGCGGCATAAAGGCTGTAATTAATAAGCAAACCAAAAAGTGACGACCTCATCAGAGTTCGTCATTTTTTATGTGTACCGGTACAAATCGGAAAATTTCAGGCGTGTCACCTGATTAAGGAGATAGGCGGATTCTTTGCCACCCTTTTTTCGAAGCGTATTGAGGGCTTCGATCATTTCATCGTGGGTCACAAGCCCCACCCCGTGGCCGAAGTATTGATCCTCTTTGATAAAGACAGAGTTTTCACCCATCCAGATCGGGTCTTCAAAGTCGGGGTTGAAAAAGTAATAAACATCCCCGGGGATATAATCAAGTCCTTTATATGTGACCATCGGAAGATCGTCATCATAGTTGTGGCCCCACACAAGGAGCGGGGAATACAGCCGGTTGAAGTAGGGGGTCCTGATCGTATCGAGGATCGATTTATAATAGATCAGCACGATGCTTGTGACACATTCGAAGCTGTAAGCGGAGCCGTTGGTAAAGATGTCTTCGATAGCGTCAGAAGGAAGCTTGGATTCCTTTAGACGGTACCCGTAAGGAGTCTTCAACCAGAATGCCGGGTTGAATTTGGAATGCTCGAAGGCAGAAAATTTGGCGTCACTATCATTCATGAGTTTTGCATTGGCAATGATTCTTTCTCTTACCTTCAGTTCATATTTCAGCTCTGAAAGATTAAGATATCGATAGTCGGTAGGGCTTTCTTTTAATGAAGTGAAAATATTTTCCTGAACAGGTGTCAAATTCGGTAAATCCTTCGGTGATGATTCATTTTCCATGATGATCAATCCATCCACCTCCAGGCCTTTTTACTAATGTATGATGGGGTGGGGAGAAATGGCATTCTCAAATGAATTAAAGTGTCTGTCACTAAAACAAACCTGCCAAAAAGGAAAATCCCTTTCCGGCAGGTTTGTATTTTCTGGTGGTTCAATTACTTCATCTGTTTAGTAATCTTCTCATAAACCTGAGCAATGGCCTGTTCGAATTTCCCGGTTGCTTTCGGGGTGTAGTAGCGTGCATTTTTCAGTTTGTCAGGGAGATAGGTTTGCGGGACCCACCCTGATTCATAGCTGTGAGGATACTTGTATTCCACTCCTCTGCCCAGTTCCTTGGCCCCTTGATAATGGGCGTCCTTCAGGTGATCCGGGACCTCACCGCTCTTTCCTTTCCGGATGTCTGAAAGGGCCAGATCGATGGCTGTGATCGCTGAATTCGATTTAGGGGAAAGACAGAGCTCGATGATTGCGTTAGCCAGCGGTATCCTCGCCTCTGGAAATCCGATCTTCTCAGCAGTTTCCACTGCAGCGAGCGTCCTTGGCCCCGCCTGAGGATTGGCGAGTCCGATATCTTCATAGGCAATCACCAATAATCTGCGGGCGATGCTCGGCAGGTCTCCCGCTTCAACGAGTCTTCCGAGATAGTGGAGAGCGGCATTCACGTCGCTTCCGCGGATCGATTTCTGAAACGCGCTCACGACATCGTAATGGGCATCCCCGTCTTTATCATGGGAAAAGCTTTTCTTTTGAAGGCATTCTTCTGCGACCCCGACATCAATATGAATGACACCGTCCCCATCCGGAGAAGTGGACAGCACAGCAAGCTCCAGTGCGTTCAGTGAACTCCTCACATCCCCGAAGCTGCTGCTTGCAAAATGTTCGATGGCTTCGTCCGTAACCTGGAGGGAATAGGCGCCGAGTCCCCTCTCTTCATCTTCAATGGCACGGGTCAAGGCAATTTTCATTTCTTCTATTGAAAGGGGCTTTAATTCGAATATCTGGCATCTGCTCCGGATGGCCGGGTTGATGGCATGATAAGGGTTGCTTGTGGTAGCACCGATCAATGTGATCATCCCGTTTTCCAAATAAGGAAGGAGGAAATCCTGCTTTCCTTTATCAAGCCGGTGGACCTCATCCAATAGGAGGATCACCTTACCAGACATTTTCGCTTCTTCTGCCACGATCTGAATATCCTTTTTATTATTTGTCACGGCATTAAGGGTTTTGAAACGGTATTTTGTACTTCCGGCGATCGCGCTTGCGATGGATGTTTTTCCAATGCCGGGAGGGCCGTACAGGATCATGGATGAAAGCTGCTTCGCCTTCACCATCCGGTCGATGATTTTCCCTTCTCCGACTAAATGCTGCTGCCCGATGATTTCCTCGATGGTCCTCGGTCTCATCTTAAAGGCAAGTGGTTTTATCGACATGAAACATCTCTCCAAACTGACGTTCTAGTTATCTTCACTTTATCACAGGCGGTTTCATTAAGGAAATATTGTGGCTGAAGAAGGAGGGTGAATCGCCCCTTTCACAGTGTGAGGGCGGATATGCTATAATAACAAAAGTCAATGCAGAAGAAATACACGTCTCTGACGTTATTAAATATAGTAGAGGTGCTGGACATGAAGATATCAACTAAAGGCCGATACGGTTTAACGATTATGATTGAGCTTGCAAAACGCCATGGTGAAGGGCCGACTTCACTGAAAACGATCGCGCAGCAGCATGAGCTGTCGGAACATTATCTTGAACAGCTGGTCGCTCCGCTTCGTAACGGCGGTCTTGTCAGGAGTATCAGGGGGGCTTACGGTGGTTATGTATTGGGCCATGAGCCGTCTGAAATCACAGCGGGGGATATCATCCGCATCCTTGAAGGCCCGATCAGCCCCGTAGAAGGAATCGAGGATGAGGAACCGGCTAAGCGTGAGCTGTGGATCCGGATCCGTGATGCGGTCAAGGAAGTACTCGATAATACAACGATAGAAGATCTGGCGAGCCACTCGGATGACGGGGAATCCGATGCGTACATGTTCTATATCTAGGAGGTAACGATAAATGGAAAGAGTGTATCTGGATCATGCTGCAACGTCGCCCATGCATCCTGAGGTGATTGATGAAATGACAGCGGTGATGAAGGAGACCTTTGGTAATCCATCGAGCATACATTCATTTGGCCGTGCATCGCGTCACCTTGTGGATCGTGCACGCACCATCATTGCAGAGAGCATTCATGCAGATTACAATGAGATCATTTTTACGAGTGGTGGAACCGAGGCGGATAATTTAGCGATCATTGGAACGGCTGAAGCCAATAAGGAAAAGGGAAACCACATCATTACGACACAAACGGAGCATCATGCCGTATTGCATGCATGTGAATTTCTTGAGTCCAGGGGGTTCGAGGTAACGTACCTGCCGGTGGACCGGACAGGGAGGATTTCCGTTGAAGAGCTTCAAAAGGAACTCCGTGATGACACCATTCTTGTGACAATCATGTTCGGAAACAATGAAGTGGGGACACTTCAGCCGATTAAAGAGATCGGCAAGCTTCTAGAGGATCATCAGGCCTATTTTCATACGGATGCCGTACAGGCTTTCGGATTGACTGCCATTGATGTGCAGGAGCTCGGGGTCGATCTGCTTTCAGTCTCTGGACACAAGATCAATGGCCCTAAAGGGATCGGCTTTCTTTACGCCCACAAACGTGTGGATCTTCAGCCCGGGTTATACGGCGGGGAGCAGGAAAGGAAGCGCCGGGCCGGAACGGAAAACGTGCCGGCGATCCTCGGCCTCGGCAAAGCCGTTGAAATCGCCCAACAAACGATGGAAGAGAAGAGTGCCAGCTACTCCCGCTTCAAGGCTTCACTGAAAGAAACCTTAGAAGGAAGCGGCATTGAATTCGAGGAGAACGGATCCCTTGAGCATGGATTGCCCCATGTGCTAAACTTAAGCTTTCCCGGCACGGATGTTGAATCCATGCTGGTGAATCTGGATATGTCAGGTATCGCTGTATCAAGCGGTTCCGCTTGTACGGCTGGATCTATAGAACCTTCACATGTACTCGTGGCGATGTATGGGAAGCAGTCTGAGAAATCAAGGAACTCCATCCGTTTCAGCTTTGGTCTGGGGAATACGGAGGAGCAGATTACCTGGACTGCCCATGAAGTCGCTGAAATCGTGAAGCGATTAACAACTTAAATCGTCCGAACGGGGCGAATTGAACGGAATAAGGAGGTGGCGTTAGTGAAAAAAGAACCAAAGGATACAAGGGTGGTCGTTGGGATGTCCGGCGGAGTGGACTCTTCTGTAGCCGCATTACTGCTAAAGCAGCAGGGCTATGAAGTCATCGGGATCTTCATGAAAAACTGGGATGATACCGATGAAAACGGAGTGTGTACGGCAACCGAAGACTACAACGATGTCATTCGTGTGTGTAACCAAATTGGTATTCCTTACTACGCTGTGAATTTTGAAAAACAATACTGGGATAAAGTGTTCACGTATTTCTTGGATGAGTATAAAGCCGGGAGAACACCGAACCCTGATGTAATGTGCAATAAAGAAATCAAGTTCAAAGCATTCCTTGATCATGCCCTGAAATTAGGAGCGGATTACCTTGCGACAGGTCACTATGCACAGGTTGAATACCGTGACGGGGAGTACAAGATGCTCCGGGGTGTCGACAATAATAAAGATCAAACCTATTTCCTGAATCAGCTGGGGCAGGAGCAGCTTGAAAAAGTGATGTTCCCGCTTGGGAGCATCGACAAGAAAAAGGTAAGGGAAATTGCGAAGGAAGCCGGCCTTGCTACGGCGACCAAAAAAGACAGTACAGGGATTTGCTTCATCGGTGAACGTAATTTCAAGGATTTCTTGAGTAATTATCTTCCGGCACAACCAGGTAAGATGGAAACGTTAGATGGGAAAGTGATGGGCAAGCATGACGGCCTCATGTACTATACCATCGGTCAACGTCATGGCCTTGGCATCGGTGGTGCAGGTGAGCCATGGTTCGCCATCGGGAAGGACCTGGAAAGAAACGTCCTTTACGTCGGGCAAAGCTTTGAGCATCCTGCCCTTTATTCCGATTCCATCCTTGCGACGGATGTTCACTGGACATCGAATTCAGAGAAACCTTCTGAATTTGCATGCACGGCGAAATTCCGTTACCGCCAGGATGACAATAAGGTCACGGTGGTGCCGCTTGAAGACGGCAAGGTGAGAGTCATTTTTGATGAACCGATCCGTGCGGTGACACCAGGACAGGCGGTTGTTTTCTACAACGGCGATGAGTGCCTGGGTGGAGGAACGATCGATACTATCTTTAAAGACGAAAAGAAACTTACCTACGTCGGGTAAGGATTAAAGGAAAAGGACTGAGAAGAGGAGAGGCCAAATCTCTTATCTCTCAGTCCTTTTTTCATCATGGATGGATAGCCGACTCCCGGGTACCTTATGTTATACTATTAACGATAAGATCATCGACAACTTGCATACATAAATCATGACAATATAGAGGTGTTTACATTGGATAAGAATTTAAAAGGAATTGAATTGTTACAAGAAGGAAAAGTGGAAGAAGCGGTTAAACTTTTTACAGAAGCCATCGAAGAAAATCCAACGGAACCGGTGGGGTATATTAATTTCGGAAACGTACTGATGTCGGTCGGGGACAATGAAAAGGCGAAGAAGTTCTTTGAACGGGCAATCTCCATCGACGAGAACGCAGGGGCAGCGTATTATTCCCTTGGAAACCTGTACTTTAATGAAAATCACTTTGACGAAGCGAAGGATCAATTCGAAAAGGCGATTTCTAATGGAATGGAAAATGCCGACGTGTACTTCATGCTGGGAATCAGTCTGTTCCAGTTGGAGCAGCCGAGACTGGCGTTACCTTATTTGCAGCGAAGTGTCGAATTAAATGAAGAGGATGTGGAGGCGCGCTTCCAATTGGGACTTTGTCTTGCTAAGGTGGAAGCTTATGAAGAAGCGATTACTCAATTATCCAGGGTAGTGGAAGCGGATCCCGAGCATGCCGATGCTTATTACAACCTGGGAGTTGCGTATGCAGGGCATAAGGATGATGCAGAAACAGCACTCATGTATTTCAATAAAGCGGTCGACGTCCAGCCTGATCATATGCTGGCGGGCTATGGCATCAAGATGATCGAAAAGCTTAAAAATGAACAAAGTGAATAGTTAGGGGGTTCACTGCCTTGAGCCAGCAAGATTCTTTAAAGCTGTTTGGTGAGGAAGAAATCTACATTAAAGGAAGGCATCTTGTCACCATTTTTCATAATGAGGAAAATCTTTATACCGTGGTCCGGATCAGGGTGGACGAGACCAATGATTCTTATGAAGATAAAGAAGCGGTCGTCACCGGGAATTTCCCTAAGATTCATGAAGATGAAACCTATGTGTTTTATGGAAGATTTCAAGAGCATCCCCGGTTTGGCATGCAGTTTCATGCGAAGCATTTCAAGAAAGAGATCCCCCAGACCACACAGGGTGTCGTCCATTATCTATCGAGCGATTTATTTAAAGGGATCGGGAAAAAAACAGCTGAGAAGATCGTTGAACACATCGGTGAAAATGCCATCGGTAAAATACTCGAAAATCCGGGCCTCTTAGACGAGATTCCGAAACTTCCAAAAGAAAAGGCAAAGAGTATTTATGATACGCTTTCCGAGCATCAGGGCCTCGAGCGGGTCATGATCATGCTGAATGACCTGGGTTTCGGACCCCAGATTTCCATGAAGGTCTACCAGGCCTATAAGGAGCAGGCACTCGAAATCATTCAAAAAAATCCCTATAAGCTGGTGGAGGATATTGAAGGGATCGGATTTACCCGGGCAGATGAATTAGGGTCCAAAATCGGATTGACGGGCAGTCATCCCGACCGGATCAAAGCAGGCTGTCTCTATACACTCGAGCAAACCTGTGTCAAGCAGGGCCATGTGTATCTTGAGGCGGAAGAACTCATTGTAACGGTGAAGGAGCTCCTTGAGAAAAGTCAGCCTGAAAAAATCGATTACACGGAGATATCCACTCAATTGGTTTCCCTCGAGGAAGAAAGCAAAATCATTGGCGAAGGGACGAAGGTATATGTTCCCTCCCTTTATTTTTCTGAAAAAGGGATCGTGACGAATATTGAAAAAATTCTGTCCCAGACCCAATATAAAGATCAATTCCCCCAATCCGAATTCCTATTGTCACTGGGGGCCCTTGAGGACAGGTTGGGAGTGCAGTACGCCCCTTCCCAAAAAGAAGCCATCGAAACGGCCCTGATGTCTCCCATGCTCCTGTTAACGGGAGGACCGGGTACGGGAAAGACGACGGTCATTCAGGGAATCGTCGAACTGTTTGCCGATCTGCACGGCTGTTCGTTGGATCCCAAGGACTACAAAGATGAACCGTTTCCCGTATTGTTGACAGCCCCTACAGGCAGGGCGGCGAAACGGATGACAGAGTCGACGGGCCTGCCCGCCATGACCATCCACAGGCTCCTCGGATGGAACGGTCAGGAAGGATTCCAGAACGATGAAGAACGGGCGATCGAAGGCAAGCTTTTGATTGTGGACGAGGTATCCATGGTAGACACATGGCTTGCCCATCAATTGTTGAAGGCTCTCCCTGAGGATATCCAAGTGATATTTGTCGGGGATGAAGATCAATTGCCCTCGGTCGGTCCGGGTCAGGTTTTGAAGGACCTGTTGAAATCAGAAGTGGTGCCGACCGTCAGGCTGACGGATATTTACAGACAGGAAGAGGGCTCATCGATCATCGAACTCGCTCACCATATGAAAAGGGGTGAGGTGCCTCAAGACCTGACAAAGCAGCAAAAGGATCGTTCTTTCTTTCCGTGCAGGACGAATCAGATTTCCGAGGTCGTTCAAAAAGTGGTGGAGAATGCAAAGAAAAAAGGCTACTCCCCAAAGGATATACAGGTACTTGCCCCTATGTACCGGGGCCCGGCTGGAATCGATCGCTTGAATGAACTGCTTCAGGAAATCTTCAATTCCAACGATGGGACCCGGAAAGAACTCGCCTTCGGGGATGTGAAATACCGGATTGGGGATAAGGTCCTTCAGCTTGTCAATCAGCCTGAAAACAATGTTTTCAATGGGGATATCGGTGAAATCGTTTCGATATTTTATGCAAAGGAAAACACTGAGAAACAGGACATGATCATCGTTTCATATGAAGGCAATGAGGTCACGTATACACGGCAGGACCTCATGCAAATTACCCATGCGTATTGCTGTTCGATCCATAAGTCACAGGGAAGCGAATTCCCGATTGTGATCCTGCCTGTCGTGAAGAGTTACTACCGAATGCTTCGGAGGAATCTTCTGTACACGGCCATCACACGCAGTAAACAGTTTCTCATTCTCTGCGGGGAGTTGGATGCTTTTAGACTGGGCGTTGAAAGGGAAGATGATTTTCTCAGAAAGACGACCCTGAGTGAAAAGTTAAAGGGGCTACTGGATCAAGAATCCAGCTTGAAACAGGATCCATCTGCCGACAGCATGCCCATTGAGGAACTTCTGCTGAATGAAGATCCCATGATTGGTATGGAAGGCATCACCCCATACGATTTTATGAAAGCATAAGGTTGACGAATGAAGAATTTCCGATTTGGAAATGGTTCATTCGTCAACCTTTTTTTGTATCAGGTTATTTGTGTTAACTTAAAAATAATTTAGTTGACATATATTCATTGTAAGCGATATCCTTATCTTGTACAAGAAACGACAGATGGGGGAAAACAGATGAATAGAAAATTAAGAACGATCGATCTTACACTTGCAGGGATGTTTGTTGCACTAATGGCGATCGGTGCCAATATCACAACTTTCGCACCTTTTATGGTAGTAGGCGGAGTTCCCATTACGTTACAAACATTCTTCGCCATTTTAGCAGGGGCAATCCTTGGGAGCAGGGTCGGGGCCCTTTCCATGACAGTGTACGCACTGGTGGGATTAGTGGGTGTTCCTGTATTTGCACGATTCGGGGCAGGTTTATCTACTATTGTGAGCCCTACCTTCGGATTTATCGTTTCATTCATTTTTACAGCTTACATTACAGGGAAAATTGTAGAAAAACACAAAGGGATCAAGACCTACATCTTTGCCGCATTAGTCGGCATGATAGTCAATTATGTGGTCGGTACGAACTGGATGTACGCAGCATATAAGTTTTGGGCACAGGCTCCTGAAGGATTCACTTATAAGCTGGCATGGGCCTGGATGGTCGTTCCGCTTCCCAAAGACATCATCTTAGCCGTCTGTGCAGGTATGATGGCTCATCGGTTGGAGAAATCGGTTCTGTCAAAGAGCACATTCAGAAACGTGAATCGAGCAGCATAAAGGGGAGGAAACGAGATGAAAACGTGGAAGGAGCTTGCCGGAGAGGTCATTGGGGGAGCGGAATTAACAAATGAAGAAGCATTATCGATTTTGGAAAGTCCGGATGATGAACTCTTAGAATTATTGCATGGCGCTTATAAGATTCGAAAACATTATTACGGTAATAAGGTCAAGTTAAATATGATCTTCAACACCAAATCTGGACTATGTCCCGAGAATTGCGGCTACTGTTCACAGTCGAGCGTGTCTGATGCACCGATCGAGAAGTATCGGATGGTCGAGAAAGAAACGATCCTAAAAGGAGCCGAGAACGCTCATCAATTGAACGTCGGTACCTACTGCATCGTCGCCAGTGGGCGGGGCCCGAGCAACCGGGAAGTGGATCATGTCGTGTCAGCGGTAAAGGAAATCAAGGAGAAGTATGATTTGAAGGTATGCGCCTGCCTCGGGTTACTGAAGGGGGATCAGGCGAAGAGGCTGAAGGAAGCAGGGGTGGACCGTTACAACCATAACATCAATACTTCCAGTAACCACCATGAGAACATCACCACTTCCCATACATATGGAGACAGGGTGAATACAGTGGAACAGGCAAAGGCGGCAGGCATATCCCCTTGCTCGGGTATCATCGTCGGTATGAAAGAAACACTTCAGGATGTTGTGGATATGGCACGCAGCTTAAAGGCGCTGGATGCCGATTCGATACCGGTGAATTTCCTTCATGCCATCGACGGGACGCCTCTTGAAGGCACCAATGAACTGAACCCAAGATATTGTTTGAAGGTCCTTTGCTTGATGCGTTTCATCAATCCGGCAAAAGAGATCCGGATCTCTGGCGGGCGAGAAGTGAACCTACGCAGTTTACAGCCACTCGGTCTATATCCGGCCAATTCGATTTTCGTCGGGGACTATTTGACGACCGCCGGGCAGGAAGGGACTGCGGATCATCAAATGCTTGAAGACCTCGGATTTGAAATCGATTATGTGAAAGAAGAAAGCGGGCTATCCGTCACCACCCGTTAAAAAATTTCAATGGATGCGATGGAAAAGGTTACTCCTTATGAAATCAGGAAAATATCCCACACTATATAAGAACGGTGATCCACCGTTTGTGCGTCCATTCTCATTAAACAAGTATAAATCAGGCTCCCGTTGGACATGATGGTAGGGAATAATCACCATTTATGGTGTAACCAGAGGTGACCTTACCGATGAAATGTCCAAATTGTCAGAGCAAAGATATCGGAAAGATCGGCATCAACCAATACTATTGTTGGGGCTGCTATATAGAGCTTTCCTTGTCTAAGGGAGTCATTCATACCTACCAGGTGGAAGAGGATGGATCACTCAGCTCCTTAGATGACTTGTTTGATGAGGAAGAACGCCGACTAAGCTAGGAAGAGGTGTCTTTCTTGAATAAAACATTTGCATCCATCGTTGGTTTTGGAGCAGGAATCGCGGCTTCCATCTATTCTCAAAGATCCAATATGATGAGTCAAAAACAGATGAAACGAATCCGTAAACAAGTAAAGAAACTTTTTTAACAGCAGAGAGGGACTGGCTCATTTTTTGGGTCAGTCTTTTTTGATGGTGCAGAAACTAAATCTCCCCCTGGTCCACATGAAAATGCATATTATGAATAAAACCACCTCCATTGTTCGAACAATAGATAAGAGGATAAGGAGGTGTTCATGCAGATGGAGAAGAGACCCTATACAAAATGGATATACAAACTTTCAATGGCCCTCATTTTTGCATTATTCCTATATGTTCTCTATTTATTAAAGCCTGTATGGCATCCTGTATTAGAGGTCTTATTCTTTTCCCTGCTTCCTTTCTTTATAGGGGGATTCATTGCGTATCTTCTTCATCCGGTTGTAGAGAAACTGCATGAAGCCGGCATTCACAGGGGCATCGCGATCCTGCTCATCTATCTTCTGTTCTTCGGGGGATTGGGTTATGGGATCTATAAAGGGACCCCTGCCATCATTCATCAGCTGAAGGATTTATCGGAGAATGCCCCTGTTTTCACGGAGCAGTATCAGGGCTGGCTGAAGGTCATTCAAAGTGAGACCTCCACCTGGCCGGACGGGATCCAATCACAGCTGGAAGAAAGGATCGACGGCCTGGAAGCTTGGGTGACGGGGCTTGTGGCTCTGGTGCTGGCAACCGTCATGAAGTTCATGAACAGTCTGCTCCTCGTGGCCATCATCCCCTTCGTCTCCTTCTACCTTTTAAAAGATATCACAAAGGTAAAAGCATTCATGTGGCAGCTCACCCCCAAAAAATGGAGGCAGAGTGCCATCTCGTTCGCAAGGGACGTGGATGAATCACTCGGAGGATATATCCGGGGGCAGCTCTTGGTCTGTTTGATCATCGGCGGCTTTTCAGCCGTTACGCTATGGTTGATCGGCATGAAATATCCCTTGATCCTTGGCATGATCATCGGTGTGACAAATGTAATTCCGTATTTCGGCCCCATCATCGGCGCTGTGCCCGCCGTCATTGTGGCAAGTACGATTTCAATCGATATGGTGATTTATGTCGTCATCATGGTGGTGGTCCTGCAGTTCCTGGAGGGGAACATCTTATCTCCCCTCATCGTCGGCAAGAGTCTGCATATGCATCCACTTTTCATCATGGGGGCACTGATCCTCGGCGGCGAAGTGGGTGGTGTGATCGGAATGATCGTGGCAGTGCCCTTTCTTGCGGTCCTGAAGGTGGCCATCTTACACGGGCGCACCCATTTTCTATATACGAGAAACAATGATGAACCGAAAAATGGGAATGATCATTGACAAATACCCTGAATCTTTCTATAATCCAACATATACAAGTATTCGCATAACATGAAAGCTATGAAGGACCCGAGTACGTTATAGTCCATCTTCCAGAGAGAGATCCCCCAGGCTGCAAGGGATTTCAGATGAAGGATAACCGAATGCTAATCCCGAGTGCAGGTAAAGCCTGCCGTTTAGCCGCGTTAAGGTGTTTTGAGGGATGGATGAACCGTAAGACGTTCATTCATAACCAGGGTGGTACCGCGAGAAACAGCTCTCGTCCCTGTTTTAGGGATGAGGGCTTTTTTGTATTCTTTTTTAACCATACATATAAAGGAGGAAGCTTCACATGAACAAATTAACAGGCGCAGAAATTCGTCAGAAGTTTTTAGATTTCTTTCAGGAAAAGGGACACGGTGTAGAACCGAGTGCATCACTCGTTCCACATGAAGATCCGTCCCTACTATGGATCAACAGCGGGGTAGCGACATTGAAGAAATATTTCGATGGACGTGTGATCCCTCATAATCCGAGAATCGTGAATGCCCAAAAATCGATTCGTACGAATGACATCGAGAATGTTGGGAAAACAGCGCGTCATCATACGTTTTTCGAAATGCTTGGGAACTTCTCGATCGGGGACTACTTTAAAGTGGAAGCCATCGAATGGGCATGGGAATTCTTGACGGATGCCAAATGGGTTGGCTTCGATCCGGAGAAGCTTTCGGTCACCATTCACCCGGAGGATCATGAAGCATTCGATATCTGGAATAAAAAAGTGGGGGTACCTGCTGAACGCATCATCCGCATTGAAGGGAACTTCTGGGATATCGGGGAAGGCCCGAGTGGTCCAAATACAGAGATCTTCTACGATCGCGGGCCAGAATATGGAGACAATCCGGAAGATCCCGAATTATATCCGGGTGGGGAAAATGATCGTTATCTGGAAGTATGGAATCTTGTGTTCTCACAATTCAACCATAATCCTGACGGGACGTACACTCCGCTTCCTAAGAAGAATATCGATACAGGTATGGGCCTTGAACGGATGGCATGCGTCGTCCAGGAAGTACCGACAAACTTCGATACGGACCTTTTCATGCCGATCATCTCAGCAACGGAAGAAATCTCAGGTAAATCATATGGTAAGGGCCTTAAAGAAACTGATGTTGCCTTTAAAGTGATTGCCGACCATATCAGAACCGTTTCATTTGCCATTGGCGACGGAGCCCTTCCATCCAATGAAGGTCGCGGGTATGTATTAAGAAGACTGCTTCGACGTGCCGTACGATTTGCCAAGCAAATTGAAATCAACCGCCCGTTCATGTATGAATTGGTTCCGGTCGTATCTGAAATCATGGTTGACTTCTACCCAGAGGTGAAACATAAAGCAGAATTCATTCAAAAAGTAATCAAAAATGAAGAAGACCGTTTCCATGAAACGTTGAATGAGGGACTTTCCATTCTTTCATCCATCATCAAGGTTCAAAAGTCTGCGGGAAGCAATGTGATTCCTGGAGAAGATGTCTTCCGTCTGTATGACACGTACGGCTTCCCGGTTGAATTAACGGAAGAGTACGCTGAAGAAGAAGGATTGAGCGTCGATCACGCCGGCTTTGAAAGAGAGATGGAAGGTCAGCGGGAAAGAGCGAGATCTGCACGCCAGGATGTAGGAAGCATGCAGGTGCAAGGTGGAATCCTGAGTGATATTACAGTGGAAAGCCGTTTTGTTGGATATGAAACGCTGGAAAGCACAGCTACGGTCCTTGAATTATTGGTTGATAACGAACGTCAGCCGAAAGTCGATAAAGGACAGGAATGCCAATTCATCCTTGATGAGACTCCTTTCTATGCGGAAAGCGGCGGACAAATCGGGGATAAAGGGTATATCGAAGCCGAAGGCGTAAGAGTATTCGTAACCAATGTGAAGAAAGCACCGAATGGGCAAAATCTTCATACGGCAATCGTAGAAGAAGGGACTTTGAATCAACATGCAGAAGTGCTTGCAAAAGTTTCCCGTGAATCACGTACCAAAGTGGAGAAAAACCATACGGCGACGCATATCCTTCATCAAGCATTAAAAGATGTCCTAGGTGATCATGTGAACCAGGCGGGTTCTTTAGTAGAACCGGATCGCCTGCGCTTTGACTTCTCTCATTTCGGTTCCGTCTCACAGGATGAGATCGAACAGATTGAAACCATCGTCAATGAGAAGGTCTGGAAAGCGATGTCCGTGAACACGGCGCTTAAATCACTATCCGAAGCTAAAGCGATGGGAGCCATGGCCCTGTTCGGGGAAAAATACGGATCGGAAGTCCGCGTCGTCTCAATCGGCGATTACAGCCTGGAGCTTTGCGGGGGCTGTCACGTGTCGAATACATCCGAGATCGGATTATTCAAGATCCTGTCTGAAAGCGGGATCGGCGCAGGTACAAGAAGGATCGAAGCCGTTACAGCAGAAAATGCGTATAAAGTATTGAACGATCAGGTTTCTCAACTGAAAGAGGTTGCAGCTAAACTGAAATCGAATCCTAAAGAAGTCGTCCATCGTGTCGATTCGTTAATGGCTGAAATGAAAGAGCTTCAACGTGAAAATGAATCATTAGCTGCAAAGTTGTCTAACATAGAAGCAGGCAGCTTATCGGATCAAGTGAAGGTCATTGATGGTGTGAACGTTCTTTCTGCGAAGGTTGCAGCCGGAGACAGCAATGGACTGCGCACGATGATGGATGATCTTAAACAGAAGCTTGGATCCGGGGTCATTGTACTGGCAACAACTGGAGATGACAAAGTCACCATCATTGCAGGAGTTACGAAGGATTTAGTCGAAAAAGGATATCATGCAGGAAAACTGGTGAAAGAAGTCGCTTCACGCTGCGGTGGAGGCGGCGGCGGCCGTCCGGACATGGCACAGGCTGGAGGGAAAAACCCTGAAAAAGTGGAAGAAGCGCTTCAATTTGTAGAAGAATGGGTCAAATCCGTTTAACTCCGTGTGAAAGTGGTGTACAATGTAGGTAACGATTAACAATTCGGTTGTCAAAAAGACAAGCCTGAAGAGAGGTGCTAAAAATGAGTTCTTTTGACAAAACGATGCGGTTTGATTTTTCGGAGGAGCCGTTCGAACATGATGTGAAAGAAGTGCTTTTACAGGTTCATGATGCCCTGCAGGAAAAAGGGTACAATCCGATCAATCAAATCGTGGGATACTTATTATCTGGAGATCCGGCTTACATTCCCAGACATCAGGATGCCAGAAATATCATCCGCCGTTTAGAACGTGATGAAATCATCGAAGAATTAGTCAAATCGTATTTGAAACAGCACAAAGAGGGATAATAGATGCGTGTAATGGGTTTAGACGTCGGCTCTAAAACAGTCGGAGTCGCAATCAGCGACGAGCTTGGCTGGACAGCTCAAGGAATTGAAACGATTAAGATCGACGAAGATCAAGGTGTGTTCCGGATGGATCGAATCAAGGAACTTGCCGAAGAATACCAGGTGGATACCGTTGTGGTGGGATTGCCTAAAAACATGAATAACACGATCGGTCCACGTGGGGAAGCGTCTAAAGCTTATGGAGAATTGATTCAACAGGAGTTATCCCTCCCCATTAAATATTGGGATGAAAGACTGAGCACGATGGCTGCTGAGAGAGTGCTTTTAGAAGCCGATGTAAGCAGGAAGAAACGTAAGAAAGTGATCGACAAAATGGCTGCGATGATGATCCTTCAAGGATATCTTGACAGTCAAAAATAATGAGGTGAATGTTCATGGAACACGGAGAAAAACAAATTACAGTAGTAGACGAACAAGGAAATGAGCAATTATGCGAGGTCCTTTTCACATTTGAATCAGATAAATTCAATAAATCATATGTCCTTTACTATCCACTGGGAGCAGATGAGAACGACGAAGAAGAAATCGAAATTCATGCATCTGCATTCATGCCTGGTGACGAAGGTCAGGAAGGCGAATTGAAGCCGATTGAAACAGAAGAAGAGTGGGACATGATCGAAGAAATGTTAAACACTTTCCTTGACGAAGAAGAAGACGCTGAATAAGCAGTCGTCATAGAATATATGAAACAGGGACCGCAAAAAGGGACAAAAAATTCACCCTTTTTGCAGGTCCCTGTTTCTCTTTGTGCAAAATATTGTATAATAGTGAAGATGATGTCGAATTACGCATAACGGATAGCCCGCTTTTTTGCTCGAAAGGGGGAAATGAAAGATTTGGAAGAAAAGAAAAAGATAAAAGAGACACTTATGAAAAAATTGCTGGAAAGACAAGAGGAGGCAAAGGTCATTAGAAAAATAGTAGGTCTTGTCATTCTTTGTCTTGTCATTATCATTGGGGGAACGGCGATCGGTGGTTACCTGTATGTGAATTCCGCCCTGAAACCGGTCGATCCGGATGATACGAAACCGGTGAAAGTGGAAATACCGATAGGGTCCGGGGTGACGAGTATCGGAAAGATCCTGGAAGACAAAGGGATCGTCAAGAATTCAACGATCTTTAAATATTATGTGAAATTCAACAATGAAGCAGGATTCCAGGCAGGTTCTTATGATCTGACGCCTTCCATGACAATGAATGAAATTGTCAACAGTTTAAAGACGGGAAAGGTCATGAGAAAAGCAGAGTTTAAGATTACCATTCCAGAGGGGCTGCAATTAGATCAGATTGCAGAAATCATTGCAGAAAAGTCCCCGTATAAAAAAGATGAGATTGAAAGCAAATTGAACGATAAGAAATGGCTCGAGCAATTAAAAGAGGAATATCCGGAACTGATCACAGATGAAATCCTGAACAAAGATATAAAACGTCCGTTGGAAGGGTATCTGTATCCTGCCACGTACCCTTTTTATGAAAAGAAACCTTCTTTAGACACGATTTTAAAGAAGATGATCGCACAGACGAATGAAGTATTGGCTCAATACCAGGAAGCCATGGCAGCAAACGATTATACTCCTCACGAGCTTCTCACCCTTTCTTCCCTAATCGAGGAAGAAGCGACGGAAAAAGCGGATAGAGGGAAAATCTCAAGTGTGTTCTATAATCGGATGGAAGAAGGGATGCCCCTTCAGACCGATCCGACGGTCCTATATGCATTAGGAAAGCATAAAGCGAAAACCGTCTACAAAGATCTGGAAGTGGACTCCCCTTATAACACGTACCAAGTGAAGGGATTGCCGCCGGGTCCGATTGCGAATGCGGGCGTATCATCGATCGAAGCGGCCCTGCAGCCAGAGGATACCGAGTATTATTATTTCCTTGCTGCTTCCAACGGTTCGGTCTATTACTCTGAGACACTGGAAGAACATAACGAGAAAAAAGCGAAATACATTACCAACAAAGAAGAATAGCGCGCGTCGAGAAGAGGAAAGAAATATTCGCTTTCCTCTTCTCTATGTGGTAAAATAGTACAAGTTATTTTTATAGACGGGCGTTATCTTTATGAAGATGTGTGTGAAGTGGAAAGCTCATTGTGGCTTTCTTCTTTTCATGTTGTCTTCAGAAAGGATCATTGCCCGGAATCACTTATGACAATGATCGTGAGGCTTATATATGAACGAACAGGTAATTCACTATATAGAATCAATCGTGAGGGAACGCAACCCCTTACTTAGTGAGATGGAGGAGTATGCAGAAGCCCAAAACGTTCCCATCATGGAACTTGTAGGGATTGAAGCACTCCTTGGGATGTTAAGGATCCAACAACCAAAACGCATCCTGGAAGTAGGGACGGCCATCGGTTATTCGGCTCTCAGGATGGCGGAGGCCCTGCCCGGCTCCACCATCGTGACCCTCGAACGGGATGAAGAGCGATTTGAGGCAGCCACCACATTTTTATCCCGTACGGAGGATGGTAAGAGAGTCGTCCCTTTATTCGGGGATGCCCTTGAACTCGGTGAGGAAGTGGCAAAGCACGGTCCTTTTGATGCCATTTTCATCGATGCGGCCAAGGGACAATACCTTAAATTCTTTGAACTTTACTCTGAAATGCTGTCGGAGGAAGGGGTCGTCTACTCGGACAATGTCCTGTTCAAGGGACTTGTCGCTCAAGAAGAAGTAGAGCAGAAAAGAATCCGGAACATGGTCAAGAAACTACGGAATTATAATGAATGGCTCATGAAACATGAGCATTTTCATACGAGTATTTTACCCGTTGGAGACGGAATTGCCATCAGTAAAAAAAGAGGTGAGCGCTCATGAAAAAACCAGAACTACTCGTCACTCCAGTCTCTGTTTCCGATATCGAACCCCTGGCACTGGCAGGGGCAGATGCGTTCATGATCGGTGAACAAAGATACGGCTTAAGGCTTGCCGGTGAGTTTTCAAGAGAAGATGTGACAGAAGCCATCAAGCTTGCTCACAAACACGGGAAGAAAGTGTATGTGGCCATGAACGCTCTTTTCCATAATGATAAAATTTCTGAGCTTGATGAATATATTGCCTTTCTTAATGATTCCCGCGCTGATGCCATCGTGTTTGGTGATCCGGCGGTATTGATGGCTGCCCGTGATGCGGCTCCAGGTATGAAACTTCACTGGAATACCGAAACCACGGCAACCAATTGGTATACATGCAATTACTGGGGCAGAAAAGGGGCGAAGCGCGCCGTTCTGGCCCGTGAATTAAGCATGGATGCGATCGTTGAGATGAAAGAGAATGCAGAGGTTGAAATCGAGGTTCAGGTGCATGGTATGACATGCATGTTCCAGTCCAAACGGTCTTTGCTGGGAAATTATTTTGAATATAGAGGCAAGGCGATGGAGATTGAAAACCGTCAAGAACAACGTAACATGTTCCTGCATGATGAGGAACGACATAACAAATATCCGATCTTTGAAGATGAGAATGGGACCCATATCATGAGTCCGAATGATATGTGCATCGTCGATGAATTGGGTGAGATGATAGAAGCAGGCATCGATTCATTCAAAATCGACGGGGTACAGAAATCATCAGACTATATACTTGAAGTGACGAAGTTATATCGGAAAGCCATTGATCTATATGTAGAAGACGAAGATCAATATGAGGAGAAGAAAGATGACTTCCTGGAAGAGGCGAAGAAGCTGCAGCCGGAAAATCGGCCGCTGGATACGGGATTCTTCTTTAAAGAAACGGTGTATTAATCAATGAAATGATGTTTGATCAGAACGGAGGAGTTACGATGACCACGGTTGTGAAAACCCCTATATCCCAGATGGTAGATGGAAAGCGTGTCATTGTGAAGAAACCTGAGCTACTGGCACCTGCCGGTAATCTGGAAAAATTGAAGATTGCCGTCCATTATGGGGCAGATGCCGTCTATATCGGCGGACAGGAATACGGATTGCGTTCAAATGCCGGTAACTTCACCCTGGAAGATATGAAAGAGGGCGTTGAGTTTGCGAAGAAATATGGTGCAAAGATTTATGTAACCACGAACATCTACGCCCATAATGAGAATATGGATGGGCTAGAGGAATACTTGCGCGGGCTTCAGGAAGCGGGAGTCGCGGGTATCATCGTGGCAGATCCCCTCATCATTGAGACCTGCAGGAGGGTCGCTCCGGATGTTGAGGTGCATTTAAGTACCCAGCAGTCCTTGTCCAACTGGAAGGCCGTCCAATTCTGGAAAGAAGAAGGCCTGGATCGTGTCGTGTTGGCCCGTGAAGCAAGCGGCGACGAAATCCGTGAAATGAAAGAAAAAGTGGATATTGAAATCGAAACCTTTATTCATGGGGCGATGTGCATTGCCTACTCAGGACGCTGTACATTAAGTAACCATATGACGGCCCGCGACTCGAATCGGGGCGGTTGCTGTCAATCATGCCGCTGGGATTATGATTTGTATGAAAGCGACGGAGAGAATGAACATCCCCTTTTCGAAAGCGGCGAAGCCCCTTTTGCCATGAGTCCGAAAGACCTTAAGCTCGTCGAGTCCATCCCGAGGATGATTGAACTCGGGATCGACAGCTTGAAGATTGAGGGACGCATGAAGTCCATTCACTATGTAGCCACTGTCGTTAGCGTGTACCGCAAAGTGATCGATGAATATTGTAAGGATCCCGACAACTTCAAGATTCAAAAGGAGTGGCTGGACGAACTGGAGAAATGCGCGAATCGTGACACTGCCCCTGCTTTTTTTGAAGGGGTACCGGGATTCAAGGAGCAGATGTTCGGTGTCCATAACAAGAAAAATACAAATTATGAATTTGTCGGTCTTGTATTGGATTACGATGAAGAAACCCAAATGGTCACCTTGCAGCAACGGAACCATTTTAAGACGGGGCAGGAAGTGGAATTCTTCGGTCCTGAAATTTCGAACTTCACCCAAGTGGTAGAAAAGATGTGGGATGAGCGCGGAAATGAGCTTGACGTGGCCCGTCACCCGTTACAAATTGTGAAATTCAACGTTCATCAGCGAGTATATCCTGATAACATGATGCGAAAGGAGAACACCTAATACTTATGAAGCATAAACCCGTTGTGATCGGTGTAGCAGGAGGATCCGGCTCTGGGAAGACGAGTGTCACCAAAGCCATATATGAGCAATTTCAGGGTCATTCGATATTAATGCTGCAGCAGGATTATTATTATAAAGATCAATCGAATCTACCTTTTGAGGAACGTCTGAAAACGAATTATGATCATCCATTAGCCTTTGATAATGATCTGTTGATTCAGCATCTGCACGGTCTTTTAGATCATCAGCCCGTCAATAAGCCGGTGTATGATTATAAAATGCACACCCGTTCGGATGATACGATTCTCGTTGAACCGAAAGATGTGATTATTTTAGAAGGAATTTTAGTATTAGAAGATGAAAGATTGCGTAACTTAATGGATATTAAGCTATATGTAGATACAGACGCCGATCTTCGCATCATCAGAAGAATGCTTCGGGATATTAAAGAGCGCGGCCGTTCCATCGATTCCGTGATCGATCAGTACATTACAGTCGTCCGTCCCATGCATAATCAATTCATCGAACCGACGAAGCGATATGCCGACGTCATCATCCCTGAAGGCGGTCATAATCACGTGGCAATCGATTTAATGGTAACAAAAATTCAAACAATTCTTGAACAAAAGTCATTTTTGTAATACGATAGCATAGATAAAGACATATAGGCGAGTTGTACCATTTTCCCACATTGTAAAGAAGCAGGGAATGGAGAGAGAAGCGATTCTCCCTCCATTCCCTCCCTTTACATACGCAGCACATTTACATAAAGAGCATGGGGAAGCTCTTGGATAGAAAAGGAGTGAAGAGGGTCATGAGTACAGAAAAAGTATTTCCTATGACAGCAGAAGGTAAAGAAAAGTTAGAAAAAGAATTGGAGAATTTGAAAACGGTTAAACGTAAAGAAGTCGTTGAGCGCATCAAGATCGCCCGCAGCTTCGGGGATTTATCCGAGAACTCGGAGTACGACGCAGCAAAAGATGAACAAGCATTCGTCGAAGGTCGTATTTCCACATTAGAAAACATGATTCGCAATGCGAAAATCATCCAAGAAGATGATATGAATTCAGATACAGTACAATTAGGTAAAAAAGTGACATTCGTGGAACTGCCTGACGGCGACAAAGAAACATACACCATCGTCGGCAGTGCGGAAGCGGATCCATTTGAAGGAAAGATTTCAAATGATTCACCTATCGCGAAAAGCCTCCTTGGACACAAAGTGGGCGCTGAAGTGAACGTTCAGACTCCAGGCGGGGAAATGAGCGTCAAAATTGTAGAAGTAAGCTGATCACCCTGGAAGGGGCTCAAAATCGAGCCCCTTCTTTTTTTGTGCCTATAACAGATTAATTCGTATGAAACTCGTCAACAATGGGGACGAGGTGACAAAATGAAACGGAAACGAATCAGGCTGTTCAGCGTCTTCTTATTACTTGCTCTTCTTGCCCTTTCAGGGAGATTGATGCAGCTGCAATTATTTCAAACTGAATCCTATTCAAAACACAAAATCAATCTTCTTGAAGAAAGCGTCGCTCAACGGACGCAAGCACTGGTGATCGATGAAGGCCGGGGGGAGTTTCTTGACCGGAACGGGGAGCCCCTTACGTTTACAGAGAAAAACGTCCTTGTCCTCTTTCCGTTCCTCAAACAAATGGAGTGGCCGGTGGAAAAAGTGGCAGATATCCTTCATGTTCCCCCGCAAACGATCCAAACCAAGGTGGAGGAAGCAAAAGGGCCAATCATCTTCGGCGGGAAAGAACCCTTAAGGCTTTCGGAAGAACAGATGAAGGAAATCAATTCCCTTGAAATACAGGGCGTGTTCGCTCTTGCCAAAAAGTTCAAAAGCGGCGAGGTGCCAGCCTCACAGCTAATCGGGGTGACGGGGGAAAATACAGAAATATTCCACGAGCGCTACCCTGACAGAGTAAAGGGGGCCAATCAGAAAATCGGGGTCTCCGGCCTGCAGGAGAGCTTTGATGAGTGGCTGGTCGCTGAAGAGGAAGCAAGACTGATCTATCATGTCGATGCAAGAGGGGGCCCGTTATTCGGTGTAGATGTAAAATACCTCGCCCCTGCCAATCCCTTTTACCCCCTCAATGTAAAAACGACCATCGATGCCAGGATGCAGCAGGCACTTGAGGGAGTTGCCGATACGTATAACATTCAAAAGGGGGGATTACTGCTCCTTGATATTGAAAAAAGCGAAATTGTCGCAAGTGTGTCAAGACCTGTCATGAAAAGCCGTGACCCATTCAGTGGAGGCGCAACCAATTATATGCTGAAAGCGCTGATCCCTGGTTCTGTGTTTAAGACCGTCGTTGCGGCAGCAGCATTGGATGAGGGGATCGTGGATGAACGCAGGCTTTTCCCGTGTGATGAAGACATCCGCGGGGAAGCGGCCGAAAAGCCACACGGAAACATCAATATCAAGACGAGTATCGCTGTCAGCTGTAACCGGACATTTGCGGATTTAGCGAAAGAGCTGACGGAGAAGGATGATCACCTCCTGGATGAGTATGCCGGGAAGATCGGACTGATCGGTGACATTGCCTGGAAAGGGAACGTCTATCATTATGAAAACTTTCCACAGCTTAATGTGAGTGAAGGAAGGATCTTCGCATCCGACGAAGAGAGGAAAGATCCGAACTACGTTTCCCAAACGGGGATCGGACAGAGGGAAGTGCGCGTCACCCCGCTCGGAATCGCCAATATGATGGCGACCATCGCCAGAGGGGGAGAGAAATTCCAGGTGAGTGCCGTATCTTCCGTACAATATCAAAATGGGACGAATATGTTTACCTTCCCTAAACAGAAGATCGAAGGAGAAACAATCACACCATTCACGGCCATGAAGCTTCAGCAGTACCTGAGGGGCGTGGTGAACTCACCTGAAGGAACGGCACCCTATCTGCAAAACGCTGCTTATGCCATCGCTGGAAAAACCGGCACCGCACAGACAGGAAATTACCGGGGCGAAAGAGTGAAGGCAAACGAATTGTATAATAAATGGTTTGCAGGCTACTTTCCCTTTGAAAACCCCAAATACGCCCTGGTTGCCGTCAACATGGATGTGAAAATCGATGAGGGGGGGATCTACCCGATCTTCAAAGACAGCGTCGATGCCATCTATCATCTGGAAAACTAAAACTGTTGTGTCCAATGGTCCTGCGACCTTTTTCCCTTTATGGATGGGTTGGATCATGTTTCGCTTTATTCTTTTCCTCTTATCATGTTAAAATGTTTAGGATAATAGGGAGGGAACAATATGGCGAAATACCAATCTCGATTAGATAAACGATCCAAAAAGAATACAAATAAAATTTTAAACATAATGATTGCAGTCGTACTTCTTCTGATTGTCGTTGTCGGAGGCACCATCGTATTCGGCGGCGGGGGAGACGAAAAGGCGACGACTGACGCTCCGAAGAATTCAGAAACAAAAGATGCCGGCAGCGATAAAGATGCAAACAAAGAAGACAAATCCGTTTCCATGGATGATAAGGACGATTCAGGGGAAAAAACGGATCAAGACGATAAAGCCGATGAAAAGAAAAAAGAAGACGAACAAAAGAAAAAAGAGGATGAACAAAAACAAGACGAATCCGCTGATGAAAACAAGGAAAGTGTCGCTTTAGACGGTGAAGACGATAGTAAGATGAAAGTCGAGGAAAGTGACGAAACCAATGTGGAGAAAAACATGGTGCACCCTGACTGGAAGCCTATCGGTACCGAGCAAACAGGTGAACACGTTTCTTCCTATGAACAAGGCTCTGTCGACTGGCAGGAAAAAATCAAGGCGATCTCTTATGCCACAGGCATCCCGGAATCCAACATGACCGTTTGGTGGGTAGAAGGGAATGGCGGTCCCCAGAAGTCGATGGCGACCGTGACGGCCAAAGATACAAAGACGCCTTACAGAGTGTATTTGCAGTGGATCGACGGCAAAGGATGGCAGCCGACGAAAGTCCAGGAACTAAAGGAAAATGATAAAGACTGATTCATGTAAAAAGGCCCTTNNAAGGGCCTTTTTACATGAATTATTTCTTCACTTTAAAATGAACCATGGCACTGTACAATCGTCTGCCGTTCTCATCGATGGAGACAGCATGATCGACATGGTGCACACTCAGCATGATCGCTTTATTATGCTGGATTTGTTCGTCCACCTTCTTCTCCAGGGTACGCAAGCTGTCTGCCTCAAAAAATTCCACTTTATCTTCTATTAAATCAAATGAAATATTCATGGAAACCTCCTTCTTATGCATGTTCTTAATAGGGTTATCCACTTTATTTTAGAGTCCCTTTCCCCTTTTTACAAATAATATTTGTTGAATAAGTCAGGAGAATATGATAATTTAATAACAGTTTTAAATTTAATTCATAGTATGTTTATAGGAATTATAAACTTAATGTGGCTGAGGTGCTTAACCATGGGTAGAGAATTTTTGGATCTGTTCGAGGAATGGGCAGATTCTTATGATGATACAGTGACAGGGAAAGATCTGGAATATCAAGCAGTATTCGAACACTATGAATCCATTCTGGACGAAGTGGTCTCCCGTTCGAGGGGAAGGGTCGTCGAGTTTGGACCCGGTACGGGAAATCTTACGAAGAAATTACTTGATGCAGGGCTTGAGGTCATCCCTTTTGAACCTTCTCCCGAAATGAGAGCGGTCGGAATGCAAAAGCTGGGTGAGCGTGTCACGTTCAGAGACGGAGACTTCCTCGACTTTTCCTTTGAAGGAAAAGTCGATTCCATTGTGAGTTCATATGCATTTCATCATTTAACCGACAAAGAAAAGGGAAAAGCTTTCGGCATCTATGGAAAGCTCCTAGTACAAGGTGGTAAAATAGTATTTGCTGATACGATGTTCGAAACAGAGCAGCACTATCAAGCCGCCATATCCCAGGCAATCAAGAAGGAGTTCTATAACCTTGCTGAAGATCTTAAACGGGAATATTACACCACTCTCGATGTACTTGAGAATTTATTAGTGAAGAAGGGGTTTTCGGTCCGTTTTCAGCAAGTGAATGCGTTTGTGTGGATCATGGAGGCGACTAAACAGTAGAAAGAGGTATTAACGAATGAAAATCGCCATCATCGGAGCAATGGAAGAAGAAGTAGCCCTACTTAGAGAGAATATTTCAAACCCAACGGTGGAAACGATCGCAGGGTGTGAATATACAAGCGGTACTATGAGTGGTAAAGAAGTGATTTTACTTCGTTCAGGAATCGGGAAAGTGAATGCAGCGATGTCGACTGCGGTCCTATTGCAGCACTTCAAGCCGGATTGCATCATCAACACGGGGTCAGCAGGAGGATTCGATCCTTCTCTAAATGTTGGGGATGTCGTCATTTCTACTGAAGTAAGACATCATGATGTGGATGTAACGGCTTTTGGATATGAATATGGTCAGGTTCCACAGCTTCCGGCAGCGTTTGAGGCTGATGAGAAATTGAAGCAAACGGCCATCGACAGCGTGAAGGAGCTTGGAGACGCACAGGTGGTATCCGGCTTGATTGCCACCGGAGATTCATTCATGAATGATCCTGTGCGGGTGGATGCGATCCGGGATAAATTCACGGATCTGCAGGCAGTGGAAATGGAAGCGGCAGCCATTGCACAGGTGGCCCATCAATTCCATGTACCATTTGTCATCATCCGTTCCCTTTCGGATATTGCCGGTAAGGAATCAGATGTTTCCTTTGATCAATATCTGGAAAAAGCTGCACTGCATTCGGCCAAAATGGTCATGAATATCGTTAAATCTGTTTAATACAACGAATATAAGCTGACCCAGGCGCCTTCTTCTCTAGACCAGTGATACATGTTTGGTTTCCTATCACACTTTAGAGAATCGATTGGTAAATGGGTCAGTTTTTTGTTTGAAGGGGGATTGAATGCATGGACGTGTATAAAAGTGTACATGACCTGATAGGAAATACACCGATTGTCGAACTGACACATTTCCCGCTTAAGAACGGCGTCCGCCTTTTTGCCAAGCTTGAATTCTTCAACCCCGGAGGCAGCGTGAAGGATCGGCTGGGACTTGAGCTATTGAAGGATGCCGTTGAGAGCGGCAAGATAGAGCCCGGGGGTACCTTCATCGAGCCGACGGCAGGCAATACGGGGATCGGGCTGGCTTTGGCCGCGGTGAACTCCGGGTATAAAGTGATGTTCTGTATCCCGGAAAAATTCAGCATGGAAAAACAGGAGCTGATGAAAGCCCTGGGAGCGGAAATCGTCCACACCCCTACGGAAGAAGGGATGAAGGGAGCCATCGCGAAGGCTGCACAATTGGTGAGTGAAATCCCTAACTCCTATTCACCGCAGCAATTCGGAAATGAGGCCAACCCGAAAACGTATTACAAAACGTTGGGACCTGAACTCTGGAGACAGATGGACGGTCAGATTCATACCTTCGTCGCCGGTGCAGGAACAGGCGGAACCTTCATGGGGACTGCCCGTTATCTTAAGGAAATGAAGAGCACGTTGAAAACGGTGATTGTCGAACCTGAAGGATCCATTCTTAACGGGGGGGAGTCGGGACCACATAAAACGGAAGGGATCGGCATGGAGTTTCTCCCGGATTATATGGATCATGAGTTTTTTAACAGCATCCATACCGTTACGGATGAGGATGCGTTCAGGAGAGTAAAAGAACTTGCAGCATGGGAAGGGTTGCTGGTGGGAAGTTCTTCCGGGGCAGCCCTGCACGCAGCGCTTATAGAAGCGGAACAAGCCAAACCGGGAAGCCATATCGTCACGATCTTCCCTGATTCAAGCGAACGATATTTAAGTAAGAAAATATACCAAGGAGGAATCTAATCATGAAAAAGAAAACACAATTAATACACGGTGGTATCCCGACAGATCCTCAAACAGGTGCCGTATCCACCCCCATCTATCAGGTGAGTACGTATAAGCAGGATGAAGTGGGAAAACACAAGGGGTTCGAATATTCACGTTCAGGAAATCCCACCCGTCACGCCCTTGAAGAACTGATCAAAGATCTCGAAGGCGGCGAAAAAGGCTTTGCATTCGGCTCTGGGATGGCGGCGATCACAGCAGTCATGATGATGTTCAACAGCGGGGATCATATCGTCATGACAGATGATGTATATGGGGGAACATACCGCGTGATGACCAAAGTGTTAAACCGGATCGGAATAGAGTCCACATTTGTTGATACAAGTGATGTCAACAATATCGAAAAGGCCATTCGACCGAATACAAAAGCTGTCTATATCGAAACACCGACCAATCCACTACTTAAGATCACGGATATCGAGGCGGCCGCTTCATTAGCGAAGAAACACAATCTGCTGACGATCGTCGATAATACGTTCAGCACACCTTACTGGCAAAACCCGATCGCACTTGGTGCAGATATTGTCCTACACAGTGCGACGAAATATATCGGCGGACACAGTGACGTGGTCGCGGGGCTTGTGGTCGTGAACTCTCAAGAATTGGCTGAAGAATTATTCTTCGTTCAGAATTCCACTGGAGGGGTCCTTGGACCGCAGGATTCATGGTTATTGATCCGCGGTATTAAGACACTTGGACTTAGAATGGAAGAGCATGAAGAAAACACAAGGAAAATCGTCGAGTTCCTTACTGCCCATCCAAAAGTATCAAAGGTGTACTACCCGGGATTAGAAACCCATCCGAATCACGCCATTGCCAAGAAACAGGCATCAGGATTCGGGGGGATGGTTTCCTTTGATGTTGGCAGCGAAGAGAATGCGGACCGCCTGTTAACCAACACGAAGTATTTCACATTGGCTGAAAGCCTGGGAGCGGTTGAGAGCCTGATTTCGGTTCCTGCCCGCATGACCCATGCGTCCATTCCGGCGGACCGTCGAAACGAACTTGGCATCACAGACGGACTTGTCCGCATTTCTGTGGGTCTTGAAGATGTAGAAGACCTTATTGAAGATATCGAGAACGCCCTTTCCAAGTAGGGAAGCGTGTGGCAGAACTGGTATCAATTACATGGCAGCCTGCATGCATTCATATGTTACCATAGAATGAGAGTTTACTAGTTCTAAAGTAGGTGAATGCACATGGAAAACAAAAAGACCGTTCAACATAAGGTCGTTGACTTTAAACGATTTGGATTTACGTTACTTGCACTAAGTGTCTTTATGTATTTAGGTGTCATCATTCCAACAGAAACCGTCACTCCTGGTAAAACGGTCACCCTCATGACGGGAACCGTCATCTTACTCGGGATGTCACTATTATTTTTTACAAGAGCCATCAAATATAAAAAAGATCTGCAGTCTGCGGATGAATGATAGATAAAGAAAAGCGGAAGGGCTTTGCCCAGAGGCGACAAGCATAAGGCGAACCTGCCGGAAAGGCGTTCTTTGCCTTTATGGCAGGTTAGACTTATGACCTCGAGCCTCTAAGCCCTGCAGCTGGCCAATAAGAAAAGCGGAAGGGCTTTGCCCAGAGGCGACAAGCATAAGACGAACCTGCCGGAAAGGCGTTCTTTGCCTTTATGGCAGGTTAGACTTATGACCTCGAGCCTCTAAGCCCCGCAGCTGGACAATAAAGAAAAACGGGTCCTCATTGAGGATCCGTTTTTTCACGTCAACTATTGTGGGAATTTGTAGAAAAAATATTGAAGAAAAGAGTTTACATTACATCAGGAATTGGATATACTAACCAATGTAAGAAAAAAATCACAAGAGGGAGGTCGAAGAAGATGTTCGTGCTTATTGGAAAAAGAGACACAACTTCATATTGTTTTTATCATTCGACCGCTTGTGGGATGTTTTCTGCTTAATTTGAATTCCATTAACTGATAGCCACAGGGAGAATGTACGTCCCTGTGGCTTTTTTGTGCCACAAGGACCGGTCTCTTTGTGGCTTTTTATTATGTCCTGCATTACTGCAGGCACTTTGAAAGGGGTGATACGTATGACACTGAATCTTTTATTTATAACCGTAACCTTCAACAAGAAACAAGAAACATTTGAAGAAGCTTCCCACAACGAAGCGGTTTCAAAAAGCTATGAAGAAACGAAAACAAAGCAGCACTACATGTCTCAATTGTTTTAATCCTAAGAAAACCAACCAGTGGAGAGGAGAATGAAAAATGATTTATGTACAGGAGAAAATGCTGAATGCGCTATGGGTAGAGAAGGATACTGCCTAACGAAACAGAAGGTGGTGGAATGATGTTTTTGAATATTATCATTTGGTCGGCTTTCTTCCATAGAAAGAAGACGCGGCCGATGAAATAACAAAAAGGAGGATCTCTGGTGGTTGAGGGGGTCCTCCTTTTGTTCTCGTGGTCACATATCTGTCATTTTTTAGTAAAGAGTTGTTCACGAATGGCAGGGGAATATCCGTTTTTTCGTGATACATTAATAGTAAGAAATCCAGTTAGCATGAAGGAGGGGAACGCGATGTTCTCAATGGTAATGGGCCTTATCCTGACATCTGTGATTGGTTTGATCATTTCTGCTGAAGTGAGTGTGGAGTAGGGAAAACGGAAAGAAAAGCGGCCCCGGGCCGCTTTTCTTTTTTTAGGATTTATTCCGTTTTTCTTTTTCCTCCCGATAAAATTCGTGGAACATCTTCATAAGCGCCCGTTTTTCAATCCGGGAGACATAGCTTCTGGAAATCCCCAATTCCTTAGCGATTTCCCTTTGCGTTTTCTCTTCTTTTAAGTCCAGTCCGAATCGCCCGACGATGACTTCCTTTTCCCTCTCGTCGAGGACACAAATGTATTTTCTCACTTTTTCAAGCTCCATGCTCAATTGAATCGTATCAATGACATCATCGCTTTCCGATTTTAAGATATCGATCAGGCTGATTTCATTGCCTTCTTTATCCTGGCCGATGGGATCGTGGAGGGAAACGTCTTTCTTGGTTTTCTTGAGGGCGCGGAGGTGCATGAGGATTTCATTCTCGATGCATCGGGCCGCATAGGTGGCGAGTTTCGTCCCTTTTCCTTCTGAATAACTTTCAATCGCCTTGATTAATCCGATGGTCCCGATGGAAATCAAATCTTCTGGATCTTCGCCTGTGTTTTCAAACTTTTTGACGATGTGGGCAACCAGCCTCAGGTTATGTTCGATGAGCATGTTGCGGGCGTGTTCATCCCCCTCCGCCATCAGCTTTAGATACTTTCGTTCATCTGCAGCGGATAACGGTTGAGGAAAGGCATTATTCTTAACGTAAGAAACGAGGAAAATTAACTCCTTAAAGAAATACCCCAGTGCTGTTAGAACTCCGGACATATTTACACCTCCATAAGGACTTAAGCCTATACTCATTCATATGATAAGGAAGGAATGTCCTTGCATGTCCGGTGAAAGTAATCGGGAAATGGAACATTTTTTTCCAAAATGAATTCTATAATAAAGATGTAAACTGCCTATACGCTATTTACCCATGTACATATACTGATAGTAAAAGTGAGTGAGGAGGTATGGCCATGCCTTATGGATATCCGTGTTACGGCCCAGTCTATCCAGGTTGCTATGGTGGTGGAGGATTCTATTTTGCCCTTGTCGTCGTATTACTCATCCTGCTTTTCTTATTTGGTGGATGGTGGTATGTCAATAACTGTTAGCCTGATAAGAATTTCATGAATACCCAAAGAGAGCCCCGTTCATAATGGAACAGGGCTCTCTTGTATGCGTTACACCTTTTTTAGCGTAAACGGACTGATCATCAGGATCGACAGAACGATCACGATACATAGTAGCAGAACGCTTGAAACAAACGGAATCACAAAATAGCACATCGTCAGTAAGCAGCCGGCTGCAGTAATGGGTAACCCGGTAAAATAGCCGTCATTATCCGAAATATTAAAGCGTGCCAATCGATAAGCTCCGCATGCTAAGTATAAAATCGTGAAAAAGATGCCGGGAAAATCAAACTGACTGAGAGCGGCCGTGTACAGAAGCAAAGCAGGGGCCACGCCGAAGGAAATAATGTCACTCATGGAATCCAGCTGTTTTCCTAATTCTGATTCGATGTTTAATTTTCTCGCCACCATTCCATCGAACCGGTCGGTTAAGGCGGCTGTGAAGATAAGAATCAAACTTAAATGTAATTGGTTATGAAGAATGGAAATGATAGCGCAACCACCTAAAGATAGATTGGACAATGTAATCAGGTTGGCTGTTTGAGCTTTAAGCTTTTTGAATGTTTGATCGATAACGCCGGAGAGAAACAACCATCACTCACTCCTTATCATTAAGATTGTTCACTGTTGAACATGAAGCAGGGTTAAAAAGGCCTGAATGGCTGCCCGTTCAACCGATTACCATTGATTGTTACTGCACACAGTGAAAAAAGATTCTTATACATATAGTATATAACAATATTTTATTATATACTTATTAAACTGTGAAAGTTAGTCGTTTTTCAAAATTGTGTATGAAACACGGTTCAGTGAAGATGACGGAGTCTGAAAAGTGCACTGGATTGGGACGGCCTTCAGGGAATGCGATCGGAGAGTTCATTCAATAAAAAGAGGACGGATTTAAACAAATCCGTCCCATTTCATGTTAGTATTCTACGAAGTAGCTTTTATTTTATTAGTAAGAGATCGACGGTGAATTTCCATTTCGATGAGGCGAATGAATTCTGTATTGAGTTTCAGCTCCAACGCTTTGAAATAAGAATCAATCAACAGTTCGTCCGATAATTTCCTCATTAATGCCACCTCCTATAATATAATCATCAACTTTTTATTTTGAAACCCATGTAAGTTACGTTTTAAGTAGTAATTAAACTTTACCAAATTTATTTTTGCAGAACAAGCGTTCCGTTATCCACAGTTCACGGTGGATAAGTTGTGACTAACTTGTATATAACTGGTAAATGAGCGATGTTTATGTTCTGTATAATGTGAATAAGGTTATCCACAGGTAAGAAAGAAACTGGAAATTTGTCGAAAAATATTTATTTTTATAAGGAATATGTTTGGAATTCCAGGAATATATATGATTTATTTTGAATCTGTATGTAAAATTGGTTATCATTAATCTGTTATAGGTTAAAGGTATAATATAGAAATCGTTCCTTCTTTCCAGGGGGACGTTCAATGAATGAAGAAAATCGAAAGTCATTTTCATATAATCGATAAAGAAATTTGAGGTGTAGCACGTGATCAAGCAGTTTTTACCGAATGAACAGGTCCAGGATATTTTCAGTATCAGCCCGGGGCATCTTAAGGAAAAAGGGATCAAGGCCATCATTACCGATTTGGATAATACGCTGGTAGAGTGGGATAGGCCCAACGCCACCCCGAAATTAATTCAGTGGTTTAAAGAGATGCAGGAGCAGGGGATCCTTGTCACCATTGTATCGAATAATAATAAAAACCGCGTGGGAGCATTCGCTGAGCCTTTGGGTGTCCCCTTTATATTCCAGGCGAGGAAGCCGATGGGACGTGCTTTTAAGAAAGCGATACAGCAAATGGGCGTAAAGAAGGAAGAGGCGGTTGTCATCGGCGATCAGCTTTTAACGGACGTATTGGGTGGGAATCGCAGTGGTTTCCATACGATTCTGGTTGTTCCAGTGGCTCAATCAGATGGTTTCTTTACCAAGTTCAATCGTCAAGTAGAACGGAGAATCATGAAGTTTTTCAAGCGTAAAGGCATGCTTGAGTGGGAGGATAAACAGTGAGTGAAGTTGTATGTATAGGTTGCGGCGTTGAAATCCAGACGGAAAACAAAGAAGGCATGGGCTATGCGCCTCCTTCGGCTCTTCAAAAAGAAGAGATCATCTGTCAGCGCTGTTTTAGATTGAAGCATTATAATGAAGTCCAGGATGTCCCGTTGACCGATGATGACTTCCTGAAAATATTAAATGAGCTTGGTGACTCTGAAGGATTGATTGTCAAAGTTGTAGATATCTTTGATTTTAACGGGAGCTGGCTGCCGGGGCTTCACCGGTTCGTCGGGTCAAACCCGATCCTGCTGATTGGAAATAAGGTGGACCTGCTTCCTAAGTCGGTCAAGCACTCCAAGCTGATTCATTGGATGAAGCACGAAGCCAGTCAGCTGGGATTAAAGCCGATCGATGTTCAGCTGGTTAGTGCCGCCAAGGGTCAGGGAATCTCAGATGCCATCGAAGCGATCGAAGAATACCGGAATGGCAAGGACGTCTATGTGGTAGGATGCACGAACGTAGGGAAGTCCACATTCATTAACCGTATCATCAAGCATGTCTCCGGAGAGCAGGATGTCATCACGACTTCCCACTTCCCCGGAACGACTCTCGATATGATTCAAATTCCATTGGATGATGAAGAATCCCTGATCGATACACCTGGAATCATCAATCATCATCAGATGGCACATTTTGTAGATAAGCAGGACTTGAAAATCATTACGCCTAAAAAAGAGATCAAGCCAAGAACGTTCCAGTTGAATCCGGAACAAACCTTGTTCTTCGGAGGACTGGCCCGCTTTGATTTCATGGCCGGTGAGCGTCAGGCGTTTACATGCTATTTCTCAAATGAGCTGTCCATCCATCGCACGAAGATTGAAAAGGCTGATGAGCTTTATAAAAATCACGCGGGTGAATTGCTGCAGCCGCCTAGAAAAGATGATATGGATACGTTTCCGCCACTTGTAAGACATGAGTTTAGGATCAAAGAAGCCAAAACGGATATCGTCTTCTCCGGATTGGGATGGATTACCGTGAATGATGCAGGAGCGACCATTGCCGCCCACGTTCCAAAGGGCGTCAGCGTGTTCCTGAGAAAATCATTGATCTAGGAGGGGTTCTATGGCTCTTTATGGTGTAATAGGGGACCCGATTGCTCATTCCATGTCTCCCCTGATGCATAATAGTGTATTTAAAGATAGTGGGATGGACGCTGAGTATGTCAAGTTCCACGTAAAGAAGGAGCAGCTTTCTGAGGCCATAAGCGGCATCAAAGCACTCGGCATCCAGGGGGTCAATGTGACGGTTCCCCATAAGGAGCATGTCATGCCTTTGTTGGACGGAATCGATCCATTGGCTGAAGCCATCGGCGCCGTCAATACGATTGTGAATGAAAATGGCAAGCTGATCGGTTATAATACGGACGGCCTTGGGTTTGTTGAGGGCTTGAAGAAGGTGGCAGGCGATCGACTTGAAGATAAATCGATGCTGATCATCGGAGCGGGGGGTGCGGCGAAGGCCATCTATTATACACTTGCCTCATCGGGAGTGAAGACGATCGATGTAACCAACCGCACCCCCGGCAGGGCAGAGAACATGATGGAAGCATGCCCGTTTGAATTACACTCTTCGTATTTGACTCTTGCCGCTGCCGAAAACGCTTTGCACCAATATGATGTGATCATCCAGACGACGTCGATCGGCATGTTTCCGCATATGGAAGATAGTCCATTGAAGATCAACAGGTTAAAAGCGGGAAGCATCGTCAGCGATATTATTTATAACCCATTAGAAACAGCATTACTGAAGCAAGCTAAACAAAAAGGTGCCCTTACGCAAAACGGGCTCGATATGTTCGTTTTCCAGGGAGCACTCTCATTTGAGAAATGGACAGGAATCTTTCCTTCCTATTCGATCATGAAGAACACCGTTTTACAACAACTAGGAGGTTAACATGTTAACAGGCAAACAAAAAAGATTTTTACGTTCAGAGGCACATCACCTAAATCCGGTCTTTCAAGTAGGGAAGGGCGGAGTCAATGATAATATGATCAAAACGATCGGAGAAGCAATTGAAACAAGGGAATTGATGAAAATCAGCATCCTTCAAAATTGCGATATGGATAAGTCTGAGGTTGCAGATCAGCTATCGAAAGGCGTAGGGGCTGAAATCGTTCAGATTATCGGTAATACCATCGTCCTTTACAAAGAATCCAAAGAAAACAAGCAATTAATCCTACCAAGATAAGGATTGATACGATGAAGAAAAAGGTTGGACTTCTGGGGGGGACATTCAATCCTCCCCATATGGGTCACCTGGTCATTGCCGAGCAGGTGCTTCAAAAGGCACAATTGGATGAAATCCGTTTCCTTCCCAACCATGTGCCTCCTCATAAACAGGTGGATGAACGGGTATCGGTGAATCAGCGCCTCTCTATGCTGGAGGCAGCCATCAAGGGGCATCCCCGTTTTTCCATTGAACGGATCGAACTGGAAAGACAGGGTGCCTCCTATACGTATGACACCATCAAGCTTTTGAGAGAAAGGGAAGCGAACACCGAATTTTCATTTATAATCGGTGGGGATATGATCGAGTATCTTCCAAAATGGCATAAAATCGAAGAGCTCCTGGAAATGGTGACGTTTATCGGGGTGAACCGCCCCGCCTATTCCCACGAGACTTCTTTTGATGTGCAGTTGATCGAAGTCCCGGCCATCGATCTTTCTTCTTCTTACATCCGCGACACAGTGAGGAAGGGACAATCGGTACGTTATTTAGTTCCCGACGATGTGTATCGTTTCATAAAGGAGGAGAAGTTGTATGAATAGAGAAAAAGCGCTGGAAATCGTGAAAGAACATTTAACGGAGCATCGCTACATTCACACATGCGGGGTCATGGAGACGAGTATCGAGCTTGCCGGACGGTATGGAGCCGACGTGAAAAAGGCCGAAACCGCCGCGATTTTTCATGACTATGCAAAGTTCCGTGATAAACAGGAAATGAAAGCGATCATTGAAAGGGAGAACCTGCCGAAGGATCTGCTGCTCTATAATGGCGAGCTGTGGCATGCGCCGGTAGGAGCTCTTCTCGTAGAACGTGAAGTCGGGATAGAAGACGGGGAAATCCTGGATGCCATCCGCTTCCATACTTCAGGTAAAGAAGGAATGACCGTTCTCGACAAGGTGGTTTATCTGGCAGATTATATTGAACCGAATCGTCAGTTTCCAGGAGTGGATGAAGTGAGGGATCTCGCTCAAGAGTCTCTGGACCTGGCCATCATCAAAGCTCTTCAGAATACAATGACGTTTTTGATGAAAAAAAACCAAGCGATTTATCCGGATACATTTCGCTTTTATAATGAATTAACTTTAAATCAGAGGAGATGAAGGAATGGAACAAAATTTAGTGGAATTAGCGTATAAAGCCGCTGATGACAAACGCGCTGAGGATATTGTTGTATTAGATATGAAAGGTGTTTCGTTGATTGCGGATTATTTCCTGATCTGCCACGGGAACTCGGATAAGCAGGTACAGGCGATTGCCCGTGAATTGAAAGACGCAGCAGAAGAAAAAGGATACACCGTTAAGCGATTAGAGGGCTTTGATCAGGCACGCTGGATCTTAGTTGATTTGGGTGATGTAGTCGCTCACGTGTTCCATAAAGAAGAAAGAGGTTACTATAATCTTGAACGCTTATGGGGAGACGCATCATTCGTCGAAGTCGGACAAGGTGAGAACCTCTAAATGAGTTATGAACGTTTTGCTTATGTATACGATTATTTAATGCAGGACGTCCCATATGACGGCTGGTTGGAGTATGTTAATAAGCAGGCGGCGGACTATCAGGTTCAAGGGAAAAGAGTGCTGGATATCGCTTGTGGAACAGGGGAGTTATCACTGAGGCTTGCACGGCATGGGTACGAAGTGACGGGTGTCGACTTATCAGAAGATATGCTCATGATCGCCCGGGAAAAGGCATCGGTACAGGATGTCCAGGTTCAATTGTTCCAACAGGATATGTCAAAGCTTGATTCGCTTGGGGAATATGATATCATCACGATATTTTGCGATTCGTTGAATTACCTGGAAGACGAGGGTGACGTGGAGAATACATTTCAAAGTGTCCATGCCCATCTGAAGCAGGACGGGTTATTCCTTTTTGATGTTCATTCGATATTCAAGATGACGCAGATATTCATGAACCAGACCTTCACACTTACCGATGATCATGTTTCCTACATCTGGGATTGCTTCCCCGGGGAAGTCCCCAACAGTGTAGAGCATGAGCTGACGTTCTTCGTGAAGGATGAAGACACCGGACAGTACGGGAGAGTGGAAGAACTGCACAAACAGCGTACGTATCCGGTCCTTCAGTTAAAGGAGTGGCTGGAAAGCTCCGGATTCGATGTGTTGAAAATCACGGCTGATTTCACGGAGCATTCCCCAACTGACCAGAGCGAAAGAATCTTCTTTGCGTGCAAAAAGAAATAACAAAACCGGATCGTCTCTGAAAGAGAGTGATCCGGTTATTTTATTTCTGAAAAAAATTTTAGAAAAAAGAAGGAAAAAATCATTTTGTGTCGAAATATAAAAAAGGAGTCTGATTAGACTCCGAATTGTGATTTCGTCCCTTCGATATCATCCACGAATTTTTCCTGTGTCGCTTCAAATAATTTCTCGAAAACATCCCCCAATTCCCTTTCCATCACGGAAATCCCTATACCGGTCACCCCGCCTTTCACACAGACCTTCTCTTGTAGTGTCGGTAATGTGTAGATGTTCTTTTTTAACAGGTCCCCAAGTCCGACCAGCATTTCAGATGCCAGGACGGTTGCCGTTTCAGGATCAATTTCCGTCACCTCCACAGCAGCATTAATGAACCTTTGAGTCACATAACTGAAAAAAGCCGGCCCGCAGCTGACGATGTCAGAAGCTACCCGTGTCACGTTTTCATCAATCACCACCGGCGTAGAGATGTGGCCGGCAAGCCTCGATAAATCCCGTCTCCATTTATCTGAGCAATGACTTCCATACGTCAAAAGGGAAACACCGCTCAAAGCCCGATTCGTGATACTTGGAATGAATCGGGCGCAAGAACAGGATAATAATGACTCCAACTGACCCACACTTACCGGGCTCGTGATGGAAACGACGCATTTGTCCTTTGTGAAGCTTTTCTTATTCTCCTCGATCACATCATATACATCATGTGGCTTGACGCAGATGAAGATTAAGTCAGATGAAGAAATGACGTCTTCATTTGAATGAGCTACATTTACGCTGCGGAATTTCTCTTTTATATCTTCGGCTTTTTTTAATGAACGATTTGTAATATGAAGATGCGAAGGAGAAATCGCCTTTGATTCAATGAGAGCCTCAATAATGATTTTCCCCATGTTTCCGGTCCCGATGATACCTACCTTCATGTTCAGCCCTCCTTCTATCACACACTCTCCTAAAACTTATGAGTCCCATGCAATGAATATTCCACAAGAGGTGATTTCACGTGAGGTCCATAATCGAAAAGTACAGAACGATCCTTGTGACTCTTATGATTTGTGCCGTTTTTTTGATTGCATATATATTGAAAAATGCTTCCCATCCTCCCGCCGAAGAGACTTTAGCCACGACCACAGCCGTCGCGGTAGAGAAGGAAGTAAAGCCAGAGGCAGCAGAAATAGAGCGTCGGGAGAAAGTGTATGTGGACGTAAAGGGGGAAGTGGTGAACCCGGGACTCTATGAGGTCGGGCAGGGGGATCGGTTAAAGTTTGTCATTGACCGTGCCGGTGGATTCACTAAGGACGCTGATCAAAAATTGATGAATCTCGCCGTCAGGGTGACGGACGAGATGATGATCTATGTCCCGAAAATCGGTGAAATGGATATGCCCCTTGAGATTCAGTCCTCTTCTCCTCAAGAGGCGGATTCGGGACAGGAGAAACTCAATCTCAACACAGCCTCTCAAGCTGAGTTCGAAACCCTGCCTGGAATCGGTCCATCGAAAGCCGCCACTTTTGTCCAACATCGTGAAGAAAATGGACCGTTTACATCCATTGAAGAGATCACAAACATCCCGGGGATCGGTGAAAAAACATTCGAGAAATTAAAAGAGCATATTTTTGTCCAATGAATTGACGAAACAGAGGGACTCTTTATACACTTAAACAAGCATCAAAAAATATCTCAACATACAGAAGGGAGAATGGGGATGGAAAGAATAGCGTGGCATCAATATTTCATGGCTCAAAGTCAGCTGCTTGCCCTCCGCAGTACGTGTACGAGGCTCGCGGTGGGAGCAACCATCGTCCGTGATAAGAGAATCATTGCAGGCGGCTATAACGGTTCCATAGCAGGAGGTGATCATTGTATAGATGAGGGGTGCTATGTCATCGACAATCACTGCGTAAGGACCATCCACGCCGAAATGAATGCCCTCCTGCAGTGTTCGAAGTTCGGAGTCGGAACAGAGGATGCGGACATATACGTGACTCACTTTCCCTGTCTTCAATGCTGTAAGGCGCTCATCCAGGCGGGGATCAAAACGGTCTATTACGCAAAAGACTACAAAAATCATCCCTATGCCATTGAACTATTCGAAAAGGCAGGCGTCCATGTGGAAAAAGTACCCTTCCAGGAAAGCAGCATCGATGTCAAACACAGTGAAAAAGCATCTTTGATGATCCAACTGATAGAAGACCTGAGGGAACAGGGAGTGTCAGAGGAAAAACTTCGCCATTATGAACAAGAATACATAAAGCTTTTTGATGAGTAGAGGTTTATGCCTCTACCTGGCTTTGGCGGTTTTGTCAGGGACATTATTGGCACTTCATTTCCGGTGGGGTGCTGTTCTCTTTGTCCTCCTCCTACTTTCACTTTTCCTCAGAAAAATGACCCGTACCATCCCCATCCTTTCTTTCTTATTTGTCACTCTTTCCTTCCTGAACACGTTCCAGGAAAAACATCAACAATCACGAATATCCCCTCAAGATGAACCTTCCAGCCTCCGTGTGTCCATCGATGACATCCCGACCATTGACGGCAGCTCCTTTGTGTCCCTCGTGACACTTCAGAAAGAAAATGAGAAAGTGCTGATGCGTCATTATTTTTCTTCCAAGGAAGAAAAAAAGACATTTGCGAAGCTGCGCCCCGGTTATGTATGCCGTGTTAACGGCACGTTCATAGAGCCGGAGCAAAACAAAAATCCGAATTTATTCAATTATAAAGACCATCTGTCACATGGAGGGGTCTATTGGATCCTTGAGGTACAGGCGTTCGAGGATTGTGCGGACAACAGCTCATGGAAACACAACCTCACCCGTCTCAGGTTTCAAGGATTAAAAAAAATCGAACAGGAATTTCCGGCTTCTACTGTCGGTATCACACAGGCATTGTTATTCGGGGAGACGGGAATGATCAAAGAGGACACAATGAAGGCCTTCAGGGAGCTGGGTGTCGTTCATTTACTGGCTATTTCAGGTCTTCATGTGGGCCTTTTATTTGCGTTCCTTCATTATTTTTTATTAAGGGTGGGGATCACCAGGGAAGTGTCGTCGTGGCTTTTGATTGCGTTCCTTCTCTGTTACATTGTATTGACCGGCGGCTCACCCTCTGTCGTCCGGGCATCCTCCATGCTGATCGTCCTGATCCTCACGAGAAAGGCAGCAGGTAAAATCAGTGTGATGGACAGTTTAGCCGTTGTGTTCCTTCTGCTCGTCCTTTACGACCCTTTTTCAGTTTACAATGTGGGCTTCCAGCTCTCTTTTTTGGTCAGTTTTTCCCTCGTCATGTCTTCCGGGACAATACTGAAGGCGTCGTCATCACTCAGGCAACTATGCAGCGTAACGATTGTTGCCCAGTTATCATCCCTTCCCGTCGTGATCTATCATTTCTATGAGTTTCCGCTGATCGGCTTTCTGACCAATCTTCTCTATGTACCCCTTTTTTCAATTTTCATCCTCCCGATGGCCATCGTCGTCTATTTCTTCATGACGTTTTCATCCGCTGAATGGATCCTGTCTCTCTATCAGACGCTGTTGGATGGAATTCAATGGATCTCTTCAATCTTGCCTTCGCTTCCTTTCAGTACAATGGTGATGGGGAGGCCGCACTTTTTATTTTTACTGTGTTACCTCATACTCATCTACTGTGTTTTTGTCGGAATGGAAAAAAAGAGGGCATTTATTCCCGTTGGATGGCTGATTGTATTCACGTCTTTTCACCTTTTCATGAACGCCTTCCATCCCTATGGGGAGATTGTGTTCATTGATGTTGGACAGGGTGATGCCACCCTCATCGATCTCCCTTATAATCGGGGGACGTATCTGATTGATGCAGGAGGGGAAGTGCAGTTCCCGAAAGAAAAATGGGAGGAAAAAAAAGACCCCTTTTCTGTGGGGGAAGACATCGTCGTGCCTTTTTTAAAAAGCAGGGGAATCACCTCCATCGATACGTTGATCCTGACCCACGGAGATCTGGATCATATCGGAGGAGCGGAGGCTGTCCTGGAAGAAATGAGGGTGGGGGATATATTGATCAGTCCCGGCAGCCAAGCGAAAGCGGAAGTGGAGAAACTGGTGAGAATGGCCAGGACAAAGCGGATTCCGGTGAAAGAAGCGATGTATCCGCACACTTGGCGGGGCGATGAAGACGGGTTGCATATCGTTTCCCCCCTTGATGATCGGTATGAAGGAAATAATGACTCCCTTGTGTTATACGGTGAAATCGGATCAAAGAAATGGCTATTTACAGGGGATCTGGAGAAGGAAGGGGAAAGAGAGTTCAATCGTACATTCGATCTTCCGGTGGATGTGTTGAAAGTCGGTCATCATGGAAGCAAAACGAGTACCACGGAAGAGTTCCTGGATGAATTGGATCCTGCCGTCGCGGTGATCTCCGCCGGGGAAACCAATCGCTTCGGCCACCCTCATCCTGATGTGATGAAGAGGCTTGAGAGCAGGGGATTGACAATTTATAATACGGGAAGGAATGGGGCGGTCACCTATCGTTTTTGGTATAAAAAAGGAACGTTTTCTGCCCACCTGCCATAGGATGTAGAACAAAACAAATTAAGCGCTAATGAAAAAAGCGGCAGACCCATCACGAAGAATCAGGTGCCTTCAACCCATACGTATGATACCGGAAGTACCATATATGGAAGTTGGAGTAACCGTTTTCTTTCAGGCCTGCCTCCTATTTTTCATTAAGATCCAATGAACTTGATCGCTGTTGCAATAATGAACATTAATGCAAAGAATCCAAAAGAAACACCGAAGGCTACACCTGAATCTACTGCATCATTTCTTTTCGATTGTACATTCTTTTCAAATTGGTTCACAATTACCCCTCCTATTTCTATTCTAGTATAGAACAACGCTTCTGAAAAATCTATACTTCCCTTTACTTTTTCCTTTACTGACAAGAGTTGTCACCCATAAGTTCATGGTTGTGTGGTGACACTAATCAATACAAAGGAAATACCGCTTGACGGAAAAGGTTCCTAGGTCTTATCCGTCAGCGTTAATATAGATATAGGGGGTGTCCTATATGAGGGATGTCCCCTTTACCCCTTGCCAAAACCAAAAAGCTTTTTTACCATAGAGTAGAGAAAAGACTTAATGGAGAGTGCTGACTTGGTTATCGATACATGGAAAAAAATAGAGAAGTCTCAATTTGCCGCTATATATTTAGTTTACGGAAATGAGTCATTTATTATTAATGAAACGAAGCAAAGAATTGTCTCGAAAGCCATTTCCGAAGAAGAAATGGATTTCAATTTTTCCAGCTATGACCTGGAAGAGACGCCTGTAGAAGTAGCGATTGAAGATGCTGAAACTTTCCCTTTTATGGGAGAAAGAAGAGTCGTCATTCTTCAGAATCCCGTTTTTTTGACGGCAGAAAAAACGAAAGAGAAGGTAGAGCATAATATCAAACGCTTCGAACAATACATACAATCACCTGCTCCGTATACGATACTCGTCATCACCGCGAATTACGAAAAACTGGACGAGCGAAAAAAGATCACCAAGTCCTTGAAGAAGCTGGCTGACGTCGTGGAGGCCAAAAAGCTGAATGAGCATGAATTAAAATCCTGGGTAAGGGAGCGTGCCGCGGATCATAGTGTTCAGATCGATGAAGATGCGGTTGAATTACTTCTGGCTCTCGCAGGGACGAACCTGATGATGCTCACCCAGGAATTGGACAAGCTTTCTTTGTACGCCAGTGATACGAACAGGATCGATGTGGAAGTGGTCGAACGGTTGACATCGAGATCCTTGGAGCAGAACATTTTCGCATTGGTGGACAAGGTCGTTCATAGAAGGATCGACGAGGCTTTACGGATTTATTATGATCTTCTTAAACAAAATGAGGAGCCTTTAAAGGTCCTGGCCATTTTGGCAGGCCAATTCAGGCTTATTTACGGGGTCAAGGAACTTTCCAGGAGGGGATATGGGCAGCAGAAGATTGCTTCCACCCTGAAGGTGCATCCTTTCCGGGTAAAGCTTGCAGCAGGACAGGCGAAGCATTTCAATGACAAGCAGCTCGCCTATATCATGGAGCTTCTCTCTCAGGGGGATTACGAGATCAAAACGGGGAAAATTAAAAAAGAACTGATGATTGAGATGTTTCTGTTTAAACTTCATGATCAGAGTTTTACGTAAAAAAAACCACCCGGCCTTTTTGGCAGGGTGGTTCTTTTCAATTAGTTCGCTTTTTTCATAAGGCGAGACTTTTGACGATCTGCAGCGTTTTTGTGGATAAGACCTTTTTGAGCTGCTTTGTCTAATTGACGTACCGCTTCAGTTACTAGATCTTTCGCGTTATCAGCGCTGTTAGTCGTAGCTGCTTCTGCTTTCTTGATAGCAGTACGCATTGTAGATTTTACTGCAGCGTTTTGAGCGTTACGCTCGTTGCTAGTTTTTACGCGTTTGATAGCTGATTTGATATTTGGCATTCCTGTCACCTCCTATAAAAGGATCGAGATTCTATGTGACTCGATTTAAATTCCTAAACAATAAGAACAAATGATATTTTATCAAACGGACAGTGATATTGCAATACTATGGAGTGAAATTAAACAAGTGAATGAACACATATCAAAAAGGTAAACCTAAAAAAATACTGGATAATATCCCAAGCATGGAGGTAGAGTCACAATGAAAAAAGAAGAAATCGATCTGAGTAAATATTCCATCCGTACCGATCTTGCCGTAGAAGCAAAAGAAATGGTGGATGCAGATAAAGCCGAAGACACGTCATCCATTCAGGGTGTCATGATTAAAGAAAGGGAAGAAGAGGGAGTGAAGGTTTCCCTTGTCACGGTGACACCTGAAGGGGAAGAAAAAATCGGCAAGAAACCGGGGAACTATTTAACCATCGAGGCCCATGGTATACGGGAAGAAAATACAGAACTGCAACAACGGGTTGAAAAGGTATTTGCCAATGAACTTAGCCAATTTTTGATTAATAACAAGATCAGCAAAAATGCAAGCTGCTTAATTGTCGGTCTCGGAAACTGGAATGTGACCCCTGATTCTCTTGGACCACGGGTATGTGAAGATGTGATTGTGACAAGGCACTTATTTGAACTTCAGCCTGAATCGGTGGAAGAAGGATATCGGCCGGTCAGTGCCCTCGTTCCGGGTGTCATGGGACTGACCGGGATCGAAACGAGCGATATCATTTTCGGTGTGGTAGAGAAATCCAAGCCCGACTTCATCATCGCCATCGACGCACTGGCATCCCGTTCCATCGAGCGCGTCAATGCGACCATCCAGATTTCAGATACCGGTATCCACCCGGGGTCAGGAGTGGGGAATAAACGTAAAGGGTTGGATCAGGAAACGCTGGGTGTTCCCGTTATTGCCATCGGTGTCCCGACCGTGTTGGATGCAGTGACGATTGTCAGTGATACAGTGGATTTTCTATTAAAGCATTTTGGAAAAGAAATGAGAGAAGGCGACCGTCCATCAAGATCGCTTGCGCCTGCAGGATTAAGCTTCGGTGAGAGAAGGAAATTGACGGAGGAAGATCTTCCGGAAGAACAGCATCGCCAGACATTCATGGGAATCGTCGGGACCCTGCCAGATCAGGAAAAACGGAAACTGATCCATGAAGTGCTCTCTCCGATCGGACATAATCTGATGGTCACCCCGAAGGAAGTGGATGTATTCATGGAGGATATGTCCAATCTCATTGCGAGCGGCCTCAATGCCGCCCTGCATGATGCCGTGGATCAGGACAATACGGGGTATCAGACGAGATAAGGTTATCTTGACGCCTTAAGGTGCAGCGAGCACCTTGGGGCGTTTTTTGATGGGGCGATTCGATGAAAATGGGTTGTGGTGTATGTCGGTTTCGCTGATAAAATGAAAATTCCGCTGATATCCCTCTTCCATTCCCCCTCCCCAACCTATCATTGATTTTCAGAAGATAAAATTCAGCCAATCCATGATCAAAGTGGATCTCCCTCTCCAAATACAGGCAAAAACCCACACCACCACGAAAAATAATAGACTCCACCGTTTAACTTTCCTCCATTCATCTCATAATGACTACTAAATACAGTTCTACTATCTCTAGCAATGTCATAGGTTGTACTAGAGTAGAGAAAAGAAAGGGTGGGAGAATGAGATCATACAAAGCCTCTAATTATGTTGTAGCGATTAATTTGTCGACTATATTGAAAGGGTTGTTGATCTTCGTCGCGGGATTGCTATCCGTTTTCTCGATCATAGGCATCCTCACTTCCTTGAACCCTGAATACAGAATTACGTCGGATTCTTTAAATCAAGCAGCTTCCAATGTGAAAGGCGAGGCATTATATAAAATTCTGGCGCTGGAAAACCGGTCCTTTAATCATATCCTGACAGAAGGGGAGCAGGCTATGCCAAGCTTGTCTTCGATCTTTTTTCAGGTAGCCACGAATGTAAGCTTCGAAGATCCGAGAAGCTTCCTTGGCCGGGAACTTCCCGGATTTTCGATATTCGATGGGGACATCCTGGTGGCGGGGGAGGGGACGGACTTTACAAATATGCCGATTGAATCGGTCCCGCCTCCAGAAGCCCTGGAAGCAGGAAATGAAGCACCGCTAAAAAATATGGGGGACCTGAAAGGAACGGATCAAAAGAGCGGGGATGTGGCACCTCCATTAACCACAGGGAATAAAAAGACGGTCTTCCTTTACTTCACCCATACCCGGGAATCGTATCTCCCTTATCTCGAGGGGGTGACCAATCCCGATTCAGCCATGCACTCCAAGATCAATGTGACGAGGGTGGGGGATATGGTGAAAAAACGACTGGAGGAGCTGGGCATCGGAACGAGCATCGATAAAACGGATGTAATCCAGAACCTGAACAATAAAGGGCTGAATTATTGGGCCGCCTATCAGGAGTCGAGGCCGCTCGTACAGGCAGCCATGACCAGCAATAAAGATTTACTGTACATGGTCGATATCCACCGTGACTCGCAGCGAAGAGATGTGACAACGGGGACGATAAATGGAAAATCGTACGCCAAGCTGGCCTTTGTGGTAGGGGAAGAACATCCGAACTATGAAAAAAATCTGCAAGTGGCAACAGAGCTCCATAAGCGCCTGGAATCAAAGTATAAAGGGATATCACGCGGTGTCATTGCGAAAAAGGGAAGCGGCACTAACGGGAAATTCAATCAGGACCTTTCCGGAAACGCCATGTTACTCGAATTCGGCGGTGTGGATAATACGTTTGAAGAACTTGAGAAAACAGCGGAGGCTTTCGCTGAAATATTCGCTGATTATTACTGGCAGGCAGAAAAGGTCGATCATGCACCCATTACTCCTGCTGTCAGACAGTGAAAAAAGGAGTGATGAAATCATGCCAAAATTCTTTTTGAAATGCGCACTTCTCATAGGGGCATTATTTATCGGGGTCCTGATCGGGATGCAATATGCCAATCAAGGTATCGTGGAAATGAAGGGACATGAACAACAGAACTTCACTTCCCCGGTCGGTATCAAGCAGAGCGGGGATGGGGATGTAGAGGCATCCTTCCTAGGAAATGAAGTGGAGTCCAGAACCCTGAGTGAAAAGAAAGAGAAGCTGGAAGAAATGAAGGCCTTCAATGTGTTTTCTTCGATCGGAAAAGTCATAGCGGATACCATTGAAAGCATCACCGGTAAAATAGTGGATGTAATCGCTTCCTTCATATAGAGGAAAAAGAGAAGGCGCTCATTAAGAGTCTTCTCTTTTTGCTGTTCACCGACTTGATCCGTTTGTTTTTGAAATGAATGAAATCCGACAATTCCCGTATAGCCATTCAGTTTACATTGAATAATATATAGTCTACTGCTATAATTCAAAATAGTGTACATGTGTGGATATAACAGGAGTTGAACGAATAATGAACCGTGAAGAGAAATTAGAGAGACAGTCGAGAATCAGGAACTTTTCCATTATTGCTCATATCGATCATGGAAAGTCTACCCTCGCTGATCGCATACTAGAAAAGACGAAAGCACTGACTGCGCGTGAAATGAAAGCGCAATTGCTAGATTCAATGGATCTTGAGAGAGAACGTGGAATCACCATCAAATTAAATTCAGTACAATTAAAGTATCAGGCGAAGGATGGGGAAGAATATATATTCCATCTCATTGATACACCGGGGCATGTAGACTTTACATACGAAGTATCCCGTAGTTTGGCTGCCTGTGAAGGAGCTGTCCTGGTAGTGGATGCCGCTCAGGGAATCGAAGCCCAGACGCTTGCGAACGTTTATCTTGCACTGGATAATAACTTGGAAATCCTTCCAGTCATCAATAAAATCGATCTTCCTGCTGCCGATCCTGAAAGGGTTCGTCAGGAAGTGGAAGACGTCATTGGTCTGGATGCATCCGAAGCAGTCCTTGCATCAGCCAAAGCCGGAATCGGGATTGAAGAGATCCTCGAGCAGGTTGTGGAAAAGGTGCCGGCTCCAGAAGGGGATCCAGATGCACCATTGAAAGCCCTTATCTTTGACTCTTTATATGACGCCTACCGGGGAGTCGTTGCCTACATCCGTGTGATGGATGGAAGCGTCAAGGTAGGGGATAAGGTCCGCATGATGGCGACAGGGAAAGAGTTTGAAGTGACCGAGATCGGTGTTTTCACTCCGAAAGCGACGGGTCAGAAGGAATTGACGGTCGGGGATGTTGGATATTTGACTGCAGCGATCAAGAACGTCGGGGACACCCGTGTAGGGGATACGATCACACTTGCCGATCAACCTGCACAGGAAGCATTGCCTGGTTATCGACGAATGAACCCGATGGTTTACTGCGGTCTATATCCGATTGATTCAAATCGTTATAACGATTTGAGAGAAGCGCTTGAAAAGCTTGAATTAAATGACTCTGCCCTTCAATTCGAGCCTGAAACTTCACAGGCATTAGGGTTTGGATTCCGTTGTGGATTCCTCGGTCTTCTTCATATGGAGATCATTCAGGAACGGATCGAACGGGAATTCAAGATCGACCTGATCACCACTGCGCCTAGCGTTATCTATCATGTGAAATTGACGGACGGTGAAGAAGTGAAGGTGGATAACCCATCCATGATGCCGGATCCACAAAAGGTCGATCATGTTGAAGAACCTTATGTTAAAGCAACGATCATGGTTCCGAACGACTATGTAGGTGCCGTCATGGAGCTTTGTCAAGGAAAACGCGGAAACTTCATCGATATGCAGTATATGGATGACACGCGGGTGAACATCGTCTATGAAATCCCGCTAGCTGAAATTGTATATGACTTCTTCGATCAGTTGAAATCGAATACGAAAGGGTATGCTTCATTTGATTATGAGCTCATCGGATACAAGGAATCCAAGCTTGTGAAAATGGATATCCTGCTGAACGCTGAAAATGTCGATGCTCTGAGCTTTATCGTTCACCGTGACTTCGCTTATGAACGCGGGAAGCTGATTGTTGAGAAGTTGAAGGAGTTAATCCCGAGACAGCAGTTCGAAGTACCGGTACAGGCAGCGATCGGACAGAAGATTGTGGCAAGATCCACGATTAAAGCGATCCGGAAGAACGTTCTGGCCAAATGTTATGGTGGAGATATTTCACGTAAACGTAAACTTCTTGATAAACAAAAAGAAGGTAAAAAACGTATGAAGTCCGTAGGAAACGTTGAAGTTCCACAAGAAGCCTTCATGGCCGTCCTGAAAATGGATGACACGGATAAAAAATAATTGTACGAATGATAAAGGGGGAAAGTGGCTTGTGTATCAAGCACTGCTTACCCCCTTTTCTCTATGAATGCCCCCAAAGGAGGGATACACTTGGTAAAATCAGCTTATATTCATATACCTTTTTGTGAGCATATCTGTCACTATTGTGATTTCAATAAAGTCTTCTTAGAAGGTCAACCGGTCGATGAATACTTAATCAGCTTAGGGAATGAGATGAAACAACGGGTCCTTACCCCCGGCAAGCTTGATACTATTTTTGTCGGTGGCGGAACCCCGACTTCCCTGGATGCGGGTCAGCTTGATCTGTTATGCGAGTCCATCACGACCCACCTGCCTTTTGAGAAGGGGGAATTCACTTTTGAAGCAAACCCCGGTGATCTAGGTGAGGACAAACTCCGTGTGCTGAAGGATCACGGTGTGAACCGGTTGAGTTTCGGCGTTCAATCATTCAATGATGATCTCCTGAAAGGGATCGGCCGGACCCATAAGAGCGAAGATGTGTATACATCGGTTGAAGCAGCACAAAAAATAGGATTCTCTAATATCAGCATTGATTTGATTTATAGTCTTCCAAAGCAAACAGAGGAAGATTTCCAGGATACGTTAAAGAAGGCACTCGATCTTGAGCTGCCTCATTACTCGGCTTATTCACTCATTGTGGAACCGAAAACGGTCTTTTATAATTTAATGAGAAAAGGGAAGCTGTCACTTCCATCACAGGACCAGGAAGCGGCCATGTATGAAATCCTGATTGACACGATGGAAAAATACGGAATCAATCAGTATGAAATCAGTAATTTTGCCAAACCGGGATATGAAAGCAAACATAATCTCGTCTATTGGGACAATAATGAATATTATGGTTTAGGAGCAGGTGCACACGGATATATAAACGGAGTACGTTATTCAAACTACGGTCCCCTTAAAAAATACATGGACCCGATTTCAGAAGGTTCCCTGCCGACGATCCAGGAGCATCAGGTCACCAAAGCCGAAATGATGGAAGAGGAAATGTTCCTCGGATTGCGTAAGGCAGAGGGCGTAAGCAAGTCCACATTCCAGCAGAAATTCGGCTCAAGCATCGAGTCCGTCTTTGGTTCATCCATCGAAGAAATGGAAAAGCGCGGACTGCTCTCAGTAAATGAAGAGAGAATAGCACTTACAAAACAAGGGCGCTTTTTAGGGAATGAGGTTTTTCAATCATTCCTCGGCGTAATCTAATTGGTCCAATCTTTTAGAGCAGGGGTGTTTATTTAGTCTTGTAGTAAACAACTTATACTCAGAGAGTTGATTGAAGCGGAAGGTGCTCGACTCCTGCGGGAAACGCTGGACAACACGAAAAGCGGAGGCGGCTCGTTCAGCCCCGACAAGCATAAGATGAATGGGCTAAGAAGGCGTTCTTTTGCCTTCTTGGACCATTTAGCTTATGACCTCGAGGGGCTAGCCGCCGTAGCTGGACAGGTGAGACCCCGCAGGCGCAGCCGAGGAGGCTCACCGCCAGCCCCGCGGAAAGCGAGCACCTGCAGCGGAAATCAACCACCACTCGCTGTTTCAAAAGGCTCATTAAAAAGAGCCAATCTAATATATTGACATCCCTTTTCTGATTTGATAATTTATTAATTAGATTTAGCACTCATCTAAGTAGAGTGCTAACAGGGGTGATGAATGTTGTTAACAGATCGACAACTTCTAATTCTTCAAGTGATCATTGATGATTTTATTCTTTCAGCCCAGCCTGTCGGTTCGAGGAGCTTATCCAAAAAGGATGAGATCTCGTTCAGTTCAGCCACGATCCGGAATGAAATGGCAGATCTTGAGGATCTGGGATTTATTGAAAAAACCCATACATCCTCAGGGCGCGTCCCATCAGAAAAGGGTTATCGTTATTACGTGGATCACTTGCTTTCTCCTCAGAAATTAAAGAAGAATGACGTCCACGCACTTCGCTCGATCTTTACAGAGCGTATGTATGAACTGGAGAAAGTGGTTCAGAAATCGGCAAAGATCCTTTCAGAGCTGACCAATTATACAACGATTGTACTGGGGCCTGAATTAAAGGAAAACAAGTTGAAAAAGATTCAACTGATTCCTCTAAACAAAGATACGGCCATCGCCATCATCGTCACGGATAACGGCCATGTTGAAAATAAACTGTTCCAGATTCCGCCGACAATGGATGCATCCGAGCTTGAAAAGCTTGTGCATATCCTGAATGACCGCTTGACGGGGGTACCTATCAGTGAGTTGAACGATAAAATCTTTAAAGAAGTCGCTCTTTTACTTAAAGAGCACATTCAGAATTATGATTTGATCCTCCACTCCCTGACGGATTCCTTTCATCCAACGGTCACGGATAAGCTTTTCTTTGGAGGAAAGACCAATATACTGAATCAACCTGAGTTCAATGATGTGCAAAAGGTGCGCATGCTTCTGGAAATGATTGAACAGGAAGAAAGCATCTATAACCTCATCCGTCCATCGGCCACGGGGTTGAACATCAAGATCGGGAAAGAGAATGATCATCTTGCTATGGAGAATTGCAGTCTCATAACCGCTACTTATTCTATTGGTAAAGAACAATTAGGTTCCATTGCGATTATCGGGCCTACCCGTATGGAGTATTCCCGTGTCGTCAGTTTACTTAATTTCTTCTCGAACGATATGTCCAAGGTGCTGACGAAACTGTATCAAAGTGGGGATTAGTGGACATATTGTATAAAGGTAAATAAGGTCCGGGAGCAGTGATTACTGTCTTCTGGTGCCTTGTAATGGTCGCAGATTTTTAAGGAGGTGAATGTTATGTCTGAAGAAACAAAACAAGAGCAGCAGGAAGCGAAAGAGGAAAACAGCGAAGTGGTGGAAGAAGTGTTCGCTGAAGAACCTCAAGCAGAGGAAGCAGCACAAGAGCAAGAATCAGATGAGCTTTCACAATTAGAGGAAAAGCTGAATGAATCTGAAAATCGTTATCTTCGTTTAAGAGCCGATTTCGATAATTTCCGCCGTCGCGTGAACGTGGAAAATGAATCGAAGGAAAAATATCGCTCTCAAGGACTGATTACGGAACTATTGCCGGCACTCGATAATTTCGAGCGTGCTTTAAATATAGAGGCTGATAATGAACAAACGAAACAATTGCTTCAAGGAATGGAAATGGTCCACAGAAGTCTTGTTGAAGCCCTTAAAAAAGAGGGAGTGGAACCAATTGAAGCGGTAGGTCAGGAGTTTGATCCTCACTTGCACCAGGCAGTCATGCAGGTGGAAGACGAAAACTTCGACAGCAATGTCGTTGTCGAGGAATTCCAAAAGGGTTATAAGCTGAAAGACAGAGTGATTCGTCCTTCCATGGTGAAGGTCAGTCAATAATAAAGACATTACATATACAAAACAGGGAGGTTTCTTACTATGAGTAAAATTATAGGTATTGACTTAGGTACAACAAACTCATGTGTCTCAGTACTGGAAGGCGGAGAGCCTAAGGTCATTGCAAATGCAGAAGGTAACCGCACGACTCCTTCGGTTGTTGCATTCAAAAATGGTGAAAAGCAAGTTGGGGAAGTAGCGAAGCGTCAGGCGATCACAAACCCTAACACGATCATCTCGGTGAAACGTCATATGGGGACAGATCACAAAGTAGAAGCAGAAGGAAAAGAATATACGCCACAGGAAATCTCAGCGATGATTCTTCAACACTTAAAATCATATGCAGAAGATTATCTTGGTGAAAAAGTGGAGAAAGCGGTCATCACAGTTCCTGCTTACTTCAACGACGCAGAACGTCAAGCAACGAAAGACGCCGGTAAAATCGCGGGTCTTGAAGTTGAGCGTATCATCAATGAGCCAACTGCTGCTGCACTTGCTTACGGACTTGACAAAATGGACCAAGACCAAACGATCCTTGTATATGACCTTGGTGGCGGTACATTCGACGTATCCATCCTTGAACTTGGTGACGGAGTATTCGAAGTACGCTCTACTGCCGGTGACAACCGTCTTGGCGGAGACGACTTTGACCAAGTCATCATCGACTACCTTGTAGCTGAATTCAAGAAAGAGAACGGAATCGACCTTTCTAAAGATAAAATGGCTCTACAACGTTTGAAAGACGCTGCTGAGAAAGCGAAGAAGGATCTTTCAGGAGTGACTTCCACTCAAATCTCACTTCCTTTCATCACGGCTGGAGAAGCAGGACCACTTCATCTTGAAGTGACTCTTTCAAGAGCGAAATTCGATGAAATCTCTGCTGACCTTGTAGAACGTACAATGGGACCAACTCGTCAGGCAATGAAAGATGCTGGTCTTTCTGCAAGCGAAATCGATAAGATCATTCTTGTTGGTGGATCGACTCGTATCCCTGCTGTACAAGAAGCAATCAGAAAAGAAACCGGTAAAGAGCCATCTAAAGGCGTTAACCCTGACGAAGTTGTAGCGATGGGTGCAGCGATCCAGGGTGGAGTTCTGACTGGAGACGTAAAAGATGTTGTATTACTTGACGTTACACCACTTTCACTTGGTATCGAAACAATGGGTGGCGTATCAACGAAGCTGATCGAGCGTAACACGACGATCCCGACGTCAAAATCACAAACATTCTCAACTGCTGCTGATAACCAGACAGCTGTAGATATCCACGTATTACAAGGTGAGCGCCCAATGGCTGCTGATAACAAAACGCTTGGACGTTTCCAACTGGCAGACATTCCACCGGCACCACGTGGCGTACCACAAATCGAAGTGAAATTCGATATTGATAAGAACGGTATCGTGAATGTAAGTGCGAAAGACCTTGGAACAGGTAAAGAGCAAAACATTACAATCAAATCTTCAACAGGCCTTTCAGACGACGAAGTAGAACGCATGGTGAAAGAAGCCGAAGAAAATGCCGAAGCAGATAAGAAACGTAAAGAGGAAGTCGAACTTCGCAACGAAGCCGACCAACTTGTATTCCAAACGGAAAAAACGTTAAAAGATCTTGAAGGCAAAGTGGAAGAAGATGAAGTGAAAAAAGCGGAAGACGCGAAAGCTGAACTGAAAGAAGCGATCGAGAAAGATGACCTTGATCTCATCCGCGAAAAGAAAGACGCATTACAGGAAATCGTTCAAAGCCTAACAATGAAGCTTTATGAGCAGGCCCAAGCGGAAGCACAGGCAGCTCAAGGTGCTGAAGGCGAAGCTTCGAAGGATGACGATGTAGTCGATGCTGAATACGAAGAAGTAAATGACGACAAGAAATAATGTAAGTTGAACGAAAAAGTCAAAGTCAGGGCGGTTCTTGGCTTTGACTTTTTCTATGATTGAAGGAAGTGGGAATGCTTCATTCAATCAACAGACACAAACAATTGTAAGGAATGTTGAGTTTTTATTGATAATAGTCAAAGCTCAATGTTAAAATAACCTTTATGCAAAGGATTCGGGAGTGGTGTTTTAATGAGTAAACGGGACTATTATGAGGTTCTTGGGGTCGGAAAAGATGCCTCGAAAGATGAAATGAAAAAAGCATACCGCAAGCTCTCCAAAAAATATCATCCGGATATTAATAAAGAAGCGGATGCGGATGAAAAATTCAAGGAAATATCGGAAGCCTATGAAGTATTGAGTGATGATCAGAAGCGTGCTCAATATGATCGTTTCGGGCACACAGACCCTAACCAGGGATTTGGCGGCGGCGCTGATTTTGGCGGCGGCGGTTTCGGTGGTTTCGAAGACATCTTCAACACATTCTTCGGCGGTGGCGGCGGAGGCCGCAGACGGGATCCGAATGCCCCTAGACAAGGCGCCGATCTTCAATATACAATGTCGCTGACGTTTGAAGAAGCGGTATTTGGAAAAGAGACAGAAATCGAGATTCCGAGAGAAGAAGAATGTGACACATGCCATGGTTCAGGTGCAAAGCCGGGGACCAAGGTCAATACATGTTCTCACTGTAACGGATCGGGTCAATTGAATGTTGAGCAGAATACACCATTCGGCCGAATTGTGAACAGAAGGGTTTGTCACTACTGTAACGGTACAGGTAAGCAAATCAAGGAAAAATGCTCAACGTGTGGCGGTGCGGGTAAAGTACAGAAACGCCGTAAAATCTCTGTGAAAATTCCTGCCGGCATCGATGATGGACAGCAGCTGCGCGTGACAGGTCAAGGGGAGCCTGGTATTAATGGCGGCCCTGCAGGTGATTTATATGTCGTCTTCCACGTCCGTTCACATGATTTCTTCGAGCGTAACGGAGATGACATTTATTGCGAAATGCCTGTCACATTTGCCCAAGCGGCACTTGGTGATGAGATTGAAGTACCGACTCTACACGGAAAAGTGAAGCTGAAAGTACCTGCGGGAACCCAGACGAGCACGAGATTCCGTCTGAAAGGCAAGGGAGTACCGAATGTACGTGGATACGGTACTGGAGACCAGCATGTACAGGTGAAGGTTGTTACCCCATCCAAGCTGACGGATAAGCAGAAGCAGCTATTGAGAGAATTCGCGGACATCAGCGGTCAAGTACCTGATGAACAGCATGAAAGTTTTTTTGATAAAGTAAAAAAAGCCTTTAAAGGCGAATAACTAAAGAGCGGAGTTGGTAGATCAATGAAATGGTCAGAAATCAGTATTCTTACAACGAATGAAGCGATTGAGCCGATTTCAAACATTCTTCATGAATCAGGGGCAAGCGGTGTGGTCATTGAAGACCCTGCCGAATTACTTAAAGAAAGAGAAGATATGTTTGGAGAGATCTACCAACTCAACCCTGATGATTACCCATCAGAAGGCGTCTTAGTCAAAGCCTATTTGCCCGTCAATAGTTTCCTTGGGGAAACCGTTGACGAAATCAAGCAGGGCATCACGAACCTTGTTACCTACGATATCGACATTGGTGAAAACAAAGTGGAGATTTCTGAGGTAAATGAAGAAGAATGGGCCACAGCCTGGAAGAAATACTACCATCCTGTGAAGATTTCAGATAAATTTACGATTGTTCCTACTTGGGAAGACTATACGCCGGTTCACAGTGACGAACTCATCATCGAGCTGGATCCCGGAATGGCCTTCGGAACAGGGACTCACCCTACAACCGTCATGTGTATCCAAGCCCTTGAGCGAATCGTCAAAGAACACGATTCGGTCATTGATGTAGGTACCGGTTCAGGTGTATTATCCATTGCATCTGCTCTTTTAGCTGCAGATCAAGTACGTGCCTATGACCTGGATGAAGTGGCTGTCCGTTCGGCAAGGCTGAATGTGAAGCTCAACAAAGTACAGCAAACGGTGTCTGTGGATGCCAATAACCTGTTGAATGGTGTGACCGGACAGGCCGATGTGATCGTGGCGAACATCCTGGCCGAGATCATCCTGCGCTTTACAGATGATGCCTACGAGCTGGTTAAGCCGGGTGGATATTTCATCACTTCAGGGATCATCCAGCCTAAGAAGCAGGAGGTGCGCGACGCATTGGAGGCCTCAGGCTTCAAGATAGAAGAAATCATGGTGATGGAAGACTGGGTTGCGATCATCGCGTGTAAACCTCAGTAAAACAAAGTAAAAACGGTGGAGTTGAACTGTATGCAGCGATATTTTATCAATGAAGTATATCGAGAAAATGATCCGATCATGATTACAGGGGATGACTATCATCATATTGTCCGTGTCATGAGAATGAAGGAGGCGGATGAAGTATTTGTCGTCTTCAAGGATCAGGCAGCAGCGATCACCCGTATTGAAACGATTTCCAGTGACGCAGTCGAGCTATCAATAGTACAATGGGAAACATCGACGAAAGAATTACCAATTAAAGTAACCATTGCGAGCGGACTGCCGAAAGGGGATAAATTGGAGTTGATTTTCCAAAAGGGTACAGAGCTTGGAGCCACTCAATTTATCCCTTTTAATGCGGATCGCTCCATTGTAAAATGGGACGATAAGAAAGCAAAGAAAAAAGTGGAGCGGTGGGAGAAGATTGTGAAGGAAGCGGCCGAACAGTCCCATCGACTCCTCGTCCCGGAAGTATCAGAACCCGTTTCATTGAAACAATTGATCCAAGTGGGTAAGCCGTTCGATTACAAACTTGTCGCATATGAAGAAGAAGCCAGGGCCGGGGAAAAGGGGAATCTCTCGAAAGTATTATCCTCGATTGAAAGCGGTCAAAGTGTACTGGTCGTCTTCGGCCCTGAAGGTGGACTATCGGAAAAAGAAATAGAGCTGTTGAGGAGTGAGGACTTCCTGACATGCGGCCTTGGCCCAAGGATCCTGCGCACGGAGACTGCTCCATTGTATGTTCTCTCAGCCATCAGCTATCAATTAGAACTTATGAGGTGATTGCAATGCCATCAGTAGCGTTTCACACTCTAGGGTGTAAAGTGAACCACTACGAAACTGAAGCCATCTGGCAGCTATTTAAAGAAGAAGGATATGAACGTGTAGAATATGACTCCATCGCAGATGTGTATGTCATCAATACATGTACTGTAACCAATACAGGAGATAAGAAGAGCAGGCAGGTCATCCGCCGTGCCATCCGGAAAAATCCTGACGGGGTCATCTGTGTAACTGGATGCTATGCCCAAACGTCCCCAGCCGAAATCATGGCCATCCCGGGAGTCGATGTCGTTGTCGGCACACAGGATCGCAGGAAAATGCTTACGTATATCGAGGAATATAAAAAAGAGCGTCAACCGATCAATGGCGTCACGAACATCATGAAGAATCGGGTGTACGAGGAATTGGATGTCCCGGCATTCACGGACCGTACCCGTGCCTCCCTTAAAATCCAGGAAGGCTGTAATAATTTCTGTACGTTCTGCATCATTCCCTGGGCACGCGGCTTGATGAGATCCCGTGATCCGGAAGAAGTCATTCATCAGGCTCAGCAGCTCGTGGATGCAGGGTACAAAGAAATCGTCCTGACAGGGATCCATACCGGCGGATACGGTGAGGATATGAAAGATTATAACCTTGCCATGCTTCTAAAAGATTTGGAGCAAAAGGTGAAAGGCCTGAAGAGGATCCGGATCTCCTCCATCGAGGCGAGTCAATTGACCGACGAAGTCATTGAAGTGATCGATCAATCCGATATCGTTGTAAGGCATCTCCACATTCCACTTCAATCTGGATCCAATACGGTCCTGAAGAGAATGCGTAGAAAGTACACGATGGAATTCTTTGCCGAGCGCCTGGAGAAACTCAAAAAAGCTCTGCCTGGACTTGCCGTTACTTCCGATGTCATTGTTGGCTTCCCGGGTGAAACGGAAGAAGAATTCATGGAAACGTATAACTTCATCAATGAACACAAGTTTTCTGAACTTCATGTCTTCCCATACTCTAAGCGGACAGGTACGCCTGCAGCCCGTATGGACGATCAGATCGATGAAGACGTCAAGAATGAACGTGTTCACCGTTTAATTGAATTGTCGAACCAATTAGCGAAAGAATACGCTTCACGGTTTGAAAACGAAGTTCTGGAAGTGATTCCTGAAGAAATCTACCAGGATGATCTTTATGTAGGCTACACGGACAATTACTTGAAAGTCGTATTCCCTGCAACGGAAGACATGGTAGGAAAGCTCGTGAAAGTGAAACTCACAAAAGCGGGCTATCCACTGAATGAAGGCCAATTTGTACGAGTCCTTGAAGAGGCTGAAGAAAAAGCAGCCATCTAATAGATGAAGGCACCCGACCACGGTCGGGTGCCTTATTTACTTTTGTACAATCATACTTTGTAACCACTTTCTTTTTTTGGGTAAGAATCAAATTATCTATTGATTAGTGAAGAAGAAGGTTGTAAACTAATAGTGTTAATCGAATAGACGAAATGGTTCTTTTTTTTAATGAATAGTGCAAACGATTGCATTAAATGTAAGCGTTTGTATCTTACTATACTTTGATGAGGTGTTACGGATGAAAAAGGCATGGCGTAAAGAGGCAGTGGGATATCAAATCTACCCTAGGAGTTTCCAGGATTCCAATGGAGACGGGATCGGGGATCTTCAGGGAGTCATTCAGCGCTTGGATTATATTAAAGAATTGGGGATCGATGTAATCTGGATCTGTCCGATGTACAAATCCCCTAATGATGATAATGGGTATGATATTTCGGATTATCAGGATATCATGGAAGACTTCGGGACGATGGAAGACTTCGACCAACTATTGAAAGAAGTTCATAAAAGGGATATGAAACTGATCATTGATCTTGTGCTTAACCATACAAGTGATGAACATCCATGGTTCATCGAGTCCAAGAGTTCTAAAGACAATCCAAAACGGGATTGGTATATTTGGAGAGATGGTGTAAAAGGCAAGGAGCCGAATAACTGGGAAAGCATCTTCGGGGGATCTGCATGGGAATATGACGAAGAAACAGATCAATATTTCCTTCACGTATTCTCTACGAAACAGCCTGATCTGAATTGGGAGAATGAAGAAGTCCGCGATGCCCTTTATGATACTGTCAATTGGTGGCTTGATAAAGGAATCGACGGCTTCCGGATCGATGCCATCAGCCATATCAAGAAGCGTCCGGGCCTTCCTGATATGCCGAATCCAAAGAAGGAAAAGTATGTTTCTTCCTTCGACATGCATATGAATCAAAAAGGCATTCATACGTTCCTGCAGGAATTCAAAGACCGGACATACGGAAATTATGATGTCATGTCTGTAGGAGAAGCGAATGGCGTGAAAGCCGACGAGGCTGAACTGTGGGTAGGCAAAGAAAACGGGAAGATGGATATGATTTTCCAATTTGAGCATTTGGGATTATGGGATGCTGAAACAAGTCCGGATTTAGACATCGTGGAGCTGAAGAAGGTGCTCTCGCGTTGGCAAAAAGGGCTTGAAGGGAACGGCTGGAACGCTCTGTTCATTGAAAATCATGATAAAGCCCGCGTTGTATCCACTTGGGGGAACGACAAGGAGTATTGGAGGGAAAGTGCCACTGCGATGGCAGCCATGTATTTCTTGATGCAGGGAACACCGTTCATTTACCAGGGACAGGAAATCGGCATGACCAATGTTCAATTCCCTTCCATTGAAGATTATGATGATGTAGCCGTAAAGAATCTGTATCGCCTGAAGCGTGAAGAAGGGGTCCCTCACCAGGATATCATGGAAATCATCTGGGCTTCTTCCCGTGATAACAGCAGAACACCGATGCAATGGACGAACGGGAAAAACAGCGGGTTTACAAGTGGGACTCCTTGGATGAAAGTGAATCCCAACTACAAGACGATCAATGTAGAGGAGCAGGAGAAGGATGAAGACTCCATTCTCAATTTCTACAAAAAGATGATTCAACTAAAGAAAAAAGAAAATGTCTTCACATATGGAAATTATGATCTGCTACTTGAAAAAGACAAGCAAATTTATGCCTATACCCGCACAGGTGAAGACAAGTCCATGATTGTGATTACAAACCTTTCCACAAAGGAAGCCGTCTGTGACCTGGGTGAACTGAAAGTATCTTCATCGAACCTTCTCTTGAATAACTATGAAGCAGAAAACCATGAAGAACTAAGCAAGTTGACACTCAAACCATACGAAGCGAGAGTGTACCGACTTAAATAATGAAAATCGCACCCCCGGTCATGGACGGCCGGGGGTGTTTATGATAAATGGGACGAAAAGCCTACTGCAAATGGTGAAAAGGTTTTCTTTATTTTGGGAGATACTACAAAGTACTCGTCTTTTTCTCTTTGTTTTGGTATGATAAGAGAGGTACGGACAACTGTTAAAGGAGAGATAATGAATGACTACGAACATTGCAAGTATGATCGATCATACTTTACTTAAACCTGAATCAACCAAAGACCAAGTGGAGGTACTCTGCCAGGAAGCAAAAGAATTCAAATTTGCTTCTGTGTGCGTAAACCCGACTTGGGTACAATATTCAAGTGAATTATTGAGCGGTACAGAAGTGAAAGTATGTACGGTGATCGGGTTCCCGTTAGGGGCTTCTACACCTGAAACAAAAGCATTCGAAACAAAAGATGCCATCGAAAAGGGTGCCACAGAGGTCGATATGGTCATCAATATCGGTGCACTGAAAAGTGGCGACCATGAACTGGTTAAACGCGATATCGAAGCTGTTGTAGCAGCATCTAAAGGTAAAGCACTTTCAAAAGTGATCATTGAAACGTGCCTGCTGACGGACGAAGAAAAAGTGAAGGCCTGCCAATTAGCTGTAGAAGCCGGAGCAGATTATGTGAAAACATCTACAGGATTCTCTACAGGAGGGGCGACTGTAGAAGATATCGCTCTTATGAGAAAAACCGTTGGACCTGATATCGGTGTGAAAGCTTCAGGAGGCGTACGCTCAGCTGAAGATGCACAAGCGATGATCGAAGCAGGGGCTACTCGTCTGGGAGCAAGCTCAGGCGTGAAAATCGTACAAGGGTTGACAAGCGATTCAGATTATTAATAGGGAAAAAGCTGAATGGGGAGAAGGATACCCGTTCAGCTTTTTTTGTGGAGATGCATGTGTTCAATCAACCGGGCAAATCGACCCGCGAATGGAAGAACCAGCAGGGAACATAAAAGATTGAATATGACACTTGCGTGGGCCAATTGCAGATCGGGTGAATCCGCTAATGATTGAACCGAAAGGGCAAGTATCGGGATGAAGGGGATAAAAAGAGCGACCCCCAAAACGTTAAGCCAAATATGGGCATATGCCGTCAGCTTTGCCTGGTTCCCTCCACCGATGCTAGCGATAAAGGCCGTGATGCACGTGCCGACGTTGGCACCGAGCATAATCGCGATTCCGGCATGGAGGTCGATGGAGCCTGCAGCCAGAAATCCCATCGTCACCCCTGTCACAACGGTACTGGATTGAATGATCGCCGTCAACACACAACCAACCAACAATGCGAATACGATATGCTCATTCACCTCCATGATATACGTGCGCAAGGCTTCGTGTGTAGTCAATGGGGTGGCTAACCACTGAATCGCACGTATAGATGTGAAGATGAGACCGAATCCGATGCAGATCATCCCAGTACTCCGGATGGAGGGGGAGCGGAAGAAATATAATATGCATCCGATGATCATGGATGGAACGATAAGATAATTCATATCCAGAGTGAACATCTCAAGGGTGAATGTCGTCCCGATATTTGATCCGAGCATGATCCCGATTGTCTGCCTGAACGGAATCAAGCCGGAAGAAGCCAGTCCGACAGTGAGCACCATGACGGCAGAGCTACTGTGGATAAAGGCCGTCACAATCATACCTGTCAGTACACCCTTAGTAGGGGTATTCGTTAAATAATGGAGCCATTTCTTTATTTTCCGGTTTGCAATATTGAAGAGCCCCGACCGCAGCCATGTCATCCCCAACAAAAAACATAAAATGAAAAAAATAAAGGCGATCCCATGTAAAATCATTGAATTCCTCCTGAAAACCTGCCTGCTTTATACAAATGTATTGAGAAAATCAATGAGACATGCCTATTTATATGAGTGTTTTATGATAAATTGTTGACCTATCACATATCATATATTATAATGGCAAAGTACATGGATTTCTTTATATGATCAAAGGATCCATTCAAGAAAGACATACACTTTCTGTCCCCTTGTGACAATGATCCAAGGGCAAAGCCATAACCTATTGGTGAAGTAAAGGGCGCGATCCTTGCGTCTTAAGAAATTGGTACAAACCATTTCTTGACTTGAACATGTAAGTGTAGTGTGTTCGGAGGGAGGGAAAGAGAGATGTCAAAAACAGTTGTTCGTAAAAACGAATCGCTTGAAGATGCTCTTCGTCGCTTCAAACGCTCAGTTTCTAAAACAGGAACTTTACAAGAGTTTAGAAAGCGCGAATTTTATGAAAAGCCAAGCGTAAAACGCAAAAAGAAATCAGAAGCTGCAAGAAAGCGTAAGTTCTAAGAGAGGGTGTAAGTATGAGTCTTCTCAATCGTTTAAATGATGATATGAAACAAGCGATGAAAAATAAAGAAAAAGAGAAGCTTTCCGTTATCCGCATGCTAAAGGCTTCACTTCAAAATGAAGCCATCAAACATGGGAAGCAGGAACTCTCTGAAGACGAAGAGTTGACTGTCCTTTCTCGAGAAGTGAAGCAACGGAAAGACTCCCTCCAGGAATTTCAAAACGCTGGTCGCGATGACCTCGTTGAAAAAATTCAAACAGAACTGACTTACGTCGAAATATATATGCCTAAACAGCTTTCAGAAGAAGAAGTTTCTGCCATCGTCCAACAGACGGTAGCGGAGACAGGTGCTACTTCTAAAGCCGACATGGGCAAAGTGATGGGAGCAATCATGCCTAAATTAAAAGGGAAAGCCGATGGGGCTCTCGTCAACAAACTTGTTCTTCAACATCTATCATAAGATTAAAGAAACCGGAAGGCTGTGAAGCTTTCCGGTTTTTTTAAAATCTGTGTGGAAGTTTGAGAATATTTTTCTGGAAAAAGATGAAACTTCTTTAATAGGTCATACGTACATAGAGTATCAAGGAATATTCACCTGAAATGAGGGGGTTACATTGAGAAAAGGTATACTTGTATTATGGATGCTGATCCTTGGGTGCACCTTTACACAGCCTTTGATCGGTTCTGCTGCTGATTCAGAAAAGGTATACGTGATTCCCATTCAAAAAGAGGTCGAAAGGGGTCTTCATGCATTTTTGGAAAGGGCCATCAAAGATGCAGAGGATCACAATGCCGAACTGATTATATTTGATATCGATACACCCGGGGGATTGGTGGATGCAGCCGGTGATATCGGGCAGCTTCTGGACGGCATCGACACGAAAACGATTGCCTTTGTAAACGACCATGCGCTTTCAGCCGGAGCATTCATCTCCCTTCATGCTGATGAAATCTATATGGTCCCAAATGGACAGATGGGTGCAGCTGCTGTGATCGACCAGGCGGGGAATGCAGCCGATAAGAAGGCTCAAAGCTACTGGCTGTCCGCCATGAAAAGTGCGGCTGAATCAAACGGAAGAGATCCTCAGTATGCTTTGGCCATGGCGGATGAATCGGTAGAAATCGAGGAATTGGGTATCGAGAAAGGGGAGCTCTTGACTCTCGGCTCTAAAGAAGCCAAGCAAGTCGGCTACTCAGAAGGCACCGTTAGGAACCTGGATGAGTTATATAAAACCATTGGTGTCGATCCCTCTTCTGTTGTCAATGTCGAAGAGACCTTTGCAGAGAAGCTTGCACGATTCATAACCAATCCTGTGGTGGTTCCGATCCTGCTTTCATTGGCGAGTCTTGGATTGATTGTGGAGCTGTATTCACCAGGTTTTGGAATCGCCGGTTCTATCGGCTTGATTTCCCTTGTATTATTCTTTTATGGACACTTGGTTGCCGGGCTTGCGGGATATGAAACCATCATTCTCTTCGTCATTGGTATTATTCTCGTAGTGGCAGAGTTTTTCCTCCCGGGTGGAATAGCCGGAGGGCTCGGAATCGGAGCGATCCTTGCAAGTATTATGCTGGCTGGGGGCGATATGATGCAAATGGGGATATCTCTTCTGATCGCGTTGCTGATTGCCGTTGCGACCATGATTATCTTTGTAAAGGTGTTTGGTAAAAAAATGAAATTTTTTAACAAAATCATTTTAAAAGATTCTACCAGTACAGAAAGCGGATATGTATCAAATGCCAATCGATTGGACCTGATCGGGAAAGAAGGAGTGACCAAAACACCTTTAAGACCATCCGGTACCGTGATTGTCGATGATGAAAGAATCGATGCCGTGACCGAGGGCGGCTTTATCAAAGCCAATGAAAGGATTAAGATTGTGAAAGTGGAAGGTTCAAGGATTGTAGTCAGAGACATTTCATAAATTTTTCAGGAGGTAAGACATTATGGTTATAGGACCAAGTACCATTTTACTGCTCGTTGCCATCGTGGTGGGCATAATTGTGTTAGCTGTTTTATTTACATTTGTACCAGTGATGCTGTGGATTTCGGCAATCGCTGCAGGCGTGAGGATCAGCATTTTCACACTGGTGGGGATGAGGCTTAGACGTGTCATTCCGAGCCGCGTCATCAATCCGCTGATCAAAGCGCATAAAGCCGGAATTACCGTCACGATCAATCAGCTTGAGAGTCACTATCTTGCCGGAGGGAATGTCGACCGGGTGGTCAACGCATTGATCGCAGCCCATCGTGCAAATATTGAATTGACGTTTGAACGCTGTGCTGCCATTGACCTTGCAGGTCGTGACGTGCTTGAAGCGGTGCAAATGAGCGTTAACCCTAAAGTGATCGAGACTCCATTCATCGCGGGTGTTGCAATGGATGGAATTGAAGTGAAAGCGAAAGCGCGGATTACGGTCCGTGCGAATATTGACCGCCTTGTCGGGGGTGCCGGTGAAGAAACGATCGTTGCCCGTGTAGGGGAAGGGATCGTTTCGACGATCGGTTCATCCGACAACCATAAGAAAGTACTTGAAAACCCCGATCTTATTTCTCAAACGGTCCTTTCAAAGGGCTTGGACGCAGGAACGGCCTTCGAGATTCTCTCGATAGATATCGCGGACGTTGATATCGGCAAGAATATCGGGGCGGAACTGCAAACAGAGCAAGCGGAAGCGGATAAAAATATCGCACAGGCTAAAGCGGAAGAAAGAAGAGCGATGGCTGTTGCGAATGAGCAGGAAATGAAAGCGAGAGTAGAGGAAATGAGAGCGAAGGTAGTGGAGGCCGAGGCAGAAGTACCACTTGCCATGGCTGAAGCACTCAGGTCCGGCAACATCGGTGTGATGGACTATATGAACCTTAAGAACATCGATGCGGATACAGAGATGAGGGACTCGATCGGAAAACTTACAGGGGATAAAAACGATCCGAAGAGCGATAAGTAATCTCCCTTTGTTTAGAAAGGAGTTTTCTCCATGGAACCATTGATCATTGCTATATTGATCGGGCTCATCACTTCCATATTCAATAAAGTGAAACAGCCGCCTTCCAATAAGCCGAGGCAGAAACCGATTCAAACCGCCTCACCTGCTTCTTCCCAGCCTGAGAGAAGCAGGGATACCGGGCGGGAGAGGACACGACGGAGAGAACCACGGTCATACCAGGAGCCGGTGAAAGAGGCTGTCTCATCTATCCAGACCCGTTTGGAGGATAAGATGAGAGAAACGGAATCAACGTACTCAAGCCTCCAGAAGCAAGAAGAGCGGTATTCGAGGAAGCTTGAAGCCCATCAAACAAAAGCGAGGAAGATCCGGGATAACGGACGCCGCCTCATTGATTTTCAAAATGAGGATGATATCGTCAAAGGATTCATTTTCTCAGAAGTATTTGGGCCGCCAAGATCAAAAAAACATCATCATCGAAAATAACAGTGATGAAACCCCTTTTCATTTCATAAATATGAGATGAAAGGGGGTTCTTTTTTTATGGCAAAAAGCTTTTTACACCATATGCGTAAATGGGTGACACAGAAGATGGATTTACCCGAAGATGTCATGATGGACCTTCCTCGCGTCACAATGATTGGACAAATTCATATCTATATAGAAAACCACCGGGGTTTGTTGACCTTCACGGATCGAGAGGTTCGGCTTCTGCTGAAACAGGGTCAACTGTTAATAAAGGGAGAGCAATTTGTCATCAAGATGATCCTTCCGGAAGAAATACTCCTGCAGGGGAAGATCGTAGAAGTGATCTATTTAGAACAATAGGAGGGACGGATTTGAAGAATCAATGGTTCACCTTTCTAAGGGGAAAGGTATTCGTGAAAATGGAAGGCAGACTAGTCGAGCGCGTCATCAATCAATTGCTGCGGGCTAATATCCCGATTTGGAATGTGAAGAGAGCTGGAACGGAGACCATCACCTTTTACTTATCCTTAGAAGATGTACATAACTTCCGAAGAGCGGTTCGGGCATCCGGGTGTAAAGTGACATTTCTAAGAGGGCAGGGAGTTCCTTTTCTGTTCAAGCGATCCCTGAAAAACGCGGGATTCATGATCGGTGGACTGGCATTCTTCGTCATCGTATTCCTCCTCTCCAACATGGTGTGGGGAATAGAGATCAAGGGTGCCTCCCCTCAGACAGAGCACAGTATAAGAAAGGAACTGAAGGAAATGGGGGTGTCAAAGGGCAAGATGCAGTTTCACCTCCCGGATGTAGAAAACATTCAGCGCGAGTTATCCTACAGGATGAATAATATCACGTGGGTAGGGGTGGAATTACAAGGGACAACCTTTCACTTTCAAGTGGTGGAAAAAAATGCACCGGAACCTCCCGAGTCTACGGGGCTGCAGCATATCGTCGCCAAGAAGAAAGCGATCATTACCAACATGTTCGTCGAAGAAGGAGATCCCCAGGTGAGCGTCAATGATTACGTCAATAAAGGCCAGCTCCTCGTATCCGGTTTGATCGGGAATGAAAAAGAACCTAAAGGCGTCTCGGCTAAAGCGAAGATACTGGGAGAGACATGGTACAAGACATCGGTTGAACTTCCGCTGAAGTCACGGTTTATCGTGTTCAGCGGAAATGAGAAAAGAAAACATTATATCGGTTTCGGTTCAGTGAATATCCCGATATGGGGATTCGGGAAAAATGAATTTAAGAATGTCGTCACGGAAGAAAATAAAAAGGCCCTGCGTTTTCTGAAATGGGAGCTGCCCGTGTATTATATTGACCGCAGCATAAAAGAAAAAGAGGATGTAGAGAGGACGTATACGAAATCCGAAGCCATCAAGGCCGCGAAAAAGCTTGCCAAAAGCAACCTGGAGTCCTCCCTCCCGGAAGATGCAGAAATCAGAGGGGAAAAAATTTTGCAAGAAAAGGTCGAGAATGGTAAAGTTAGGTTAACCATCCACTTCAAAGTAATAGAAAATATTGCAGAAGGACAACCACTTATTCAAGGAGACTAACGAATGTCAGATGAAATCTTAATGAAATTACAACTTGAAAACCCTAACGAAGCCATTGCTTTGTTCGGTGTTTCAGATTCTCACCTAAAATTAATAGAACAGGAATTACACGTTTCGATCGTAACAAGAGGCGAAGAGTTGCTGGTTTCAGGTAAGGAAGAAGATGTAAGTCTCGCTCTTGATATTTCGGATCGACTGGTGGCCGTGATCCGTAAAGGAATCAATATCGGCCAGCGTGACGTCCACTATGCCATTGAAATGGGCAGACAAGGGACGCTTGAATATTTTACAGAGTTGTACAATGAAGAGATAACAAAGAACGCCAAAGGTAAATCGATCCGGGTGAAAACACTCGGGCAGCGCCAATACATCCAAGCCATCAAGAAGCATGATATGGTGTTCGGCATCGGGCCAGCCGGTACCGGGAAGACCTATTTAGCCGTCGTCATGGCTGTACATGCCCTAAAGAATGGGCAGGTCAAGAAGATCATCCTCACGAGGCCGGCCGTTGAAGCAGGAGAAAGCCTCGGGTTTCTTCCGGGTGACTTGAAAGAGAAGGTGGATCCTTATCTCCGTCCACTATATGATGCCCTGCATGATGTACTGGGAGCGGAGCATACCGCCCGTCTGATCGAGAGAGGGACCATTGAGATCGCTCCTCTTGCATATATGAGGGGACGTACACTGGATGATGCGTTTGTGATTCTGGATGAGGCCCAGAATACAACCAAAGCCCAGATGAAAATGTTCTTGACCAGACTTGGGTTTGATTCAAAGATGATCATCACGGGAGATCGTTCTCAAGTAGATTTACCAAGGGGGAGCGAGTCTGGGTTGATTTCTTCCGAGCGAATATTAAAAGATGTTAAAGGAGTATCGTTCATTTACCTCGACCAGGCCGATGTGGTCCGTCATCCTCTGGTCGCAAAAATCATCGATGCTTATGAAACAATTGAAAAATAAACAGAAGAGATTGATCCAATTGATTGATGCCAGCCTGAAATGGCCCGGCAAATCCTTGGATCAATCTTTTTTTATAGGGCTATACATAGATAAATTAGACAAAAACTGTTATGATTTTACATAATTACTACAGGTACTATTAGAAATTGTCTATACATAACAGGGGGTTCTTTATGCAAACTCACCCATTATTACTCAAGATAAGGAGCTTATTCAGCTACCGGCTATTTACCAATCTATTATTTGTACTGCTTGGCATCATTGTCTTCGGTGTCCTATATGGAAATGTAAAACCGAAAACGCTTGATATCCATTTATATGAAGATGCCCCCACTACGATAAGGGCGCCAAAGAAATTCGTCGATGAGGAAGCCACTGCTAAGAAGAAAGAAGAAGCGAAGGCGGAAGTGGCGGATGTGTACACCCCGAAAGAAGGGGCGATCGACAACTCTATTTCACTGCTTCACTCCTTGATGGAAAGCGTTTATGAAGTAAAAAAAGAGACGAAAGAGCAGGCGGTGGAGGAAGATTTAAAGCCTCCTACGACTCCCGATCTAAATGAACAGCTGAAGCTCCTTAAAGCCAAATTGCCAGAGGATAAAAACAGTAATGTGACCAACAGTCTCAGTGACGACGTGTTAAAGACCCTTTTGAATGCGTCGGAAGATGACTTGTCGAGGGTCGAGACCATCGTTTCCACACAAATGAAAATCATCATGGAAAACGGGGTGAAAGAGGAAGAATTAAATGAAGCGAAGTTGAACTTGGAACAGCGGATCACCAACTATTCATTCAATGGTGATTTATCCACCGCTGCCGTCAAATTGGGGAAAGTCGCATTGGAGCCGACCCTTTACTATGATGCTGAAAAAACGGATGAGTTAAAGAAGCTCGCCGAGGCAAATGTAGAGAAGGTGGAAATCATCGAAGGCGGGGTCATCGTAGAAGACGGGGAGCTGATCACCCCTAAAAAATACAGTATCCTGAAGTCATTGGGGATGGTGGAAAATACGTTTTCCTTCAGGCCTTATGTTGGTCTGGCGCTCTTCGTGCTCGTTGTGATCAGTTCGTTGTATTATTTCTTCTATACACTCGAAGTAACGGAGGAACGAAAGCAGAATTACCTGATCCTGACGAGTATCGTATTCGTCATATCCCTTTTGATCATGAAGATCGTAGGGCTATTGGGACAACTTGAAATCAATGATATTGCCTTCATTTTCCCTGCGGCATTCACGGGGATGATATTAAGGATCCTGTTGAATGAGCGGATTGCGATGATGATGGTGTTCATCCTTGCTGCCTGCTCAAGCATTGTGTTCCATCAGCAGTTCTCAGGTTCCGTCGATATCGAAATTGCGATTTATACGTTATTCAGCGGTGTATCTGGAATCCTTTTTCTCGTGAGCAGAAATCAGCGCTCGAATATTTTAAGGGCGGGAATTTACGTAGCTCTCGTCAATATCCTTATACTTGGTTTTTTGATTCTTTTAAGTGGTACTTCATACTCAAATAGTGAATATGTGTATTACATTGTGTTTGCCCTTGTATCAGGAATCAGCTCTTCCATCCTGACGATCGGTTTCCTTCCGTTTTTTGAAGCGGGCTTCGGGATCCTTTCCTCCATGAGACTGGTCGAGCTTTCAAGTCCGACACAGCCGTTATTGAAGAAGCTGTTGACCGATGCCCCCGGTACCTATCATCACAGTGTCATGGTGGCAAATCTTGCAGAGGCCGCATGTGAAGCCATCGGGGCTAACGGATTACTCGCGAGGGTCGGCTGCTACTATCATGATGTCGGGAAATCGAAACGGCCTCATTTCTTCATTGAAAATCAGCTGAACATGGGAAATCCCCATGACAGGGTCTCGCCTGAAACAAGCAGGGATGTTATTATTAGTCATGCTTCAGATGGTGCAGAGATGCTCCGGAAGTATAAGCTGCCCAAAGAAATAATCGACATCGCCGAACAGCATCACGGAACGACCCTGTTGAAATTTTTCTATTATAAGGCAAAGGAACAAGGGAAAGATGTTAAGGAAGAAGAATATCGCTATCCCGGTCCTAAACCACAGACGAGGGAAGCGGCCGTCATCAGCATTGCCGACAGCGTGGAAGCGGCTGTCAGGTCAAAGAAATCCCCGACCCAGGCAGAAATACAGCAGCTGGTTCATGCGATTGTACAGGACCGCCTGCAGGACGGTCAGTTCAACGAATGTGATATATCACTGAAGCAGTTGGAGACAGTGAAGAGGTCCCTATGTGAAACGTTAAATGGGATCTTCCATCCGAGGATTGAATACCCGGAACTTCAAGCAAAAGGAGAGTAAGCATGACATTATTGATCGACTTTATCGATGAAACAGAAACTCTGACGGAGGAACACACACAGCTGGTTCAAAATATCCTGAACTTTGCGGCTGAAAAAGAAGGGATCGAGGGTGACAGCGAAGTGTCCGTGACCGTTGTGACCAACGATCGAATCCAGGAAATCAACCGGGAATACCGGGATAAGGATCAGCCGACCGATGTGATTTCATTCGCCCTTGAGGAATTGGGTGAAGACGAGGTCGAAATCATTGGGGGGGAGATTCCCCGCGTCCTAGGGGATATCATCATTTCGATTGATCGGACGAAAGAACAGGCCGAAGAATATAATCATTCTGTCTCCCGGGAGCTTGGTTTTCTTGCCCTCCACGGCTTCCTCCATTTATTAGGGTACGACCATATGGAGGAAGAAGAGGAAAAGAGGATGTTTAAGAGACAAAAGGATATTCTGGATGAATATGGACTCAAAAGAGACTAAGTTCGGTTTATTCCGGTTCTTAAAGTCCTTTGGATATGCAGCGGAAGGGATCAAGTCTGTCTGGGCAACGGAACAGAATTTCAGGATTCATTCATGTGTGGGGATTGTCGTTTTCATCCTTGCCTGGATGCTTCAGGTATCCCTCATGGAATGGATCATACTGATCATCCTGGTCTTTGCTGTACTCGCACTGGAAACGATGAATACAGCGATTGAAAAGGCCGTCGATCTGACCACCAAAGAGTGCCATCCCCTTGCGAAGGCTGCGAAGGATCTTGCTTCTGCTGCGGTGCTTCTCTTTGCAGTATGTACCGCGATCGTGGGGACGATCATCTTTCTTCCAAGGGTTTTGGAACTTATTTTCCAGTGAAAAGAAGCCGGGATGCCGGAAAATAAAGGTTCCAGGGACGAAATGCTGTGATTTCTTCCCTGGAGCCTTTAATTCATTTGAAAACGTTCTTATACTTGTATAGAATATATGGAGCAAAGAACAAAATCGATAAATAGTTTGAATTATCTAACTATTTTATTACAAAATGATAACAGCCCATTTTCTTTTATGAAAATTGTAGTAAAATGAATGTGTAAGGGTTAAAAGGAGAGTTCAATCAATGAATGCAGAACAATTGATACAAGAAGCGAAACTAGCGAGAGAAAAAGCATACGTACCCTATAGTAAATTCAAGGTGGGAGCGGCCCTTCTGTCAAAGGATGGCAAGGTCTATCACGGCTGCAATATTGAAAATGCAGCTTACAGCATGTGTAATTGTGCTGAAAGGACTGCTTTATTCAAAGCATACTCAGAAGGTGACACAGACTATTCGATGATTGCGGTTGTGGCAGACACGGCAAGACCTGTTCCGCCTTGTGGAGCATGTCGACAAGTCATTTCCGAACTATGTCCGAAAGAAATGAAAGTCGTACTGACGAACCTTAAAGGCGATGTAGAAGAATTAACCGTAGCAGAACTATTACCTGGAGCTTTTTCACCGGAGGATTTGAATGAATAATATAGGCAGTAATACAGAATACAAATCAGGCTTTATCTCCATCATCGGAAGACCGAACGTCGGGAAATCCACTTTCCTGAACCGGGTCATCGGTCAAAAGATCGCCATAATGAGTGATAAGCCCCAAACGACACGTAACAAAGTTCAGGGAGTGTACACAACAGATGATGCCCAGATGATATTCATCGATACTCCCGGAATTCACAAACCGAAACATAAACTGGGAGACTTCATGATGAAGATTGCTCAGAACACTTTAAAAGAAGTGGACGTCATATTGTTCATGGTGAATGTCGAAGAAGGTTTGGGAAAAGGTGATCATTTCATCATAGAGAAGCTGAAAGGTGTCAAAACACCGGTCTTCCTCATCCTGAACAAGATCGACCAGATTCATCCGGATGCACTGCTCCCGATGATCCAACAATACAATGACCTGTTTCCGTTTGCGGCGACTGTCCCGATTTCCGCACTGGAAGGAAACAACGTGGACCAGCTGCTTCAGTTACTGAAGGATCAGTTACCGGAAGGGCCTCAATTTTATCCTGCAGATCAGATAACCGACCATCCTGAACGTTTTATCGTTTCAGAACTGATCCGTGAAAAGGTCCTGCACTTGACCAGGGAAGAGATTCCCCACAGTATTGCGGTCATGATCGATAAGATGGAGAAAAAGGAAGAGAAGGACCTTATTGACGTCATTGCCACCATCATAGTGGAGAGGGACTCCCAAAAGGGAATTGTAATCGGTAAAAAGGGATCCATGCTCAAGGAAGTCGGAAAGCGCGCAAGGGTAGACATCGAAAACCTGTTGGGATCGAAAGTGTATCTTGAATTATGGGTGAAAGTACAGAAGGATTGGCGTAACCGTTCATCGAATCTTCGTGACTTTGGTTTCAGCGACGACGAATATTGATAATTAACAATATTTAGGCCACATGTTTTAGAGAGAATATGTTCATTCTAATCACAAGAAAGCTTATGAAGTCTTGCTAGTTTAAATCCAGAAAGGTGGGTTTTTTATGTTAGACTTAACATGGAAATTTTTTTCGCAAACGGGTAGTATAGATACCTATCTCCTATTTAAGGAGCTTGAAAAGGAGACCATCGAGGATCCTTACAGCTTTGAAGAAGAAACAGCGGAAGTAGATTTTCCTTTAACGTGATAAGTGTGTCATCACCCGGGAAAGCAGAGATCGGGAGGTGGCTAAATGCTGCAGAAGTGTGAAGGAATTGTCATTCGAACCAATCATTACGGTGAGTCGAACAAAATTGTTACCATATATACACGGGAATTCGGAAAGATTGGATTGATGGCTAGAGGGGCAAAGAAACCTAATAGCCGTCTATCCGCCATTTCACAATTGTTTACATATGGTTATTTCCTATTTATTAAGGGAAGCGGATTGGGTACTCTTCAACAGGGAGAGATGGCTGAGTCGCTCAGGCATGTAAGGGAAGATCTGTTCAAAACCGCTTACGCCACTTACATCGTCGACCTGCTTGATAAGGCGACAGAGGACCGCAAGCCGAACCCTTTCCTGTTTGAATTGCTTTATAAGACTCTTCACTACCTGAATGAAGACTACGATCCGGAAATCCTCATGCATATTTTTGAGATGAAGATGCTCCCCGTATTAGGGTTGTATCCTCATCTGAACGGATGTGCCGTATGCGGGGAGACCGATGGTGAATTTGCCTTTTCCTTCAAGGAAAATGGATTTATCTGTCATCGTTGCCTCAGTGAAGATCCTCATCATTTACCGATCTCCCAAAGTACTGTAAAGCTTTTGAGGGTATTTTATTATTTCGATCTCAATCGATTGGGGAATATTTCGGTAAAAGATGAAACAAAACGTCAATTGAAGCGGGTAATCCGGACTTATTACGATGAAAACTCAGGTCTGACACTAAAATCCAGAAGGTTTTTAGATCAGATGGATAACCTTAAGGACTTATTCTAGTTTAATAGATGCTGCTTGTGATTTAGAAAGGCCCATTCACGGTTGTGAATGGGCCTGTTTTTTGTGGGGTCTTAGAGGCTCGAGGT
>NZ_NTUP01000058.1:0-2500 GCF_002561455.1 Bacillus sp. AFS015802 | reverse complement strand
GAAATCCCGTCGGAAGCTGGGAGGACCATCTCCCAAGGCTAAATACTCCCTAGTGACCGATAGTGAACCAGTACCGTGAGGGAAAGGTGAAAAGCACCCCGGAAGGGGAGTGAAATAGAACCTGAAACCGTGTGCCTACAAGTAGTCAGAGCCCGTTAACGGGTGATGGCGTGCCTTTTGTAGAATGAACCGGCGAGTTACGATCCCATGCAAGGTTAAGTTGATGAGACGGAGCCGCAGCGAAAGCGAGTCTGAATAGGGCGAATAAGTATGTGGTCGTAGACCCGAAACCAGGTGATCTACCCATGTCCAGGATGAAGTTCAGGTAACACTGAATGGAGGTCCGAACCCACGCACGTTGAAAAGTGCGGGGATGAGGTGTGGGTAGCGGAGAAATTCCAATCGAACTTGGAGATAGCTGGTTCTCTCCGAAATAGCTTTAGGGCTAGCCTCATGTGTAAGAGTCTTGGAGGTAGAGCACTGTTTGGACTAGGGGCCCTCATCGGGTTACCGAATTCAGACAAACTCCGAATGCCAAAGACTTATCCATGGGAGTCAGACTGCGAGTGATAAGATCCGTAGTCGAAAGGGAAACAGCCCAGACCACCAGCTAAGGTCCCAAAGTATACGTTAAGTGGAAAAGGATGTGGAGTTGCTTAGACAACCAGGATGTTGGCTTAGAAGCAGCCACCATTTAAAGAGTGCGTAATAGCTCACTGGTCGAGTGACTCTGCGCCGAAAATGTACCGGGGCTAAACGTATCACCGAAGCTGTGGATTGACACCTTTAGGTGTCAGTGGTAGGAGAGCGTTCTAAGGACTGCGAAGCTAGACCGTAAGGACTGGTGGAGTGCTTAGAAGTGAGAATGCCGGTATGAGTAGCGAAAGATGGGTGAGAATCCCATCCACCGAATGCCTAAGGTTTCCTGAGGAAGGCTCGTCCGCTCAGGGTTAGTCGGGACCTAAGTCGAGGCCGATAGGCGTAGACGATGGACAACAGGTTGATATTCCTGTACCACCTCTTTTCCGTTTGAGCAATGGGGGGACGCAGGAGGATAGGGTAAGCGCACTGCTGGATATGTGCGTCTAAGCAGTTAGGCTGATGATGAGGCAAATCCCGTCATCGTGAAGGCTGAGCTGTGACAGCGAGCGAATTATAGTAGCGAAGTTCCTGATTCCACACTGCCAAGAAAAGCCTCTAGCGAGGAAAAAGGTGCCCGTACCGCAAACCGACACAGGTAGGCGAGGAGAGAATCCTAAGGTGAGCGAGAGAACTCTCGTTAAGGAACTCGGCAAAATGACCCCGTAACTTCGGGAGAAGGGGTGCTCTGGTAGGGTGCAAGCCCGAGAGAGCCGCAGTGAATAGGCCCAGGCGACTGTTTAGCAAAAACACAGGTCTCTGCGAAGCCGTAAGGCGAAGTATAGGGGCTGACGCCTGCCCGGTGCTGGAAGGTTAAGAGGAGTGCTTAGCGCAAGCGAAGGTGCGAATCGAAGCCCCAGTAAACGGCGGCCGTAACTATAACGGTCCTAAGGTAGCGAAATTCCTTGTCGGGTAAGTTCCGACCCGCACGAAAGGCGTAACGATCTGGGCACTGTCTCAACGAGAGACTCGGTGAAATTATAGTACCTGTGAAGATGCAGGTTACCCGCGACAGGACGGAAAGACCCCGTGGAGCTTTACTGTAGCCTGATATTGAATTTTGGTACAGCTTGTACAGGATAGGTAGGAGCCTTGGAAACCGGAGCGCCAGCTTCGGTGGAGGCATCGGTGGGATACTACCCTGGCTGTATTGAAATTCTAACCCGCGCCCCTTATCGGGGTGGGAGACAGTGTCAGGTGGGCAGTTTGACTGGGGCGGTCGCCTCCTAAAGAGTAACGGAGGCGCCCAAAGGTTCCCTCAGAATGGTTGGAAATCATTCGCAGAGTGTAAAGGCACAAGGGAGCTTGACTGCGAGACCTACAAGTCGAGCAGGGACGAAAGTCGGGCTTAGTGATCCGGTGGTTCCGCATGGAAGGGCCATCGCTCAACGGATAAAAGCTACCCCGGGGATAACAGGCTTATCTCCCCCAAGAGTCCACATCGACGGGGAGGTTTGGCACCTCGATGTCGGCTCATCGCATCCTGGGGCTGTAGTCGGTCCCAAGGGTTGGGCTGTTCGCCCATTAAAGCGGTACGCGAGCTGGGTTCAGAACGTCGTGAGACAGTTCGGTCCCTATCCGTCGTGGGCGCAGGAAATTTGAGAGGAGCTGTCCTTAGTACGAGAGGACCGGGATGGACGCACCGCTGGTGTACCAGTTGTCTTGCCAAAGGCATCGCTGGGTAGCTATGTGCGGAAGGGATAAGTGCTGAAAGCATCTAAGCATGAAGCCCCCCTCGAGATGAGATTTCCCATCACGTAAGTGAGTAAGATCCCTAGAAGATGACTAGGTAGATAGGTCAGAGATGGAAGCATGGCGACATGTGGAGTTGACTGATACTAATCGATCGAGGACTTAACCA
>NZ_NTUP01000020.1:175973-178145 GCF_002561455.1 Bacillus sp. AFS015802 | reverse complement strand
TTTTACTTGTTGTAAAATTTCACCGGCTTTTTCATTTCAGAGGAGGGTTTTGTCCCAGCCTCTTTTATTACCCCTTGATTTCCTAATTCTTAATATTCGTAGTCAGTCGTACATTTCTCGCAATAAATACCGTAGCATTCATGCTGTTCCTCAATTGTATCCCCACATTGTGCACAAGACTTAGGCGGCAAATTCCGAAAGAACTCAACAATATTTTTTACCATGTTCATCACCCTCCGTAAATTTGTATTCACCCATCAATTGTTAGTGTTATATAACTGATGTGTTAATTTATTTTATTGTATTATAACAGTATGAGTTTCGTCAACCATTAATTCAAAAATGGGCGAAAAAAATGAAAAAATAGGCAGAATGAAGTATAGTAGGGGTACATACTAATGTGAAAGGCGAGGTTCAAACATGAAGCTAACCGTAATTGGCCAATGGGGCGGTTACCCGAAGGCAGGAGAAGCAAGTTCCGGGTATTTACTTCAAGCTAATGGCTATAACCTGCTTATAGACTGTGGCAGTGGTGTACTGTCCCACTTGCAGCATCACGTAGAGGCAACGGGTCTGGATGCCGTCCTCTTATCCCACTATCATCCGGATCATGTGGCAGATATCGGTGTACTACAACACGCTTTATTGATTCAATATTTCCTTGGGAAGAATAAAGGTACATTACCGGTATATACCCATAGGGAAGACCAGCGCGGGTTTGAAACGATTACATATAAGGATTTAATGAAAGCCCATGAATATAAGGAAGATACTTCATTATCAATCGGTCCCTTCAACGTGACATTTGTGAAAACCAAGCATCCAGTTCCATGCTACGGAATGAGAATAGAAGCAGACGGTAAATCCCTGTTTTATACAGCAGATTCTGCTTTCAAAGAAGAATTCGTTTCATTCGGAATGGATGCAGATGTACTTCTCTGTGAATGTAATTTTTACGGGGGGATGGATGCCTCGAACGCTGGTCACATGACGAGTCTTGATGCAGGTCATCTTGCTCAAAAGTCCAATGCACGAAAGCTGATACTGACCCATTTACCCCATTTCGGAGAACTGGATCAGCTGGTTACGGAAGCAAGTACCCTTTATAAGGGCGAGGTACTTTTAGCGAAAAAAGATATGAAAGTAGATATTTAGGAGGAAGAAAGATGTTATTTATCGATAATAAAGGGATCACGGATCCAAGGATCAATCTTGCTATTGAAGAATATGCTCTGAAGAACTTAGATATTAATGAGAGTTATTTATTGTTCTATATTAATGAACCTTCCATCATTATCGGGAAGAACCAAAATACGATTGAAGAGATTAATACAGACTACGTGGATAAGCAGGGTCTTCATGTCGTTCGCCGCCTTTCCGGTGGGGGAGCGGTCTATCATGATTTAGGAAACCTGAACTTCAGCTTTATCACGAAAGATGATGGAGAGAGCTTCCACAACTTTAAAAAATTCACTGAGCCTGTTGTAACAGCCCTACATAAGCTGGGGGTAAAGGCAGAGCTAAGCGGGCGTAACGATATTATTGCTGAAGGCAGGAAGATTTCCGGTAACGCCCAGTTCTCCACGAAAGGCCGGATGTTCAGCCATGGAACGCTCCTGTTCGATTCCGAAATGGAAAACGTCGTGTCAGCTCTCCGGGTGAAAAAGGACAAGATTGAATCAAAAGGGATCAAATCAATCCGCAGCCGTGTCGCCAATATCTCGGAATTCCTAACAGAAAAAATGACGATAGAAGAGTTCCGTTCAACCCTGCTCGATTATATTTTTGACGGCAGTGACGTAAAAGAATATGTCTTAACAGAAGAAGATTGGACAAACATTCATGAACTTTCTAAAGAACGATATCAGAATTGGGATTGGAACTACGGAAAATCGCCTAAATTCAATCTTCAGCATTCTCACCGATTCCCTGTTGGATCCATTGACGTCCGTCTTGATGTGAACAAAGGGAAAATCGAAAACTGTAAAATCTATGGCGATTTCTTCGGAGTCGGGAATGTTGATGACATCGAAGAAAAGCTGATAGGCACCCGCTACGAACGAAAAGACATTGCCGGGGCTTTGGAAGGTGTTGACATTCAACACTATTTCGGGAATGTGACGAAGGATGAGTTTGTGGATTTGGTGTATTAATAAAAACGAGAGGTGTTCC
>NZ_NTUP01000020.1:0-175963 GCF_002561455.1 Bacillus sp. AFS015802 | reverse complement strand
GGAACACCTCTCGTTTTTATGGGAAAATTCGCCCAACTAAAATACAGGTCTAAATATTTATGTACCTTTATGAATATTTATTCTATCATTATACTATTACATATTTTGGAGGTACATAAATGAAACAAAAGATCATTGCAGGAATTGCCAGTTTTACTCTACTATCCACCACACCATTCAACGTTTTAGCAGAATCTCCTCAAACGACAATTCAAAGTACTCAACTGGATGAGAAAGATAAAAGCCTATTCAATAGTGAGCACTATGACTTCGTCAAATACTCTCAAATCGAAGGAAAGCTTGATGCTATTGCGGAGGAAAGTAATCGTGTGACGGTCGAGAAGAGTGATATAAAGTCAGCGGCCGGTCACGATATGTATGTAGTGACCGTCTCCGATGAGAAATCAAAAGGGAAATATGGGTACTATAAAGGCCTGCGTAAGAAAATGATAAAATCCCCTGATAAAGCACAGGACTTTATCGACAAGCATCCTGATTTAAAGGTTCCTGTCATGATCAATGCATCCATCCATGGAACGGAATTTGTCGGAACGGATGCAGCACTCCAATTAATCGAGCGATTTGCGACAGAAAATGATGTACAGACAAAAGGTATTCTCGAAGATCATATCCTGATATTCAACGTCGTGGCGAACCCGGATGGACGTATTGATGCTACCCGTTTCAACGGGAATGGCATCGATCTCAACCGTGATTTCATCACTCAATCCCAGCCTGAAACAGAGCATATGGTAGACCTTATCACGGAATGGAACCCAATGGTATTCCTTGATCTGCACGGATATGTGAGAGGGTATGGGGGACCTTCGAAGCCAGGTCTGATTGAGCCTTGTACGCCACCTCATAATCCGAACTACGAATATGACTTATTTTCCAAATGGGCAATGAATCAAGCTGAAGCGATGGAGTCCACTATTGTTGCAAATAAAGAAAACTATGAAAATACTCATACGGAGTCGTCTAGAGTAGATTATCAAAATATGGAAGGGACTTATATCCCACAACGTGACGATTCTGCCGGCTGGGATGATTATCCACCGATTTTCACTCCGATGTATGCCATGTACCACGGGGCATATGGGTATACACTTGAAGCGCCGACCAATGATTGGGACGGGGTTCAATGGACGTATGATGCCGTGATGGGTGCCCTCGGGTATGCGAGCGAAAATAAAGTGGAGATGGTCAAAGATCAGATCGAAGTCTTTAAACGTGGGGTAAAGTTTAATCACCCGTTCCATGCTGAGGGCCATTTCCCATCTGCATATATTCTTCCAAACGATAAACAGGATCAAACGGCTACTTTGAAAGCCGTTCGCCATCTTCAAGAAAATGATATTGGTGTAGAAGAAGCTCAGAAGGATTTCACGTTTGATGGCGTGACGTATCCTAAAGGAACGTATATCATACCGATGAATCAAGCGAAAGCAGGACTTGCGAACACGATGCTTTGGGACGGGGAAGACATCACTGAAGATACACCGAGTATGTACGATATCTCTGCCTGGAACCTGCCTGAATTATGGGGCTTCGATGCAGTGGAAGTGAGCAGTGACAATGAACTGAATGTAAAAACCAAACAGGTAAGGGCACTGAATGAAAGTGGAGCCGTTATTGGGGACGGACCATATGCAATTCCGAATACCTCCGCCAGATCTATAGCGATTGCCAACCAATTGATAAATAGTGGACACACTCTTCACAGGGGTGAAGATGGAACATTGTATGCAGGTGCAGATGCAAAACCAATACTTTCCGACCTGGTGAAAGATACTGCTGTCACGATTCATTCCCAAGCTGTTCCTGCGGGAGCGAAAGAAATTACATCCCAGCATATAACCCTATTAAAAGATGGAGGTATGAACAAAGCTCAATCCCACTCTGGAACGAAGCTTGCTCTGGAACGTCTTGGCTTCACGGTGGAAGAAAAGACTCCCGGGCAGGTAGCTGAAGAGGGTCTTGATTCAACAGATGTGTTTATTTATAACGGAAGATTGAACCTCATTTCCTATCAAAATAGTGCGGCCAATTCTGAATTCGGATTGAAGGATGAAGCGCAATATGAAGCGTTTAAATCGAATGTAGAAGGTTTTGTGGCGAACGGTGGACAGTATCTTGCGATCGGTGCAGGTGCATCCCAGGCTACGACAAAGCTTGGATTAAGCGATGTGAAAGTGGAAGCAGGCGGCTCCAACAGTAACGGAATCGTTCAATTATCCCACGCGGATTCTACTTACACAGCTGGTTACGACACAGCAGACCTTGGGTTTGTATATCAACCAACATGGTATACGAATACAGGCAATGCAGAAATTCTATCAAGCTATCAAAACAGCAGTGATTTCTTCCTGGCCGGACATTGGAAAGGCAGTGAAGAGGCTCAAGGAAAGCCGGTTTTCGTAAAGGATGAAAATGTATTATTGATGGGACTCGAGCCAACCTTCCGAGATCATACGGATTATCTGTTCAGACTAGTATCCAATGCGATTTTTGCACGATGAGAAAATGGAAGAACCGTCCAAAATGGGCGGTTTTTTTGCGTCAAGATACTTGTATTAATACTATTCTTTATATAGAATATATTTTGAATACTTTTAATAGTTTGATGAATGACCATTCATTCAGTTTACCAAAAAGGGGAGGGATACAATTGAATATCGCAACACGGTTGGATCAAATCGCTCAAGAGAAAGCAGATAAAACAGCCTATCATTTCTTGAATACTTCGAGTACATACAAGGAACTGAATGGTGCTGTATCAAAATTTGCAAGCGGCTTAGAGCAATTGGGTTTGAAAAAAGGGGATCATATCGCGCTTGTATTAGGAAATTCACCGCATTTCGTCATCGGATTATATGGGGCCTTGCGTCTCGGTTTGAAAGTCATCCCGATCAATCCGATCTACACACCCGATGAGATTGGATACATTCTGAGAAATGGTGACGTGAAGGCCATCGTCACACTTGATTTACTTGTGCCATTAATTGAGAAGATGCAGCATCTGTTATCGGATGTGGAGCACTTCATCCTGTGTGAATCGGGGGATGAACGGGCAAAGGATATCGACTTAGAAAAGATGTCTCTTGCATACCCTAAAATGAAATCGTTTACAACTGTACTTGGAAAAGGGGATCCAGGGTTTAAGGGTGAGTCAGTGGATGAAGATGAAGTAGCCATCATTCTCTACACCTCGGGAACGACAGGGAAACCGAAAGGCGCCATGCTGACACATAAAAATATTTACTCCAATGCAACCGATGTCGGCAGCTACCTGAGAATGAATGAAGACGACACCGTCATCACGGCTCTGCCAATGTTCCATGTCTTTTGTTTGACAGTGGTCCTCAATGCACCGCTATTGAGAGGAGCGACATTGTTAATCGTTCCCCGCTTCAGCCCAAGAGCCATCTTTGAGTTATCGAAGACGTATCAGCCTACCGTATTCGCCGGGGTACCGACCATGTACAACTTCCTGTTCCAGTATTCAGAAGGAAACCCCGAAGATCTATCATCACTTCGTCTCTGTATTTCAGGCGGCGCTTCCCTGCCGGTGGCCCTCTTGAAAAACTTTGAAAAGAAGTTCAACGTCATGATTTCTGAAGGGTATGGATTGTCCGAAGCGTCACCTGTGACATGCTTCAACCCGCTGGATCGACCAAGAAAACCGGGATCGATCGGTACATCGATCATGAACCTGGAGAATAAAGTCGTCGATGAAATGGGAGAAGAAGTGCCCGTCGGACAAGTCGGTGAACTGATTGTCAAAGGCCCGAATGTCATGAAGGGCTATTACAAGATGGAAGAAGAAACCTCAGCCACGATCCGTGACGGCTGGTTATATACCGGAGACCTTGCCCGTATGGATGAAGAAGGCTATTTCTATATCGTGGACCGTAAAAAAGAGCTGATCATCGTCGGAGGGTATAACGTTTATCCGCGTGAGGTCGAAGAAGTGCTGTATAATCATCCCGGCATCGTGGAAGCAGCAGTCATCGGTGTGCCGCATCCCGAACAGGGTGAAGCCGTCAGCAGCTATGTTGTGAAAAGCGATCCATCCCTGACAGAACAAGATGTACTGGAGTATTGTAAAGAGCATCTTGCGAAATATAAGCTTCCGGCATCCATCGAGTTCCTGGATGAACTGCCGAAAAACACAACGGGGAAAATTTTACGAAGAGCGCTGAAGGAGCAAGTGCTTCAATCATAAAAAAGAAGATGCTCAGGTGATCACTGGGCATCTTTTTGTTTCATTTCATTGCTTTACTCGCCTGTAAGAGTTTGGATTCACCTTTTTCCCACTTTTCTACTTGCTCGATCGCCTGGTCTGGAGTGAAACCTTGGCCAACCAATACACCCGATAGAATAAATTCCTGGAAGAGATGGGTAAGGTTGATCCCTTCCTCCACTTCCGATAAGGCACGGGTCACCAGTGGTTGGATATACTCAACCCACTGATCCGGAAGGCTTTTCGTTTCACGATAGTAAGGATTGACGTATTGGTTCACCTGTTGTTGTTGAAAGTAATGGTTTTGACTGGAAGGATGATACATAATACGATACAGCTCCTTTATAGGTGGATGTCACGAATAGTGTATTCATCTGAACGGGATGTGTTCATCCTAAATAAAAAATGAAAGGGTTTTCTCGATTCGTGTCGAATCATACATATGGAGGAAACACTTATACAAAGGGGAGAACAAACATGGAATCCATTTTACTTGAACAAAAGGGCAACGTTGCAACGGTCACCATCAACCGGGCTGACGCGATGAACGCCTTTAATTACGATACACTGAACGAACTTCAACAAGTAGTGGAAGCACTACGCATCAATCCGGATGTCCGGGTCGTCATCTTCACAGGAAGCGGGGAAAAAGCATTCTCGGTCGGAGCCGATCTCAAAGAACGCAAAACCCTGACCGAACAGCAGGTCATCCGCAACGTATACAAAATAGGCGAAGTTTTCCAATCTGTCGCCACCCTTCCGCAGCCGACCATCGCTGCCATGAACGGTTATGCATTTGGAGGAGGGATGGAACTTGCCCTTGCCTGCGATTTCCGCATCGCTGTAGCAGGAACCACCATGGGTCTGACTGAAACAAGCCTGGCCATCATTCCGGGAGCGGGCGGAACACAGCGCCTGCCGCGATTGGTCGGGGAATCGAAAGCGCTGGAGCTTATCCTGACCGCTAAACGATTAACTTCTGAAGAAGCAATGGACATCGGACTTGTTACAAAGGTAGTAGAAAAAGAGAATTTCTTGGGAGAAGTTCATTCATTCGTGGACCCTATGCTGGCTAACGGACCGATTGCCCTGCAACAGGCGAAGTTCGCCGTGAAGAATGGGATGAATGTGGACCTGCAGACCGGGTTGCAGATTGAAAGGAAAGCATACGAAATCACGATCCCGACTGAAGACCGGGTGGAAGCATTATTGGCATTCAGTCAGAAGCGAAAGCCGGAATTCAAGGGGAAATAATAAGAATCGTTGCTCTGCTGCTATTGCAGTGGGATTGAGTGATGGTTGTTTTGTGTAGGTTGGAGATCTGCTGATGGAGCGGTTTGGCTCTGGTGGCGGGTCTTTTTTATGGGGAATGATTGTGGAAATCATTTTTGAAAATAAATTTTCTCCTCCAAAGATTACCCTTTAGTACTCCTCTAGTCTTACTATAAGATAGTTCCCAAGCCGTTAGTAAGGTGATTTATTTATTGGTAATTTTATGTAAATGAATTATTCTACAGGCTTTCCTTCGAGAAAGGGGACTGGAGTCTTTGAGAAAAGCAGTGCTGACTATAGGGTTGATTTGTTGTATGGCTATTCTTTTTCATTCCCACGTTCATGCAGAAGGGATTAATCAAAAAGAAGAACTCATCAATCAATTTATGAAAGATTCGATGAAAGAGTATGAAATTCCAGGTGCTTCTCTGGCTATTGTGCAGGATGGGAAACTTCTATTTCAGCAGAGCTATGGAAAACAGAGTAATGGGAACCGGGTTACTGACGAAACCACGTTTGCGATTGGCTCCATCAGTAAGCCCTTAACCAGCCTGGCTATCATGAAGCTATTGGAGGATGGGAAGATTGAGCTTGACCAAGAGATATCCCGTTATTTACCTGATTTTCATTACAATCAAACTGAATCCAACAAAGAAATCACCATAAGGCACTTGCTGACCCATACAAGCGGAATCAGTTCTTATGATGGATTGGCCCTTGCTGATCGTAATTTACGGGGAGAAGCTGCAATTGACACAGCCGTTCAAGAACTCAATAATGTTCCTTTGAGCCATGAACCTGGTACAGTGCATGAATATAGCCCTGCAAATTATCTTCTTCTGGGAAGAATAATTGAGAATGTAACAAATCAAACATTTTCTTCGTTCATGGATTCTGAGATTTTTAATAGAATCGGCATGAAAAGGACGGCGTCAAATTTTGAAGAGGCACAAGCATTAGGATATCAGCCCGGTTTTCAATCATGGCTTGGCAAACCTATAAAAAGTAAAGGGTTTATGGATGATAGCGGTGTACCTTACGGGTATCTGGTCTCTACTTCAGGTGATATGTCCAAGTTCATAAGATTTATGATGGACGGTGACGATAAATGGCTCTCACATAAAACTTTCTCAATGTATACTTCTCCACAAGTTCATAGAAAAGAAGATATGTATTACGGCTATGGCTGGAGGATCTCAGCAAGTAAAGATGAACCTTATTACTTTCATGGTGGTGAAACACCAGACTACCGGTCGGAATTATTCATTAATCCCAAACAAAACTATGGGTTTATTTTACTCACAAACAAAAATAACTTTTCAGAAGTTCTTTCAACCGTATGGATGAGAGACGGCATCAGGACTATTCTAGAGGAAGGGAAAATGCCCGATGTGAAGACGATGGATCACCACTTGCAATGGAGCGCATTGCTTATAACGGTTTTTCTTCTTATGTTATGTTGTTGGAATTTATATCGACTCAGAACAAAAACCTCCATAAAGAAGAGGAGATGGATTTTTACAGGAACGTTCTCCGTAATCTTCGCGTTTGGACTGATTCCTTCAATAACTTACTTCTTCTACACTCCCTGGCATTCAATCAATCTATACGCCCCCGATATAGCCTTCTTCATAAATCTTGTGGTTGGGATATTAACTTTATATGGATCGCTATGTTGGCTGGGTGCATTGCTAAAAAGAAAAGAAGAAGGGTATTGATCAATCCTAAATACACTCCTGAGAAGATGAATTGCGAAAGAGAGGAAATACCATGATACAAACATCACTTGAATTAAGAGAAAAAAAGACATTACGGTGGACAACTAAATCCCTACCTCCAATAAAAGAAGATGAGATTCTAATCAAAACTGTCTCAGGAGCCATCAGCGTTGGGGCTGAATTACCTCAATACAATGAAACGGATTCCACTGATCATCCGCCGTCCTATCCGAAAGAAACCGGTTATGAAAGCTATGGTGAAGTGATGGCCAAGGGGGAAGCAGTAAAAGGCTTTACTATTGGTGACCGGGTTGTTGCCTTTTACGGGCATAAAGACTATGGGATTGTAAAAGAGAATAAGGCTATCTTCGTGCCAAAGGAAGTAGATTATCGAGACGCATTGCTCGTAATACTTTCTTGTGATGCAGCAAAAGGCGTACTGAAATTGAAACCTGAAGAGAACGATCGAGTGTTGGTGACTGGTTCAGGAACGATGGGGCTGTTGACGGTCTACTTTTTGAAAGAGTATATGAAAGTTCGTCATATTGATATGGTAGAACCCTGCAGCACGAGAGGCGAATTAGCAAGGAAATTGGGTGCGGAAACCGTCATTGAAAATCAAAGTGATTGCCCAGTTGATTTCTATGATTATGGATTAGAGTGCTCGGGCTTTAATGATGCATTCAAGACAGTGCAAAAAGCGCTCAAGCCTGAAGGCGAAATGTGCATATTATCCGATGGGAATAAGGAAACGTTTCATTTGCAACCAGACTTTTACCGCAAAGAGCTTAAGATTGTTGGTTCAAGTGATGGCTGGGATTACCATCAGCATTCCAAATGGTATTTTGAACAAATGAAAGATAAAGATGCCGGCTTGGGCAGGCTGTTTGAAAAGACAATCAAGTTCAAGGAGCTGCCAAAGTGTTTTGAAGAGTTGGATTCAGGAAAGGTTTCCCCCATAAAGGTTCTAGTGACATACTTCTAGAACCCCTCACGAGAGGTTCCTCATGGAGCCTCTTTTACACATCCCCCTTTTTAAACACCGAAAATCATGTAAAATGAATAATCATACCAAAAAACTCTGGAGTGACTCCCTTGAAAAAGAAAAAGCTTAGATTAAGTACCCTTATCATCCTCTTCGTCTGTGTCGTAGTCCTCGTCTCCCTTGTCATGACCGATCTGCTTATTTCAAGGACGATCAACGATAATATTGAGACAAATATTGAAGACAAGGCAAAGATCGTTTCAAGGACGGTGGCTCACTCGACGATTGTGAAGAATGGACTTGAGAATAAAGAAAATGAAGATAGCATACAAGAATACACTCTGGATATCCAGGAATCGGCAGAGGTTCTGTTTGTTGTAGTGATGGATATGAAGGGCATACGGAAATCTCATCCTGATCCTGATCGAATCGGCAAGCACTTTGTCGGCGGGGATGAAAAAGATGTGTTGGAAGGGAAAGAAAGCTTGTCCATTTCCGAAGGCACTTTGGGCAAGTCTGTCAGAGCCTTTTCCCCTGTATATAATGAGCAACATGAACAGATCGGAGCCGTGTCGGTCGGGATTTCCTTAAATAGCGTAGAGGAAGCCCTGGATCAAAGTCACTCGAATATTTTATTGGGGACTGGCATCGGAATCGTTGTAGGAGTTGTTGGCGCGGTGATCATTGCCAGGTACATTAAGAAAATTTTATTCGGGCTTGAGCCCATCGCAATTGCGAAAGTCCTGGAAGAGCGTAATACGATGCTTCAGTCGGTCCATGAAGGAGTGGTGGCTGTGAACAAAGATTCAACCATCTCCCTGGTAAATAAGTCAGCACTCAAAATTTTCAATAAAGCAGGATTGAGCTCTGATCCGATTGGGGTGCCGATTGAGAAATACATGCCTCATACAAGGCTAAAACGCGTCATGGAGACAGGAAAACCCGAGCTTGACGAGGAGCAGACGATCAATGGTGTGTCTATCCTCGTGAACCGGGTTCCATTATTCGTGAATGATGAAGTAGTAGGTGCCATTTCCACCTTCCGTGATAAGACGGAAGTGAATCAATTAGCGGAACAGCTGACAGGTGTGAAATCATATGCGGAGGCGCTCCGGGCCCAGTCACATGAGTTCATGAATAAGATGCATGTGATCCTGGGATTGGTCAAGATGAACGATTACAACCATCTGGAACGGTATGTGAAAGAGCTTGTTTCCTTACGTTTCGATGAAGTGAGCACGGTGACGTCGAAAGTGAAAGACCCTGCCCTTGCCGGTTTTATCATGGGAAAACTAAGCTATGCGAGGGAAAAGAGCGTATCATTAACGGTTGAATGCCACGACTTCATTCCAGAACCTAAGGACCCTTCCGTTACCCATGAGCTGATTACCGTGATTGGAAACCTCTTGGATAATAGTATTGAAGCAACCATGGACCGTAATGAAAAGGAAGTACTGGTGGAGTTGTTTTATCAGGAGGATCAGTTTGAAATGGTTGTGACGGATACAGGTATAGGGATGCCGGATGATATGGTGAAAGATATTTTCACTAAAGGGTATTCTTCCAAGGGGGATGGACGGGGCTACGGACTTTTCTTAGTAAAAGAGAGTCTCGGTAAATTGAATGGGACCCTGCATGTTGAGTCCAAGGAAGGCTCAGGCACGACCATGATTGTTCAAGCTTCATATAAGGAGGGGAATCCGGGTGATTAATGTATTGATCGTGGAAGATGATCCGATGGTGGCCCAGTTTAACCAAAGGTATCTGGAAGAAATCAAAGGGTTTCATTTAATCGGGACTTCTAATTCGATTGAAGATGCAATGGTGAAAGTAAATGAGTGTAGGATTGACCTCGTTTTATTGGATGTTTATATGCCCGGTAAACGAACGGGGATGGATTTGTTAGAACAAATACGGAAGGAACAACGGGAGACAGACGTTATCCTCATCACAGCGGCATCAGAAGTCGAACAGATCCAAAGTGCCCTCCGGATGGGAATTGTGGACTATTTAATTAAGCCTTTTGAATTTGAAAGGTTTAAAAAAGCGTTGACGTCATATCGGGAGAATAATAGAATGCTGCAAACAAAATCTACCATCGATCAGAGTGACCTGGATTTACTATTACTCAGGGATGGACAGGATCCGGGAGAAAGAGCACTTCTTCCGAAAGGGTTGACGAGGAGTACGTTATCATCCATCTACGACGAAATGAAGAGTTTTAAAGACGAGTCTTTTACAACGGATGATATTGCAGAGGTGACTTCCATTTCACGGGTGTCGATCAGAAAGTACCTCAGGTTTCTGAAAGATATCGGCGTGGTGGATGAGACTTTGATGTATGGAATCGGAAGGCCGGTCTATCAATATACGTTGAATAAAAGGAATAGCCCCCGGCTTCAACCCTATTTATAAGCAGCTCCTTTAGGCTGCTTTTTTTAATTTCAAAAAATAAATAATAGTTTCATAACCTTTGAAATGGGAAGGAGCTTTCATAAAATAGGCATATAGTGTAAGCGTTTTCGTTATTTAAAAACGACAAAGGGGATGAACGAGATGGGACAAGCAGCATCAACACTCTCTTATAAGGGGGAGAAAGCAAAAGAGAACGGTACTTTTACGAAAGAAGGTTCACTTCGGATTTTTAATATGCCGATCCTATGGTTCCTTATTTTTACGGGAATCACGCTAGCCAGCTTGTATACGGGGAATCTTCCAGGGGGAATGATCGGGAGTCTTCTCGTCATGATGGTGCTTGGTGAATTATTTGGATGGGTAGGCGATCGTACACCGATTGTGAAAACATTTCTCGGTGGGGGAGCGATCATTGCGATATTCGGATCTGCTTTTATGGTCTATGCAGGCTTACTTCCGGAGGCAACGGTGACGTCTATGACCGATTTCATGAAAACAGGCGGGTTCCTGAATTTTTATATTGCGGCATTAATTACGGGAAGTATTTTAGGGATGAATTCAAAGGTTTTGGTCAAAGTGGGACTGCGCTATTTTCTTCCTATTTTTGGAGCGGTAGCCGGAGCTGTGATTGTAGCAGGGATTTTTGGCTCACTTGTCGGATTTACCCTTAAAGAAGCCATCCTTGTCATTACCATGCCGATCATGGGAGGGGGAATGGGAGCCGGAGCCGTCCCCATGAGTCAAATCTATTCGGAAATGATGGGGAATGATCCGAGCTATTATATTTCAATGCTTGTGCCTGCACTGGCGTTAGGGAATGTATTTGCCATCATTTTAGCATCGGTTCTTGATATTATCGGGAAAAAAGTGCCTTCCCTAAGTGGAAACGGTCAGCTTATGAAAGGTTTCACTTATGAGAAAACAAAGCAGAAGTATAACATTGAAAAGATGGGGGTAGGATTACTTGCTGCCCTTACATTCTTTACGGTCGGGACCTTGCTGGGCTCCTTTCTTCCACTCCATCCCTATGCGATCATGATCATTCTGGTGGCTGTGGCTAAGATCTCAAATATCATTCCACAAAATGTAGTAGAAGGGGCAAGTCAGTGGTATCAATTTGTAGCCAGTAACTGGACCTTCGCTTTGTTATTTGGGATCGGTGTCGCCTATACGGATTTAAATACGGTCCTTGAAGCGTTGACCCTTCAGTATATCCTGACCGTATTCGGAGTAGTATTAGGGGCGATCATCGGTGCTGCGATCCTTGGAAAACTGGTAGGTTTTTATCCAATTGAAGCAGCCATCACTGCTGGGCTATGCATGGCGAATATGGGGGGAACGGGGGATGTTGCCGTCTTGTCAGCCTCCAAACGAATGGAGCTAATGCCCTTCGCCCAGATTTCTTCACGCCTTGGCGGTGCACTGATCCTGCTCTTGGCCGGATTGATCATCCCATTGTTGTAAATATGATACACTTAGGCTTGACTGTAACAGTCAAGCCTATCTTTTATTTTAATGGATTGTGGTGACATAAATGGACGTAATATTGATTGTACTGCCGGCATTACTGGTCTTTCTCGTCGGGTTCATCGGCCAAAAGAAGCTGGGATTCGAGATCAACTCGATCTCAAAGATGGCCATCTATTTGATGTATCCATTTCTCGCATTTAAGACCTTTTACGAGAATGAGATGAATATGGACTATCTTTATATTTTTCTCTTTTGTATCACCCTTTGTGTGATATTGATTCTTACTATAAAGATTGTAGCCGGGATCAGGAACTATTCAAAGCCGAAAGTATCGGCCATGATCCTTTCCGGTGTGTTCATGAATTCCGGCAATTACGGCGTACCGATCATCCTGTTCGGGTTTGGGGAGCTCGGTTTTCGCTATGCGGTCATCATGATGGTGATCCAGTCCTTCCTTATGAATACGATCGGCTTATACTACGCCATCAGTGGAAGTGATAAAGCGAGGGATTCAAAGGAAATCTGGATGAAGATCGCTAAGATGCCGATTCTGCACGGGGCGGTCATCGGACTCTTCTTCCAGATCTTTCACCTCGATGTTCCTTTATTCTTGAATCAAACGATTGATTTGATTTCACAAGCGACGATTCCTACGATCATGGTCGTTCTCGGGATGCAGCTCGCCACCCTTGGAGGGAAGAAGGTGGAGAAAAGCGCATTATCATTCATTGTGATCATGAGGATGGTGGCATCACCCATCCTGGCACTCACGATCGTCTCCGTGCTGCCGATATCACAGACCTTGGGTTCGATCCTCATCATCCTCGCCAGCATGCCGACCGCTGCGAATACGACGATGTTTTCCCTGCAATTCAATACAGAACCTGATCTCGTATCAGCAAGCACATTGGTCACGACCATTTTGAGTATCGTGACGATCCCGATCATGTTGGCACTTGTTTCATGATGTAAAACCACTTGAGTGTTTTCGCTCAACGGGTTCGGTTTTCGAGCACAAAAACTTGAATCGCCCGTCAATTAACAACCCTATTCGTAACTGAATTGGACTGCTTCTTTTTGGTGATACCTAGAGGATTTCATGAGTTTATAGGATTTTAGCACCCGAATTCGCAGTCCTTTTAGCAAGGTGACAGGAGTGATTGTCAGCGTGCGGATGTTAGTGCGCATGGCTAAGCGAATTGGTATGTTAAATGGCATGCAGGCTTATTTACCTATTAATCAGTCTGTTTTTGATTTTGAGGGAAATGATGTTTGTTAAAGTGAACTAGCCATGAAGCATACTGCTTAGATGATGGTGAGAGATGTATAAGCGGAGAAATTCCGGCTAAGGCAGCTGGAGTAGAGATACATCGCTGAATTAAGCGGAGAAATTCCGCTTAACGACTCATAAGCGGAAAAACTCCGGCTAATTTTCGTGAAATAGCTGCATTTTCTGATTTAGACGGAATTTTTCCGCTTATTTTCAAACGCCAGGGAAACGGCTTTCCTGATTCAACATAAAAAAGCTCGAAGCATAAGGCTCCGAGCTTTTTTACGTGTTCATTTCACTTCTGAAATGTTCTACTGATTCTACTTAAGTTCGCTGTGCGAAAAGCACTGCTGCTTCAAATTTTGTATTTTAAACCGAACCCGTTCGTTTTCGCTCAGGTGGTTTTTTTATGGAAGCTCATCTTTTGACAGAATCTGAAGAATCCATTACTATTGTAAAATGAATTCCAACCAAATCAATAAGATTAAGGAGGATTTGTCATGGCTGACTATGTTCAACCAATTAATGAACAAAAAGGTCCGGAGAAAAAGAGTACCGAATTGAACCCTCCACAGACGTCATTAGTGGCTGGCGGGCTCATCGTTACAGCGGTTCTTGGTCTTTATCTGCTCTTTACACAAGATATTGCCCAGACCGTACTTCTCGTTCTCGGACTATTATTAGGATATACATTGTTTCATGCACGATTCGGGTTTACCTCTGCCTTCCGCAGGGTGATGTCTGTCGGGAACGGTCAGGCGATGAGGGCACATATGGTGATGCTTGCCGTTGCCGTGACCTTGTTTGCACCGATCCTTGCCACAGGATACACCTTTTTCGGCGGGGAAGCGACAGGATATGTATCACCAGTCGGTGTCAGTTTGATTGTTGGTTCCTTCCTGTTCGGGATCGGCATGCAGCTTGGGGGAGGATGTGCCTCGGGAACCCTTTACGCGATCGGCGGAGGGCGTTCCGTGATGTTCATCACGCTGTTATTCTTTATTGTAGGTGCAACAGTGGGGGCGGCTCACCTTCCATTTTGGACCGAAGAACTTCCTTCCTTTAAGCCGATTTCCTTGGCGACATCCACTGGTTTGGGTTATTTCGGGGCATGGGTGGTTTCCATGTTATTCTTTGGTCTGGTTGCGTGGGTCACATTGAGAATCGAAAAGAAGAAGAATCCACCACGTATGGCACAGCTTCCGTCAGCAAAAGGGTGGAAACGGATCTTGCGTGGGTCCTGGCCCCTAATCGCAGCTGCCATCGTGCTGGCGGTATTGAATGCCCTCACTCTCATGACGAGGGGGAATCCATGGGGGATCACATCGGCATTTGCCCTGTGGGGATCAAAGGTTGCCGGGATATTTGGAGTCGATGTTGCAAGCTGGGGCTATTGGTCGGGTGCCAATGCAGAGGCCCTTCAAGCGTCAATTTTTGCTGATTCCACCACCGTATTGAATTTCGGTGTGATCCTTGGAGCCTTTCTTGCCTCCGCGGCAGGTGGATTGTTCCGGTTCAATAAAATCAACGGAAAGAATGCCATGGCCTCCGTCATCGGGGGACTACTCATGGGATACGGTGCCCGCCTGGCATTCGGATGTAACATCGGTGCTTACTTCGGAGGAATTGCTTCCTTCAGTCTTCACGGTTACATCTGGGGAGTCCTGGCCCTTGCCGGTACCTTCCTTGCCCTTTATCTCCGTCCTCTGTTCGGCTTGTCCGTTCCGAAACCGAAGGATACCTTCTGTTAAACCTGCCTGGGAACTTTTTGTTCCCAAGCAGGTTTTTTCTTTAGAGATACTTTAATTCCCGTCTCAGGAAAGCACTGCGATCTTCGATGAACTGAAAGATATAGGAAGGCTCTTTGTCATATACATCAATATTATCCTTGAAATGTGGGTCCATCAGAACATAGGGCCTGAGGGAAGAATGAAAGTTCATCACTTTCTCTTCAAAGTATTTGACAGTGAACTTCGTATCAAGAATGTCTCCCAATATATCCTTATATAATCTCCGGAAGCCGGATCGTTTCATCAGCTGTGTGGTCAGTTTGTTTTTCGCTTTTCCCGTGATCGGTACGTAATCCCATTCCATGACGTCCCCATTCACACGTCGTCCAAATGTAGCGTCGTAATCCCATGGAATGATGGAAAATCGCTGGTCGCTCCTGTTGAGATACAGGGCATAGTTATGGGTGAATCCATCATTATTCATCGTACAGACAGCGCCTGCAAGCCACCTCAGGTAGTTCTCGATGTCCAACAGCCGGTGGATTTCATGTTGGAAGGTTGCTGGTGCATTGATACTCCTGATGAAGTGAATGAGATGATGATCATCCTGCATGTTCCCCAGTTTTCGTTGATACCCTGATGTCAGCCCCCTTTTTCTCTTGACGGAGAAATCAGCCTGGTCGTTGACGGCATAATAAATCGTCCCGGGGGGAAGGTCCCTCTTTTTCAGATACATCTCATCCACTGACTCCAGCTGAAGGTATAAACCAAGGGGGATTCCATCCTGAGTGAGAAAGACATGCTGACTATCCGGAGTGTGAATCCCGAGTTCCCCCATGAAATCGAGGGAAAGTTTGTTTCGGAAGTGGGAAGGATCGAATGATTCTGCATTCAGGTGTATTTCTGTGGAACCATCCCATTCAGGGGAATTGACAAATTCGATTTGATAGGACTTTTTTTCCAACCCCCGCGTATAGGAACCCCTGTACCGGATATTGATGTCATAGAGGGTATCGTTTATTTTTAATTCTGCCGGGACAGATGAATTGCTCCAAACATCCCGTTCCAGTTTCCGAATATCGTCATGATCCAATTGGAGGTCAAATGATGGTAAGGAAGGAGTCATGTTCATTTTTCTCCCCTCAACTTTTATAAGATGTAATAGTATATTGGTCCGTTCCGCGGATTGACACGGATAAAGAAAAAAAGCTGTCATGGAAGGGATTCCCCTCCATGACAGCTCTATTCTTCTCCGTAATAAATGACCATCTGGCAGACTGCATCTTGAATCGACTCATTGGAATATTCATGACCGGAGTCAGCGGCAAAGCGGATCGAGCTTCCGGAAGGCAGTTCATACCTTTCTTCGGCGATTTTGATGACGATGCTTCCTGAGAGGACTGTGATATATTCCTCTACACCCTTTGTATGCCCTTCATTCCGATAGGCGCATCCAGGCTTCATTTCCACGCGATAGCTTTCCCATTTTTTCAAGGGATCAAAAGGGAAGATCGGATACACGATATAGTTGCCTTCATCTTCAAGGACCGGCTGAACGTCTTCATAATGGATGATGGACACTTGATTGGCCGGTTTCTCGATCAGGGATGAAAAAGAAACCTTCAAGCCGTTGGCGATCTTCCATAAAATGGCGACCGTCGGATTGGAATCCCCCCGTTCAATCTGACCGATCATCGCTTTGCTCACTCCTGTCCGCTCAGCCATTTGTTCCAGGCTCAAGCCGCGTTCTCTGCGCAACTTTCTGATATTGTCGCCAATTTGGATCGGGAAATTCTCCATGTATAAAACTCCTCTTGTATACTATAACGTCTATATGTATAATATAATAAATTATCAAAAAATTAAAATAGTAGATGATTCCTATTATAAAGGATGTGAAAGAATGGAGGCACTCCTTTCGACGAAAAAAGTGAGTGATTTTCGTCTCGGGCTGCAGGGTGGGCTCAGTATCGCGATCGGGTATATGCCTGTCGCCCTCACGTTTGGGTTACTGGCACGGACAACCGGACTAACGGTGACAGAGACGATCCTGATGAGCATGCTCGTGTTTGCAGGGGCCGCTCAATACATATCATTGAGTCTGATTGCGGTTGGTACCGGGATCATTGAAATCATCCTCACCACTTTCATTGTAAACATCCGCCACTTTCTCATGTCTGCTTCGTTAAGTGAAAAGCTTGAGGAAGACCGTTTGTTTAAAAAGCTTTTTTATGCATTTGGCATCACGGATGAAACGTTCACGGTCATCAGTGTGAAAGAGGGCAAGGTACGGACGGGGTTTGCCGTTGGCGTCATGCTCATCTCATATGGGAGCTGGGTTGTGAATTCAGGGGTGGGATATTTTATCGGGGAAATCCTCCCTGAATTCCTGCAGGCAAGTATGACGATTGCCCTGTACGCCATGTTTGTCGGACTTCTCGTCCCTTCCATGAAAAAAAGCGTCAAGGTCACATTTTTGGCCGTGGTGGCAGGGGCTCTGAATAGCATCCTGCTATTTACCACGAACCTTTCAAATGGCTGGTCGATTGTGGCGGCTACGATTGTGTCAGCCGTTATCGTGGAGGTAGTGGTCATGATTAAGGGGAGGGAAAAAGCAAATGAATAGTCCGATAGTGTGGATGATCCTTGGGATGGCCGTGGTCACCTATATCCCGAGAATGCTCCCTTTCCTCGTATTTAAGGGGAAAGAGCTCCCGCCATTTCTTCAAGGCGTATTGAAAAATGTTCCATTTGCCGTATTGGGGGCGTTGATTTTCCCGAGCATCCTGCTGATACAGGAAGGGAATTTCCTGTTTGGGGTGGTGGGGACGGTTGCTGCCTTTGTCATTGCCTTTCTCGGTGCGAATGTCATCCTCGTGGTAATCGGGGCAATTTCCGTTTTATCACTGTATTCGGTATTCTTAATGTAGAAGCAAATGAGTCGCGATCCTGATCGGGGCTTTTTTTGTTGGAGGGAAAGGAGTCTGGAATGGGAAAAAAGGAAATCAACGATTTTTCATGTAATCCAGTCAGATGCGTTTAGGTTCTAAAACTTTGGACAGGGTATTACATATAGTAGTGAAGACGAGAAGGGAGGAAGTATGTTGGCTGGAAAATGGGCGTTCAGATCGATATCAGCTTATTTGCTATTAGGCTTATTTTTATATGTGTACTTATTTTTCCTGGCGGATTCCACTTTACCTGATATGTATAAGGGAAGCAGTGCGGACCCGGCCACTTTCATGAATCATAAAGAAATTCTGTTGAGTGAGGACTTTTCGAAAATCAAGAATCTCCTGTTCTTCTTATCCACTCCGTATGAATGGTTATTCTATTTCTTGATTTTGATTTTCGGTGTTTCCCGTGTATTTGAGAAATGGGCGAGGGGAACGGTGAAGAATGGATTCCTTCAAACGGCCATTTACTTGTTCTGGTTATCGATCGCTTCTTTTGTTGCGATTTTTCCGCTGCAGTATATTTCATATAAGATTTCAAAGAGCTACAATATTTCCACCCAGACCTTTTCTATGTGGATGAAAGACGAAATCACGGATTTCTGGGTGAATTATCTGATCATGTTCATCATCGTATCGGTCCTCTATGCCCTGATGAAACGCTTTAAAGAGCGCTGGTGGCTTGCTGCCTGGGCTTTGTCCGTCCCGTTCACGATTTTCATGATGTTTGTGCAGCCTGTCCTGATCGATCCTCTGTACAATGACTTTTATCCTTTGAAGGATAAAGCATTGGAAGATCAGATCCTCACTCTTGCAGACAGGGCCGATATCCCTGCAGACCACGTGTTTGAAGTCGATATGTCGGAAAAAACAAATTCACTCAATGCCTACGTCACCGGGGTAGGCTCCAACTCGCGGATCGTCCTTTGGGATACGACCCTTGAGAAGTTGACAGACAAAGAAATCCTCTTCGTCATGGCCCATGAAATGGCTCATTACGTAGAGAAGCACATCTATATAGGAATCGGGATCTATCTCGTTCTATCCTTCTTCGGACTATTCCTGACGGCTAAGCTGATGAGGGGGATCGTGGCAAATCATAAAGATCATCTGAAAGTATCGAGCGTCTCGAATCTCAGCTCCTTACCATTGTTCTTAATGATCACGTCTATGCTGTTGTTCACAGTCAGCCCTCTCAGCAACTGGATTTCCCGGTATCAGGAAACAAGGGCAGACCGCTATGCCATCGAAATGACAGGGGATAAAGAACCAGCCATCTCCTCCTTCCAGAAGTTGTCAAAGGTAGGACTATCCCAAGTGAATCCGCCTCTTTTGGTGAAAATTTTCCGTTACGGACACCCGACCATGCTTGAGCGTCTGTCGATGCTTGAGGAATATGAAGCAGAAAAGAAAGAAGAGTAAAGAGAAAAGGCCGAGTCAAATCTAAATTGACTTGGCTTTTTTATTTTTGAATAGCTCTTTTCTTAAGGTTTGTTGCTATCTTAGAGAAGAAAGTGCTAGTTGATTTCCCCTCACCATCCCTGCACACACTAATTGACAGAGCCTAGGCACAACATATGTTAAAAAGCAACAATCTTTGCGAAAAGAGCCTTTTGAATAAAAGGGGGAATGGATACGCAACCAGCTATTACTTGAAAACAGAGGGGCTAAGTGAATTAATCATCGCCAAATTATAACTATTATGGTAAAATAAGTAATATTATTAAAGCTGGATCATTAACATTGGATGGAGAGGCGGTTGGGGATGGAAGTACTCATAAACCAAAAACTGTTGTTGTTTTTTTGCAAGGTTGCTTTTACTATGTTGGTGTTAGTGGGATTGCCATTTTGGAGTTATCTTGAAACGGGCCGCCCCATGATGGAATGGTCATTGATCATTGGAATATTGATCACTTTGACCATCATTTATGCTTACGGAGATGGTTATCGGTATCAAAGGATCCAACACATGATAAAAGGGAAACAGAAGAGATTTTATCACTCGATTTCGTTCTGGACAGCCTTAATTTATACTGTAGTGGTATTCTATTTAACGGTAAAGGCTTACGGGAACATTTTCTATTGAACTCTTGAAGTGGCATAAAGAGAAAAGGCCTTGTTTAGGCCTTTTCTCTTTTGCTGATGACGAGATTTTTTGCTTTTTCCGTCATATAGGCAAAGATGACATCTTTGTGGTGCAGGTTTGAATTGGTTAATTGAGACTCCAGCCATTCTTGCGATTTTCCCAGAAGCTTCAGGTTCCTGGTTTGGATTTTACCGTCCACAATGACGGAAATCGGCAGTCCTTCGTCATCAATCCTTAAGTTGAGGTGTTCCACGGTAACCGGTGTATTCTCTACCTTTGGAATGATGCTCACTTCTCCGATGGGTTCAAGCATGGCATAATCCACGTCAGAAATTTTAGGGTACCCCCGGGACCTGAGGATGGACGTTAATTGAATGAGTGAGATTTTTGATTTCTCCAGGTTATCTTCTAATATTTCCCCGTTTTTAATCAGTAAAGTCGGCTCTCCTAAGAAGAAACGGTTCCCCCATTGACTTAACGTCATAAATGAGAAAAGAACGTGAAGTCCCACCAGAAAGACGAGGGCCGTGATGGTTGGCCAGAACTTTGTGGAGATCAATGGCTCAGAGGCAATCGTCCCGACGATGATGATTGCGACGAGGTCATACGGGGTCATCTGGACGATCGTTGATTTTCCCATCAGTCTCATAGCCGCAATGGTGATCAGGTAGAGGACAAGAACTTTTATCAGTAGGATCATGATGATTCGCTCCATCGTGTGTAGATTAGCTATTAGCATTTGCCTTTGGAGCGGAAGTCATGCATGAAGATGGACTAAAGGCCCGTCCATTAAAAAGGGAATGGCTGACTCAAAGAGGTAGAGTCAGCCATGTATGGTTATCCGTAGCTTACATTCAGTTCATTTAATTCTTTGGTTAATTTCATGAACAAACCTTTATCTTTTGTATCCAGGGCGGCATCAATGTCGGTTAGAAGTTTGGTTTTCTGTGTCATCAGAATGCTTTCATGCAACACCATATCGATATAGATTTCCATTACGCTTCTTTCAGCGGCTTTCTTCCGGGTCATGGCAGCGGCTTTCATCATTTCTGTATAGGACTTTTTGCTTTCCATATACGTCACCCCTGAATTCTTTTTATTAGTATATGGGGTAAGTAGTAAAAATTCAACCAAAAAATTAAATATTCTGATAATTTTTTTATTCGTAAACGAGTGGAGGGGGAAAAATATCAGAATTTTTAAAAATATAGGAGACAATCGTCGAGATTTATGGTATTATTTTGGTGAAAAATGTAAATGGAGGCGATGAAATGAGAGGAAAATCTCGAATTATAGAAGAATATGAAGTGAATCCCCATACAATGATCCTTCAGCCCATGGAGTACGGCGCCAGGACTTTTACGAAAATAATAGAGGTGGATGACGTATTGATTTCTCCGTTCAAACCCTTTGATATTCTTAAAAAAAGTTGTGAATTCTTCGGCTGCTCTTATGAAGGCAGAAAAGAAGGAACGAAGAAACTTACGGGTATCATCTACAAAGCCCCCATCATGGTTAACCCTGATATGTCCATTTATCTATTTCCGACATCATCTCCAGTGAAGCAGGAATGTTCCTGGATTTCCCACTCCCATGTCCGGGGATATGAACGATTGACAAATGGATCAACACGGATCTTCCTTCAAAACAATGAATCCTGCACGGTTCCCATCTCATACAGCTCCTTTGAAAATCAAATGCTCCGCACCTCGGATTTACGTATCGCCTATACACAGCGAATTGCAGAAATGGAAAGTAAATATAATACGAAGATCCAAACTGAAAAGAATAAAGTAAAAACGTTCTACCTTAATCGACATATCCACAAAACCGACGCGTGAGCAAAGCATCACGCTTCTTTTGTTGTATCAGACTTCGTTTCGGTGAAGCGGCGGTACAAATAATGTCTCATTAAATCCTCCACCCGGTTCCGAAGGCGTGGATTGAAGTAATTATGGTGCTCTTCGTATCCCTTATACAAAAACATATACATTGTAAAAGCATCATCCGTTTGAATCCGTTCTACCTTCATCTTATTCGTCCTCATATACTTCTTAACATGGGCGAGTTCCCCTTGAATGACCTTCATCGTCTCCTCGATCATTTCTAAGTACGGCCGCTTCAATTTAAACGGGCTGCTGTCGACGACTTGCAGGTCGCGATTCAATATCGTCAGCACCATGGGCAGATAGATCGCCTGCTCTAAAATATTTCGATCATTCTCCGGAATTCTTGTCATATGAAAAGCCTCCTTTTCACTTCGGTACAGAACATACGTTCGTATGTTTATTTTACGTTGATTTCAATTTACTTTCAATAGGGAAAATTGTAGAATTTGAATTTGTTTCTATTATGAAGGGGAATGCAGGTTTTTATCCGTGAAGGGAATAGTATTTCTAGTGTCGAAATAAGAAAGGGTACAGAAAGAAAGGAAGGTGCGGAACATGAAAGAAAGCATTACGATAAAGGACCTCTACGAAATAAAGGCTGTATCGGATCCAAGGCTCTCGCCGAACGGGGAAGAGGCTGTGTTTGTTCAAACTGTCATGTGTGAAGAGAAAGATGATTATATTTCAACCCTACATAGTATCAGTCTTCAAGACAGGTCCATCCGTCAATGGACCTTCGGCGACGAAAGGATTTCATCCCCAAGATGGTCACCTGATGGAAGGAGGATCGCTTTCATCTCGAATCGGTCCGGTGTCAATCAGCTTTATCTCATCAGTCGGGATGGCGGGGAAGCGGAGCTCATCACAGACTTCCATAGAGGTGTTTCGAATCCAGTCTGGTCTCCATGCGGTGAAAAGATTGCTGTCGGGGTCCGAATGGAAAAAGGCGGGACGTTCGATCAAAAGGAAGGGGAAGACGGGAAACGAAAGCCATTTGTTACAACAAGCATGAAATACAAAACTGATGATCGAGGCTTCCACGATGACTGTTATGCACAGATCGCCATCGTGAATGCGGGAACGAAGGAAATGAGAAGGGTCACGGATGATGAGCATGATTATGCACTTCACTCATTCTCCCCGGATGGAAAGCACCTTGCCTTTTCAACAGATAAGAATAAAGACAGGGATTTCTCATTCCAATCCGATTTATATCTTTTTCACATTGAAACGGAAACCTGCAGGCAAATGAACGGGGAGCCGGGATACTACGGGGAAGCAAGTTGGTCTCCAGACGGCACTCACCTTGCCTATATCGGCCATAATCGGGAATATGAGAACGCTACGCATAATGAGGTATGGATCCATGAACTTCAGACGGGTCATTCAGTTTGCCTGACAGAGGGGATGGACGTTCCGGTAGGGGATTACCTTAACAGCGACAGTATCCAGGGGTCGTCAGGGACGGGGATCCAATGGTCAAAGGACAATGAAAGCTTTTACTTTCTGGCATCGGATGCGGGAAATACGGTCCTCTATTATGCTCATATCGAAGGAGCCATCTATCCTGCACTCCTACAGGAAGAGCAGCATGTCTATGGATTCGACCTTGATTCCGATCGCCAAACCATCCTGCTGGCCATGAGCAGACCGACAGAGCCCGGTGAATTGTTTACTCTCCATGTCCCGACCGGAGAACTGACCAGCATTACCAGCCTGAACGGGGACTTTCTTGCCGGTCGTGAATTGTCCACCCCTCAATCGTTCATGTACACCGGGGCGGATGAATGGCCGGTTCAAGGCTGGATCATGAAACCTGCTGGATACGAGGATGGAAAGAAATATCCGCTTATCGTCGAAATCCACGGCGGCCCGCACACGATGTACGGGAACACGTTCTTTCATGAGTTCCAGGTGCTCTCAAGCAGGGGTTATGCTGTACTGTACGTCAATCCGCGGGGCAGCCACGGCTACGGACAGGAGTTCGTCGATGCCGTCAGAGGCGACTACGGCGGCGGGGATTACGAAGATATCATGAGGGCAGTGGACTTTGCACTGAAGGAATTTCCTTTCATAGATGAATCCCGTCTCGGCGTAACCGGCGGGAGCTACGGGGGCTTCATGACCAACTGGATCATCGGTCACACCGATCGGTTCAAAGCGGCGGCAACCCAGCGCTCCATCAGTAACTGGATCAGCTTTTACGGAGTGAGTGATATCGGCTACTACTTCTCCGAGTGGCAAATCCAAAGTGGCCTCCATGACATAGGGACACTTTGGAAGCACTCCCCGCTCGCCTACGTGAAGAATATGAATACGCCGCTTTTGATTCTTCACAGTGAAAACGACTACCGCTGTCCGGTCGAACAGGCCGAGCAGCTGTTCATCGCTCTGAAACGGGAGGGAAAAGAGGCGAGATTCGTCCGCTTCCCGGAATCCAACCATAATCTGTCCCGGACCGGGAAGCCTTCCTTGCGGGAAGCCCGATTACAGGAGATCGTGGATTGGTTTGGTGAATATTTATAGAAAAAAAGGGAGAGCTGTCATTTCCGCCTGGGGATGGCAGTTTTTTTGGTGTTGAATGAAGGAGAAGAGGGGAGTCGATAAAATATTGGGAGAAGTCCCCAAAAATCATCCTCTCTCAACAGGTTTACAATCCCTCACTTTAGGCAACCTTGTAATAATAAAAACGACCCGGGAAATTACAATATGGAAATCCTGTTCTGGTATGATATGATGAAAATAGTAAGTAGTGAAGACGAAATGAGTATATCTGTTCATGGTCGTTTGAGGGGAAACATATAATATGAATATCAATACGATAAAAGAGTGGTTTACGCTTGAAAATATGATGGATTTGATTCAGCAATATCGTTCGTTTGGACCGATTCCGGGAATCCTGCTGCCATTGTTGGAGGCGTTCCTTCCGTTCCTTCCACTGGTTGTGTTTGTGACGGCCAATGCAAATGCCTTCGGGTTATGGTGGGGATTCCTGTTTTCATGGATCGGCGCTACCCTGGGCGCCCTGATTGTATTTCTATTGGTCAGGAGATACGGGGAGGCGAGGGTCTTTCGCTTCTTGAGAAAGAGCCGCCAGGTGAACCGGCTGACGAAATGGGTAGACAAGCATGGATTTGGACCATTGTTCATTCTGTTATGTTTCCCATTTACCCCGTCTGCAGTAGTAAATGTAGTGGCCGGCTTGTCCTCGATCAGCATTGCTCAATATATGCTGGCGGTGGTAACCGGAAAAATGGTGATGATATTCACCATAAGCTTTATTGGATATGATATTATATCATTAGTTAAACAACCTATACGTACAGTAATCGTGGTGGCCATTATTTTCGTGTTATGGCTTGTAGGAAAACGAATTGAGATACATCTGAATAAGAAAATGGAATTAGACCAACGAATTGAACGCAAGAAGCAGGAGGAATCAAATTGAGAGAAGAGGTAAAAAGAGAAGGACTTGAATGGATCAAAGCCTTGGGAATTGGATTAATCATCTTCATCATCATTCGGACCTTTCTCTTCTCCAACTATGTGGTGGAAGGTGAATCCATGATGCCGACACTGCAGGATGGAAATAAACTGGTCGTCAATAAAATCGGCTATCATATCGGGGAACTGGACCGCTTTGATGTAGTGGTGTTCCATGCAAATGAAGAAGAGGACTATGTGAAGCGGATCATCGGCCTGCCCGGTGATAAGATCGTTTATAAAGACGATAAGCTATATGTGAATGGGGAGTATTATCCTGAACCCTATTTAAAAAAATTCAAACAGGAATACATCGGCAGTAAGCTGACGGGAGACTTCACCCTTCAGGAAATCACGGGGGAAAAAATCGTTCCGAAAGGCAAGATATTCGTTCTCGGTGATAATCGCCGGGGAAGCATGGACAGCCGTTATTTCGGATTTGTCGACAGGGAGCAGATTGTCGGGAAAGTGGATCTTCGTTACTGGCCGATCAATGAATGGGATGTGCAATTTAGAAAATGACGAGACTATAAAAAAGAAGGCGACTCATGACAGAGTTTGCCTTCTTTTTTTATAGTTCCGTCTGTTTTAGCTTAGCATCCATCCCTCTAATAAACGCATCTACGAAGGTCTGGTCCCACTGGGTCCCTTTTCCTTCTTTTAAGATGGAGAACGCCTTCTCATAAGGCATTCCCCTGCGGTAAGGGCGATCAGAGGTCATGGCGTCAAAAGCATCGGCGACCGCAATCAAACGCCCGAACACTGGAATGTTCTCACCGCTCAACCGATCGGGATACCCCAATCCATCTATCCGCTCGTGATGATGTTTGATCCCGGGTAAGATTGGAAGCAATTCTTCCGTGATTTCGACCCCTTTCACAATTTCTTCACCAATCACTGGGTACCTCTTGATCTGGGCAAACTCGTCATCTGTCAGTTTGCCTTCTTTTAACAACACGTCATCACGGATACCAATCTTTCCGATGTCATGAAGGAGGGCAGACTTTTTGAGTAAATCAATATCATCAATAGGCCATTTACACTGTCTGGCAATCAAAACGGAATATTCCGCCACCCGTTTGCTATGACCTGCCGTATAAGGATCACGGGCATCCAATGTGGCGGCTACCACTGCGAAAAATTGGTCGAGGAGCTTCTGGTTCTTCCGATCCCGGAGATTGATGGCTTCAATCATATGGTTAAACCCTGAGAAGAGATGGGAGAACTCATCTGTATACGTATTCACAGCAGGGACAACTTGCCCTTGTTCCACCTTTTCAAAACGACTAACAAGCTCCTTGACGGGTTCTTCGATACTTTTAAAAATAAGGACCGCTCCGTAAAAGGCAAGTAAAGCAATAATGAGAATCAGGATCCCTGCCCATTTCCAATAGTCAACCAAAAGAGTAGGGTCGGCAATTGATAAGCGGATCTGTGATGCCAGTGAAAACAACAGGATCGGAAACAAGGCAAGAAAGAGTGAAGCTGCCAGGATCTTCTGTTTCAAACTGATAAATAAAATGGAATGGTTGGAAGGGTCGACGCCAAAGTGTTCCACGGATCTCCAAATCAAGTCCTTCTGCAGCCTGTGACAAGCTTTGAAGGTTAAGAAAAATTCAATTAAAGCATGAAGGATTGCTACTAAAAAGGCACCGCACCAAGCATAAAAAATATAGAAATAAGGAAAGGAAAGAAAGCCGCTCTTGATGAAGATGACCGTCAGAGCGGTCGATGGGAGTGCGAGACCTAGAAAGTGAGGTATCATAATCCTTTTGACCGTTAACAGCGGAAACATTTCTGCTTGTTGATAGGCAGAAAGAAGAGAATCCATGCCTATAGATTCTTTCTCTTTGTTATAAACCTCTTTCATTGGGCGAATATGGTTCTTATAAACAAGGAATTCAAAACTGAACATCGTAACTAGCGATAAGAAAATGATGCTCCCCATGGCGATCAATTCGAGCTGCCTCAGCGCAAGGGTTTGGAAAATGAAAACAGAACCAACACCGAAAACGGCTATAAGGCTGCCTAACAAGTAATTTTTAATGATTGTGCGTTGAAATTGCTGAAAAGTATTCAAGGATGAATCCTCCAATTTCACTAACATTTAGTAGATTCATTATATAGGAAAAGATAAAGGGGGAACATGTTGTTTCTCAGAGTTTTGTGAAAATGCGTAAAGAAATTTATTGAAATTATAGGAGAAAACGCTTTATTTGTAGAATGAAAGAATAGTGGATCTTCACCACTCATCGAGAATTGAATCGACTTCCTCAGAACGGGTGCGCCCTTTTACCGGGTATGATGGCGAATTCACCCACCAAAGACAAGGGAAGATCTCTCTGGATTGAGAGCCGGTTATATGCCCTGGTAGTGATGGAATCACAATGTAGATAGAAAAGAAAGGGAAGTGACTAGATGAGAAATGTAGTGATTACAACGGCTCTGCGTACGCCGGTTGGCGCATTTGGGGGAGCATTCAGGGATCTGCTCCCGACAGATTTAATCGTGCCCGTTATGAAAGAAGCAGCGAAAGAAAGCGGGTTATCGGCAAGTGACATTGATGAAGTCATTTTGGGTCATTGCATCCAACGGACCGATCAGCCGAATACGGCCAGGACGGCTGCATTACTGGCCGGTTTTGACGACACAACGACGGGCTTCACGGTTCAGCGTCAGTGTGCAAGCGGCATGCAGGCCATTATTTCAGCAGCCATGCAAATTCAGACGGGTTTATCCGATATCGTCCTGGCAGGCGGTGTGGAAGCGATGAGCTCGAGTCCTTATATTTTAAAGCAGCACCGCTTCGGTCAAAGACTACAGCACGGAGAAATCCGCGATTCCGTTTGGGAAGTGCTTGAAGATCCCATCCACGGCATCATGATGGGGGAAACCGCCGAAAACCTTGCGGAAATCCATTCCATCTCCCGTGAAGAACAGGATGAGTATGCGGTATTAAGCCATAGTCGTGCAGTGAACGCCATGGAAAGTGGATATTTCAATTCGCAAATCGTGCCGATTACAGTCAAGGAGCGGAAAGGCGAGAAGGTCATCGATCAGGATGAAAGTCCACGGGCCGGACTTGAGACCGGTAAACTTCAGAAATTAAAACCGGCGTTTCGTGAAGGTGGTTCCGTTACCGCAGGGAACTCATCCAGCTTGAATGACGGGGGAGCGGCCTTGATTTTAATGAGTGAAGAAGAAGCACGAAGAAGAGGGTTGCAGCCTCTTGGAAGAATCGTAGGATACTCAGTAGCGGGTGTCGATCCAAAAGTGATGGGAATCGGGCCGGTTCCGGCCATTCAAAAAGGGTTACATACGACGGAAAACTGGTCTCTGAATGAGATGGATCTATTCGAAATCAATGAGGCATTCGCTGCTCAATATTTAGCGGTGGAAAAAGAACTTGGACTGGACCGGGAAAAGGTCAATGTCAACGGGAGCGGAATCAGCATCGGTCATCCAGTGGGCTGCACCGGTGCACGTCTGGTCGTGTCATTGCTCCATGAAATGAAACGCCGACAATTGAAAAAAGGAATTGCGTCATTATGCGTGGGAGGAGGCATGGGAGCATCGGTTCTCGTCGAAGGTATGTAAGGGGGAAAGTGCTGGTCCTTAGAAGGGGCCGGTGCTTTTTTTTGTTCGAAAATAGGTAGTTGGAATCAATGCAGATAGACTCATTTTTCCTTATTTACACAAAATTTACCCTATTATGACAATCGGTGTTGTACGCTGAATATGTATGATAGAAAGAGGAGGCGAAGCAGTTTGAGAAGTGTCCATAAGAAAGTCATCGGTATTTTTGCTGTTGTATTTCTTTTTACGATTGCATGCAGTCAGGTATCTCCCACTCAAATGAGTGCTGCCGGTAATGGGACGTGGAGTTCCCCTTACACAGTGGATCAGGCCATCACCAATCAAAATGGATCCACCCAGACCGTGGAAGGATATGTGGTCGGACAGCCAACCTCCACGTCATCCGTTGTCACGAGTAACTTTCCGAACGATTATGCTTTGGCGCTGGCATCTTCACCGTCAGAATCCAATACCGGTAAGATGGTGTATATTCAAATTCCATCTTCATACCGATCAACCTTTGGTCTTGAGAGCAACCCGGGACTGATGGGTGAAAAAATCAAGGTGACGGGCAGCTTGACGGCCTATTTTTCCCATCCGGGTGTGAAATCGGCTTCGGCGTTTGAATTATTGGAAAGTGGCGAAACGGATCCTGCCGATCCACCAACCGAACCAACCGATCCGCCGACTTACGAAGAATACTACAACTCAGCTGAAGGAAAAACGGGTGAGGCGCTGAAAACGACATTACATAACATTATCGACGACCATCGAACCCTTTCGTATGATGCGGTATGGGGAGCGCTTCGCAACACGGATGAAGATCCCAATAATCCGAATAACGTCATTCTCCTCTACTCAGGCCGCTCACAATCAAAAACGACAAACGGCGGCGGAGTGGACGATTGGAACCGTGAGCACGTATGGGCAAAATCCCACGGCGACTTCGGTACGGCCCAGGGTCCAGGGACGGACCTTCATCATTTGAGACCAACGGATGTGACCGTCAATTCAACAAGAGGGAATCTGGATTTCGATAATGGCGGAAATGAACAGAATGAAGCGCCGGGCAACTACTATGATAGTGATTCATGGGAGCCGCGTGATGAAGTGAAGGGCGATGTTGCCCGCATGATCTTCTATATGGATGTCCGCTATGAAGGAGACAGCGGCGAAGTGGATCTCGAGATGAACAACAATGTCAACAACGGAAGTGCTCCTTATATGGGCAAAATGTCCGTCCTTTTGGAGTGGAACGAACAGGACCCCGTGGATGCAAGGGAAATCCGTCGAAATAACATTATTTTTGAACAATATCAGGGAAACCGGAACCCATTCATTGACCATCCTGAATGGGCAGAAATGATTTGGTAGAAAGAGATCAGACCTGGAGGCCTCCAGGTCTTTTTTTTTAGTTCATAAAGAAATATAGCGCAGCAAAAAATCTTATAAATGATTCGAAGTGTCTATATAGTAAGCATTCGTTCAAGAGCAGGGTAGGTCAGTAAATCAGTACTGACAAAACTTTTTCAAAGTCAATAAAGGAAAAGGAATGGCCAGCCTCGAAATACATATGTCGAGGTGAAAAAGAATGAAACGGTTATTGACCGGCACGAGAATATATTTATCAGGCTTTCAGGAAGAAGATATAACGGCCATAAGGGTTTGGAATCAAAATGAAGAAGTGCAGAGGCTATTGGACGCCCTTCCCCACAAGCCGAAATCAGAAGAAGAGATTAAAAAATGGATGGAAAATCCCGGGGACAACGCTTTTCGTTTTGCGATCCGACTGAAGGACGATGGCAGGATCATCGGATTCGTTGAATTGGACGGCATTCTCTGGACCCATCGCGTGGGATGGATAGCCATATCCATCGGTGACGGGGAGGCATGGGGGAAGGGATACGGCAGGGAAGCGATGGAATGTCTCCTGGCATATGCCTTTCATGAGTTGAATTTATACCGTCTTCAATTAACGGTATTTTCGTATAATGAAAGGGCGATCCGCTTATATGAATCTCTTGGATTCATGAAAGAAGGAAACTACCGGCAATTCCTCCAAAGAGACGGTACTCGTTATGACATGCTGTTGTATGGGTTATTAGCAGATGAATGGAAGTGTAGTGGGAAAGAAGGATGATGGGGTCCTTCTTTTTTTATGTTATGAACTTTTTTAGTGGGGATGTGGGGGAGGGGAGGGGGACGAGCGCTCAGTCGAATTCCTTTATTTGTTAAATGACGCAATAACCGTCAGGAATGACGCAATTAATCAAAAAACGACGCAATCACGGTCAGGAATGACGCAATTAATCAAAAAACGACCCAGGGTCATGGCCCTGATCGGTCGCAATTCATCACAGACGAAGCAGTCGCGGCCCATAATGAGCAATCAATTCATCAAAAGCGACGCAATTACCGTGGCAGCAAGTCAAGTCATCAGAGTCATTTTAAGGGAAAACGTATGCTTCCCTGTAAAACAATGAATATACCACTAGGAGGGATTGAAAGTGAACATATCCGGCTTCAATCACCTGACAATCAATACTGGCAGTTTAGAAGAATCACTCCCTTTTTATCTGAATATCATGCAAGCCAAGCTGATACATAAGGGGCGGAGGGATGTTTATTTGGAATGGGGTCCCATATGGATCTGTCTCCAGGAAAAAGACAGCCTTGAAACATCCAGGGGATATGGGATCCATCACATTGCCTTTTCCATCGATGAGGAAGGGTTTCTTGAAGCTGTTAAACGATTGAAGGAAAAGGAAGTGCCTATTGTAAGGGGACCTTTGAAAAGAGGGAAAGGGTGGAGCATCAATTTCCTGGCACCGGATGATGTACAATTCGAACTCCACACCTCGAATCTGGAGGAAAGGATGGAGGTGTGGAGCTAATTTCCCGCTTCCCATCTTCTCCGCCCCATATACAATAAACACCCCATCCATGCATGAAAGAAAAAGCAGCCCAGAAGCAGAAGCAGGGATTGAACGTAAGTAAGCTGCATGATGACCAGCGGGGCCACGCTTGTTCCGCCTAATAATAGAAAAGAGTACAGGCTGAGGGCCTGGCTCCGTCCTTCTCCGCTCATGTCCCCGATCAGGGTGATCACGGTCGGAATTAATAAAGAAATGGCCGAGACAAATAGGATGGAGGAAAGGATGATGGTGAAAGGCGCGTTCATATAGGCATACAGGAAAGCGGCCGCCACACTGACGATCGATAGGCAGACACCGATGAACAATGTTTTATAGATTCCCATGTCTTCGATGAGTCGGCCTGTAAAGAGGGATAAACCGGCTCCGATCAGTCCCACTGCACGGGTGAAGAATAGCAGGTCCGGCTCTCCTGACAAGTAGCGGGTCAGGCTGTCATAATAGGCAATGAACGAAGCAAGAAGGGTGAACACGATTCCGTAGCAGTAAAGAAGTTCCTTTCTCTTGAGAAGTTTCACGATGGCGGCGACCTGTTGTGAGGGAGAAACCGATCTGATTTTTGTGGGTGGCAGCGTTTGGTTTCCTACTAAAAAGAGGGAAGCATACACCACAGCGAAAAAGAAAAAAACGATCGTCCAGTCACTGAATTGTGTGATTCCTTCACTGAGTAATTGACCAAGGATGCCGGCGAAGAGAAAACCGGAATTGATAAAGGCAAGAAGCAGGGTCCTCTTTTTCCCCGTGAAAAGATCATACGTATAACTAAAGGCGACAGGGGCAAAGCTCCCAAGACAAAATCCCTGAAGTCCCCTGGTGAAAAATAGACTCCAAAAGTCAACCGAAAAACCCACGAATGCCGATGTGACAGCAGATGCAAGCATTCCCCAGACGAGGATCCTTTTTTTACCGAAGTGGTCTGCGGCGTTTGCGAAGGTCAATAGGCCACATGCGTAAAAAAAGATAAACGAAGTCCCGGCCATGACGGCTTCACTCTGCGTAATCGAAAGGGAGGAAGCGATGTTCCCGTAGATGGGGACGAATGTGTAGATATTACAAGCCACCATCACGGCCATTACAACAAGAACAGCCGAGGTCCTGATAAAATGTTGATTCATGATGAAATCACCTGCCTCTCTTTACTGTATGCAGATGTTCCAAATTTTTTCAATCAAGATTGAGACGGGAAAGATTTGGGCTTGTGTACTATAATGAACCTATACAAAAAATCATAGACCCTCTGGGTTAGAATAGATAGAGTATAAGAAAAGGAGTGAGAGGATGTCTGTACGTTTTATTCTCGGACGCTCAGGTACGGGGAAAACCCATCGCATATTGGGTGAGATGAAACAGAGCCTGTTGGAAGCGCCGAATGGGGATCCCATCATCTATGTCGTACCGGATCAAATGTCCTTTATATCGGAATATGAGCTTGTGAACACGCCTGGATTGAACGGTATGATCCGTGGACAGGTGTTCAGCTTCACGCGTCTTGCATGGAAGATCCTCCAGGAGACGGGTGGGATAAGCCGTTATCATCTGTCAGATGTCGGTTTGAATATGATGATCCGTAAGATTATAGATGAAAACAAGGAACATCTGCATATTTTCTCCAAAGCCTCGGAAAAGCCGGGGTTCATTCATCATGTGGAAACGATTGTGAAGGAATTCAAACGATACTGTATTTCCCCTCTTGACCTCCAAGGATTTGAAGGGGACAGTGAGCGGTCCAAGGTATTGAAGGATAAGCTTCATGACCTTGAACTGATTTATGGGAAATTCGAGGAAAAGCTCCTTGGCAAATACATTGATTCAGAAGATTATTTTCAATTGCTGGCTGATCATGTGAAAAACTCCGGGCTTCTGAAAGAAGCGGAAATTTACATAGACGGCTTTCATAGCTTCACGCCGCAGGAGTATCTCATCATCGATCAGCTCATTCAGCATACGAAAAAAGTAACGGTCGCCCTTACAGCGGATCCCGAGCAGCCGATGGGGGCGATGAACGAGTTGAGCCTGTATCGGATGACGAATGAAACCTATCATACTCTTCAGGATATGTGCCGTGCTGCAGGCGAGTCGGTGGAAGAAGAAGTGATGACTAAACCGATTCGTTTCCGTCATGAAACGATGCTTCATTTAGAACGTCATTTTGAAGACCGGCCAACGGTTCCTTTTAATGAAGGGAAGAGCTCCATCGAATTTCTGGAAGCCTCCAACCGTCGTGCAGAGGTCGAGGGGATCGCAAGGGAGATCCGTAAGCTTGCCAGGGAAGAAGGGTACCGGTACAAGGATATCGCTGTATTGGTGAGAAACAGCCAGGATTATCGTGATAAGGTCGAAACGATCTTTCAGGATCATTCGATTCCGTTTTTCCTTGATCAGAAACGGACGATGCTGAACCATCCCCTCATCGAGCTTATTCGTTCAACGCTTGAAATCATGAATACCAACTGGAGATATGAGCCTGTCTTCCGGGCGGTGAAAACAGATCTCTTATTTCCTTATCAGAAGAATCCCACCGATCTGCGTGAAAAGATGGACCGGCTGGAGAACTATGTGCTGGCTTATGGCATAAAGGGAGACCGATGGACGAAGAAGGACCGTTGGAAATACCGTCGTTTCCGCGGACTTGAACATGTGGACGCGCCACAGACCGACCGGGAAAGGGAGCTTGAACATGAGATCAATGAGCTGAGGTTATTTATCTCGGCACCGATCATCCGTCTTGGAAAACGATTAAAAAAGCGGTCCACGGGCCGGGAATTCTGTGAGGCCCTTTATCTGTATCTGGAAGAGTTGGATATACCCGCAAAGCTCGAACGCATGCGTATGGAAGCAGAGGAAAAAGGCGACTTGATCGCAGCGAGGGAACATGATCAGGCGTGGTCCGCGGTGATGGATCTGCTTGATCAATATGTAGAGATGCTTGGTGATGAAGAAACGACCATGAAAAGATTCTCATCCATCCTTGATGCAGGGATCGAAACGATGGAATTCTCGCTTGTCCCGCCTGCCATTGACCAGGTCATTATTGCCGACCTGGAAAAATCAAGGCTTGGCGATATCAAAGCCGCGTTCATCATCGGAGTGAACGATGGGATCCTACCGGCGAAAATGAATGAAGACGGGGTCCTGTCTGATGAAGACCGTGAGTCGTTGATCAGGAGAGGATTCAAGATCGCACCGAGTAACAGGACGAAGCTGTTGGATGAGGAGTTTGTGGCATATAAAGCCTTTACGACCCCGAGCGAACGCCTCTTCATCAGCTATCCGATCGCCAATGAGGAAGGAAAGGCTCTCTTGCCTTCTTCGTTTATCAAAAGATTGAATGAAATGTTCCCGGGAGCACATACAAAACTTCTTATCAACGAGCCATCGGAATTGTCTGAAGAAGATCAGCTTCATTATGTCTGCCATCCGAATGTGACGATTTCCCATCTGACGTCTCAGCTCCAGTTAAAGAAGCGGGACTATCCGATTCATGATTTCTGGTGGGACGTGTATAACTTCTATACGGCGTCCAATGACTGGAAATGGCATTCCCGCCATATCCTCTCCAGTCTTTTTTATGAAAATCGGGGAAATCAGCTGTCAGAGGACACGAGCAAAGAGCTGTACGGGGACCATATCCTGGCGAGTGTTTCCCGGATGGAGCTGTTTCACAGCTGCCCGTTTTCTCATTTTGCCAGCCATGGACTAAAGCTCAGGGAGCGCGATTTCTTCAAATTAGAGGCACCGGATATCGGTGAAATGTTCCACTCGGCATTAAAGTGGATATCGGAGGAAGTGGAGCGTCATGGTTTGACGTGGGCGTCACTTTCGAAAGCCCAGTGTGTGCAGTTGGCGAAGGAAGCGGTTTTGATGCTGGCACCGAAGCTTCAGCACCAGATCTTATTAAGCTCGAACCGCCATTATTATATCGCGCAGAAACTTGAGCAAATCATAAGCCGTGCGAGCCTGATCCTGAGTGAACATGCGAAGGCGAGCGGATTTGTGCCTGTGGGTGTCGAGCTTGGTTTCGGTCCTCATGCGACCCTGCCGCCGTTTCAGTTCCAATTGAGAAACGGGACAAAAATGGAACTGCAGGGAAGGATCGACCGGGTGGACAAGGCGGAGGACGCAAGCGGCGTGTATCTTAGAATCGTCGATTACAAATCGAGCGCAAGGGATCTCGATATGACTGAAGTTTATTATGGTTTGGCCCTTCAAATGCTGACGTATTTGGATATCGTATTGACGAACTCGAAACAATTCGTCGGGAAGGAAGCGAAGCCTGCCGGCGTGCTCTATTTCCATGTTCACAACCCTATGATCAACAGTAAGAAGATCCTGACCCTGGATCAAATCGAAAAAGAAATTTTCAAGAGCTTTAAAATGAAGGGACTCGTCCTTGGGGATTCAGACATCGTCCGGTTGATGGATCAAACCCTCGACACGGGGAATTCAGATATCATCTCAGCAGGGATCAAGAAGGATGGCTCGTTATCCTCCCGTTCAAAAGCGGCCACGCAGGAAGACTTTCATTATATGCGTCAACATGTCAGAAAGCTCTATGAAACGTCAGGGAACAGGATCATCTCTGGTGAGACGGACATTGCTCCATACAAGCTGAAAGACAGGACACCTTGTCAATTCTGTTCGTTCCGGTCTGTCTGTCAATTTGATCAGTCATTGGAAGAAAATGAGTACAGGGTGCTGCCGACGGCAAAACCGGAAGATTTATTGGCGAAAGTGAGAGGGGAGGTAGAATCCAATGAGTAATGGGACGATTCCGGCGAAACCGGATCATGTAACATGGACAGATGATCAGTGGAATGCGATTTGGGCGAAGGGGCAGGATATTCTTGTGGCTGCAGCCGCGGGATCAGGGAAGACGGCTGTATTGGTAGAGAGGATCATTCAGAAGATCCTCTCAGAAGAGGACAGAATCGATGTGGATGAGTTATTGGTTGTTACCTTTACCAATGCTTCTGCTGCTGAAATGAGGCATCGGATCGGGAGTGCACTCGAGAAGGCAATCGATGAGGATCCCCATTCCCATCATTTAAGGAAGCAGCTGAGCCTCCTGAACCGGGCGTCCATATCCACCCTTCATTCCTTTTGCCTTGAAGTGATACGTAAATATTACTACCTCATCGATATCGATCCGGGTTTCAGGATCGCGGATGAAACAGAAGGTGATCTGCTTCGGGACGAGGTACTTGATGATCTGTTTGAAGAAGAGTATGGCAAAGAGGATAATCATGACTTCTTTAAGCTTGTGGATACGTTTACGAACGATCGAAGTGATGGAGCCCTGCAGGATATGATCCGCAGGCTGTATGACTTTTCCAGGTCCCACCCGAATCCTGATGGATGGCTTCTTGGGTTGGAAGAAATGTACGAGGTCGAAGATGGGGCAGAAATTGACGGGCTATCCTTCATCCAGCCTCTATTGACAGATATCCGGTTACAGCTGCATGGTGCGAAAAGCTTATTTCAGCGCGCATTGGAGCTCACCCGTGTGCCCGGGGGACCGGGCCCGAGAGCTGAGAATTTCCTAAGCGATATCGAGATCGTCGAGAGCCTGGAGGAAAGTCTGTCCATTTCCTGGAACGATTTATATGAAAGCATTCAAACCCTTCCCTTCACAAAGCTAAAAGCGTGTCGGGGGGACGACTACAATAAAGAAATAGTGGATGAGGCGAAGAAGCTGCGGGATCAGGGAAAGAAGACCCTGGAAAAGCTTCAGGAGGATTACTTCTCCAGAAGGCCCGCGTCATTCCTTGAAGATATGAAGAAAATGAAGGACGTGATCCACACCCTGGCAGAAGTGGTGATCGAATTCGGAAAACGTTTCAGACAAGTGAAAGAGGAGAAGGGGCTCGTCGACTTTGCCGATTTGGAGCATTTCTGCCTCGATATATTAAGAGACCCTTCATCCGATAGGTTAGTCCCTTCAGCGGCAGCCAATCTTTATAAAGATAAATTCAAAGAAGTACTGGTCGACGAATACCAGGATACGAATATGGTTCAGGAATCCATTCTCCTCCTCATTACAGAAGAACGAGAGGCAGCCGGGAACCGCTTTATGGTGGGAGATGTGAAGCAATCCATCTACCGCTTCCGATTAGCGGAACCGAATCTGTTTTTAGGCAAGTATACGCGGTTCCTTCCTGTCAGCGGGGAAGCAGGGTTGAAGATCGACCTTTCCCAGAACTTCAGAAGCCGGAAAGAAGTATTAGAAGGGACGAACTTCTTATTTAAGCAAATCATGGGCACATCCGTCGGGGAAATGGAATATAACCAGGAAGCCGAGCTTGTAAAGGGTGCTGCGTATCCGGAAGAGAAGGAGTATCCCATTGAAATGGCCATCATCGATCAGGAAGGGGAGGAACCTTCTTCAAGTGCCGGGGAAGAGGAACTGTCCATCTTTGATGAAGGAGATATCGAGAAATCCGTCCTTGAAGCCCGCTATATGGCTAATAAAGTGAAAAGCATGATCGAGGGACGCACACCGATCTATGATGCGAAGACGAAGACGGAGCGCCCGATTCAATACCGTGATGTCGTGATCCTGCTTCGCTCCATGCCTTGGGCTGCTGAAATCATGGAAGAGTTCAAGCGCCAGGGAATACCGATTTATGCGAATTTATCTACAGGGTATTTCGAGGCGACCGAAATTGCCATCATGCTCTCACTGTTGAAAGTGATCGATAACCCGTACCAGGATATCCCCCTCGCCTCCGTTCTCAGGTCCCCGATTGTGGGACTGGATGAGCAGGGTCTTGCGAGTATCCGGATTCATTCACGGGCGGGGACGTATTATGAAGCCGTGAAGAAATTCGCCGGTGAAAAGCCGGGGAATCCCCGTGAAGAGGAAACCTTTGAAAAGATCAAAGTGTTCCTGTATCACCTTGAGAATTGGCGGACGAAAGCGCGGCAGGGGTCGGTGACGGAATTGATCTGGCAGCTGTACCGGGATACAAGATTCTATGATTATGTAGGGGGAATGGCCGGAGGAAAGCAGCGTCAGGCTAATCTAAGAGCCCTTTATGACCGTGCCCGGCAATATGAAGAAACTTCCTTCAGGGGATTATTCCGCTTCCTGCGATTCATCGACCGGATGAGGGAACGTGGGGACGACCTCGGAGTCGCGAGGGCCCTGAGTGAACAGGAAGATGTGGTGCGTTTAATGACCATCCACTCCAGTAAGGGCCTTGAGTTCCCCATTGTATTTGTTGCGGGGACGTCTAAGCAATTCAACCTCATGGACTTGAATGCATCTTACTTATTGGATAAAGATCTCGGTTTGGCTGTGAAATATACCGATGCAGATAAACGGATCAGCTACCCTTCCCTGCCCCAATTGGCATTCAAGCGGAAGAAGCGGATGGAGGCGATCTCCGAGGAAATGCGGGTGCTTTATGTGGCATTGACCCGTGCCAAGGAGAAGTTGTTCCTGGTGGGGACCGTGAAGAGCCTGGAGAAATCGCTCAAGAAATGGCGGGGTGCCCTGAGTCAGACAGAATGGTTATTATCTGACTATGACCGTGCCGCGGCGAGTTCCTACCTTGATTGGGTAGGTCCGTCCCTCATGCGTCATCCCCATTGCGGTGAGCTTTTGGAAGAAGGTATGCAAGAGGAGAGAGGAATCAATGAAGAGATTCTGAATCATCCATCCTGCTTTCAAATCACGACGATTCATAAGTCTGAGCTTGTTGCTGATGATGAAGAGTCATCGAGTGAAAGCGACAATTGGAAAGAGCAGGTGAAAAATGGAGCGGAAGTGGAAGTGGAGTCCGTCCATAAAGATGAGGTCCTGCACCGCCTGTCTTGGAAGTATCCTCACATGCGTGCGACAAATCTACGTTCGAAGCAGTCGGTTTCCGAGCTGAAGCGGATGGTTGAAATAAGGGATGAAGCAGCAGGGATCGATATTCTGAGGCGACATCAGAAGCCGGTCTACAATCGACCTCAATTCATGCAATCCAAAGAACTGTCTCCTGCTGAAAAAGGAACCGCCATGCATACAGTCATGCAGCATATCTCTTTTACAGACGGGGTACCGTCTGTGGAGAAGGTGGAAGAGTTGTTATCGACGCTGGTCCATAAAGAAATCATGACGGAAGAACAGAAACAGGCGATCTCAGTCGATCACATCGTCGGGTTCTTCGAAACGGGACTCGGCAAGCGAATGGCAAGTGCCAGGGAAATCCAGCGGGAAATCCCATTCAGTATGAGTGTTCCTTTGAGTGAAATATCGGAAACAGGTGAAGGTGCCCCTGAAGAAACGATCCTCGTTCAAGGGGTCATCGACTGTGTCTTCAGGGATGAGTCGGGAGTCGTCCTGCTCGATTACAAGACAGACGGTATCCATGACCGTTATACAGGCGGCTTCCCTGAAGCAAGGCCAGTCCTCCTTGAAAGATATAAAGTGCAGATCGAATTATATACCCGGGCTTTGGAATCCATCTGGAAAGAACCAGTATCAGAAAAATATCTATACTTCTTTGATGGGGGACATGTACTGGAGTTGTAAAGAGAGAACACTTCGAAGCCAGGCTTCGAAGTGTTTTTTTTAGGTGATAGGGGGAATAGCTATACTAATCACTTTTCGAGGAATGGTGGAAGATGAGTAAAAAAACGGTCGGTACGTGTGAATTATGCTCCAGGCAGAATGTCGAAACCACAATCCATCACCTGACACCTAAAGAGGTGGGGGGCACTTTCCTGCCCACGGCACAGCTTTGCATTCCATGTCATAAACAGATCCACTCCCTATATACAAACGATGAATTGGGAGTGAGGTTAAACACAATTGAAGATTTAAGAAAAGACGATAAGATCCGTGCCTTCATTAAATGGGTCCGAAAGCAGCCGCCCACCAAATTAATCAAAACAAAGAAAAGCCATGAGCGCAGGAAGAAACGATAGCCGGTACCATAAAAAAAACAAAAAGCCTGCGAAAGGGCTTTTTGTTTTTTTTAGTTATTTCCTGTTATTGGCTGATCTACGACGTTGCAGTCAAAAGTGGTGTTTACACTGAAGACATTGTAGCTTAACTGAAAGGGACCGGTATTGAAACCACCTGCCCCACCGAACGTTTTTGAAGCGGATTTAGGGGAAATAATGGCTGTATCACCAAATTGGACATTCCCACCTCCCACGTTAAGAATCGCAACAGGACCTACTAATGCGGGCATAATCAACATCCTCTTTTCTTTGGTCTATATTATCAGGCTATGTGAATTTAACAGTAACGTTCATACAAGAGAGGTAGGAATCAATCAGGGGATTCGATTGTTTCGATGGTTTGAGGCGGCTCTCCACCTTCTTTACTTTCCAACTGACGTATGTTTTTCACCCTTGCCTCCATATACACATTCGATGTGTTACCGATATGGATGATGGATGAAAAGGCGGTAGCGCGTATATAGATATTATTCACTTTGATCGGGCACAGATTTAAACGGTTAACCCGGATGTCCGGGTTAATGCGGGGCAATTCGATCGGACTGGTAAACACTTCGGAATCAAAGTTCCCCTCGCTCGTTAAGAAGAATTCCTTCTCACGTTGAACGGCATACGCTTTTGATAAAGCGTTGATGTTCTGGGAATCCCCAATTTGGTAAAGCGAGCTAAAGGCCAGAGTGATACCTTCTAATGAATTCACAATCGAGTATCTCTTAAGCATAAATCACTTAGGGGTGAGTGGAACGAATGGACCGATGATCAGTGATTCAGGCGGGGTATCGAATGCCGAGGCGAGTTGAATGATATCTGCATCCCCGACGAGCACAAGAGAGGAGCTGGCCACTCCTGCAATATCGATATTTCCGACGGATAATTCACGATTGATTACCTGGAGGTTCATTGTTCTTCATTCCTTCCATATGATCTGGGATTTGAGACATAAAGGAGAAAAGGGCGGTCTGGATGTCTTTTTTGATTTTGTCGATGATTTTCCGCTCCCATTCTCCTTCCTGCTGTTTCGATTCGATATACGGGATGTTTTGTAAATAAAATTCGATCCTCTGCGGCATCTGATTCAATAAATCCTGCTTGATCATTTCGTAATAGGATGAATCAAGTGTACGCTGGAATTGCATTTCATTGTCCTGGATGAGACCGGGCAGTTCTGAATCGATATACGCTTTGATTTCCGCGGATATTCTCTCCTTATAAGGTTCAATGTTCTTTATGGATTTGACGTCGATATTGGGCTCGACGGCCAAATCTTCAATCGTTTCTTTCAGGTTACTCGGATTCAGACCGATATTCAGCGTTCCGTCCAGGGACTCCACTTTGAGCTGGTCGAATTTGTATTCGATTTTTTCAACATTGATTTTCGGCGTATCCCTGAGAGTGGTCAGCTCCTGTGAAAGGTCATTCACTTTTTTTTCCAGCGCGACAATTTTCGAGTTGAGCATTTCGATATATTGATAGAGTTGTTGGGGGGTCATATAGTAATTATTCATCCTGCCACCTCTTTCTTTTGTCGCGTTTTCTTTTTATCTTGGCGTCTGGAGTGGAACGAGCGGTGTGACAGAGGGTGTGGTGGATCCGTTCTTCTCGGCTTCCGGGGCAGGCTCTGTATAGCCCCCTGTATTATAGAGGAAGTCATTGGTTGTGATCTGACCGCATGTTCCGATCTGAAGGATGGAAGAATTCGACATCCCCCCGATTTTAATAAATTGAATCTGTATGGACTGTTGAATATAATAATTCGACATTCGGCATCACACTCATAAATTTAAGTTTATTCCCTGATCCATTCCATCGTCATCGATGGTGTAGGTCAAGGAGCTTTCATTATAGACCGAAATCCCCTTACCGGTGATGAATGAACCCGCCCCGGCAAAGGTCTTGGCTGTGGAAATGGGGCTGATATTAAAGACATCCCCGATATGAAAAACGGCACTGGAACCGACATTTACGACTTGTGCAATTCCTACGATTGCGGGCATTGTGACTCACACCTTTAAGACAAAGTTAATTATTGTTATTCTATGTTAAGGAACGGAATAGGTGATAATCGCCTAATTTTCCATTTCGGGTTAGAATAGAATCATGAAACTTTTTTCGGAGGAAACGAAATGAACACCATGTCGCCAATTGAACATTCAGAACGTATTGTGACCCTTGATGTGATCAGGGGATTCTCGCTGCTTGGCATCTTTATCATCAATATGATTTCTTTTCATTCACCATTTCTTTATCTTGATCCATACACCTGGTGGAAAACACCTGAAGATACCGCGTTGTATCCTTGGATCGATGTGCTGGTACAAGCCAGTTTCTACCCCCTGTTTGCCATGATGTTTGGATATGGGTTAGGAATCCAGCAGCAAAGGGCAACGGAAAAGGGGACTTCCTTCTACCTGTTTGGTATCAGAAGACTTCTTATCTTATTGGGAATCGGATGTATCCATGCCTTCCTGATCTGGTCGGGGGATATCCTGATCAATTACGCCGTATTTGGTTTGATTCTTCTTGTATTTATGCGGATGTCCGGAAAAGGGTTGATGTGGCTGGGAGGGATGTTATTTCTGTTGCCGCAAACTTTCTTCAGTATTTTACTAGTATTGATGACCTTTGCCGATCCGACGGGCGTGACGCAATATACGAATATTGCCGCACTGCAGAATTCAGTCGCTGCCTATGCATCAGGAAGCTTCAGCTCTATCATGACGCAGCGTTTTCAGGACTGGTATACAGTCAATTCACCTGACAATCTTATATTCTTGTTACTTTCCATCCTTCCCATGATGATGATCGGGGCAGGAGCAAGTAAACTGCAGCTGTTGGAGAAAGTTCGTGATAAGAAGAACATATGGCTCCTGATCGGTGCGGGTACGATGCTTGCCGGCATCATCATTAAGTCGCTGCCGCTCTTCATTGAGCCTAATTTTGCTTATTCCTATATCCAGGACTTTTTGGGAGGTCCGTTCTTATCAGTATCTTATGCAGTAATCCTTTCATTATTATTGTTGAATGAAAAAATCATGAAATGGAGCAAGCCATTGGCTTCAGTGGGGAGGATGTCCCTTTCGAACTATCTGATGCAATCGATCATCGGAACCCTTATATTCTATTCTTATGGTTTGGGACTTTACGGAGAAGTTACGCTAACGACAGGAACGATGCTCGCAGTGGGTGTTTATGTGATACAGGTGATTGTTTCTGAGATTTGGTTATCCAAGTTTCGATACGGTCCTGTGGAAAAGCTCTGGCGTGTATTAAGTTATGGAAGAAACAACACTGTTCAAAAGGGATAAGACAGAAAAAGGAGATGGGTAGGATGAAATTCGTTAGTTTTCAGGTTGGAGGAAAAGAAACATATGGGGTGGAAAGGGATGGCCGTATCCTTGATTTAGCCGGAGCCCGTGACTTACCCGTTGATTTACTGAGGGGAATAGAAGGCGGGGAAGCGTTTCTTCAGAAGGTGGCACGTGTCGTTGAAGAGGATGATGGGGCCATCCGCTCCTATACACAGGAGGAAGTGAAATGGCTCTCACCCATCCCGGAAGTGAAGAGAAATATTATGTGTGTAGGGAAAAACTATCGTGATCATGCCATTGAAATGGGTGGGGAACAGGATATCCCCAAGGAAATCATGGTGTTCACGAAAGCGACCAATACCGTCGTCGGTCACCAGGAAACGGTGCTTCATCACGGTCAAATAACGGAAGAACTTGATTACGAAGGGGAACTGGCCGTCATCATCGGAAAGAAGGGGAGAGGAATCACTCCTGATGAAGCGTTGGAGTACGTATTTGGTTACTCGATCCTTAATGATATTACTGCCCGTGACCTTCAGAAAAAGCATGGCCAATTCTTTATTGGGAAAAGCCTGGATACAACATGCCCGATGGGACCCTATCTTGTGACAAAGGATGAAGTGGAAGATCCCCAAAACCTGTCCATCACGACCAGGGTCAATGGTGAGATCCGACAATCTTCCAATACGGGAGAAATGATTTTCTCCATCCCGACGATTATTTCCACTCTATCAAAAGGGATGACCCTGGAACCTGGGGATGTCATTGCAACAGGGACCCCTTCGGGAGTAGGAAAAGGGTTCAAGCCTCCACGTTTCCTTAGAAAGGGAGATGTGGTGGAAATCGAGATCGAAGGACTTGGAATATTGACAAATCCGTTACAGGCCTAGTTAAAATTTCTGTTGTTGTACAGACTGTGGTAATATTATGAGCGTAAACTATCTACCTGTAGGAGGTTCAATATGTTTGATACTACACATGCCCATATTACAACGTGGGTCGTTGCCATCATTCTTTTCTTTGTAGCGTTTGGCTTGCATAGTGCAGGAAAGAAAAAAGGCATGAAAATTGTACATATGATTTTACGGTTATTCTACTTGCTGATCATTTTGACCGGTGCTCTATTATTCTGGAAGCATCAGGGAATCAATCCGGCCCTTTATGGCATCAAAGGATTAGTGGGGATTTGGGTGATCGGAATGTTTGAAATGATTCTGGTCCGAACGAATAAAGGGAAGAGCACCAATGTTTTATGGATATTAATGGTCGTCTCTTTACTACTTGTTCTGTATCTCGGATTACGTTTGCCGCTGGGGTGGCGTCCATTTGCATAATGTATAAAAAAGTTGGCTCTTTAAGGGGGTCAACTTTTTTTCTTTTCAATCCGTTGTCGGATCTTGCACAGTATCATTTTCATACAAATGGATATCCAAATCTGTCGAATTGTGGTATTTTGATAGAAACGATGACTTTCAAGTAGGTGTAGAAAATGGTTAAGTCCTTTCAATGCATATATCAAGGGGAACGTGCCCTCAAGCAATTTATTAAAGAGAACGGTATCGATCAACATCCTTCCCTTCTGATCCAGGCCTTTGTCGGAGATTCACCCCTTGCGGTCATAGAGGGGCTGCAAACCCACATAAACCGGCTATTGCCACAAGGAACCCTCATTGGCTGCAGTTCAAACGGGCAAGTGATGGATGGCAGGACCGTAAAGGAGATGGTCTTATCATTTACAGTATTTGAAAAAACGGTGATCCAGGCTCTCTTACAAGAGAAATCAGATTCAAGCTACACACTCGGTAAACAAGTGTACGAGAAGATGGGGACACCCGGAACGAAAGCATTCATCATCTTTGCGAGTCACTTACATCTTGGGGTTCAGGAATTTTTGGAAGGAGCATCCGGTGGAAGCGGTGAAATCCACATCATCGGTGGTGTGTCTTCTGATCTGCCTTCTAAGAGACCGACTTACGTATTCACCAATCGCAGGATTTCAAGTGAAGGATTCGTGACTGCCTCATTGAATGGGGAGGAGTTGACGATTCAGTCATGCGCCATAGAAGAATGGCAGGAAGTCGGGCCTGCCTTCACCATCACCAAAGCCCAAGGGAATGTCCTTGAGGAAATCAATCATATGAAACCCGTCCGGATCCTTGAGACCTATTTAGGGAACCGATTTGTCAAGGAGCTGCCTGACTCATCAATCGAATTCCCATTTCTTTTACAGGGTAAGGATGACAAGGTGGCGGTCTATATCACCAAGGTATTGCCGAATGGAAGCGTTGAACTCAGTCAGGCAGTGACGGAGGGGGAGGGGGTGTCATTTGGATTTGTCAGCGTGCAGGATCTGATCGATTCCACCACGAAGCTCCTGACCCGATTGAAACGTCATCCGGTTGAAACCCATTTTGTGTACAATTGTGTAGCAAGGAGAAGGTACATACGAGACGTGACGGATCAAGAGCTCTCCTATTTCAACCATATTTCTCCTGTGAGCGGGTTTTTCTCTTATGGAGAATTCGGCCGAAGCGGGACCAAGCCCAAACTAATGGCTCATTCCTTGACGTATCTTGGATTGTCCGAGGGGGGACGGGAACCCGTCAAGGATATGAAAATTGATTTTCAATTAACGCCTGAAGCCGATGCCATGATGAGTTTAACTCATTTAATCAATACAGCTGAAAAGGATATTAAAGAATTAACACAGAATATCCAGGTCTCCGAGGAGTATTACCGGTCACTGTTTGATAATAATACGGATTTTGTCTACAGTACCGATTTGAAAGGCAGATTCAATTCCCTGAACCCTTCCTTCATGAAAACGTTTGGATTTACGAGGGAAGAAATCCTTGGGAAATCCGCCCTCCAATTTATCAGGGAAGAGGACGTGGGGAGGGTCAGGAGGCATTTTTACCGTGCCATGGATGGAAGGGAGCAGTATTATGATCTGCCCATTGCATCCAAGAACGGTGAAGTGAATTTTTTTCAGATCAAGAACATCCCCATCACCGTTGATGGAGAATGTGTGGGAATCTTCGGGATCGGAAGGAATGTCACGAAAGAGCGTCAATTCGAGAAGAAAATCACACAGCTTGCTTATTACGACGGTGAAACCGATCTGCCTAATAAGACGAAATTCAAGGAAATCGTCGATGAGCATATCCAGAGGGCCCATAAGAAAAAACGGGAACTCGCGGTACTATTTCTGGACATGGATCGTTTTAAGATGATCAATGACACTCTTGGTCATTGGGCGGGAGATTTAATCATTAAAGAACTTTCCCAGAGGATTCAGGGCATTCTTCCTAAAGGTGCGTACATGGGGCGTTTCAGCGGGGATAAATTTACCGTGCTGCTCACGAAAGAGGTAAATGAATCCACCATATCAGGCGTGACACAGGCGATATTGGATACTATCCAGGCACCATTCACGTATCAGGGGAAAGAGTTTTACATGTCAGTCAGTATCGGCGCGAGTCTATATCCCCGGGATGGGGAAGAATCAGGCGATTTGTTGCGAAATGCCGATTCAGCCCTTAATTGGGCGAAATCAAAGGGTGGGAATAACACCGTTTATTTTTCAAGGGACATGGAAGAAGAGATTACGAGAAAGGTTGAAATGGAAGCCCATCTGCGGAGAGCCGTTGAAAGGCAGGAGCTATTCATCGCTTTTCAGCCGATCATTCACATAGCAAATCAATCCCTCATTGGGTGTGAGTCACTGCTAAGATGGCGGCATCCGGTTTGGGGATTGATCTCGCCGGGAGAATTCATTCCCCTCGCAGAAGAGACAGGGCTGATCCATGATATCGGAAAATGGGTTCTGGTCGAATCCTGCATCCAGTTGAAGGAATGGATGGATGCTGAATGTGGGGAATTCTATATCTCAGTGAATGTTTCTGCACAGCAATTCCAGCACCCTACATTTCTATGTGAAGTGAAGGAAGCGCTGCAGGTATCCGGGCTGCCGGCGGAATACCTCTGTCTGGAGTTGACGGAAACCATCATGCTGCAGGACTCGGCTCATACAATCGACGTCATGAAGTCACTTGCTGATCTCGGGGTGAAGCTTGCGATGGATGATTTCGGGACGGGCTACTCTTCGTTGAGTTACCTGAAGCATCTGCCCCTTCACATTCTGAAAATCGACCGCACATTTGTTCAGAACATGGGTGACTATACACCGGATGTAGCGATCGTCCAATCCATTTCCACCATGGGCAAGGGGTTGAATATGAAGGTAGTGGCTGAAGGGGTGGAAACCGAGGGACAAATGGAATTACTCAAGCAGCTTGGCTGTGATTTTGCCCAGGGGTTTCTCATTGAAAGACCGATGCCACTGGATAAAATGAACACATTTTTAAGTGGGATGCACCTCGTGACGAATCAGGAGCAATAAAAAAAACCAATGCCTTTAGAGTTGCTCAGCTACAGGCATTGGTTTTTTTATTTTGCGTTGATCAGACATTGAAACTTTCTATCACAATCCGTCTGCCGGTACTCAACGTGAATTCAAAGCGGTCCCGTTTCTTTTTGTAATAGGTGAAGTGATGCTGAACAGCACAAACTTCCACACCGTTATCGAAGGTGATGAAGTTCACGCCTTCCTTGATTTTTTGGTTTCCTAGGAAAACAAGGTGGTTGTGGCAAAAGATACTATCATAAATAGAATAGCCCAGGTTGTTCAGGGCGGTTGTAAACTGATGAAAGGCATCATCAGAAATCTCTTCTAATAAATTCTCCAACGAATACAATATATTCTTCTTTATTTGGATTCGATCGCCATTCTCGATTCTTATTCGCTCATACGGTGTGACAATGATGCCATCTTCTAACAACACACCTGAAAGCCAATCCCCATCTCTATACACTTTCACTTCATGATTGAGGTAAAATTCAAGCTCAGATTCTTCCTCGGCATCGATTTCGAAAAAGAACCAAGTATCGTCTTCGAATAAAGCCGTACCTTCGGAATAGGATCTTTTTTGGGATTTTAAAATGTTTGATCGAAATATGTTGCTCAAGTGAATATCCCTCCTTAACTACATTTCTTGTCATAATTATCATATTTCATTCATGTAAAGATTGATTGAGACAATCAACCATTTCCGGCTCCGGGCATAGAATAATTTATGTGTCAGTGAGCCCAGTTTGTTTGACTAGAAAGTGAGGATGATCACTATGTGCGGAATTACAGGTTGGATCCATTATAAACGAGATTTGTCCAATCAAAAAGAAGTAGTGGAAAAAATGGCAGAAACCCTTTCTAAAAGAGGGCCTGATGAAACGAATGTATGGATTGATCAACACGTTGCATTCGGTCATAAACGATTAATCGTCGTCGACCCTGCAGGTGGCAGACAGCCTATGAGCATCCATCATAACGGCCACCTGTTCACCATCTGCTATAATGGTGAGCTTTACAATACAGAGGATTTGCGGCAAGTACTTATTGAAAAGGGCTATACGTTCAAGGGTCACTCAGATACGGAGGTCCTGTTAACTTCTTATATTGAGTGGCGGGAAGAATGCGTTCACCACTTGAATGGCATTTTCGCCTTTGGTGTATGGGACAGTGAGAAGGAGCAGGTGTTTATAGGCAGGGACAGAATGGGCGTAAAGCCTTTATTTTATTTTGAAAAGGATGAGGGGATCCTGTTCGGTTCCGAAATTAAAGCACTGTTGGCACATCCCGATGTCCCCGCGCAGGTAGACCTTCAAGGGTTAGCGGAAGTGCTTGGGCTCGGACCATCCCGTACCCCCGGCAATGGTGTATTCAAAGGGGTGAAGGAATTGCGACCCGCCCACGCCATGCTCTTCACGAAAAAAGGCTTGAACATCTGGAGATACTGGAATGTGAAAAGTGAGAAACATACCGATTCGTTTATCGAAACGGTCTCAAAAGTGCGATATCTCCTTACCGATGCCATACAGAGACAGCTTGTTTCCGATGTGCCCCTCTGTACATTCTTATCGGGAGGACTTGATTCCAGTGCCATTACTGCTGTGGCGGCGAACCGTTATAAAGAAGAAGGAAAAGGGAATCTTCATACGTATTCCATTGACTATGAAGAAAACGATCAGTATTTCAAAGCGAATGATTTCCAGCCGAACTCAGATGCCCCTTGGATCGAAAAGATGACATCGGAATTCGATACGATCCATCATCGCTGTGAGATCAGCCAACAAGATCTGAAGGACCATCTGATCGAGGCCGTCCATGTACGGGATCTGCCGGGGATGGCCGATGTGGATTCATCTCTCTTATGGTTTTGCCGTGAAATCAAAGAGGACTTTACCGTGGGGCTTTCCGGGGAGTGTGCAGATGAAATCTTTGGGGGATATCCATGGTTTCACCGTCCTGAAGACTTTAATCGCAGAGGGTTTCCGTGGATGCGTTCCACAGCTGAACGCCAGGGGCTCCTGAAGGAAGAGTGGAGCAAGAAATTAAACCTGGAAGAATATGTGCTGGAGCAATATGACCGCACGGTGGCAGAAACCCCTCTTTTAGATGGGGAGAGTGAAGTCGAGACCCAAAGGAGACAATTATTCTATTTGAATTTGCTGTGGTTCATGACAACATTGCTGGATCGGAAGGATCGTATGAGCATGGGGGCGAGTCTTGAGGTCAGGGTTCCATTTGCAGACCATAGACTTGTAGAATATGTGTGGAACATTCCGTGGGAGATGAAAATGCATGAAGGCAGGGAAAAAGGCATCCTGAGAAAGGCCCTGGAGGGAGTACTGCCCCATGAGGTGCTTTATCGAAAGAAAAGTCCTTATCCAAAAACCCATCACCCTGTGTATACGAAACTCGTCAGCGACTGGCTGAATGAAATACTCGAAGACAAGTCAAGCATTCTCTATGAATTGTTTGATGAAGAGAAGCTGAAGGAAATTGTCTCAACCGGCGGAGCAGCCTTTGAAGTCCCCTGGTACGGCCAGCTCATGACCGGACCTCAGCTTCTTGCCCATCTCGCCCAGATCCATGTATGGTTCAAGGATTATAATATTGAGATCGTGGAATAAAGCAATAAGAATTAAGAGACCGGTACAAACATAGATTTAAGTAATAATGATTAGATAAAAGAGGCATAGTAAAGAGGGAAGAACTCTTACCTATGCCTTTTCCCTATGTAGTACAGGAGAAGTCGCTGTGGCTGAATAGCAACATGGTGCAGTTGCCGTATGCGGTTTTTAAGAGTTTATTATATATAGGACAAGCTCATCCATTATAAAAAACATATTTATTTGGAAAAATAGAGTTTATCTATTTCTTTCTAGTGGAAAAGAGTTGTATAAGTATTGTATAATAAATGTACAAATAAAAATGCATTGGAGGCTATAACGATGGCCAAAAAAATAATCGTCATCGGCGCAGGTCCCGGAGGCTTGGCCGCGGCAATGCTTCTTGCCAGTAAAGGGTACAAAGTAGAGGTATATGAGAAGCAATCATTTGTTGGCGGACGAAATGGTTCTGTCACGATGGATGGTTATACATTCGATATCGGGCCGACATTCTTGAGTATGCCGGAAATAGCCGAAGAATTATTTGAGGCATCAGGGAGAAATCTTCATGACTATGTAGATTTACAGGAACTTTCCATGATGTACGAACTCATTTTTAAAGATAAAAAAGTGCGGATGTTTAAGGATCCTGAAGCGTTGTCTCAGGAAATCGAACGGCACTACCCGGGGAATGCAGAAGGGTATACGCGTTTCATGAATGATACACGTAAAAAAATGGAGAGGTTAAAGCCGATTTTGCAAAGCCCGATGGACCGATATTATCAATATATCAGCTGGAAGGTTTTGAGGGCGCTTCCTCAATTATCCCTGGGTAAATCCTTATACAGTGTGTTGAGTGATTATTTTACAGAGCATGAGCTGCGTTTGGCGTTCACCTTCCAGTCTAAATACTTAGGAATGTCCCCTTGGGAGTGCCCGGGTGCATTCTCCATCCTGTCATTCATGGAGCATGAATACGGGGTCTTTCACCCGATCGGAGGCTTGAATCAACTATCGAAAGCCATGGCGAAAGTCGTGAAGGAACATGGCGGGTCGATCCATCTCGGTCAGGGTGTCGGGAAATTGTGGATCGAAGATGGTCACGTCGTGAAGGGAATCATGACGGAAGCCGGGGAGAAGATCGCAGCAGACGAAGTCATCATCAACGGGGATTTTGCTCATGTCATGAGCAACCTGGTGGACGAAGGAGTCTTAAAAAAATACAGTAAAGCAAAATTGAAAAAGAAAAAATATTCCTGTTCCACATTTATGATCTATCTGGGAATTGATAAGCAATATGATCTTCCGCACCACAGTATCGTGTTCGCAGAAGATTATAAGAGAAACGTCGAGGAAATAACGAAAACATATACTCTTTCGGAAGATCCCTCTATCTATATACAAAATGCATCAGTGACAGATCCGACACTTGCGCCCCCCGGGCATTCCACCTTATATATCCTTGCCCCGGTCCCGAATAATGTGAGTGGAATAGATTGGACAGAAAATGAACAAACCTTCCGGGACCTCGTACTGGATGCTGTTGAGCAAAAGACGGGCTTGGAAAACATCCGTGATCACATCATGGTCGAAAAAATCATCTCTCCCCATCATTGGGAGACCGACTTTAATATCTATGAAGGGGCGACCTTCAATCTTGGTCACCAATTGACACAGATGATGGCCCTCCGTCCCCATAATAAATTTGAAGAGTTGGAACATTGCTGGTTAGTCGGAGGGGGCACGCATCCGGGAAGCGGGCTGCCTACGATATTGGAATCGGCGAGGATCACGACCAATATGCTGATGAACGAAGATCCGTCTTACTCATTCACCAACGAACGGACGATGGAGGAAGCTTTATGAAAACAGCAATCGTAGGGTCTGGAATCGGTGGATTGATATCGGGATTGTTACTGGCGAAGGAGGGTCACGACGTCACGATCTATGAGAAAGAGGCGACGATCGGCGGGCGTCTTGCATTCGTTCAGGAAGGGGATTACAAAATTGATAAGGGGCCGACCATTGTCCTCCTGCCGGATATGCTCCTATCAATCCTCTCGGAGGCAGGCATCGACACGGACGAAATAGAATTTGTCCGTTGTGATCCCCTCTATGACGTCCATTTTGCAGATGGGCAGACATATACGAAGTATGCTGATATCGACAGGCAATATGAGGAAATCAAAGAAAAGTTCCCCGGGGATGAAGAAGGGTTTCTTCAATTCATGAATGATATGGATGAACGCTTTACCATCGGGAAACCGCAATTCCTTGAATCCTCCTTTCTGAAGCCGCGGGATTATCTTAACCGTCAAACGATGGGATCCCTGCTGAAGTTAAAGGCCTATCGAAATGTAATGGGGAACTTAAAGCATTATTTCCATCACGGGAAACTCCAGACGGCGTATGGTCTTCAAACACTTTACATCGGAGGGAATCCTTACACGACCCCGGCCATTTACAGCCTGGTATCCTTCAGTGAGCACAAACATGGTATTTACTATATCAAAGGCGGATATGCGGGTTTACTGGACCATGTCAAGAAGGCGTGCGACCGGAATGGCGTCACCATCAATACCTCCTCTCCTGTCTCTGAAATCGAAACGGCAGGTGGGAAAGCGACTCATATCGTCGTCGGTGACCGCAGGGAACCAATCGATTCAGTCATCATCAACGGGGATTTTCCCGCAGCATCAAAATTAGTAAAGAAGAAAGCACCTAAACCATATAAGCCTTCCTCAGGGTGCGTGCTTTTATATATGGGAGTCGATGGGGAATTTGAAGACAAGGAAATGCATCAATTTTATTTAAATGAAGATTTCTCTGCGAATATGGAGGATATTTTCAAGAATGAGAGAATTCCTAAGGAACCTTCATTTTATGTGTTTAATCCTACCAAGGTCGATTCTTCCCTTGCACCAGAGGGTAAGAGTGTCCTTTATGTCCTCATTCCGGTTCCTGTTTCGGATAAATTGGACTGGAAGGAAGCTTCAGAATTTCTTTCTAATCTCGTATTGGATAGAATGGAAGAAAGGGGATTCGAAGAGCTGAGAAAACGGATCACATGGATGAAGGTCCGGACGCCTGAAGAGGCAATGCAAGAAGGGCTATATTCAGGTGGCAGTTTCGGTATTGCGCCAAGTTTAGGACAGTCCGGTCCGTTCAGACCCCAGGTACAACCGTTTTCCGAGAAGAACATCTTTGCCGTCGGGGCTTCGATCCATCCAGGTGGAGGGGTACCGATTGTCATGCAGGGTGCGAAGCTCGTGGCCGAAGCCTTTAAAGAACAGTTCAAAACAGAATCAGAAAGGAAGGATGTGTCCTTACATGAACAGGATCTTGGAAGCATACGATCATTGTGAAAATATCATTAAACTTCATTCCAAAACGTTTTACAGAGCATTTTCGCTTTTACCGAAAGACCAGAAGAAGGCTGTCTGGGCTGTTTATGCATTTTGCCGGAGGGTAGATGATATCGTTGACGAGGGCACGAGCCCTTCTGAGGAATTACGCCAATTCGAGATGGAGTTCGAATCGTTTCTAAACGGTTATTATCGTCAGGATGAGCCGATATGGGTGGCATTGGATGATGTGTTTAACCGGTTCAACATGGATGTTCAGGCCTTCAGGGACATGATAAAGGGCCAAAGGATGGACCTTAGGGAAATGAACTACGTGAAAATGGCAGATGTCCTTGACTACTCCTATCACGTAGCAAGTACTGTAGGTTTAATGCTCCTGCCCATTCTTGCCCCCGGTAAAGAGCAGCAATTAAGGGAAGACGGCATCTATCTTGGGTATGCTATGCAGCTTACCAATATATTGAGAGATATCGGAGAGGATCTTGAGAGAGGAAGATTATATATCCCTCAGGATCTATTGGTGAAATATGAATATACCGTAACCGATTTAATGGACCATCGAGTCAACGAGGCCTTTCAATCCATATGGGAAGAAATGGCGGAGCTTGCCGAAGAATACTACGAAAAAGCCTTCCGTACGATGAACCTCTATCCAGTATATTCGAGAACGCCTGTAAAGGGCGCTGCCTTACTATACCGTGCGATTCTGGGTGAAGTGAGAAATAACCACTACAATGTTTTTTCCAAGAAGCACTTTGTATCAAAAGATGCAAAAGAGAAAATCATTTCGACCATATCCTAAATAAGCTCGTATGGAGGCTGTAAGGGAAGCCATCCATATGAGCTTATTTATGTTTTGGGATTCAGATTGCAAAAAAAGAGCCGCATCATGCAGCTCTTACTGGGATCAGATGGTGTTTCGCTGATTCATGTCGCTCACTTTCCCGGTACCGATCGAGTTCAAACGTTCGACCAGATCAGCTCCGAATGGGGAAGCGGAAGAGACGTTTGACTCAAGCACCGTATCCTTTAATTCATAAGCATTGGACCCGTGCTCTGTAAAATCAAGTCCTGAAAGCTCTTCTTCACGGGAAACACGAATGCTTGATACTCGTGTGACGATGTAAAGGAAACCTCCAACGGTGACGGACGTCCAGGCAATGACCGCCAACACCCCTAGGGCCTGAATGGCAAGCAAGGCTGCCCCGCCGCCATATAGTAACCCGTTTTGAACATCGAATAATCCTACAGCAACCGTTCCCCACACACCGCAAATTCCATGAACGGCGATGGCGCCGACTGGATCATCGACTTTCAATTTCGAATCGATGAACGTAACGGCCTCGACAAGGATGATTCCGGCGATCAGGCCGATGATGAGAGAGCCGGCCAGTGATACATTGGCACAGCCTGCCGTGATCCCGACAAGACCTCCAAGAGCACCGTTCAGTGTAAGGGATGGATCAATACGTTTGAAGCGGATCAACGTGTAAAACGCGGAAGAAAGAATGGCGGCAGATGCTGAGAACAACGTCGTCGTGATGACCTGAGGGACGAGGGTCGGATCGGCTGCCAGGCTGCTGCCTCCGTTAAATCCGAACCAGCCGAACCATAGAATGAATACGCCAAGTGCCCCGATCGGTATATTATGACCAGGAATGACATTCACTTTTCCTTTACTGTATTTACCTACGCGTGCCCCGAGGAATAGGACTGTGATGAAGGCACCGACAGCACCAGTCAGATGGACAACAGTAGAACCGGCGAAATCAACAAATCCGAGTTCTGAAAGCCATCCTCCTCCCCAGACCCAATGACCGACGATCGGATAGATGATTCCCGTCATGGCAACGGTCAGCAGGATATAGCTTTTAAGCTTCATTCGTTCTGCCACGGCACCGGAAATGATCGTTGCGCAAGTTGCGGCAAATACGGATTGGAATAAAAAGAAGCCGATATCTTCCCGTCCTGTAAGGAAAAAGCTATCCGTGCCGATGATTCCACCTGTTGTTCCACCGAACATGAAGCCGAAACCAACGATGAAATACAGAACGGATGCAATCGCGACGGTCAAGAAGTTTTTCATTAAGATATTGAGTGAGTTTTTCGCTCGGGTGAATCCTGTTTCGACCATGGCGAATCCTGCATGCATGAAGAATACAAGTACAGCTGCGATCATGACCCAAAGGGAGTCAACGGAAGCTTGAACAGATTCCGCCGTAGGAGCGGCTGCGAATGCGTGAGTGCTCACGAACAATGACAGAAGTAATAAAGCAGAAATTTTTTTAATCAATGATATCCCTCCAAAATTGGTATGGCCGTGACGGTTGGAATGAATCTATGGACTGTTCAACTATAGTACTGCTTTTTTTCCTCTTTCACCTGTCCGAATTCGAATGACATCCTCAACAGGATAGATGAAGATCTTTCCGTCTCCCACGGTCTCAGTACTGCAATGCTCAACGATGAGGTCGATGATATCTTCCACCTGCCCATCGTCCACAATCATTTCCACTTTGATGCGCGGGACCAATTGAAGTTCGAATTTGTTCCCCCTGAAGATTCCTTGTTTTCCTTTTTGTTTCCCGCAGCCTGCTGCTTCGGATACAGTCAGGCCGCTGAAGCCGCGCAGGCACAATGCTTCCCGTAAAGATAAAAATGCTTCTGCCCGGATGATCGCTTCTACTTTTTTCATGGATGTTTCCTCCTTTTATTTTTCAGTCTTTCGATAAAACGCTTCTTTGATGTTAGAAAATGTAACATGAATTAGTTATATTATTTATCATATTCAGAAAATAATAAAAGTTCAAGTGTTAATTTGCATTGAAAGCGTTTTTATGTAAAAAAAGTTAACATTAATTAAAAATGGGCTTTCTCACAACATAAAAAAAGAGCCAGCTCATCGTTTGAGCTGACTGCTTGTTTGCGGGAGGGCCGTCCCTCTATATGGCGCTTTCGTCACGTTGGGTGAATCGTTTGTGGATCCAGGCTTTGGAGCGCCAGCGTTTGAGCATGATGATGCCTCGCAGCCATTCGTCGGCTATGAATGATATCCAGATTCCGACGAGCCCAAGCCCAAACCAGATGCCGAGTATATAGGAGAGGGTGACGCTCACTCCCCACATGGATAAGATCCCCATATACACAGGGAAGCGTACATCTCCCGCGGCTCTGAGCGAATTGATGACAACAAGGTTGAAGCTTCTTCCCGGCTCAAGAATGATGGTAAGGTAGATCAGCGTCTTGCCCAGGGAGATGATTTCCTCGTTGCTTGTAAAGATGCGGAGAAGCGGTTCTGCTGCAACGGAGAAGATCCCTGCCATGATGAGAGAGATGATAATGGCGATCTTTAAGCTTTTCAAGCACCGTTCATAAGCACTGTCAAATTCTCTTGCTCCAATCATGTGGCCGATGAGGATCTGCGTTCCCTGGCTGATGGCGACGCTGAACAAGAAAATGAACATCATCAGATTCTGTGCATACACCTTTGTCGTCAGTGCGTTCGTGCCGATACTTGCAATGAAGTAGGTTATGACCATTTGGGAACCGTTGTAGGATAGATGCTCTCCTGCCGAGGGGATCCCGATGCGCAACAAATTTTTCACGTGGGAAACGGGCAGCCGGAATAATCTCCTGATTGGAAGAGCATCAGGAATTCGTTTCCATATCACGATCATGCTTACGATGAATCCGATCAGCCTTGAGGCGATGGTGGATATGGCCACCCCTTCCACACCTAGTACAGGGATGCCGAAGGGTCCGAAAATAAATAAGTAGTTTCCGATTACATTGATGATATTCATCCCGATGGTGATATACATGGCATCCTTCGTATACCCGTAGCTTCTCATGATCGCTCCTGCCGTCATGATCAGTGCCTGTATGAAAGCGAAGCCCCCTACGATTTTTAAATAAGAAGAAGCTTCATTCATAAGGGAAGGAGGAAGATCCATCGATAATAGGATCGGTTTGCTGAAAAACACAAGGGCGATACTCAGGAAGAGACCGAATAGAAGATTGACCGCAATGGAAACGATGGAGACTTCCTCGGCCAACCGATTCTCATCTGCCCCTAAATGCTGAGCTACGAGGATGGCTGTTCCCGTCGCCACAAACCCGAACATAACGATGATGAGAGAAAGGATCTGGTTGGATACCCCGACCGCTGCAACCGAGTCATCCGAGTATTGACTGAGCATCAGCGTATCGGCATTGCCCATCAGCATATGAAGAAAGATTTCAATAAAAATCGGCCAAGTCAAGGCGAAGAGGGTCATATTCTTTTGGTGCTTACTCATAGGGTTTCTCCTTTATCAGGCCAACGCTCGGCCAGTCTTCTTAAACAGATAAGGGGACTAACCACTTAAGGTATAGTCCCGTATTTTTTAAATGTACTTCATTAAAATTGTAGAATGGCAAAATCATAACCTTCCAGCGCCACCTCGATGGAGTCTGCTTCGGCGGCAAATTCCTCGCCACTCCACAGATTCGTGATTTTCTTCCCTTTTAATTCAAACGGCAGTGAGTAGGTGGTCGATTCTTCGCTGCAGTTTAATAGCACGATGATCGTTTCCTCTCCGTCAGACTTAGTAAAGGAGAGACAATGTTCATGCAGGTCGCCTGGTAAGAAGGAGAGATTCCCCTCATTCCTTAATAATGGGTACTGCTTTCTGAGTGAGATATGCTTCCTGATATGCTCGAAAAGATCTTCGTTGTGCTCCTCTTCCTCCCATGGGAAGCACTTCCTGCATCCGGGATCCTGTTCTCCTGTCAGGCCGATTTCATCTCCGTAATAAATGCAAGGTGTGCCTGTGAACGTGAGCATGAAGGTGTAAATTTGTTTAGCGCGACGGATATCTTCACCGCATTCAGTCAACACTCGGGGTGTATCGTGGCTTCCTACAAGATTGAAATTCACTTCATTGACATTTTTCGGATACATATGGACGACAGACGTCATATTTTCAACGAATTGGGACGCCGTGATGGTTTGATTGGCGAACAGATTCAAAAGGTTGGTGGTGAATGGGTAGTTCATGACCGCATCGAACTGGTCTCCTCTTAGCCACGGCATGGAATCATGCCAGATTTCTCCGAGGATATACAGGTCAGGTTTAATGCGCTTCACCTCTTTCCTGAATTCACGCCAGAAATGATGGTCGACCTCGTTGGCAACATCCAGGCGCCATCCGTCGATATCAAATTCTTTTACCCAATAGCGCCCAACCTCTAGGAGATAATTCCTTACCTCTTCATTTTCTGTATTCAGCTTCGGCATGGAGGGCTCGAAGGCAAAGGTATCGTAATTAGGCGGCTTGCTTTCGATATCGAGAGGGAACTCATGCACATGGAACCAGTTATGATAAGGTGATTTTTCCCCTTTTTCAAGCACATCCTGGAACTGGTCGAAGTAGAATCCACTATGATTGAACACCGCATCCAACATCACCTTGATTCCATTCTCATGACAGACCTTGATCAATTCCTTTAATGTCTCTTTCGTGCCAAACTGTGGATCGATCTCGAAATAATCGATGGTGTCATATTTGTGATTGGAATGGGCTTTAAAGATAGGTGTGAAATAGATTCCTGAAATCCCCAGTTCTTTCAGATAAGAAATGTTTTGAATCACACCGTCCAGGTCTCCCCCGAAGAAGTTGGTAGGGGTCGGATCTGCACTATTCCATGGGAGAGTCCCTTCAGGATCATTTTCAGTATTCCCGTTTGCGAAACGTTCCGGGAAGATTTGGTACCAAACTGTATCCTTCACCCATGAAGGGGGGGCGAAGACATCGATGGAGTTTAAAAACGGGAAACAGAAATAATCTCCTATATCAGCAGAAGGGGATTCATTGAACCCTTTTTCCCCATAGAATATTTCTTCCGATTCATCTTGGAGAAGAAACCCATACCGAAGACGCCTGAAAGGAGGGGAGATGGGCGCGAACCAATAATCAAACAGATGGTCGGTTCCGGTTAACACCATTTCCTTGCGATCGTACATCCAATTTCCGTCTTCCCATTGATAAGGGTCTCCATGCAGGAGAGTGACTTGGTCTACATCATTCTTCTTCGTGCGTAAACGTATGTGTAATTCATTCGTTGTGCAAGCGTATGCATAATTATCTTTCGGTCTATGATAAACAGCTTCCAGCAGCATTGTGGTTCCTCCTCGTTATGATTTCAATTAAAGAGTATTCCAAACAAGCGACTATGTCAATAAAACGAGGATAGAAGGGTGAAGCGTTTTCTTTTTTTCGCCTAACGATAAAAAATTTTCAAAAAAGTATTGTCAAAAGAATTATAGTTTGTATAATAAGAGTTAGGTTGTGCAATCGTTTTCACAAAAATATGTAAGCGATATCTTCTAGTCTAAGTCTCAGTTTATGCAAACGTTTGTTCAATCTAAAACAAGAAACAATAGTTTTTACCATACTTAGGAGGGGTCAATATGAAGAAAGCGTTATCATTATTGATGGTAATCATGCTTGTGTTAGGGGCGCTCGCTGCTTGTGGTCCAAACCGTGAAGAAGGATCGGGAAGCGACAGCGGAGAGAAAAAAGCGGACGATGCAAACAAACCTGAAAAACTAGTTGTCTGGGAAGATCAAGAGAAAACTGGATGGCTGGATGAAGTAGGTGCCAAGTTCGAAGAAGAAACTGGCATCAAAGTAGAAGTGAAAGAAGTCGAAATGGCTACTAAGATGAAAGAACAATTACGTTTGGACGGACCTGCTGGAACCGGTCCTGACGTATTGACATTACCACATGACCAAATCGGTGAGCTTGCTCTTGCAGGGCATATCGCTCCTTTAGAAGTCGAGTCGGAAGTGAAGGATCGATTCACTGAGTCTTCAATGTCGGCTGAGACATATGATGGGAAACTATATGGTCTTCCAAAATCTTCAGAAACGCCTGTATTCATCTACAACAAAGCGCTGATGGAAGAAGCACCAAAAACAATGGATGAAGTATACACATTCGCTAAAGATTTCACGAAAGACGGAAACTACGGTTTCTTGGCACTATGGGATAACTTCTATTTCGCACATGCACCGATCGGTGGATTCGGCGGATATGTATTTGGTGAAGAAAATGGATCTTTAGTACCTACAGACCTTGGCTTAAACAATGAAGGTGCTGTAAAAGGTACAGAATATATTCAAAACTGGTACACAGAAGGTTTATTCCCTAAAGGAATCATCGGGGAAAACGGAGGATCTGCACTTGACGGGCTATTCGGTGAAGGAAAAGTTGCTTCTGTCATGAACGGACCTTGGTCTTTCCAAGGATATAAAGATGCCGGTATCGACATCGGTATTGCTGCTATGCCTAAGCTTCCAAATGGAGAGCCGATGAAGACATTCATGGGTGTGAAAGGCTGGCACGTGTCAGGCTACTCTAAAAATAAAGAGTGGGCTCAAAAATTCATCGAATTCATCACTCAAGACGAGTATGCGAAATTACGCTTTGAACAAACACAAGAAGTTCCAACTAACCAAGGTCTGATCGACGATCCTGCGATCGCTGACAACCCTGGTGCAAAAGCGGTTGCCGAGCAATCTCAATTTGCGGTTCCAATGCCGAACATCCCTGAGATGGGAGAAGTTTGGGGACCAATGGCTGATTCACTTCAAACGGTTGTAACCGGTAAGCAAGAACCGAAAGCGGCTCTTGATGCAGCGGTTAAGCAAATCGAACAAAACATTGATGCGAATCATTCTAACTAATCCTAACCATAGCGGTACCTTCTCATCTTGAGAGGTACTGCTATCCTTTTAAAGACCCATTCAAGGGCTTTTTAAGGAAATAAAGATTTCTTTTCTTAAAAAGCTCTTGAAGCTTATTAAAATCGTGAACGTAGAAAGGGGAATATAGGATGGAGCAACAATCCTATCAATCAAAACATAGAAAAACAGCACTGGCCCTTTCCCTAATCCCTGGATTAGGTCAGATGTATCATAGACAGTTTCTAAAAGGCGGATTCTTCCTGATCATGACAGCCGCTTTTATCCTTGTCTTCAGAGATTTGATCGGCTACGGATTATGGGGGATCACAACACTTGGGACGGACGTCTCATACGGAGATCATTCCATTTTCTTAATGGTATACGGTATCCTTGCCATCATCGTATCTATTTTCGGAATCGGCTTTTATCTGTTTAATCTGCGGGACGCCTATAAAAACGGAGAAAAGAGGGACAGGGGAGAGAAGCTCAGCACGATCCGCGAGCAGTACAGAAATCTGATCGACAATGGGTTCCCGTATCTCATTATGTCTCCAGGGTTTTTACTACTCGTCTTCGTGGTCATCTTCCCGATCATCTTTGTGGTTTTACTGGCGTTTACAAACTATGATTTATATCACTCTCCACCGGCTAAATTGGTCGACTGGGTAGGGATTCAAAACTTTGTTGATATCTTCAAGATTGATATATGGAGAGAAACATTCATCACGGTACTCGCCTGGACACTCGTTTGGACATTTGGTGCGACAACGCTTCAAGTGGCGCTTGGTGTCTTCCTGGCGATACTGGTCAATCAAAAGGATTTAAAAGGAAAAGCCATCATTCGTACTGTGTTCATCCTGCCTTGGGCCATTCCGGCTTTCGTTTCCATACTCGTTTTCGCCGGTATGTTCAATGAATCATTCGGAACGATCAACAGGGACATCTTAGGTTTCTTCGGTATTGAAGGATTACCTTGGATGACTGAACCGATGTACACACGGCTTGCCCTGATTGGAATACAGGCCTGGCTTGGCTTCCCGTTCATCTTTGCCATGACAACGGGGGTGCTTCAATCCATTCCTGATGAACTGTATGAAGCAGCCACTGTAGACGGGGCATCAGCTTTCCAGAAGTTCAAGAACATCACCCTGCCGCTTGTCCTGTTTGCAACGGCACCGATCATCATTACGCAATATACGTTTAACTTTAATAACTTCAACGTGATTTACCTGTTCAATGGTGGTGGACCTGCCCTGACAGGACAAAATGCCGGCGGAACGGACATCCTGATCTCATGGATTTATAGTCTGACGATGACCTCCGCACAGTATTCGAAAGCTGCTGCCATCACATTGTTATTGTCCATCATCGTGATCACAGTAGCGATCTGGCAGTTCAAGAGAACGAAATCATTCCAAGAAGAGGATATGATGTAATATGAATATGAAGAGACAGAAACTCATACGTTTAACACTTTCATACGCAGCCATCGGAATCATGTTTGCCATCATCCTTTATCCGGTTGCATGGATCATCGGATCTTCATTCAACCCGGGTCAAAGTTTATCCGGTTCATCCATCATCCCGAAGAATGCAACCTTGGCCCATTACAAGGAACTATTCGATCTTGAGCAAAGTAATTATATGCTTTGGTATTGGAATTCATTGAAGGTCAGCTTATCTACGATGGTCCTTACGGTTTTACTGGTCAGTCTGACGGCTTATTCATTTTCACGTTACCGCTTTGCCGGTCGTAAAAATGGATTGATGACATTCCTGATCCTGCAAATGATTCCGAACTTTGCCGCATTGATCGCCATTTTCGTTTTAGCACTTCTAACAGGACTATTGGATACCCATATCGGATTGATCCTTGTATACGTAGGTGGTCAAATCCCTATGAATACATGGTTGATGAAAGGATATCTGGATACGATCCCGAAAGAGCTTGATGAATCAGCGAAAATGGACGGAGCAGGACATCTGCGGATTTTCTTCCAGATCGTCATGCCTCTTGCAAAACCGATCATTGCGGTTGTAGCACTGTTTTCATTCATTGCACCTTTCGCGGACTTTATTATTGCAAGCATCCTGTTGCGTTCAGAAAAAATGTACACATTACCGGTTGCCCTTTATGATATGGTGGCAAAACAATTCGGAGCCGAATTTACGACATTTGCTGCCGGATCTGTATTGATCGCAGTACCAATTGCTCTATTATTCCTGTTCTTCCAGAAATACTTCGTTTCAGGATTGACGGCAGGGGGTACAAAAGGATAATCTTATAGGCGTTACTAACAATTTTAGGAGGAGCGGAGATGAAAAGAAGAGTATTATCTCTCATTTTAGTCCCGTTTCTTCTTTTTTACGCCCTTCCGGTAGGAGCAGTTGAAAAAGAAGAACGAAAATGGCAGGATGAAACCATTTACTTTTTAATGGTCGATCGCTTTAATAATGGGGATATGAGCAATGATAAAAATGTAAACACAGAGGACCCGAAGGCCTATCAGGGCGGGGATTTCCAAGGCATCATCGATAAGCTGGATTATATTAAGGATATGGGATTCACCGCCATTTGGCTGACTCCGATCTTTGATAATCAACCCATGGGCTATCATGGTTACTGGATCACAGATTTTTATAAGACCGAAGAACATTTCGGCTCGATGAAAACATTCAAGAAGCTGGTGGACGAAGCCCACAAGCGTGATATGAAAATCATGCTGGATTTTGTGGTGAACCATGTCGGACCTGAGCATCCTTGGGTGAATGACCCGGATAAAGAGGATTGGTTCCATGACAAGCAGCCGATGAACTTTAATAATGAAGAAAGTCTTCAGAATGCTTGGTTATATGACCTTCCTGATTTAAATACAGAAAATCCCGAAGTGAAAAACTACCTCTTCGATGCTGCCAAATGGTGGATCAAAGAAACCGACATCGATGGGTATCGCCTTGACACAGTGCGTCATGTCCCTCAAGAGTTCTGGGACGAGTTCAGTGAAGAGGTGAAGTCGGTCAAGGATGACTTTTACCTGTTGGGAGAAGTGTTCGACCGTGATCCCCAAAAGATTGCTGCGTACAATGATGTAGGGATCGATGGTTTCGTCAATGTCCCTCAGGCAGAAGAAATGCGCACCGTCTTCCAAAAGCCGGATACCTCCATGGAACGATTGTTTAACTTTTGGAAATATAATGAAACCTATTATGATAACCCATATTTGATGGGATCTTTCATTGATAATCACGATATGGAACGATTTACGAGAATGATTGTTCAGGAGAAACTTTTCCCAGGAACAAGGTGGAAGCTTGCCCTGACGTATATGTACACGACACCCGGGATCCCAATCGTGTATTACGGCTCGGAAATAGCGATGGACGGGGGCAATGACCCGGACAACCGCCGCTTTATGAACTTCAGGGCGGATGAAGAACTGATTGATTATATCAGTCGATTAGGTGAACTTCGAAAGGAATATCCCGCACTGACCAGAGGGGATATCGAACCCATCTATAACAAAGATGGCATGGGGATCTTTAAACGAACGTCTAAGGATCAAACCATCGTCATTGCAATCAACAATACGAGCGAAACCCAAAATGTTCAATTAACAAGTGAAGATTTAGCGGAAAATCATGAATTAAAAGGCTTAATCAGTGATGATCTCGTCCGCAGTGATAAGGATGGAAATTATCGACTCGTCGTGGATCGTGAAGAAGCAGAGGTTTATATGCTTAAAAACAAGAGCGGCCTGAATTATCCTTACCTATTCGCCTTGGGAACGATGTATTTCCTATTCCTTCTCTTCCTTTATCTTGTATGGAAAAGGGGAAAAAGTAAGAAAAAACAAAAATAGCAGGGCCGTTAAGCCGCGCCCTGCAGCTATTTTTTTAAAAGAATTGGAAGCGTTTTAATCTAAAGGAAGAGAGCCCGCCTAAGAGGTTCGCTTTTTGAAAAAGAGGGGGTGGAATGAATGGCGGTCACCATAAAGGATGTTGCAAAGCTTGCAAACGTAGCGCCGTCTACAGTTTCGCGTGTGATAGCAAATAATCCAAGAATAAGCGAAAAAACAAAACAAAAAGTACGGGAAGCCATGGAGGAGCTGGGGTATCACCCTAATTTCATTGCAAGGAGTCTGGCAAACCAGTCCACTCAGGTGTTGGGGCTTGTTTTACCAGGTTCGGCCAGTACTTTTTCACAAAATCCATTCTTTCCTACAGTATTAAGAGGGTTAAGTGAAGGGGCACAGGAAAAACAGTATGCCCTCCAAATGTCTACGGGTCAATCCGAAGATGAAATATATGAAGGTGTCGTCCAAATGGTCCAAGGTGGACGGGTGGACGGGATCATCCTGCTTTACTCAAAGGTAGAAGATAAAGTGATGAACTACTTGAAGGATCGCAATTTCCCATTTGTCGTTGTCGGGAAGCCGTATAAATATTGTGAAGAAATCACACATGTGGATAATGACAACTACCGGGCGACGAAGGAAGTAACCGATTATCTTCTGGAGCTCGGTCATGAATGCATCGGCTTTATCGGTGGGGACCTGAATCTTGTGGTGACGGTCGAGCGTTTATTGGGTTACGAAAAATCCCTTCGCAATGCGGGAATCGATATGAAGGACGAATACATCATTCATGAAGAATTTCTTCGTGAAGGAGGCCGTGAAGCCATCAATGAGCTCATGCAGCTGGAAGATCCCCCGACTGCACTGGTTGTAGCCGATGACCTTATGGCGCTTGGTGTTTTGAACACACTGGATGAAATGGACATCCGTGTACCGGAAGACATATCCATTGTCAGCTTCAATAACGTACTGCTTGCTGAAATGTCCAGGCCACCACTTACGTCAGTGGACATCAACATATTTAATCTCGGGAATGAGGCAGCGAAAAGCCTGATCCAAAAGATTGAAAACCCGAAAGAGCCGATCAAGAGGATCATTGTGCCACATCAGCTGGTGAAAAGATGCTCCTGTAGTGAACGAAAAGTAAAATCATAATGAAAAGCGACTGATGCATACGATACGCCCCTGCTAAGGGGAATCATAAGCTTCAGTCGCTTTTTTGTTTTATCCGTTGATGACTGTACCGCCATTAATATGGATCATCTGTCCTGACACATAGCTCGAATCGTCGCTTGCGAGATACACATAGGCAGGCCCCAATTCAAATGGTTGCCCTGCCCGTCCAAGAGGTGTGTTCCCACCGAATTCAGCCACTTTTTGTGAACTGAAGGTTGACGGGATCAGAGGTGTCCAGATCGGTCCCGGAGCGACTCCGTTCACTCTGATGCCATCAGAAGCAATATTTTCTGCCAGTGAACGGGTGAAGCTGACAATGGCCCCCTTGGTAGAGGAGTAGTCGATGAGATCCTTATTGCCTTTATACGCTGTAATCGAAGCCGTATTAATGATCGAAGCTCCTTTTTTCAGGTGAGGCAGTGCGGCCCGGGTCAAGTAGAACATGGAGAATACATTCGTCTTGAAGGTACGCTCCAGCTGTTCGTCGCTAATATCCGTCAGGCCTTGTTGTGGATGCTGTTCAGCGGCGTTATTCACGAGTATATCAAGCTTGCCGAACTCGGATATCGTTTTACCCACGATATCTTTGCAAAATGTCGAACTTCCGACGTCACCTGGTAACAGGATGCATCTGACTCCTTCCGCTTCTACGAGTTCCTTCGTCTTATTGGCATCCTCATGCTCATCCAAGTATGAAATCGCCACATGGGCTCCTTCCCTTGCAAAGTACCAGGCAACCGAACGGCCGATCCCGCTGTCGCCACCGGTAATGAGAGCAACCTTCCCGTCTAACTTGCCACTGCCTTTATAGTTTTGATCCGTATGAATGGGTTGGGGGTTCATCTCATCCACCGTACCAGGCTGATGATCCTGATGCTGCGGCGGAAATGTTTGTTTCTGATTTTGTGGTTGAGACAATGAAAACACTCCTTTTAAGGTTTAGGTTATCTTAGGATAGTGTTTACCCGGAAAAAATAATTATTAACGTGTTTTTTGGTGAATTGGTTGATACCTTGATTCGAATGAGTAGGGGATGGTTGGAGTAGTCGGTTTAGAGGAGAATTCAGTCTGTTTAAGGATGAGATCCAGCCGAATTAGAGTGTAATCCAGCCGTTTTCATGAATAATCAGGCCAGAATCCCCTGAAATCCAGCCGAATTACAAATTTATCCATATCCTTATAGGCATAATTCCACTTCCACTCGCGGATCCTCATACAAATCCCCTTACACTAACACAACCGCATCCCAACCCCAAACCAAAACAGGCTCCTCCCAAGAGAAGCCTGCCTTCATTTATTCCTTATTCATGAGCCCTGCAGCTTTATATCCGATCATATTCAACAATCCTTTTGGTGAAGAAAAGGGAGGGGCGTAGCAGGTTTCGATTTCCTGGAGATCGATAATCGACAATCCACCGTAAATGGCGGTTGCCAGGGTATCGATTTGTTTGTCGACACCCTCGCCGCCTACCACATTACCTCCAAAGATCTTACCGGTTTTAGGACAAAAATGGACGCGTACATATACGTCTTGAGCCCCGGGATAGTAACCCGCATGGGATTTTCCTTCATGCACGGCCGTTTCATAGGCATATCCCTTTTCCTTTAACTCTTTCTCTCCCAGTCCCGTTGAAGCGATGGAAAGATCGAATACTTTGGCAATCGCGGTTCCAAGCATCCCCTTAAATGGGACGGGGTTTCCCGATAGATGCTTTGCGATGATGTAGGCTTGGCGGTGAGCCGGCCAGGCAAGGGGCACCTGCTTCGATGTGCCATCAATGAGATCGATGGACTCGACGACATCCCCTACCGCATAAATGGAGTCATCGTCCGTTAGCATGAACTTGTTACTTACGATCCCTCCTGACTCTCCAATCGATAATCCAGCTTGCTTTGCCAGTTGATTCCGGGGCTTCACCCCGACTGATAGAAGGATGAAGTCCGACTGAAACGTTTCACCGCTATCGAGCTTTAAGGTACACTCTGGCAACACTTCTTTCAGGCCGTCATTTGTATACAATGTAACGCCTTTCCCCGTGATATGGTCCTGTAGCGAAAGAGCGGTCTCTTCATCAATAATGCTGATGACATGATCCGATCGTTCGACGATATTCACGTTCATTCCGAGATGAGTGAAATTTTCAGCCATTTCGACCCCGATGAAGCCTCCCCCGATGATGGTGCAGCTTTTAGGCTTCGAGGTTTCTACAAACTGCTTGATTCTGTCCATGTCTTCAACGGTCCTGAGATGGAAGTGAGGGATTTGATCAAGACCAGGTATGTCAGGGAGAAAGGGGGATGCACCCGTTGCAATCACAAGATAGTCATATGCTTCTTCGTAATCCCGGTTTCGGTCATGGTCCCTTATCCGTAAAGATTTTTTCTCCCGCTCGATTTGTAGTGCTTCATGATGCATTCTGACATCGATATTTTTTTTCGTATGTAATTGTTCGGGAGTGGCGGCGAATAGGCTTTCCCGATCCTTGATCACATCTCCTAAATAATAAGGCATGCCGCATGCACCGTAGGATAAGTAGGAAGTTTTCTCGAGCAGGACAATCTCGATGTCGCTGTCGACCTTCCTGATCTGGGAGGCAGTCGTGGCTCCACCGCCGACAGCTCCTATGATGATGACTTTTTTCTTCATGTTTTTCCTCCTAAATAAAAGAAGTCCAATGGAGTTATTGTACCCAATAGACTTCTTTGAAAAACTGAATTAACGGAAGTTGACGTATTGTACATCAATGGAAAGATCGGCTTCACGGATGGCCGCGATGATCTTTTGAAGATCATCCTTACTTTTACCAGTGACACGGACCTGATCATCCTGAACCTGACTTTTTACTTTTACACCTGAATTCTTGATGATGGTGTTGATTTTCTTCGCATTTTCTTTATCGATGCCCTGGACAAGCTTCGCACGCTGACGGACCGTGCCGCCGGATGCACCTTCAAGTTTGCTGTAATCCAGATTCTTAACCGGGACGTTACGCTTGATAAGCTTGCTTAGGAGGACGTCCTTTAATTGATTCATTTTGAATTCATCATCCGAGACAAGGACAATTTCCTCACCATCTAACTTGATATCGCTCTTGCTTCCTTTGAAGTCGTAACGCGTTTGCACCTCTTTCAACGCAATTTGAATCGCGTTGCTCACTTCAGACATATCCACCTTGGATACGATGTCGAATGAACTTTCTTTTGCCATATGTAACCCCTCCATACTCTTTTCTCTTTTCATTATAGACAAGCTGTGATGGTACATACAACTTCTTTGGTTGGAAATGGGGAGGTTTTTTAGTATGTTTAGTACAAAAAAAGCACCGGTTCAAGTACAGAACCAGTGCATTCATCAGGTCCATCCCTTACAGATGATCCGTCTTTTTGGAGTATTGATTTTTTCCGGCTTTCCGGTTCACTTCTTTGATCTTATTTTTTTCCTGGCGCAGGGCATTGTTGTCTTTCGCCTTTTTTTCATTATCAGATGTATGTGGCATGGTGATTCTCCCTTCCATATTGGATATCCCTCTTAGTATGGGGAAGAGGAGGGGAGTTTATGAGCGCTGGTTTAAGAAAAATATGGCTAGAGTGCCTGTGCCTGTATGAGATCCTATGGCGCATCCAATAATACTGATGTATACATCTTTTGGTGAGAATTTTTCCTCGATGAGCTTTTTCATTTCAAGAGCAAGTTCTTCATCGTCACCATGACTGATGGCGATGACCTGGTCGGACAGGACTTCACCGCGCTCTTCCATTAGATCCAAAATGCGTTTAAGAAGCTTCTTTTTCCCGCGCAATTTCTCGATTGGAACAAGCTTTCCATCTTCGACATGCAGAAGGGGCTTGATATTCAGGAGCCCGCCAAGAAAGGCTGATGCTTTGGAGACCCTGCCGCCTTTGGCGAGGTATTCCAGGTCTTCCACGGTGAAGAGATGTTCCATGTGCTCTGCATGAAACCGGGACGCTTCGATGATTTCTTCCTTTGTTGCTCCGTCCTTCAGGAGTTCTGCCGCTTTCATGACGACTAACCCGTAACCAAGTGAAGCACATTTCGAGTCGATGATCGTCAGGTCAAGGTCAGGATGCTCCTCTTTTACCTGATCACGGATCATGACGGCCGTTTGATACGTCCCTGATAACTGGGAAGAGAAGGCAACGTATATGCCGGATTGATTCGATTCTGCGAGCTCTGTGAATTTTTTCAGGAATAGGTCCGGTGAGACTTGAGACGTCTTCGGCATATGTCCGTCCCTGATTTTATTGAATACGGTTTTCGGTTCAATGGTGATCAGGTCCTCGTAGTCGTGACCATCTATATGTACTTTAAGTGGCAAAAGCTCTATGTTGTGTTCTGTGAAATAGGCAGCAGGAAGGTCGCTTGCACTATCTGCAAATAATTTTACTGTCATTCTCATCATCCTTTGACTTATCTTATAGCTTTAGTCTAGCTATTTTCAGTGAAAATAACAATCGATAGAACAAGAATTTATCTTAAAAGCGTGAATAGTAAAGGTAGTTTAGTTAAGATGAGATGTGGAACATAGAAAATAACAACAAGATACGAGGAGGAATGTGTATGTCGAAAGATCATGTTCAGTTAGAAGCGAAGAAATTCATCGTAGTCCTTATCGGCTCGCTGTTAGGGGCCATCGCCATGAATTTCTTTCTTATTCCGGCAAATGTGTATGCGAGCGGCTTTACGGGACTTGCCCAGCTGCTGTCAAGCGTACTGAAGGAGTTTGCACCATTCAATATTTCAACGGGTATTTTATTATTCATCCTTAATATTCCGGTAACTATACTGGGGTGGCTGAAGGTTGGCCGTTCCTTTACTGTGTATAGCTTTATTTCGGTATTCCTGACTTCCTTTTTCCTGGAAGTGATTCCTGTTATTAAATTATCACCCGATATCCTGCTCAATGCGGTATTCGGTGGGGTCATCGCAGCTGTCGGCGTCGGAATCACCTTGAAATGGGGGGCCTCCACCGGCGGGATGGACATCATCGCCATGATCCTGTCCAGAATGAAGGATAAGCCTGTAGGATCTTATTTCTTCCTGATGAATGCGGTGATCATCACGTCTGCAGGATTTCTTTACGGCTGGGAAAAAGCCTTGTATACGTTAGTCACGTTATACGCTTCCACACGTGTCATCGACGCGATTCATACACGGCACGAGAAGCTGACAGCGATGATCGTCACCAAGAAATCGAATGAATTACGTGAAGCCATCCATTCAAAGCTGGTGAGGGGTATTACGACCTTACCGGCTAAAGGGGCATTCTCCGGTGAAGACAAGGAAATGCTGATCATCGTGATTTCACGCTATGAATTGTATGAGCTGGAACATACAATCAAGGATGTGGATCCTAATGCGTTCACCAATATCGTTCAGACAACCGGGATATTCGGGTTCTTTCGAAAAGACTAGATTCTCCTATTTAACAAATACTATAGGTGAACCTAGATAGAAAGGGGTATCACCTTGAAGGCCATCATGTATTTACTTACCGGTTCCATGTTGATTTTCAGTGCACCCGAAACTGCGGAAGCAACACTGCTTACAATAACAGCCAATCATCCTTTGCGGGGGGTTGAGACCGCTCCTCAGGAAAATCCTTCCTTCAGAAACGTGAAGGTAATGGAGGTCAAGGGGCGCTATACAGTCAGTGGACAAGCCCGGGTGTCCAGTGGATGTTTTTATTATTCAGTGGAGGACGGACATAGGGTGCTTCTGCAAGAAACATTCATGAAGGTGAATAAAGAAGCGCCTAACTGGACGGACTTTTCCATCATCCTTCCAGAGATGAAAGGGAGGAGCGGCAAACTCTTCCTCAATCTATATGAGCGGGATGATGGGGACGGGAAGATCATTCATCCATATGTCATCACCATTCCATGAAAAAACAGGGCTGTCCGGAAAGGGCAGCCCTGTTTTGATTTGATGCTGATTACGAAAGGCGGTTTAACTCATCTTGAAGAGCGTGGAGCTGCTTTTGTTCTTCAACATTTGAGTTAGCGTAAGCAGATGACAAAGCATTCTTCGCTTTATCAATGGACATTTGAGCGTTTTCTCCCGAACTTGCCTGTTTGGCTGAAGATACAGCACTCTTCGCCTGTTGAAATAATGGATTGCTCATTATTCCACTCCTCCTGATTCGTTGGAAGCAAGTTTTTTAGCCTCGGCTTCAGCATACGTAAGATGATACGGGATACGTTCGTCATGTTTTGATACAGCAATCTTACCTTGTTGTACAAATCGTTTTGATTTATTTCTACCCATCACTAACCACCCCTTTTGCAAGTTGGAACGCATGATGCGTTCCTTCCTAGTATGGCTGTCTAAGGGGGATTGTACAGTAAGAAGATATACCCACCATTCCCATCAATGCCTAGAACTAAAGGTCAAAGCGTTTTTGCAGGTAGCGGCCGATGCCGTCTTCTTCATTCGAAAGTGTCACTTCATTGGCAATGTCTTTCAATGGGTCAATGGCATTCCCCATCGCAACACCTGTTCCCGCGTAATCAAGCATTTCCAAATCGTTATCTTCATCTCCGAATGCGATGATCCGTTCTTGTGGGATATTTAAAGAGGAAGCCACACGTTCTATTCCCACTGCTTTGTTCAATCCTGTTTTAACAATTTCAATGATATGCCATGGAGCAGCCCACCTGCGATGATCAATCAATTCTGCATGAACATCATCTAAGTGTGCACGGATTTCAGCCACATCTTCTTCCTCCGCATGGATAAGCATGGATGTAGGATGATCGGTCAGTACGTTTCTAATATCACCTGTTGAAATGGAGGGGTTACCCATCATGAAGACATCGATGATCTTTTCATCATGATAATGGAGATAGACATCATCCATTACTTCAGCGACAATGTTGCGAAATGGAAAATCATCACATGCATCGATGATTTGTTTGGCCACTTTTAAATCCATCGGTTCATGGTACACACCCCATGATGAATCGGTTGGGTGGTGAACGAATGCTCCATTGAAGTTGACGATGGGAGTGGTCAACTGTAATTGTTGATAATACAATTCACTTGCACGGAACGGCCTCCCTGTTGCAATCATCACTTCATGCCCTTTATGGCGTGCTTTTTTTAATATATCGTGTGTTTTGGACGAGATTTTCTTCTCATCAGTTAATAGTGTTCCGTCCAGATCCAGAACAATCAGATGTTTTTCTTGTGAGTTCATGAATTCAAATCCCCAATCTTTGTGGTATTAAGGCTATTCCAGTGTAGCGTTACAGGGTGAAAATTGTCCATCTCCTGCTTATACATTTTAAGAAATGTTTACAAACGCTTTTGATTTAAATATTATACATCCTACCAAATCTAGGATATCATAGTAAAGTAAATTGCAATCAGGAGGGAGACAATCAGCATGATTCTAGTAGATAAATCATCCATTCAAACCATTCCATTCCTTCATCTTGTGAAGGAAGAGGACATTGATAAACCATTGCCTACATGTTTCTTCATTCATGGCTTCACCAGTGCCAAAGAACATAATCTTCACTACGCCTACCTTCTTGCTGAAAAGGGATTCAGGGTGATCCTCCCCGATTGTTTGGAGCACGGAGAACGATCCTCTGGAAAATCAGAATATCAATTAGGGGAAGTGTTCTGGAAGATCGTATTGAATACGATTCATGAATTATCGATATTGAAAGAGCACTTTGAAGGAAAAGACCTGATCCAACCCGGCGGTATCGGTGTTGCCGGAACCTCCATGGGTGGGATCGTGACATTGGGTGCCCTGACACAATACGATTGGATCTCTGCAGCCGTATCGCTGATGGGAAACCCTACCTATGTAAGGTTTGCTGAGGCACAGCTGTCACAGGTGGAATCGTTAGGGTATGAAATTCCGTTCAGTGAAGAGGAAATCGAAAGCATGATGAGTGAGCTTTCCCATTACGACTTAAGTCTTCAACCGGAAAAGCTTGGAGGAAGGCCCCTTATGTTCTGGCATGGAAAACGGGACAAAGTCGTACCGTTCAATCTTACCAGGGATTTCTATGAAAGCATTTTACCTTATTACGAGAAGCAGCAAGACCATCTGCTCTTCATAGAAGATGATAAAGCCGATCATAAAGTGACGAGGGAAGGCGTGTTGGGACTCGTAGAGTGGTTTGAGAAGCATTTATCAGCCTAACCTTTTGTTTTATACCCGTTTGTTTGTTAAGATGGGTATTGAAATGGGATATGAAACAAGCATTAAGTTCGGAAAGGAGAGATGAGCATGGATCAAGATCTTAAAGACAATATGATGGGTGCTTTAGAACAGGTAGTCGACCCTGAATTAGGCATAGACATTGTTAATTTAGGTTTAGTATATGATGTGGAGCTGGACGACGAAGGGAAAGCGACGGTCACCATGACATTGACGTCAATGGGCTGCCCCCTCGCTGGAACCATCGTTGATCAAGTGAAGACAGCACTGAGGGATATTCCCGAAGTCAAGGAAACAGAAGTAGATATCGTCTGGAATCCGCCATGGAGCAAAGACAATATGTCCCGCTATGCGAAAATCGCATTGGGGATTCGATAATCCTCAAGATGCATGAAAAATCCCCCGGAGTGGCAAAATTTGCCTCCGGGGGATTTTTTTAGTGAAACGTCATTCAATCGATCCGGCAAATGGATACCGGACAGTTTTCACAGTCGATTTCATCCTTCAGATAATCCAGATCAAGGATCGTGATATATCCTCTATCCGACACCAACACGTTCTCTTTCTTCAATTCACTCAATAACCGGTTCACGACTTCCCTGGAGGATCCACAAAAGTTGGCCAATTCCTGATTGGTCAAGGGAAGATCAATTAGGATGCCGTGTTCAACGGATTTTCCGTAGCTATTGGTCATGCGGATCAAGGTAGAGTACAGGGCTCCTTTTTTTCCATGAAGGATAAGGTCGCGAAATTTTGTCTGATTCTGCTGGTTTTGAAGTTGAATCCATTTCAGCCATTTAATCGTCAGGTCCCCGTTTTGGGAAAGCCTTTCTTCAAATGCTTCTTTCGGCAAGACGTAAACGTCCGTATCCTCGATGATCCTCGCGCTGAGCATGTAATAGGCCTCTTTAGTGAATAGCGTCAATTCCCCTATGACATCATCCTTTGAACAGATACGCAGAGATAATTCACGTCCATCAGGAATGACTTTGCTAATTTGAACACGACCGCTTTTGATTAAATACAACTCGCGGGCATTTTTTCCTTCTTGAAACAAAAACGTTCCTTTTTTCACGGTTCTTACCGTATTTTTCTCAATGAATAGTTGTTTTATCTCGGAAGGAACTTCAGTCATTTCACTCATGCCATCACATCGTTTCCATCAAAATGTCTTATTCTTACAAGCTTAACAAAGGAACCGGATGGATAAAAGGGTTTAAGCGAAAATCAGGACGGCAGCTCCGACCACGGCGCAGTAAATCGCAAAATATTTTAAGTTCCCCTTCGCCATAATATTCATGAACCACTTCAAAGAGAAGTAAGAAGCGATCAGGGATGCAATGAAGGCAACTACATAAGGAACTGCCATGGAGGCAAGATTCGGGTCGTCCATCATGTCGCTGATTCCGAATACCATGACACCCACGCTGACGGGGATGTAAAGAAGGAATGAGAAGCGCAGTGCTGTTTCAGCCTTCATGCCGCTCGCCATCGCGGCTACGATGGTTGCACCTGAACGACTGATGCCAGGGATGAGGGCAACTGCCTGAGCAAGACCGATGACGATGGCGTCCTTCAGATTCAAGTCCCCGTCATTTTTTCTTCCTCTCAGGTTACGGATCAACCAGAGGGCGATACCTGTAATGATGAGTGTAATGCCGACCGTGACGACAGAAGTGAGATGTTCCTCGATGACATCTCCGAATAACACACCAATCACCCCTGCAGGGATGGTACCGATCAGTAAGTATATAATGAAATGAAAATCACGTTTTGTTTCCGGTGTTTTATGTTTGAAATAGCCCAATCCATTTACGATCAGACGCATGATGTCTTCACGGTAAATAATGAGTACGGCGAGTAAAGAAGCCGTATTGACGAGTATTTCAAAGGTCAGGGTTGCATCCTCGATTCCCAAGAAATGCTGAGCGAGCAATAGATGTCCACTCGATGAGATCGGGATCGGTTCAGTGAACCCTTGAAATATCCCTAAAAATAAGTATTTCATAATCAGATAAAAATCCATTGTGTATCCTCCAAGCTTTTTTTCTCCACATTTTTTAATTTAACACCATAAAGGGAAAGACTGTAAAGCCTTTTTCCAAATGTTAACCGAACCGTAACGTCTTTATCATATTTATCCTTCATCTGGCATGCATGAAAGATCCAGCTTGTAGAAAAATAGGAAGGAAGCATCGCTTCGAAAAAGGAGGGGTAAGAATGGGACAGTCACGACAATTCAGGGCCGGAGAAAAAGCACCGAACAATGGCGAATATATAGAAATAGGTGAAACCGGGAGCATGGTGAAGAATCCGCAGAAACTGCGTTTGAAGGCAGGGGACAGGTTTCCTGAGAACTCCAATCACAATCGTCTTTGGTCGTATATGAGAAAACCATGACCCATCAGGAACAAGGGTGCCCCGTCCGGCATTCCTTGTTCCTTTTTCTTTCCATTTTTCCTGACAAAGGGATATACTATAAGTAATGGTCAACAAAGGTCAAAATGCGAGGTGGAACACTGTGAATTTTGAACATATGACTTACAGCATTCAAGAAGGGCTGGTCTCGGCGGGGCAATTGGCTAAAGAAAAGCTACATACAGATGTCGGCATCCTTCATTTATGGAAGTCCCTGCTCATGTCGGAAGATAGTTTTCTTCGCACTATATACGATCGGGTCGGGGTAGACGTTCAGGTCTTTACGGAGTGGATGGATGAAAAGCTGAATGATATCCCTGCTGTGGAAGGGGAAGGAATCCAATACGGTCAGTATTTTTCAAGGGATATCCAGCAGCTCCTGCAGGATAGCGAGAGTCTGAAGAACAAGTGGGAAGATGACTATATTTCCATCGAACATCTTGCCCTATCGTTGTGGAAGCAAAAGAAGCATCCGGTTATCGTATACTTGACACAACAGCAAGTGACAGAAAAGGATGTAAAAGAAATCATTGAAGAGATCAGAGGAGGGAACAGGGTGACGACTCAAAACCCCGAAGTGAAATATGAAGCGCTTAAAAAATATGGACGGGATCTTGTAGCAGACGTCCGGTCAGGAAGAATCGACCCGGTCATCGGAAGGGACAGTGAAATCCGACACGTCATCAGGATCCTGTCACGTAAAACAAAGAATAATCCCGTCTTGATCGGTGAGCCGGGTGTCGGGAAGACTGCCATCGTGGAAGGTCTTGCCCAGAGGATCGTTCGTAAGGATGTTCCCGAAGGCTTGAAGGATAAGACGATATTTGAGCTGGACATGAGTTCTTTAGTGGCCGGAGCCAAATTCAGGGGTGAGTTCGAGGAGCGCTTGAAGGCGGTACTGCAAGAGGTGAAAAAGAGTGAAGGACGCATTCTCTTGTTCATTGATGAGCTTCATACGATTGTCGGTGCAGGGAAAACCGAGGGAGCCATGGATGCCGGGAATATCCTGAAACCGATGCTGGCAAGGGGAGAGCTACACTGTATCGGGGCGACGACCCTGAATGAATACAGAAAATATATCGAAAAGGATCCCGCCTTGGAAAGACGCTTTCAACAGGTGCTCGTCCAGGAGCCAAATGTGGAGGATACGATTTCCATCCTGAGGGGGTTAAAGGAACGGTTTGAAATCCATCACGGGGTCAATATTCATGACCGGGCGATCGTCGCTGCATCCAGGTTGTCCGATCGCTATTTATCCGATCGGTTCCTGCCGGACAAAGCCATCGACTTGATCGATGAGGCATGTGCCATGATCAGGACAGAAATCGACTCCATGCCGTCGGAACTCGATGAAGTCACACGTAAAGTGATGCAGCTTGAAATTGAAGAAGCAGCACTGAATAAGGAAAAAGACGCAGCAAGTCTTGAGCGACTCGACCGTATCCGTGAAGACCTTAGTAATCTGAAGGAAAAAGCCAATAGCATGAAATTAAAGTGGCAGCAAGAGAAAGAAAGCATCGGGATCGTACAGGAGAAACGGGAGGAATTGGAGAAGCTCAGGCGCCTGTTGGAAGAAGCCGAGGGCGATTATGACCTGAATAAAGCAGCAGAGCTCAGACACGGACGGATCCCGGCTATGGAAAAAGAGCTTGAGGCCATTGAACAGGAAATGATGAAGGAACAGGAAGGACGCCTCCTCAGGGAAGAAGTAACGGAAGAAGAAGTGGCGAACATCGTAGCAAGGTGGACGGGTATTCCTGTGACAAAACTCGTGGAAGGTGAAAGGGAAAAGCTATTAAAACTCGATCACATTCTTCATGAACGGGTGATCGGCCAGGACGAGGCTGTTCAATTGGTCAGTGATGCGGTCATACGGGCAAGGGCCGGAATCAAGGATCCGAACAGGCCGATTGGTTCCTTTATATTTTTGGGACCAACCGGGGTAGGGAAGACAGAGCTTGCGAAAACGCTCGCCCAGACACTGTTTGACAGTGAGGAGCAGATGATCCGCATCGATATGTCAGAATATATGGAGAAGCATGCGGTTTCCCGATTGATCGGTGCACCTCCGGGTTATGTAGGGTATGAAGAGGGCGGCCAGCTGACGGAAGCCATCAGGCGTAAACCGTATTCTGTCATATTACTGGATGAAATTGAAAAAGCCCACCCGGAGGTATTCAACATCCTCCTGCAAATGCTGGACGACGGCCGGATCACCGATTCCCAGGGCAGGACCATTGATTGTAAGAATACCGTGATCATCATGACTTCCAATATCGGGTCGGCTCATCTCCTTGAGCGGAATAAAGGGGAAGAAGAGATCGATACACAAACGAAGGATCTCGTGATGGGTCAGTTGCGTTCGGCATTCCGCCCTGAGTTTTTAAACCGGGTGGATGACATTATTCTATTCAAACCGTTGAGCATTCAAAATATCAAGGGGATTATTGAGAAACTCATGGACGACCTTCAGCAACGGGTAGAAGAACAGCAAATCACCCTCTCTCTTACTGATGGGGCGAAAGAATTCATCGCCCAATCCGCCTATGATCCCGTTTACGGAGCACGGCCTTTAAAAAGGTATCTCCAAAGGGAAGTAGAAACCAAGCTTGCAAGAGAGCTCATATCAGGAAATATACGACAAGGTCAAACCATCACGATTGGTGCAGGTGAAAATGGTCTATCGATTCATTAAATCAAAAAAAAGCAGCCGGATTTGGCTGCTTTTTTTAATGGTTTTCGACAGGCTCGTTTGGAATAACAAGCGTGATGAGGAATACCAATACCGCAAAACAAACGGTAAGGATTAATCCTGTTTCGAAGTGAAATTTAATTCCATTCATCGAACTTACAACGTAAGTCAACATTTCAGACAGTGCGAAAGCCCAGAAGATCATCCAGAAAAATCTCACGCCAAGTCACCTCATTCCTATGTAATCAGCTTAATCGTATGTTGTAACCCATTTCAATCTTTTTTATTTTACCATAGCTTTATCAATTAATAAATGGCGAATATGTGAAATGTAAACCCTCTCATCCTTACCTCAAAAGGCATCATTTTAAAATAAAAGAGAGGCATTGGGCTATCTCCCTTACCATTGCTGCTTTCTTACATAAACTATAGTGACTTACTATGTAAAAAGGAGAAATTCAAATGAATCAGCGATTGTTTCAATTAGAGCAAGAGTGGTGCATGATTCATTATCCTGAACGACCAAATGGATTCGCTGTAATGATTATAGGAGATTCCCATCATTATGTAGATGGGAACAGTAGCTTTTGGGTCCAGCATGAAGCACGCTATAAGTGGATTCAAGAGCTTACTGTTAAGGGATATATCGTCTTTTATAGTAATCTTTATGGAGCGAATTGGGGTAGCGATCAAGCCGTGCAACTGGCAAAACGACTCTATCAGCATGTAAAGCGGAATGAAATCATCAATGGAAAGATCCACATACTGGCTGAAGGAATGGGAGCATTGGTGTTAAAAAATCTCTATCCGAAATTGGAACATGATATTAGAAGCGCCGTCTTGCTTTCACCATGCGTGTCATTATATGACCACTTCGAACAAGAAAAGGAGCAGAAATTTTTTTATAAAAAAGTCATAAAAGAACTTTCACAAATGCTTAATGTCAAGGAAGAGGAATGTGAAGCCTTCATCTCAAAACAATCACAGGACTTTAACGTGTTCAAAACGATGTCCATTCCCTTATATATTGTTCAGTCAATGACTCTAAATCGTTATAAAAATCAATTCACTCTCATAAAAGATATATATACGGAGCGTTTAGAAAAAGGATCATCTACGGATCTATTCTTTGTTCTTCCTGAAAAACGAGGATCTCTTGGAGGGAAGTTTGCCTCTTACTTTTCCTTACATGAAAAAGAGTTATAACGAATAAATTGGAGTGATTGAGTTGAATCATGCATTCGTATTTGCTGCTCAACAGTTTTTGGGATTTGAGCTCTGTGATGCCCTCCTGGAAGAAGGGTGGACCGTGACCGCCATCGACGAGGACAAAGGTACAAAGGATAAATGGATGGAAATAGGAAGGAATGCAAACCTTGAGTACGTACCCTATGGGGAATGGGATAGGGACGTGCGAGCGGGGTCCAATGTATTCCTTCCATATTACGACCAGCTGCGAGGGGACAAAGTCAGTTACTTATCAGAGGTAGAGACACTGGTTTCAAAAAAGAACCAACCCTTCCATGTGATCCGGATCTATCCGAATGAGAAAGGGAATGAAGATGTGAAAGAGGACGGGACCTCCTTTTACCTCCCTACGTTATACGGCATCCATCAACCGGAGGAATTTCTGTTTGCTCAGCTTTTGACCGGAAGGGAGGAAATTTCCGAATATGTAGATGACCCTTCAGGAGCTATTTATGTAAAAGATGCTGCCAGAACGATAGTCAATCTTTCAATGAAGAAAGAACGATTCTCCCTCAAGCCTCTCTCCAATCAGAGTTGGAAAGAAGCTCTATCGTATATAACAAATGAAACATTTTCAGATGTTCCCGTAAATTCCGCACGCGGGGGTGAAGAGGTGATTGTCAGGCCTTCCAAGTCCCACAAGAGCATTATTGAGGAGCAAAAAGAAGGAATACGCATCCATGAAAATCAGGAGTGAGAAAACTTTTTCTTTTCTTTGAGATGCAGGTGAGGGTAAAATAGGGATGATGTAATGATGATCTATTAGACTTTTTATAGATGCTGCACGGGCTTTAAAGGAGTTGCTGCACATGAGTAAGAAATGGTACACGATTTTCTTGATTGTCTTCCTGACAGGGCTGAGCGGTTGCTCGACGGGAGACAGCACAGAAATAGAAAAGGCAGGTTTACTGGTTCCGGAAGCGGTTAATGATGGGGTATGGGGAACAAAAGGATACAAGGGATTATTAAAAATACAATCCGATTATCATGCAGACGTTTTCTATAAAGAGGGTATGAAAAGCGATACATCAATCAAGCAGGCTGTGGATGAATTCAATGATAAGGACGTTACGCTGTTATTTGGCCATGGCAGTGAATATGCGGAAGTCTTTAACGACTTGGCAGAGGAGTATCCCGCCATTCACTTTGTCAGCTTTAACGGTAATGCCACGGAGAAAAACACGACAAGCCTACAATTCAAGGGCTATGCAATGGGCTTTTTTGGAGGTATGACAGCAGCCTTTCACTCAAAGACAAAAAAGATCGGTGTGATTGCTGCCTTTGATTGGCAGCCTGAAGTACAAGGCTTTATAGACGGGGCTAAATACCAAAACAGTGACACCGAATTAAAGGTAGAATATACCCATCACTGGGATGATCAAGCCGCGGCTCTAAAAGAGTTGGACCTTTTAATGAACGAGGATATCGATGTTGTATATCCTGCAGGTGACGGCTATAATGTAGCTGTAATCGAAAAGCTGAAGGAAAATGGACTTTATGCCATAGGGTATGTATCCGATCAATCAGATCTCGGGGAATCAACGGTCTTAACCAGCACGGTTCAGCATGCAGATAAGGTGTATGGAATAGTGGCAGACAGGTTCGCAAAGGGCGAGCTTGAGTCCGGCAACCTGGAATTTGATTTTGAAGACGGCGTGATATCCATGGGGAAATTCAGTCCGGTCATTCCGAAAGATTTTCAAGCTGAAATGAAGAAACATATTCAGGACTATATTGACACAGGCAAATTGCCCAATGGAAAGGAATCGAAGCAATGAATCAAGACAAAACAATGGAATTTATGCAGATTGCCATGAAGTATCTCCCAGAGGCGAAGGAACAACTCGATCAAGCAGGTATCGAGTTTTCCCCGGAAATGCTGCAGCCTTTCATGACGCTTTTCACCCAAGTCATGAGTGAAGCTTATGAATTAGGCAAACAGGATGCCTTACATAAAGAGTAAGTGGATAAAAAGACGGATCATCGCACGTTCGATGATCCGTTTTTTTATATATTTTCATTATACAATCGAACTGAACGATTATTTACTATTCAATTGTTTTAGAAAGGGACTGATTTTTTTATAGAGCGGTTTTAATTCATCGATGGAATTCATGATGGAATGAACCCCATCCAGCAATGATGGCCCGTCTGCCTTCATGTTATATTCTTCCCGAGAAGGAGAATCTTCTTTTTTCCTTTCCCTTCCTCCATACATCATTTGATCAAATGGATGCTGCCTCTTTTCTTCAGACATATTCTCACCCCCTCTGCCTACTAATTAACCTATGTATGACAGGGTTGTACGAGTATGGTCAAACGTGTAGAAGGTAGGAAGAAGTAAAAAATAATTGCAGAAAGTAGAAATCTTCGATAAAATTAGTACCAAGTCATAATAATTGATAATAATCGAAGAGTATATGAAAAAATTATAAACGAAAGTAGGGAACGCCAGTATGAATACAGGTATTATTGGAATTGGACGTTATCTTCCTGAAAAGATCTTAACAAACGCGGACCTGGAGAAAATGGTGGATACTTCGGATGAATGGATACGTACAAGAACAGGGATTGAAGAGAGAAGAATAGCAAATAATGAAACGAATACCTCTGATATGGCTTATGAAGCTGCGAAGAAAGCGATCGCTGATGCTGAAATCACGCCCGAGGAAATCGATTTGATCATGGTTGCGACAGTTACCCCCGATTATCCGTTTCCTTCGGTTGCCTGCCTCCTTCAAGAACGCCTGGGAGCAAAAAAGGCTGCTGCAATGGATATCAGTGCCGCTTGTGCAGGTTTTATGTATGGTATGATTACGGCAAAGCAGTTCATCGATAATGGTGCGTACAAGAATGTCCTTGTGGTCGGCGTGGAGAAACTATCCAAAATCACGGATTGGGAAGACCGGAATACGGCTGTTCTGTTTGGGGATGCTGCCGGTGCGGCCGTTCTTGGACCGGTTCCGGACGGTAAAGGGATCCTTGCCTTTGAATTGGGATCGGATGGATCCGGAGCCAAGCACTTATATCAAGAAGAAAAGCTGGTTATGAACGGGCGTGAAGTGTTTAAGTTTGCGGTTCGTCAAATGGGTGAATCCAGTATCAATGTCATTGAAAAAGCAGGTTTGAAAAAAGAGGATGTTGATTTTCTGATTCCTCACCAGGCAAATATCCGCATCATGGAAGCAGCAAGGCAAAGACTGGAGCTGCCGGTGGAAAAGATGTCTAAGACTGTAAATAAATATGGAAATACTTCAGCGGCTTCCATTCCGGTGTCCCTAATCGAGGACCTGGAAGCGGGAAGAGTGAAAGAGAACGATGTCGTTGTCATGGTAGGTTTCGGTGGCGGCTTGACATGGGGCGCGATCATCATGCGCTGGGGTAAATAAATAAGAAATCACAAGCTTATCTACAACTTGCAGATAAAGGAGATGGATATATATGAATAAAAAGCGTGTAGTAGTTACAGGACTGGGAAGCGTCACGCCTTTGGGGAATGATGTTGAATCGACCTGGTCGAATATTTTAGCCGGAAAAACGGGTGTTGGGCCTTTGACGCGCTTGAATGCCGATGAGTACCCTGCAAAAGTAGCGGCAGAATTAAAAGACTTTAATATCGAAGAATTCGGTGTGGAAAGAAAAGAAGCAAGAAAGATGGACCGCTTCACTCACTATGCGATTGCGGCGTCATTAATGGCTGTAAAAGATTCCAAGCTTTCCATCACAGACGAAAATGCCCACCGGGTCGGCGTATGGATCGGTTCAGGTATCGGAGGGATGGAAACATTCGAACAGCAATATGAAACATTCCAAAAACGCGGTTATCGCCGAGTAAGCCCATTCTTCGTGCCGATGATCATTCCGGATATGGCAGCTGGGCAGGTGTCCATCATGCTTGGCGCGAAAGGATTCAACTCCTGTACCGTAACCGCATGTGCAACGGGTACGAACTCAATCGGAGATGCCTTTAAAGTCATTCAGCGGGGAGACGCTGATGTGATGGTTTCGGGTGGAGCGGAAGCACCTATCACGAAAATGTCCGTTGCCGGCTTCTGTGCAAACACGGCCCTTTCCACAAACACTGATCCTGAAAAAGCTTCCAGACCATTCGATGCAAACCGTGACGGATTTGTAATGGGAGAAGGAGCGGGGATCGTGGTTCTTGAAGAGCTTGAGCATGCCCTGAAACGGGGAGCACCGATTTATGCTGAAATCGTCGGGTATGGCTGTACGGGAGATGCATATCATATCACGGCTCCAGCTCCGGCGGGAGAAGGTGGGGCAAGAGCGATGAAAATGGCCCTTGAAGACGGCGGAATCCTTCCTGAACAGATGGATTACATCAATGCCCATGGAACAAGCACTCCATATAACGATAAGTACGAAACGATGGCCGTGAAAGAAGTGTTTGGAGAACACGCTTATAAATTGGCCATGAGCTCAACGAAATCGATGACCGGTCACCTTCTTGGTGCAGCCGGCGGTGTGGAAGCCATTTTCACCGTACTCGCGATGAAAGACAGTGTCCTTCCTCCGACGATCAATATTGAAACGCCAGACCCTGATTGTGATCTTGACTATGTAGCGAACGAAGCAAGAAAACAAGAGGTAAATGTAGCAATGAGTAATTCATTGGGCTTCGGTGGCCACAATGCGACCATCGTATTTAAAAAATACAACGACTAATCATAAACAAACGGGCCTGCCAAGCAATTGGCAGGCCCGTTTGTTCATTCCAGCTCCCCCGGCGGGCCAAATTGCTGGTGCTTTTAGGTTGTGAGCCCTCTTTTCTTTACATATACATAATAAAAAAGATGGAAAAGAGGGATGAAGGTGGCCGTTGCTCCTACTGATGAGTGGTTAGGGAACTTGATCGATAAGCCATTGGAGCTGCTGAAAAAAACGATCAATGGAAAAGACGATCAACCATCGTTTTATCAATATCTCATGAAACACGGAATGTACCGGTCAGCACACCATGCCGGGGATATTTATGAAAAAATGAAAGAAAAGAACCTCTGGGAACGATTTACCCTTTATGAAAAAAAGTATAAGCGAAAATGGAATGGACCGAGCGTCCCAATTTATTTATTCCCCGTACAGGAAAAAAGGGGAATGTTCCAAACCTCAATGAAGAAATCAGGGGTATGCTTTAAAGATGAAATCTTTTTCTTTGTCACGGACCAGGAAGACCCTAAAGAATATGAAGCTTTATTTGTTCATGAATACCATCACTGTGTCAGGATGAAGCGATTAAGGAAAAACGATGATCAGTACACACTGCTTGACTCCATCATCTTTGAAGGACTGGCAGAAAATGCCGTAAAAGAATACTGCGGTGAAAAGTATGTGGCAACTTGGACAATAGCCTATGAAGAGAAAGAAATGTCACGTTACTACAAAAAATGGATAGAACCCAATCTGGAGGTGAAACGAAGCAGTCCCCTTCATGATCAGCTTCTTCTTGGTCAGAAATCCTATCCTAAAATGCTGGGGTATTCCTCCGGATATAGATTGGTGCAAAACTATTTGAATAAGCATGATACATCAACGATCTCCCTCTTAGGGGAACCTTCGTCAGTATTTTTGCCCTAAGATTATGGGGTCAGGCAATTCTGGGACAGATCTTTGAAAAATAGGCCCGGGTTTCGTCATATCTTCCCACAACGTTCATAAACTATAGTAAGCATGGACGAGCTTCATTATCTTAATGCAAGGATAGAGGCGGAAGGTATGGTGGTACAATTGTTCGGGCTCTTTATCGGATTTGGACTGGCTGTTTCAGGAGGGGTAAGCCTGATTATGTATTTAAATCTGCTTACGACCGGAATGTCGTTTATAGACTATCTATTCTTTGTATCCAACCGGGTCGAATGTTATTTATTCCTTTTGGGAATCCTCATCATCACGCTCTCAATCTATATACCCCGCAGAAAAATATAGTGACTATCCATAAAACCCCTGAATGATAGGAATAAATTTACACCGATTAGCCTATACTGATTGACAAATAAGATTGAAGCAAAGCGAGGGGTCAATCATGTTATATCTTCATGATGTATGGGTAAATTGGTTCGAAGGCGAAGAAAATGGTTATAATGTCTGCCATTTTCATGAATGGAGAAAAGAGGACGTTATTGAATTACTGGATCAGGTTCCTCTGATTAAAGTGGACACGGTACTGTTTCATTACATCGAGAATGATTTATCAGAGTTACCTCAACAACTGCTCAATAATGTCTACCAGAAAGCATACTTGCGAAAAAACCACGAACGGATTCAATTGGATTATTGCTTCATCGTAACCGATGGGACGGGGATAATGGCAGTGGATACAATCGGCTATACCGTACCGATCAGAAAGAGCAGGCTCATTCCCAGACAGGAACAATTGGTATATGAAATGGTCGAAAGTCATGAAGTATCACAGTACTCCGTTGAGACCGATTCTAAAAGGGAGGGTGCCTATCACATCCTTTCCCCGAGTCCTTATATAATGAGTGGACTGACCAGAAAGGAAAGACAATTGAAACAGCTGTTGTTCATGGCGCTCGATCAACTTCACAGTTCCAACAACACAGCGGAAATACGTTACTGGTACACCGAATGGGCACCGGAGCGCTACCGCACCATACAGGAAATGGATTTCGAGGACATATGGCAGATGCTATATGAAGAAATCCAGTACGGTTGGTCGGACAAGCATCTGACTCTCTGTGAGAATTTAATCAAGGGACAGCCGTTTTTTGAAAAACTGTGGGAAGTTGAAAATCGTCCAAAGGTGAATTAATGGTCAGTGATAAACCTTGAGTCCTATAAAGGACTTGAGGTTTTTTGTTTGGACTAAACCTAAATAAAAAGACCAGGAACTACCCTGGCAGCTCCTGGTCGATATCATTATTTTCTCTTTCTTTCTTTTCTTCCCAATCCCATGGCTTTTTCCATCTTCTTCAGCATTTTGTTTGCCGTGAAGTTTGCTTTCTCAGCACCGCGGTCCAGAATATCATCCAATTCATCGGAGTCGATCAATTCATAATAGCGGTCCTGTACCGGCTTGATGGCGTTGACAACCACTTGGGCAAGGTCTCCTTTGAACTCCCCATATCCTTTACCCTCATACTTCTCTTCAAGTTCTTCTATTGAAGTGCCTTCAAGGATCGAGTAGATGGAAAGAAGGTTCGACACTCCCGGTTTGTTTTCTTTGTCGTATTTTACAATGCCATCCGAATCGGTCACGGCACTTTTGATTTTTTTCTCGATCTGCTTTGGATCGTCAAGCAGTGTGATGAACGCTTTCTGATTAGGGTCGGATTTACTCATCTTCTTTAACGGGTCCTGAAGGGACATCACCCGGGCACCGACTTTAGGAATACGGACTTGGGGTACAGTGAAGATATTGTTGTACTTATTGTTGAAGCGTTCCGCAAGATTTCTCGTCAATTCCAGATGCTGCTTCTGATCCTCCCCGACCGGTACAAGGTCCGTTCCATATAACAGGATGTCAGCCGCCATTAACGGTGGATACGTTAATAATCCTGCCGATACGGCTTCTTTACCATGCGACTTATCCTTGAACTGTGTCATTCTTTCAAGCTCGCCTATATATGTGACACACTGTAAGATCCAGCCTGCCTGCGCGTGTGCAGGGACCTCCGATTGAATGAATAAAGTTGATTTCTCAGGATCGATGCCACATGCGATATATAGGGCAGCAAGACTGCGGATGTTTTTACGCAGTTCCATTTTATCCTGCGCCACCGTGATGGCGTGCTGGTCAACCACACAAAAATAACAATTATATTCTTCCTGGAGCTCGGTGAATTGCTTCATCGCCCCGATGTAATTACCGAGGGTGATCGTTCCACTCGGCTGAATGCCGCTAAAAATCGTTTTCATCTCATTTCCTCCTATATTTACACAAAATAAAAACCCACCCGTCCTATGAAAAATAGGGACGAATGGGATCATTTCCGCGGTGCCACCCTAAGTACTCGAATGAGTCAGCTTAGTCCATGCGTGCATGGAACCCCTTTAACGTGAGGTTAGTCCGTTAAATGCTACTATCAGTTCACAAATAAAGCTCCGAAGTCCATTCCTTTTCACATGACTGCTTGTTCGCACCATTCACAAGCTCTCTTTAAATCAATAAGAAAAGTACTACTCTTCATCTGCGCTTCTACACTCGATTTATATAGTTTTATTATATGAAAAAACGATTGATAATTCAAGTGTACAAAAGATACGTCAGAACAATGGATAGAACGAGTGTCAGGGCACCTATCGTCAAAAAGGACGTTGTAACGGAATAGGAGCGTTGGACCCCGAACTCCTCATGAGCTTCTTTCATTTCATCCAAATCATCGAACTGAGAAATATACTTCCCCTGTTTGGTGCTGTTTCGGAATCTTTTAAAAGCATACACGATCCCATTAAAAAATCCTTTCTGAAAAATATAAAGGAGGGCCCCAAGACCGACATACGTAATTCCGATAATAAACAAGCTGTCTATAATAGAAAGAAGCAGATTTTTCTTCTGCAGTAATGCCACCACAACAGCGATGACGAATAAAAGTGATGTAAATATATGGAATAGTCTGATTCGTTTCATAATGCTCCTTAAGATGTTTTTATCAAAAGTATACATGAAGGATAAAGGAGAATTCAATCCTCGTACATATATATTCAATCCGCCCTGAAGTGTATGGGCAGTGACAACAAACATCCGTGCACGGCGTACAAGTGAAGGAATCTAAATTCAAACAGTAGTGGAAGAGAAGTTAAGTATGAATTCTATTATTTATATTTAGTCTACAGATTTAATATTTATAATATCAGCGAGTGTTGAGAGGGGAAAAATCATCCCACTTGTAAATAGCCGTCATAAACCTGAAATTTACAATTGTAACAATTGTAATGGGACAAACTCTCTAAAATGTTTAAGTTAAACACTGATATAACAGGGTTTTACCAACAATATACCTACTAATCTGATAATTTAGCAAAAAAACTGTTAAATTCATATTGCAATAATTTCTCTATCATGTATAATAAGTAACAAATCTTCTGAAAATTAGAAGATAAATAAATATGAGATTTACGAGGAGGTCAATTTCAAGATGAAGAAAAAGTTTTCATTCTTGCTGGTTCTTCTTCTGGCGCTAAGTACGTTCCTTGCTGCCTGTGGTGGTAATGATAAGACTAGCGACAACGGAAGTTCTGGAGACGACGGTGACAAGACAGAAAAGAAAGAACAAGTACTTAACTTACTTGAGGGTTCTGAGATCCCATCAATGGACTCTACTCTAGCAACTGACTCTGTTTCATTCAAAATCATGAACAACGTTTATGAAGGTCTTTACCGTTTGGGTGAAGATGACAAAGCTGTACTAGGTATGGCTGCTGAAGAACCACAGATCAGTGAAGACGGTAAAACATACACGTTCAAGATCCGTGATGCGAAATGGTCTAACGGAGATCCCGTTACAGCTAACGACTTCGTTTACGCTTGGCAAAAAGCTTTAAACCCTGACACTGGTGCAGAGTATGCGTACATCATGTACGATATCAAAAACGCTGCTAAAGTGAATGCTGGTGAAGTACCAGTTGAAGAATTAGGTGTTAAAGCTGTTGATGATAAAACTCTAGAAGTTCAGCTTGAAACAGCTGTACCATATTTCAAAGCTTTACTTTCTTTCGCGACTTTCTATCCACAAAACCAAAAATTCGTTGAGTCTCAAGGCGACAAATACGGTCTTGAAGCTGACACGGCTCTTTACAATGGTCCATTCACACTTTCTGAGTGGAAGCATGAGCAAAGCTACAAATTATCGAAAAATGATAACTACTGGGATAAAGATACTGTTAAGTTAGATGAAGTAAACTTTAACGTTGTTAAAGATACTGCTACAGGTGTAAACCTTTATGAAACAAACAAAGTAGATGTTGCGGGTCTATCAGCTGAATTTGTAGATAAATACAAATCAGATGAGAACTTCAAGACACTTGCTGAAACTTCTGTATTCTTCCTTCGTTTGAACCAAAAGAACGAAGTATTGAACAACGTAAATGCACGTAAAGCAATCGATGCTGCGTATGATAAGAAAGGTATGGTTGATGTCCTTCTTAACAACGGATCCCTTCCTGCTTACTACTTAGTACCAAAAGATTTCGTAACTGGTCCTGATGGAACTGAATACCGTGAAGCGGTTGGCGATTTCGGTGGATTTGACGCTAAAAAAGCGGCAGACTACTGGGCTAAGGCTAAAGAAGAGTTAGGTAAAGATTCTATTGAATTAGAATTATTAAACTATGACTCTGACAGCTCTAAGAAAATCGGTGAATTCTTAAAAGAACAACTTGAGCAAAACCTTGAAGGGTTAACGGTCAACATCAAAGCACAACCATTCAAGCAAAAGCTTGAATTAGAATCTAAAGGTCAATATGACTTCTCATTCGCTGGTTGGGGTCCTGACTATCCAGATCCGATGACATTCGTTGACATGTTCGTTACTGACGGTGCTCATAACCAAATGGGTTACTCAAATCCTGAATATGACAAGTTAATCGAACAAGCTAAAGGTGAACTTCTTGATGATCCTGAAGCTCGCTGGCAGGCAATGATTGACGCTGAAAAGATCCTTTTCGAAGATCAAGCGATCAGTCCAATGTACCAACGTGGATCTGCTTACTTACAGCGTCCATATGTTAAAGGTCTGTTACGTCACTCATTTGGTGCAGATGCATCATACAAATGGGCTTACATTGAGTAGAAGTTAACTCATTCGACAAACCTTAGGGGGGAGAGCGTATGCATAGGCATATGCTCTCCTTTTCCAGTGAGTGTCGATAATTATCAAAAAAGTAAAAATACATTGAAAATTTGTCGAAAATCGCTATAATAAAAAATGTAGAAAAAATAAGATAAAAAAAGGGGGGCTAAAGAATGGTCAGATATACAATTCAACGTATCGTCTATATGATCATCACTTTGCTTATCATTGCAACCGCCACTTTCTTTCTGATGAAGCTCCTGCCTGGATCTCCACTGCAAAACACAGAAAGGCTGACTCCGGAACAACAACAAATCATCCTGGATAAATATGGTCTGAACGACCCGCTGCCTGAGCAATATATCAACTATATGGTTGGGCTGGCTAAAGGAGATTTAGGGTTGTCCTTCCAATATGATAATCGTCCAGTTACACAAATACTTGGAGATCGTATTGGTCCTTCCTCACTTCTAGGATTTCAAGCAATGGTATTAGGAACATTTTTAGGACTCTTGGTTGGAATAATAGCAGCAATCAGACATAATACATGGTTAGATTATGGTTCTACCTTTTTGGCTGTATTAGGTATTTCAATTCCATCCTTCGTATTCGCGGGATTACTTCAATATTATGTGGGTGTAAAGCTTGAGTGGCTGCCTGTAGCCCTATGGGGTGAATACAAGCATACCATTCTTCCTACACTGGCTCTTACGGTTGGTGTAGTGGCTACTATTGCACGTTTTATGAGAACAGAAATGTTAGAGATTTTAAACTCTGATTACATTTTACTTGCGACTGCTAAAGGTATTTCAAAAACAGGAACCATTGTGAAGCATGCTGTAAGAAACGCAATGATTCCAATTGTTACGATTCTTGGGCCAATGACAGTATCCGTTATGACAGGATCATTAGTAGTTGAACGGATATTTGCGGTTCCTGGATTAGGGGAACAATTCGTATTATCAATCAATACAAATGACTACACCGTTATTATGGGTATCACCCTTTTCTTCAGTGCTTTATTCATCGGTGTTATTTTCTTGGTAGATATTCTGTACGGAATCATTGATCCACGTATTCGCTTAGCTGGAGGGAAGAAATAATGGAAGCAAACAAAAAGAAATTAGAACAACTCAGTCCAGACCTCTTCCAACCCCAACAGGCTAGTGGAGATGAGTCAGAGAAAATTTCACGTCCGAGCCTAAATTTTTGGCAGGATTCATGGATTCGCTTACGGAAGAATAAAGGTGCCCTTGTCGGGATGGTAATTACGGCGATCATTATATTCTTCGCGATTTTTGGGCCAATGATGAACGACTATAAATTTAGTGATCAAAATATTCGACATGCAAAATTACCTCCTAAAATTGAAGCGCTTTCAGGGATTAGTTGGCTTCCGTTCGATGGTAAGGATGCAGATGGCTTTGATGTCTATGAAGCTAGACAAATCAAGGAAACCTATTGGTTTGGTACGGACGATTTAGGGCGAGACCTATGGACGCGTACTTGGAATGGTACTCGTATTTCCCTTTATATTGGTATACTTGCTGCCGTCATTGACTTTTTGATTGGTATTTCATACGGTGGAATATCTGCTTATTATGGTGGTAAAGTCGATGATATCATGCAACGTATCATTGAAATCCTTGTTGGAATTCCTAACTTGATTGTTGTGATCCTCTTTATCTTGATTTTTGAGCCGGGAATATTCTCGATCACGATGGCGATGGTAATAACTGGTTGGACTGGTATGGCACGTATTGTTCGCGGTCAAGTGCTCCAGTTAAAGAACCAGGAATTTGTTCTGGCTTCTAGAACACTAGGCGCAACCAGCAACAGATTAATCTTTAAACACTTACTTCCGAATGTTATGGGGCCTGTTATCATCACTACTATGTTTACAGTCCCATCTGCAATCTATGTTGAAGCATTCTTGAGCTTTATCGGATTGGGAATTGCTCCACCACGAGCGTCTCTGGGATCATTAGTGAATGATGGATATAAATCTATTCAATCATTCCCTCATATGATGCTAGTACCTTCTGCAGTCATTTCATTAGTCATCCTAAGCTTTAACCTAATGGCCGATGGCTTACGTGACGCACTAGATCCAAAAATGCGAAAGTAATCGAAGGGAGATAATATTATGTCAAAAATACTAGAAGTGAAAGATCTACACGTCTCCTTCAATACGCATGGAGGAGAAGTACAGGCTGTGCGCGGTGTAGATTTCCATTTAGATAAAGGTGAAACATTAGCAATCGTGGGAGAATCAGGTTCCGGTAAATCGGTTACCACGAAAGCACTTATGAGATTGATTCCAAACCCGCCGGGATTCATCAAAGGTGGAGAGATCCTTTTTGAAGGAAAAGATTTAGCAAAGCTTCCAGAGAAAGATATGCAAAAGATCCGAGGAAAAGATATTTCTATGATCTTCCAGGATCCAATGACGTCTTTAAACCCAACCATGACGATTGGTAAACAAATCATGGAACCCCTTGTGAAACATCAAAATATGAGTAAAAATGACGCGAAAAAACGCGCGATTGAATTGCTTAAACTGGTTGGTCTTCCAAGCCCTGAAACCCGCTTTAAACAGTATCCACATCAATTTTCCGGCGGTCAGCGTCAGCGTGTCGTCATCGCGATTGCACTTGCTTGTAATCCGAAGATCCTTATTGCCGATGAACCGACAACGGCTTTGGATGTGACGATACAGGCGCAAATTCTCGAGTTGATGAAGGACCTCCAAAATAAAATTGAAACGTCCATCATTTTCATCACCCATGACCTTGGCGTTGTGGCGAACGTAGCTGATCGTGTAGCCGTCATGTATGGTGGACAGATTGTAGAAACGGGTACAGTAGACGAAATCTTCTATGATCCGCGTCACCCGTACACATGGGGACTGATCGGTTCCATGCCTACAACCGATACGGAAGGTGAGCAGGAGTTAGTGGCGATTCCTGGTACTCCTCCTGATTTATTGCATCCACCAAAAGGCGATGCCTTCGCTCTACGCAGTGAATATGCCCTTAAAGTGGACTTTGAACAAGAGCCGCCATATTACCAGGTGTCAGACACTCACTATGTGAAATCCTGGCTGCTCCACCCGAGTGCTCCACAGGTAGAGCCACCGGAAGCAGTAAAAGCAAGACAAAGACAAATGCCGTCAAACTTCAAAGAACCGGTACTTGTTGAGGGGGTTCGTCTATAATGGCAGAAAAATTACTGGAAATTAAGAATCTTAAACAATATTTCAACCCTGGTAAACCGAATATGGTTAAAGCGGTTGACGATATCAGCTTTGATATTTATAAAGGGGAAACCCTGGGTCTTGTTGGGGAATCCGGCTGCGGAAAATCAACGACAGGGCGTACGATCATCCGTTTATATGACGCAACAGACGGTCAGGTCCTCTTTAACGGTGAGGACGTTCACGGCAAAAAATCACGTTCTCAGTTGAAAAAATTCAACCGTAAAATGCAAATGATCTTCCAGGATCCGTATGCAAGTCTGAATCCACGTATGAAGGTAGCCGATATCATTGCGGAAGGTATCGATATTCATGGGTTGGCTACTTCAAAGGAAGAACGCCTGAAAAGGGTTCACGACCTCCTTGAGACAGTTGGATTGAACAAAGAGCATGCCGGACGTTATCCGCATGAATTCTCCGGTGGACAGCGTCAGCGTATCGGGATTGCCCGTGCCCTTGCTGTGGATCCTGACTTCATCATTGCCGATGAGCCTATTTCCGCCCTTGATGTTTCGATTCAAGCACAGGTTGTCAATCTGATGCAGGAACTTCAAAAAGAGAAAGGTTTAACCTATTTATTCATTGCCCATGACCTTTCCATGGTGAAGTACATCAGTGACCGCATCGGCGTAATGTATTATGGAAAGCTGGTTGAATTAACAACGAGTGATGCACTATATAAAAATCCGCTTCATCCTTATACTCAATCGCTTCTATCTGCGATTCCGTTACCGGATCCCGAGTATGAGCGCACACGCAGAAGAAAAGAGTATAATCCGTCTGTTCATAACTATACAGAGGATGATAACCTTGAAATGCGTGAAGTGGTACCAGGACATTTCGTTTACTGTTCTGAAAAAGAATTTGCGCAATACAAAGCTCAATATAAAAACTAAGCAGGAAAAAGCTCCCTTCAATGAGGGGAGTTTTTTTCATGGATACCGTCTTATATTAGAAGAAAGTCATAAAATAAATAGAAGATTATTCATTTCCTTGGAAATTTCGACAGACTAGGTGGATTCACCCTTTTCTTTCAAGTAATTTCCTTGTTAGAATAGAAGAGGGAGTTACATAATTTACTAGATAGCTTGCTTAAGAGGAGAGGTTTATTTTGAAATGGAGTAAGGTAGCGACATCATTCTGTTTAGTCACAATGTGCGTCATGCCGTTTCAATCAGCAATCGCTGCTGAGAGTGGATCGGCTAAGAGTCACGGGAAGAGAACAATTTCGATGAGCAAGAAAGAGATAACAAGCCCGGTTCCACGGTTCGTGTATGATTCCGGTCTCAGCTTCGAATATCCGGATGCGGTAAGGGGAGTTTATGTCACGGCTCATTCAGCCGGTGGGGATAGGTTCGAAACGCTCACAAAATTAATGGATACGACAGATTTAAATGCGATGGTCATTGATATTAAAGATGACGTCGGGAATGTAACCTATGTACCGGAAGAGTCCTCTCCATATGCCAAAGTGGGTCAGCCATATATTAAAGATCCCGAAGCGATGTTAAAGACGTTGGAAGAAAAGAAAATTTATCCGATTGCCAGGGTTGTTGTGTTTAAGGATACGGTACTTGCAAATCAAAGACCCGATTTGAGTTTTAAGGAGGGTGATAAGGTTTGGTCAAATGGCGGAGGAGACTCATTCGTTAACCCATTCCTGAAAGAAGTTTGGGATTACAATGTGGGCATTGCCATAGAAGCAGCAAAAATGGGCTTCCAGGAAATTCAGTTCGATTATGTGCGTTTCCCTGAAGGATTTGAGAAAAGGGATAATGAACTTACTTATAACGGAGGGGAATATGCCAAAGAAGACTCCGATAATGTACAAAAACGCGTGCACGCCGTTACTGACTTTGTGGAATATGCTCATAAAAAGCTTGAACCATATGGCGTGAAAGTGTCGGTTGACATTTTCGGCTACACGGCAACATTACCGGAAGCACCCGGGATCGGCCAGAATTTCTCGAAGATCTCCGAGAATGTAGATGTCATCTCATCTATGATTTATCCGAGTCACTGGACCCCTTATTTCGGTATTGCAAAACCGGATTTACAGCCTTATGAATTAGTCACTGAATATACCAAGGTGGAAAAAGCCAAAATAGCACAATTGAAAAACAAGCCGATTTCAAGGCCATGGCTGCAGGATTTCACTGCAACATGGTTGGGAAGCGGGAACTATAAACCGTATGGAAAAGCTGAAGTAGAAGCCCAGATCAGAGCTTTGAATGATCAAGGAGTCAATGAATTCCTTCTGTGGGATGCCGGTAATTCATACACTGAAGGCGTAGATTATACGCCTTGATAGAAGAGACTGACCTGTAAACAAGCAGGTCAGTCTTTTTACGTAAAAAGGAATTCTCCCCCCTAAACATAGCTTTCCATTTGAAAAAGGGATCAGATATTGTTATCATTAAATTATTGGTAAGATTAACCGCTTTCAACCACAATACCCTCTTCATAGGCACTCGCCTGTGATTCCGTATGATCAATCCCACGGATAAGACTAACATCCAACATAATCAAATCATTCTTGAGAATCATAATGGTATCACGTTAGTCAATGGCACATAAATCTTATTTAAAGGAGTAGATCCATGCACTGGTATGAAAAATTAAATCAGTATTTCCCTGTAGAGGAAATGAAATCAAAAGAACATCTTGAATCACTGCTTAAAGAAAGAAGCGACATCTATCATAAGGATGAGGGGCCTCATCATGTGCTTATGTACGCTGAACTTGAAGACTTCATCTTTATCGATTACCTCTTTGTTTCAAAGGATGCCCGCGGTCAAGGCCTCGGTCATAAACTGCTTGATAAGTTGAAGGAGAAGAAGAAAGCGATCATTCTGGAAGTTGAGCCGGTGGACTATGATGACACGGACACGGAAAAGCGCTTGAAATTCTATAAGCGTGAAGGCTTTGAACACGCTGTCAGTATCGGATATGCCCGTCGTTCACTTGCCACGAACGAAATAAATGAAATGGAAATTCTATATTGGGCTCCGCAACATGAATCTGAAGATCTTATCTTCGAGTCCATGAAAAAAACCTATGAACTGATCCACACCTATAATGATCAGAAATTCTATGGTGCTTCTTATCAGCCCGTTGAAGAGGTCTTAAAGAAAGATGAAGATCGTGACGGGGATGTACTTAAAAATCTTTAAGCTAAAAGAACCTTATTGTCTATTCGCAATAAGGTTTTCTAAATGAAAAAATGGAAATGCAATATCATGTTTAAACTCAAGCTGTACCGGGTAAACCCATAATAGAATACAGAAGATATAGCTATGTTAAACCTATGTATAGGAAATTTGACAAATTAGTTAAAACTATGTTCAAGGGACAGTAATTCATGTATAATACATAATAGAGATTTCTTATTTAAACTAATTTTAATTAAGGGCGTTTAAATAAACTCTATATTATAAAAAATCCTTAAGGGAGTGTGAATGATTCGTGGTTACATTATTCACTTCACCTAGTTGTACATCTTGTCGCAAGGCAAAAGCTTGGTTAGAAGAGCATGAGATTCCATATACAGAACGCAACGTATTTTCTGAGCCATTAAGCATTGATGAAATCAAGGAAATCCTTCGTATGACTGAGGATGGAACAGATGAAATCATTTCTACCCGTTCTAAAACATTCCAAAAGCTTAATGTAGATTTAGAAACCTTACCACTTCAAGAGTTGTTCGAGCTTATTCAAAAAAACCCCGGGCTTTTAAGACGTCCAATCATCCTGGATGAAAAGCGTCTTCAAGTAGGGTACAATGAGGATGAAATCAGACGATTCCTTCCAAGAAAAGTTCGCACATTCCAACTTCTAGAAGCTCAAAGAATGGTAAACTAAAGTATTCTTACATTCTCAGGCTTTCATGTTTGGGAATATATAAGTAAAAGGGGCTGACCCTTCAAGGAACGTTGCGTATCCTTTCGGGTCAACCCCTTTTATATTAGATTAAGTATTATCACTTGAATTTTCTGCAAATATTCGCTAAAATGTCAAAAACACCTAGTGGGATTTGTGAGAAAAAAATGGGTGTTAGTTTAATTCCATTTTCTACGGTTTTATCATAAAATAGAAGTACAAGGTACAAACTAACCTAAATGTATCTTCTATCTTCACCAGCAATAGAGCATTCATGCTCAGAGGGTGTAGTCCCTTCACTAACATCATGCAAGAAGGGAGAGGTGTTAATTGGAAATCGAACGCATTAATGAAAATACCGTCAAGTTCTATATTTCTTATGGGGATATAGAGGATCGCGGCTTTGACCGTGAGGAAATCTGGTATAATCGCGAAAGAAGTGAAGAACTCTTCTGGGAAATGATGGATGAAGTTCATCAGGAAGAAGATTTCGGAATTGAAGGACCGCTGTGGATTCAAGTTCAGGCGTTAGATAAAGGGCTTGAAGTACTTGTTACAAGAGCTCAGGTTTCAAAGGATGGTCAGCGATTTGAGCTTCCTATTCCAGAGGATAAGCTTAAAGAACTTCCAGTCGATGAACGTATAGAGGAGCTTCTGGATCAGCACTTCCAGATCAAACAGGATCAGGATGGGGAAGCAGAAGTGGTATTGGATTTCACGCTGAAATTCAATGATTTTGAAGATGCGATTTCCCTATCCCATCGAATGAAAGACATGCCTATGGAGCATCTGGAAACGAAGCTGCTTGCATTCGAAAATAAATATTTTATTTATGTTAAATTTTCTGAAGAGCACTTCACAGAAGAAGATATCGACAATACGTTAAGCATACTGCTTGAATATGCCGATGAGTCACGAATGACCGTTCATCGCCTTGAAGAGTATGGAAAAGTGGTCATTCACGAACATGTCTTTGAGACATTAAGTGAACACTTCTCGTAAGGATCAATACCGGTTTCAATTAGAAATCGGTATTTTTTTATATTTATTTCTCAGTTAAACCGCCTTGTCCCTTATCGTGACAGGGGACGATTTTCATTCATCTATGACAAAGCTTCATAATTTAGGAATCATTAAGCCGGTGGAAGGTGTTAAACGTATGAAAAACACAGTAAGGGTCCTATTATTTATTGCCGTTCTTGTACTAAGCTATATTTTCTATTTTGATCAATATCTTTCCGGGATGGTGAAATACATAAGTATTGTATTTACATTCTCCGTCATTGTCATTGGGTTTCTCATTTTCTTTGAAAATCGCCATCCTACCCAAACCTTGACATGGCTGGTCGTGTTGGGCGCTTTTCCGTTTCTGGGATTCATTTTTTACTTATTATTTGGCCGAAATTATCGTAAAGAAAAGATGTATAAGAAGAAGTACATATTGGATCAGGAAACCTATAATAGATTTGAGCCCGGTCCAAAGGAGATAAACGCCGATATGTTTGGCTTATTTCAGGAGAAGCATTTTCAGCTTGCGCAGAGAATCGGGAACAGCGCCATATCGTTTTCAAGTGAAACGAAATTGCTGACAAATGGTACGGAAACATTTGGAGAAATACTAAAGTGGTTAAAGACTGCGAAGCATCATATCCATATGGAGTACTATATTGTACGTCATGATGAAATAGGAAATCAGATTAAGGATATCCTCATTGAACGAGCCAATAACGGTGTCAAAATCCGTTTCCTGTACGATGCGGTCGGTGCCTGGCAATTATCAAAGGATTATATAACTGAACTTAAGGATGCGGGGATCGAAGTGGTTGCGTTCGGTCCTGTGAAAATCCCCGTTCTAAATAACAAGTTCAACTTTCGAAATCATCGAAAGATCATTGTGATCGATGGCAGTATCGGATTTGTGGGAGGTCTTAATATCGGGGATGAATATTTGGGCAAGAATCCACATTTCGGTTTTTGGCGGGACACGCATCTATTTGTCAGGGGAGAAGCGGTGCGCACATTGCAGTTGATCTTTCTTCAGGATTGGTATTATATGACGAACGATGATTTTCTCACCCCTGGATACTTAAGTCCTGACCCCCTTGAAAATACACATGACGGCGGAGTTCAGATGATTGCAGGGGGACCGGACAATGAGTTGAGCGTATTGAAGAATATTTTCTTCTCGATGATCACCTCGGCGAGAAAGAGTGTGTGGGTTGCCTCCCCTTATTTCGTTCCGGATGAAGACATTTTCTCAGCTCTCAAGATTGCAGCTTTAAGTGGTGTGGATGTAAGGTTGCTCGTTCCTCATAAACCTGATAAGCGAATTGTTTTTCATGCTTCCCGTTCCTATTTCCCTGATCTCCTTGAGGCAGGGGCCCGTATCTTTGAGTACCAGAAGGGGTTCATGCATAGTAAAATCGTGATCGTCGATGAAGAAATGGCTTCGATCGGGACATCGAATATGGATATGAGAAGCTTTCATTTGAATTTTGAAGTGAATGCATTCCTGTATAAAACGGAAAGTACTTCGTCGATTGTGAAGGAATATCTCCATGATTTAGATGATTCAGAAGAACTACAGCTGGAAGAGTTCCAAAAGAGACATCTTGGATACAGGATTCTTGAGTCCACTTCGCGGTTAATGTCCCCTCTATTATAAAAAAGGGCCATCAAGTGATTTTTTGCTTGAAGGCTTTTTTTTGCAGGAATTTCCCGATTTATAGCGAATGATTCTTTAAGGAGGTGTTCTATGTTAACAGCTTTATTCAATCAGCAGGCCTTTACAACGATCCATTATAGCAGGGAAGAATTGAAGGTGTTAAGAAGTAAGGGGCACGCTTTTCATTGTCCCCATTGTTCTTCCAGGTTACGATTGCGCATCGGAAGTCAAAACATACCCCATTTTGCCCATGTGTCCCACTCTGATTGTGAGGTGGTGAAGCATGAGTCCCCAGAACATCTGTTAGGTAAACAGCTCTTATATGACAGGATAAACTCCCTCTATACAGACGTAAAGCTAGAGCATTATGTAAAAGAGCTTAAGCAGATCGCTGATATTTATGTGAAAACAGCTACCAGGGAAATTGCCATCGAAATCCAGTGTTCTACCATCCCGCTCCCTGAAATCCAAAATCGGACACGGGGTTATCATAGCCGGAAGATCATCCCGTTTTGGATCTTGACTCAGCCCGTAAAGTACAATGATCTTCTGACTCTATCTTCCTTTCAACAGTCTTTCATCCGGTACTCACCGCATTTAGACTATCATCTGCTCCAATTTCTCCCTGAGAAGGGCAGTTTTCAATTATTCCACCATCTGCTGCCCCTTACAGCTTCGACATTTATGAGTCCAGCACCCATTACCATTCCCCTTGGGCGATTTACCCTGCCGCCCTCCATTCCTGACACCACATTCCATCAACCATACCAATTTAAGAACTGGAACTACTATAGAACCAAGTGGATATACAATAAACTACATTATCAACAGCCAAGAAAAGATGGATTTCTACGGGAAGTGTATGGGTCTGGGGACACGTTCCTGTATCTGCCTCTTTATATTGGTCTCCCCCTCATCCCTCATGGAATTCATATTAAAAATCATGTGGTGGAATGGCAATACTATATATGGAAAGACTGCTTGAAAAGGGATCGCTTTTTCTCTGAAGAGAGTGTGTACATGGCGTTGAATAGAAGACTTACTAAAGGACATATCGAGCTCCGTCCTTTACCGTTCGTGAAGGAGGATGAAGTGATGATGAGAATCGCAAGGGGATATGTATGGATTCTTGAAGAGATGAAAGTGCTTAGCAGAGTGAGTAAGAATCAATTTCAGCTTTCTGAGCCTTGGAGCTGCCCGGATCATTTCTCTGCCTTTGAACAGCATCGGGAGGATTTTTTTCCTGTATGGAAGCATATATTAAAAAAGCTATAACTAAGATTGTATTGTTGCAGGAAATTCTTAGATAAGAGAGAATGTAACTATAAGGAATTTTCTGTGGATTTCAGAATGGAGGATATATATGTCAAAAGATACAGCTACTAAAAGTCTGCCTGGTAGAAAAGAGGTAGAGGAGAAGTTAACGTGGAGATTGGAAGATATCTTCGCAAGTGATGATGCATGGGAAGAAGAATATAAAGAAATCAAAGAGTTAACAAAGAAAGCAGATGAATTCAAGGGAACATTGGGTGATAGTGCGGATCAGCTTTACAAAGCATTTGCCTTTCAAGACGAAATGATGGAACGTATGGGGAAGGTGTATACATATTCTCATATGCGCTATGACCAGGATACAACCAATTCCTATTATCAGGGACTCGACGACCGTGCCAAAAGTCTTTATACACAATTAGGAAGTAAGTTTGCTTACCTGGTGCCTGAAGTGCTTTCCATTGAAGAGAAGAAGCTTCAAACGTTTCTTGAGGAGAAGGAAGAACTGAAGAAGTATAAGCATGCTTTGGAGGAAATCAATCTGCAGCGTCCCCATGTTCTTTCAGCTGAAGAAGAGGCGCTCTTGGCGCAGGCATCTGAAGTGTTCAGTGCTGCAAGTAATACGTTCGGGATGCTGAACAATGCGGATCTCGAGTTTCCGAGCATTAAAGACGAGAACGGGGAAGAAGTGGATATTACCCACGGCCGTTTTATCCGATTCCTGGAGAGCAGCGATCGCCGTGTCCGGGAAGAAGCCTTTAAAAAGGTATACGAGACGTACGGTAAATTTGAAAACACATTTGCTTCCACTTTAAGCGGTGCAGTGAAGAAGGATAATTTCATTGCAAATGTCAGACACTACGATTCTGCGAGGCATGCGGCATTGTCCAACAACAATATCCCGGAACAAGTGTATGACAACCTCGTTGATACCGTCAATAAGAACCTTCATCTGCTGCAGCGTTATGTGAAGCTCCGCAAAAAAGTGCTGGGGTTGGATGAGGTCCATATGTATGACTTGTATACGCCCCTTGTAAAGGAAGTCAAAATGGATATAAGCTATGACGAAGCACAGAACATGATTCTTGATGGATTAAAGCCACTTGGTGAGGAATATGCCAATGTCCTGAAAGAGGGATTTGAAAACCGCTGGGTGGATGTAGTCGAAAATAAGGGGAAGAGAAGCGGTGCCTACTCATCTGGAGCATACGGCACAAACCCTTATATCCTGATGAACTGGCAGGATAATGTAAACAATCTATTTACACTGGCTCATGAATTTGGACACAGTGTTCACAGCTATTATACACGCGGTTCCCAACCGTACACGTATGGTCATTATTCCATCTTTGTTGCTGAAGTGGCATCAACGTGCAATGAAGCTTTATTGAATGATTACCTGTTAAATACGATCGATGATGAGAAGAAACGGTTGTATCTCTTGAATCATTATCTGGAAGGATTCAGAGGAACCGTTTTCCGACAAACGATGTTTGCAGAATTCGAACATCTCATCCACAAGAAAGCACAAGAAGGAGAAGCCCTGACTTCAGAATTCTTAACAAAAGAGTACTATGAATTGAATAAAAAATATTTCGGTGAAGATATTTCGATCGATGAAGAAATCGGCTTGGAATGGGCGCGTATCCCACATTTCTATTACAATTACTACGTCTACCAATATGCAACAGGGTTCTCGGCGGCAACCGCCCTTAGCCAACAGATATTGGATGAAGGGGAGCCTGCAGTCGAGCGCTACATCGATTTTCTGAAAGCAGGAAGTTCAGATTACCCTATTGAAGTGTTGAAGAAGGCAGGAGTGGATGTGACGACATCCAAACCGGTGGAAGACGCTTGTAAAGTCTTTGAGGAAAAGCTGAATGAAATGGAAGAGCTTTTAGAGAAACTCCAATAAATGGATTCAAAGAAACACCCCGCCTGAATACTTCAGGCGGGGTGTTTTATATTTATGGCATGTTGATCGTTAAGGTCCGTCCCTCATTTCATCGATTTGAATCCTCTAAAACGATTTCGGTTTCCGAGTGAGTGGAAGAAGAGGAGGAGCGAGAGAAAGAGGATGGGGGATGTGATATAGACCGGAACCAGGTGCATGAGGCCGAGGATATTGATGAAGAAGCTGATCAGGATCAAAAGGAGGAGGATTCCATATTTCATTTTCACGAGCATAGCTATTCCCTCCGTAAGTTGTCTTATTCCTATGTATATGATGAGGGTGGAGATAACATGTTTCGATTTTGACAATATTGTGAAATACCATACAAACAACTTGCCAATACAAGTGGACCCATGGTATATTATCAGTGTGAAGTTGATCACAAGCAAACATATACCCCTTTGTTTGACCGTGAAAAATTTCTCCCATCCCCTTTGTTCGTATTGAAAAACCGATGTTGGAAACAACATCGGCTTTTCTTGTTTTATGAGGTTTTAATTATATTGAAATACTTATTGACTGATATATTTCCAAAAGGTTCCGTGTTTGGCAGGGAGCTTTTTTACTTTTTGCTGAAGTGTCCATTTCTTCATCTGCTTTTCTACTTCTTCTATTGATAGATCGTACACAACGGCTATCTCCTTCGATGCGACCACGCGATAATACTTCATGAATACTTCCAGAGGAGGCAATGGCTGCTTTTCAGGCTTTGCCGCAAGCATTTCTTCAATAATATGAACATACACCTCATAGGAATACAATCCTGTAATCTTCAGGCCTTCATCTTCAATATTCTCATTGAAGAAGACGAGCGTTGGAATTTCTTCCACTTCCATTTCCGACGTGATCTTGACATCACATTGGAACGCTTTGGATGCAGAAGATGAGTTAATATCGTTCATGAATTCATTGATATCAAGCTTGGCAGCCCGAGCGCATTCCTTCAGGACCTCAATGTCCGAGATGTCCTGTTTCTCAAGGAATAATCGTTCCTGTAAGAACCGTAAAAAGCGGATTCCCGAATGCTTTCCTTGCAGCTCTGCTGCTTTGATGGCGAATGAAGCGAGATAGGGAGAATCAATCGGGTTCTCGATCCATAAGCTTCCATCGCACGACATTCCGGAGCGGCTCGCTGTTTTATCCCATTGCTGAGCCAGATCTTCCTGTTTGCGTTTCGTCGCAAGGTTCAGGGAGGAGAGCTGGCCGCTTAGAATATAGCGGATCCGGAAGTATTGTCCGTATTCAATGTGCAATTTCTTTAAGACTGGTTCAAGCGCCCAGCATTCCGGGCAGAGAGGGTCAACAAACATATATATTTCCAGAGGTTTCTTGTCACGTCCACACCCTTTAAGGTGATGCCAGCTATTCGTTCTAGTCAATGGTATGACCCTTAGGTGTTTCTGTATTCACCATATGATGGGCGGTTAATGCGAGTCTGTGAAAAAAGTCATCTCTTACTGGACCCTCTAGATTGACTTCATCCATTGCCTCATGCATACAGCTTAACCAGGCCTTGGCCCGGTCCTCCGTGATCGGAAAGGGCAGATGCCTTGCACGCAGCATAGGGTGTCCATGCTCCTCTGTGTAAAGGGCTGGACCGCCTAAATATTGCGTTAGAAATTGTTTTTGTTTCCGAGCCGTCTCGGTTAAATCATCCGGAAATATCGGTGCCAATCCGGGATGATTTGATACTCTATTATAGAAAGCGTCAACGAGCATGGAGAGTTTCTTTTCGCCGATAAGATCATAAGGCAATTGTGGTTTCTCGACCATAAGAATGACTCCTTTTTACTTAGATTGTATGTTCATTCTAGCAAGCATTCATCCATATCTCAAACAAATCGCCTTACAATGCCTGCGTATTCCTGAATTAGTGTTGCCTTCTTTGTTTTCTCTATCCTGAATTTCATGGAAAAGAAGGATTTGAGAGCCGTGGAACAGGTGGGGGTCTATCGGACCATTTCACAAGGATCCAAATAAAAAAGACCGCCCTGAATTGGGCGGCCGGCCTTAATAGAGAAGAGGATCGTCAGGCGAAATAGCGATCCGTCACTTTTTTTACATATGAGGTGGTTTCCTTGAACGGTGGGATGCCGTTATATTTATCGACATTTCCAGGACCTGCATTGTAGGCTGCCAGTGCAAGGTGGATATCCCCATTGTATTTATCGAGCATTTGCTTTAAGTATTTTGTGCCGGCGAATACATTTTCTTCCGGGTCAAAGATGTTGTTCACACCAAGCCCCCTTGCTGTACTCGGCATGAGCTGCATCAACCCTGTTGCACCTGCAGGACTGACGGCGTCCGGGTTGAAATTGGATTCCTGTTTAATGACAGATTGAATCAGCTTTTTAGGCAGGCCATAATGATCCGCTGCACGGGAGATGATCTCGTCGATTTCCTGAGGCGCATTCCAATGCGGCTTGTTTATACTGGAAATCTGCGGGATGCCTGCGGTCACCGGTAAAGAAGGGTTCGATCTCCATGCTTCATTGACGGCCCCCAGGGTTTGATTCATATCTCCGTTATATTGGCTTGTGTGAAGAGCTTGATTGAGAAGCTGTTGAAACAAGTCATTGGATTGACGAGTAGTATTTTGCATGGACGATACTGAACCCAGGCTGTTCAGGGCCTGAAGCTCCATCATCGTTTTCAGCTGCTGAACATTCATGTGTATGACTCCTCTTTTTTACAGTTATTCCTATAGTATATCGGTCACGATTCATCCTGTTTTAATTTCTCTAAGTAAAAACGTTTGATTTTATTTTCCGTTTTACGGAGTGGGATGTGGTGTTCCTTCAGTAATTCCAGGAAAATCGCTTCACCAGATGTCCGTTCTTTCACTTCATATTCGAGCTCGTAGTCTTCCTTTTGTAAATAAGAGCTTTTGTCGAAGACCAGTAGTCCGTCCCTATAATCGATTTCAGCCCTGCTGGTAGAGAGCGTTCCAAAGTGTTGAAGGGATGCGCGTGGGATGGAAAGGGACTCCAGTGCATCACTTACTTCTCCTTGAGGAAATGTACCTTCGTGTAGTAGGGAATGGGCTTCCTGTTTGGATAAGGTTTGGTTCGTCTCCAGGAGGTCTTCGTTTAAAGGGGTCTTTAACGTTAATGTATACCCACCGTTTTTCTCCCGTATCCTCAGGGCGGATTGTTTTTCTTTTAATCGATAATCAGACGTATCGAAATAGTGATTATCCTGAGAAATGAAATCTACCTCTTTTATATGAAAATGGGAGGTTAAGCGGATAAATTCATCTTCTGTTACAAGATTCTTAAATTCTATCTCAATTTCCTGTGTCATCACAAGCATCCTTTCCTTGCATACTGTCTCTATTATCTCTTTAATAGACTCTTTTAGCAAAATATCCTTTTTTGATATAAGGTCTACATTGGCTCTGTCAATTAGTGTGTGTATGGAGGGTGAGGTTTTCTGACAGAGCTAAAAGGTAAACATTATTTAATACATTTCTCAGCTCACCTTAATAGTATTAAATGAAATTAAAGATTAAAAAAACTACTGATTGAATTAAGCCTGTACTAAAACTTTGAAAAATTGTTTAAGCAGAATGTATAGAATAGAAGCTAAGAGTGGATTGTAGCGGAAGGCACTTGACTCCTGCGGGATATAGAGGAAAGGTCGAGACCCCACAGGGCTATGCCCGAGGAGGCTCGACTTCCTCCCCGCGGAAAGCAAGTGCCTGGAGCGGAAAGGAACGGTCTATGTTTTCACACTACTACTTATCCAGAAAATAAATTAAGTGAGCCCCAATATAAGAGGACTTCAATATTTAGATGAAATGGTTGTGTTATGTTAAAATGATACTGATTGTTTAATGGAAGGATGAAGAAACGCATGAGGAAAATTGTTCAATTTCAACACACAACATACGAAAACGGTACATTATACTTACATACGGACCAGACGGAACTCTTACAAGACACGACAGCGGCCGGACAGATCATTGCAGATTCCGATCGCTATGCTTTCGTATACCTGGCTGAAAATGAAGAGGAATATGTATACTTATACCTGGAAGAATCCATCTGGCCTGAGTTGAAAAAAGCCCTCGACGAGAAGGCGGCGGTCGTGGCTAAAAGTGAAGACTATACCCTTGAATTGAATCAGTTCACTGAGGAACTCGACTATCTCGTTGATAATATAGAAGGAAACGGGAACTACGGTGACGAAATGGTTAAAAAGGTAGAGAGTGTATTTCTTGAAAAGTAGGCGTGTAGAGGTGAGGGGAATGAATCACTGGGAACAATTTTTAGCTCCCTACAAGCAGGCGGTCGATGAATTAAAGATTAAGCTTAAGGGGATGAGGGGAGAATATGAACTCCATAATACCCATTCTCCCATTGAATTCGTGACGGGCAGAGTGAAGCCTATCGCGAGTATCCTGGACAAAGCGAATAAAAAAGGGATCAAGCTATCAAATATCGGGACAGAGTTGCAGGACATTGCCGGACTCAGGATGATGTGTCAATTTGTGGAAGACATCCATGTGGTGGTAGAAAAGCTTCGCAGTCGCAGGGATTTTACGATTATTGAAGAGAGAGATTATGTGACCCATAAGAAACAAAGCGGATACCGCTCCTACCACGTGGTCATCGACTATCCGGTACAAACGATTCACGGTGAAAAGAATATCCTGGTCGAAATTCAGATCCGTACGCTTTCGATGAATTTTTGGGCTACGATCGAGCATTCGTTGAATTATAAGTACAGTGGACAAATTCCTGAACAGATTCGTCATCGCCTCCAAAGTGCTGCAGAGGCAGCATTCAGGCTCGATGAAGAAATGAGTTTGATCAGGGAAGAAATACAGGAAGCCCAGGTCATTTTCACAAATAAAAAGGAAAAGGATCAGCGGGGCTCCGACCCAAAACAACAGTGATTTGAAGGGGGTAAACGAATGAAATTCGCGATTACATCAAAAGGTGATTCAAAGTCCAATACATTAATGCACAAAATGAGGACCTATCTGCAGGATTTCAACCTGACCTATGATGAAGATCAACCGGATATCGTCATTTCCGTAGGAGGGGATGGAACGCTTCTTTATGCCTTTCATCGCTATAGGTCAAGGCTTGATAAGACGGCTTTTGTCGGCGTACATACGGGTCACCTCGGCTTTTATGCCGACTGGGTGCCTGAAGAGATCGAGAAACTTGTCATTGCCATTGCGAAGACGCCTTATCAGATCATTGAGTATCCTCTATTGGAAACGATCATCCGTTATCAGCATGGAGGAAAGGAAACCCGATATCTCGCTTTAAATGAATCAACGGTTAAGAGCGTGGAGGGTACCCTTGTCATGGACGTGGAAATCAGGGGTCAACATTTTGAACGGTTCAGGGGAGATGGACTCTGCCTATCCACTCCATCCGGCAGTACCGCCTATAATAAGGCACTGGGAGGGGCGATCATTCATCCGTCTTTACCCGCCATCCAATTCGCTGAAATGGCTTCCATCAATAATAGGGTGTTCCGTACCATCGGTTCACCTCTGATATTACCAGCGCATCATACATGCATGCTGAAGCCTGTAAATGGCCCGGATTTTCTGGTGACGATCGATCATCTTTCACTCCTTCACAAAGATGTGAAAAGCATTCAATATCGTGTCGCGGATGAAAAGATCCGCTTTGCCCGCTTCCGCCCTTTCCCGTTCTGGAAACGGGTGCATGATTCGTTTGTAGCGGATGAGTAAGGTTTTGCAGGTGAAAGGCTATACTCTTACATGGACCATTCCGTCAAGCTATGAAGGGAAGCTGATGAGGGAGTTTTTGATCGATCAAAAATTGTCAAAGCGGACACTGACGGCTGTCAAATTTGACGGAGGAAGCATCACGATCAATGGAAACGAAGAAAATGTCCGTTATCCCCTCTCTGAAGGGGACGTGCTACAGGTGAGATTCCCTGAAGAAAAACCGAGTGAAACGTTAATCGCGGAAGAAACCCCTCTTTCAGTCGTATATGAAGATGCCGACGTCCTTGTCGTTGATAAGCCGTGGGGAATGAAAACGATCCCCACGAAAGAAGAGCCGACAGGAAGCCTCGCAAATGCCATTCTCGGGTATTTCACTCAAAAGGGCATTTCGTCAACGGTTCATATCGTTACCCGATTGGATAAAGACACATCCGGTTTGGTCCTTGTGGCGAAACACCGGCATGTCCATCATCTATTCAGCCTTCAGCAGAAGGGAAGGGAAATCAAGCGGACGTATGAAGCCTTCGCAGAGGGTGTGATGAATGAGTTTGGTATGATCGAAGAGCCGATTGGCCGAAAGTCCGACAGCATCATCGAAAGAGAAGTGAGAGAAGACGGACAATATGCCTTGACCCATTACAGAGTGAAGAAGCAGTTTTCGGAATTTTCCCACGTGGAGTTGAAGCTTGCAACAGGCAGAACCCATCAGATCCGGGTTCATCTGTCGTTCATCGGGCATCCTCTCGCCGGAGATGATTTATATGGAGGCAGTATAGAGCTCATCGGGAGGCAGGCCCTGCACTGCAAAAAGCTGCACTTCTTCCATCCTATTACAAAGGAATGGTTGGAGTTAGAGGCCGGAATGCCGTGTGATATGAAGATGCTGCTTGACAGGCAGTAAGAGACCCTGATCAATTTGATCAGGGTCTCTTTTTTTATGATTGATCAAGAACGATTATCCACGGAATTTCTCTTCCACAAAAGGCATACTCGATGGTACACTGATGACCTCCATTTCAGGATATTTCAGCGCAGAAAGCTTTCCGCCGAACACAGCCCCCGTATCGATGTTGGCGGTTCTATTGACGAAGCGTGCTTCTTTCACAGGTGTGTGACCGTACACAATCCAGGCGTCTCCTTTATATTCACGGGCCCAATCTTTTCTGACGGGTGTTCCGTCTTCATTCTTTTCCCCTGTAATGTCCCCGTACAGGACGAAGGTTTTCACCCGGTTCGTCTTTTTTCCGATTAATTCCTCCTTTATGCCTGCGTGTGCGAGGATGAGCCTGCCCTCATCCAATACCTGGTACAGGGGGGATTGTTCATACAGTTCAATGAACATATCCCGATATCTGTTTCTTTCCTTTTCTGTGAGGGCACTGAGTTCTGCGACGGTTGTTTCCAGACCGTGAAGGATTTTTACATTGTTCCCTAAGAAATAGCGGTAAAGCTTATTGCAATGATTCCCGGGCACATAATAAACAGAATTGTTTTGAAAGAGAGAGTGGACCATGGATATCGTCTGCAGGGAGTGATGTCCCCGATCGGTCAGGTCCCCCACGAATCCAAGTTTCCTCTCTTCCGGATGAACGGGGAGGCCGGTACTCCAATCATACCCAAGCTTTATCGTCAACTTTCTCAATTCTTCATAACAGCCATGAACATCACCGATTATATCGATTTTCATCCCTGCACTTCCTTCCCAACGTGCCTTTTTTCTTTTCTTTTCCCGATTTTTATGACATATTAATGATTCAGTCTTTCATATCGGACGGTTAAATATTCATTAAAGGTTTTTTGTATAGTATAAAGCAAAAGAATGCATGAATGGTTATGATTTCATAAGAGACAATCGCCTCGAGATTTGCTAGTATTATTACGACTATATTCAATTTACGATAAGAAGGAGGGTGTACTTGATGTCTGAGGTAACTCAAGATCAGGAAAAAGACAGAGATAAACAGGAAAAAGAAATGTACGATGAAGACCTTCTCATTAGAGCCCTTCAGGAAGAGGATCTGGATTTATTCCGTTCAGAATTCGTTCAATTACACTCTTATGACCAAGCGAAGTTTTTCTCTAAAATAGATGAAGATTTACGAAGCCGTCTGTACCATTATCTTTCTCCGGAAGAAATGGCAGAGCTGTTTGAAAGCCTGGATATCGATGAAGAGGACTATCAGGATATTTTAGCCGAAATGAACCCTACATATGCCGCTGAAATGCTTTCCAATATGTATGCCGATGACGCTGTGGATGTCTTGAATGAACTCGATAAAGATCAGGTTGTCAGCTATTTGACGATCATGGATGATGAATCGGCGAAAGAAATCAAAGAATTACTGCATTATGAAGAATATACAGCCGGTAGTATCATGACCACCGAGTTCGTGGCCATTTCGCAAAATCAGACCGTACGATCGGCTATGTATATATTGAAAAATGAAGCACCGAATGCGGAAACGATTTACTATATATATGTTGTGGATGATGATAAAAAACTTGTAGGGGTCATTTCCCTTAGAGATTTGATCATCAGCCATGATGATGTCATGATCGGGGAAATCATGAGTGGCCGTGTGATGAGTGTGGGCGTGAGCGAAGATCAGGAAGCGGTGGCACGGCAAATGAAGGATTACGACTTCCTTGCCCTGCCAGTTGTTGATTTTCAGCACCATCTACTCGGGATCATTACAGTCGATGATATCATGGACGTCATGGAAGAAGAGGCTTCCGATGACTACTCCAAACTTGCCGGTATCGCCGATTTGGATTCCATTGACAGAAGCCCCATAAATGCAGCGAAAAAGCGCCTCCCGTGGCTCATTGCTTTATTATTTCTTGGGATGTTCACGGCAAGCCTCATCGGCCGGTTTGAAGACACCTTGGATAAAGTTGCGATCCTTGCCGTATTCATCCCGTTGATTGCCGGGATGGCGGGAAATACAGGGACTCAGGCGCTGGCCGTTGCCGTCAGGGGGATTGCCACCGGGGATTTGGAAAAAGAAAACAAGATGTCCCTGGTCATCCGTGAAGCGGGGACCGGTCTTATCACCGGAACAACCTGCGGAGTCGTTGTCAGTATCGTCGTGTATGTGTGGAAGGGTGAGTTCTTCTTAGGCATCCTTGTAGGCGTATCCGTCTTAATCTCATTATTCGTTGCAACCCTCGCCGGTACATTAGTACCCCTTATTATGCACAAGCTAAAAGTAGATCCGGCTGTCGCGTCCGGTCCTTTTATCACGACGATTAATGACATCATCAGTACATTGATTTATCTTGGTTTAGCGACCATGTTTATGAATTACCTAATATAGAGAGAAGAGGGGGAGGAATGAATGGAACAACATGCATCCGTTGCATCGCTTGTCATTGTAATTCTTGTAGCTTTTTTAACTCCCATATTGCTGCATCGGTTCAAATTGAATTTTATCCCGGTCGTCATCGCGGAAATTATAATGGGATTGGTTATAGGAAAGAGCGGGTTTAATCTCGTTCATCAGGACATGTGGCTTGAGACATTGTCTACCCTGGGGTTTATTTTCCTCATGTTCTTAAGCGGTCTTGAAATTGATTTCACTGCTTTTTCAGGCGGGAAAAAGAAAAAAGAGATTTTGCCAAGTGGGAAAGAAGAACCGAATCGTTTGAAATTGGCCATTATCATTTTTATCGGTATTTTCTTTGTATCACTCGGGCTTTCTTATTTATTTGTCTTATTTGGACTCATAGATAATGCATTCTTGATGACATTGATCATTTCGACAATCTCCCTTGGTGTCGTGGTCCCTACCCTAAAGGAAGCCCATATCATGAAGAGTGCCATCGGGCAGATCATATTGCTCGTAGCGGTCATTGCAGACCTTGTGACTATGATCCTGCTTGCTGTGTTCGTGTCTCTTTACGGGGAAGGGCACGGAAATATGTGGCTCCTTCTGATCCTGTTCGGGGTCGGGCTGATGCTGTACTTCCTGGCAAAGAGATTAAAGAACAATCCGTTCATCAAAAGTTTATCGACGGGGACCGTCCAAATCGGCACCCGTGCTGTCTTTACACTGATCATGCTGCTTGTGGCAGTATCTGAAACGGTGGGAGCGGAAAACATCCTGGGGGCGTTCCTGGCTGGTGTGCTTGTATCCTTGCTTGCCCCAAATCAGGAAATGGTCCACAAGCTTGATTCATTTGGATATGGATTTCTCATCCCGATTTTCTTCGTGATGATCGGGGTGGAGCTGGATCTTGGGTCACTACTTAGTGACAAGAAGATGCTCTTACTCATTCCGTTTTTGGTTCTGGCATTCCTGGTTTCCAAAATCATACCCGTATACTTACTGAGATACTGGTATGATACGAAAACAACGATTGCCTCAGCATTTTTACTTACATCAACATTATCCTTGGTGATTGCTGCTGCAAAAATCGCAGAAAGAATCGAAATTATTACACCTCAAATGAGTGGTACACTCATTTTGGTTGCCGTGATTACCTGTATCATTACACCGATCATCTTCAAAAAGCTTTTCCCAAGGGAAAGTGCAAAAGAGAAGAAGCTGAAAATCACGTTCCTGGGTGCAAATCAATTAACCATGCCGGTTTCCAGGGAACTTCAATCCTCCTTATATGAACCTGTGCTTTATCATACCAAGCAGGATAAATCAGATCGGAGCATCACGGATTCCCTGTTCACGATCAATGAGATCGATGATTATGAACTGAGTACACTCGAAGACAAGAATATCTTTGAGTCGGATATCATTGTGATCTCCACAGGTGATGAAGAAGTGAATGCCACACTCGCAGTCACGGCAAAAGAGTATGGTGTAGGTCGTGTGATCGTAAGGGTGGAAAGCCCTGATCTGCATGAGAGCCTGCGTGAACAGGATATCGAGGTATACTCTGTGTTCTTATCAACGAAAGCTTTATTACGTGCGCTCATCGAGTCACCGTCCGTTATGAGCATCCTGACGAATCAGGAAACATCCCTATATGAGATCCGAATGCTGAACAGCCAGTTTGAAGGCATGACTCTCCGGAAATTCCCGTTCACGGGTGATGTCATCTTTGTCAGGATCTTCAGGGGGAAAGATTCCATCGTTCCCCATGGGGATACAGAGCTTCACATGAATGACCGCCTGATCGTCACAGGCTCAAAAGAATACGTGGACGAACTCAAACGAGAACTCGAATTCTGTGAATACTGCTAACATGAACCCTGCTTCCCGAGAAAACTTTTTCTTGGGAAGTTTTATTTTAAAGAGGAGTTTTCACTCTCATCACTTAATAGATACTATAAAATAAAAAATTCAGGAGGGAATGTAAATGTGGGAAACGAAAATAGTGGAGATCAGGGAAAAGGTAAAGGAAAGTCTCGAGGGTTTATCATTTGAAAAACTGAACCAAAAACCTTCACCACAGGAATGGAGCATCGCGCAAATCGTCCTTCATCTCGCAGGTGCGGAAACCCGCTTTTTGACCCTTGCCCTTGAATCGGCCGAAAACCAGTCGGGGGGAAGCGGAACTGACGTCGATTTGTCCGTATTCGATGATCCAGCCCAAAAACTAAAAGCACCCATCGAGCCCTCTTCTGATCCAAAAACCAGGGAAGAGTTGATGAAAGCCCTTGATGAGTCCCGTTCCCTTACGACACAATTTCTTGAGGAATACACAGAAGATGGATTGGACCGGCAATCCATGCATCATCACCGCTTTGGGGAGATGCCGATCTGGCAGGTGCTTGAGCTGCTCGGGAAGCATGAACAAAGGCATTTACTGCAAATTGCAGATGTTAAAAAGAGAATTGGGTAGGAATCTTCTTTTCTTTTACAGTCGATTGCGGTAGAATTAGTAGTAGGTACTAATAACATGTATTAATTAGGAGGATAATAATGACTCTTTCATTAAAAGGTAAAACATATGTCGTGATGGGAGTTGCGAATAAGCGCAGTATCGCGTGGGGGATTGCACGTTCTTTGCATCAATCCGGTGCACGGTTGATTTTTACATATGCAGGTGAGCGTTTTGAAAAAGGTGTCAGGGATCTTGCCGGAACACTGGAGGGCGGAGAAGATTCACTCGTTCTGCCATGTGATGTAACAAGTGATGAAGACATTGAAAAATGCTTCACAGCAATCAAGGAAGAAGTCGGTGTCATTCATGGACTGGCTCATTGTATCGCGTTTGCCAACAAGGAAGAGCTGGCAGGCGATTATATGAATACGACTCGGGACGGTTTCCTGCTTGCTCACAATATCAGCTCCTACTCATTGACTGCGGTTGCGAAGGTAGCCAAGGATCTAATGACAGAAGGCGGAAGCATCGTTAGCATGACATACCTCGGTGGAGAGAGAGTCATGCAGAACTATAACGTGATGGGTGTGGCCAAAGCTTCCCTTGAAGCGAGTGTGAAATATCTTGCGAGCGACCTTGGGAAGCATGGCATCCGTGTGAATGCCATTTCTGCAGGTCCGATTCGTACCCTGTCCGCGAAAGGTGTAGGGGACTTCAACAGCATTCTGAAAGAAATCGAAGAGCGTGCTCCACTGCGCCGCAATACAACACAAGAAGAGGTTGGTGATACGGCGGTATTCCTTTTCAGTGATTACTCAAGAGGGATCACAGGAGAGAACCTTCATGTAGATTCAGGTTATCACGTGTTGGGATAATTCAACGCGCTACGGCTTCGGGATACCATTCCCGGAGCCGTTTTTTTTTGTGTTCATCACCGGGAATCGTAAAGTTTTCATAAAAATGAAACCCCTGGGCGCTTTTTGCATACATATAAAAGTGGAGAACAATTAGGAGGTGTCACAGTGAGAAAAGAGCCAAAAGCGGGGAAGAAACCTTTGCTATATATAAACCAGCCAAGATTAGAAGAGGTCAAAGGGAATATGCAAGTGACCTACCGCTCAACCAAGAAGCCGCAGCCCCAACCAGGAATGAAAGACAATCATCCTATATCCGCCCCGGAATCATCTAAAAAAGAGAAACAGGAAGATAAATATTATGAAGAGGAGTATTCCATGCTTCAGGAAAATCCTGTGAAGGATACTCCGGCACAACCAAGTCCTGAGCCTGCTGAACGGAAAGCGGCCACTTCTGCCTTCAGAAAATTAAAGCCATTCCGGGACCTGACAATAGACGAGAAACTAGACTATATCTCAGCGAGTATTTACGGCAAAGTACCTTTTCCGTGTGAGTTTTCAAATGGTATATTGTCAGTGAAAGGTATCATTCTGGAAGATGATGGTGATGAAATCACCGTTAAAAGCTTTCAAGGGGAAGAAGTGAAAATGAGGAAGAACGAATTGACATCCATCAAGATGATCGGCCTGCAATAAAAAAAGAGCCAGGCGGGATTCCCGGCTGGCTTCTTTCAGCTGAATAACGGATTATTCACATTCTAATTCGACGAATACGTCTTTGATACATTGAATCGCACAGAAGCAATCCAGGTCGACCGTGATACATTCTCCAGTTAAAACCCATTCAGTGTTATTGCCCATAGTCTCCATTTCAGACCCGGATCCTGATCGTGAACCAGAACCGGTACTATCAGCATAGTCAGGCTTTAATACTTGAAGAGTCGCACAGCAGTTATCGAACACTTCTTTTACCCGGAAAAATGGTGATTTCCAAGGGCATCCTTTGATGTGTGCTTTGAATGTATCACCGTTTTTTAGATATAACTTGAAGATACGAGTGTTTAAACGGTCAGCAGGACTCACCATTGCACCCAGTGGCTCTAGGAAACAATCGTGTCTACAATCGTTACACTCTTGGTTTGCTTCGTCTTGGATATCTTTAATAGCACGGACGGCTTGACATACGCAACCACGATTTTTTGAACTATTGTCTTTATCTCTTCCGCAACCCATATAGAAGTTCCTCCTTAAAATGAATTTCATTTACATTACTAACATATTGTCTAGTGGGTATTTAGGTAACGGACATCTGCCCTCTTTTGGAAATTTGGGCTTGTATAATTTGCGAAATGAAGGGAGTCTTTCCATTGCAGCTAACTTTCGTTGAACTGCTCGCCCTTGGGTTAGCCATATTTCGATTAACCCATCTCATTGTCTTTGACAAGATCACTGAATTTTTAAGAGCCCCATTTTTTGATGAATCGATAGAGGTGGAAGAGAATGGCGAGGAAGCGGTCTATATCACTCCTAAAAAGGGTGGGCTGACGGGGTTTATCGGTGAGTTGTTGTCCTGTTATTGGTGTACGGGTATATGGGTATCGATCTTCCTGTATGGAGGATACTTCTTTTTCCCGCTTTATTTCATTCCTTTCATCACTCTTTTGGCTGTCGCAGGAATTGCCGCTATCTTGGAAGCTGTAGTCCAAAGTTTGAAAACTGACTGATACTTAGGTAATTAGTGGAAACAAGCTTGGATTTCTTCACATATACTAAAAAGGGAATAAGGAAAAAGGAGGAAATAAATAGTGAAGAAAACCTCTACAAATACAAAGAAACAAGGAAACTCATCCACCAAGAAAAAGGGATGCGGTTGTGGATCGAAAGTGAAAAAAAGCTAAGACTGCTCAAATTGGGCAGTCTTTTTTTCATAAAAAATGACTTTATGAAAAAAATAAAGGGTGAGTACAAGTAAAAGAGGGATATAGCATGATCAAAAACCGAATCATCATTCCGCTTGCTTTATTTGTGTTGGTCGGATGCGCAAATAAGGAAGATGGAAGCGACAGCAAGATTGCACTTATGAAGAAAACCAATCCGCCCCCAATTGAATTAGTCGACAACCCTGAGACGGACAGCTATGGGCATGCCATCAAAAGGGAAATCTCCAAAATGAACGAGCTCTACGATGTAGCTGTCATCCAAGGGAAAAAAGAAACGCTCGTTGTGTACAAAGTGAAACATCTGCACCGATTCAAAATGAAAAGCATTGAAAAAAAAATGGACCGTTACTTGGAAGATAAATATCCTAAAGAAGATTTTATATTATCCAGTGATTATAAAATCTTTCTCGAAACCATCCGCTTAAAAGAAAAACTGAAAAATGGGTCGATATCCAAGAAAGATGCTGAAACAAGGTTCAAGGATATCGTGAGGCTTCAAAAGGAAAAAACGTAGGAGGAATGTTTCGTGGGGAAAACACCAAAAACACCCGAACAGAAAAAGTATGAGCAGTTAGAAAAACAATATGAAACAAAGCGTCCCTTACTTAAAAATGTCATCAAGGCGTTCTTCGTCGGAGGCTTCATCTGTTTAGTCGGACAGGCGGTCACGTACATGTATATTTATTATTTCAACTTCACGGAGCAGACGGCAGGGAATCCGACGGTCGCCACGATGGTCTTTCTGGCTATGCTGCTGACGGGCTTCGGGGTGTATGACCGCATCGGCCAATTTGGCGGGGCGGGAAGTGCCGTCCCTGTCACCGGCTTTGGGAACGCCGTGATTTCTGCGGCCATTGAGCATAGAACAGAAGGTCTCGTCCTTGGTGTTGGCGGGAATATTTTCAAACTCGCGGGCTCTGTCATCGTCTTCGGGGTCTTTTCCGCTTTTGTCGTTGCCCTAATCAAGACCATTTTAATCCAATTGGGGGTGATCTAATGCTCCAGGGCAAACGATCATGGGTGTTTCCTACCAACCCGGCCATTCTTTCAACCGGTGTGGTGGGTGGACCTTTTGAAAAAAAAGGAAACCTCACCTCTGACTTCGATCAGTTTTACGATGATGTATGGATGGGGCAGGATACGTATGAAAAAGCCAATCGCACCCTCATTGAGGATGCCGTTCAGATTGCATTGGAAAAACAATCACTTCAAAAAAGTGATATTCAATTTTTCTTAACAGGGGACCTGATCAACCAAATTACCCCTTCAAGCTTCGCTGCAAGAACCAATGGAATTCCATACTTCGGATTATTCGGAGCCTGTTCGACATCAATGGAAGGCCTCGCTCTTTCAGCATTTTTAGTCAACTACCATGGCGCTCATCATGTCGTTACGGGGGCCTCCAGTCATAACTCCGCAACCGAGAAACAGTTCCGCTATCCTACTGAATATGGCGGCCAGAAACCTCCAACCGCTCAATGGACGGTAACTGGGGCAGGTTACGCTGTAATTGGGGAGGGGGCATCAGTCACAATGCCGACTCCGAGAGTGACGTCTGCAACGATCGGGAAGGTGATGGATATGGGATTGAAGGACCCATTTAATATGGGTGGTGCCATGGCCCCGGCGGCCGTTGATACCATCACTGGTCATTTTCAGGATCTGGATAGGGATCCTTCGTACTACGATCTCATTATTACTGGAGACCTCGCAAGGATCGGAAGACAGACGGCAGTTGAAATGCTGAAGCAAAAAGGATATACACTCAATGATCAGCAATTTAAAGACTGCGGGATGCTGATTTACGGTGAAAATCAGCCGGTGCAATCAGGGGCAAGTGGACCTGGGTGTTCAGCGACCGTATTATATGGGCATCTATTGAATGAAATGAAAAAAGGAACCTATAAACGCATCTTAGTCATAGCGACAGGAGCGCTGTTATCACCCCTGACATTTCAACAAGGTGAATCAATTCCTTGTATTGCTCATGCGGTGTCGATTGAATATATGTAGGGATGAAAGGAGGAAATTGAGTGTTAGCGATGTTTTTTTGGGCCTTTACGATAGGCGGTATCATCTGTGTAATCGGACAATTACTGTTTGATGTGGCGAAATTAACACCGGCCCACACCTTAAGCCTGCTGGTTGTTTCAGGCGCCGTCCTTTCCGGGTTCGGCTTATACGAGCCTCTCATCGACTTTGCGGGTGCCGGAGCGACCATACCCATTACAAGCTTTGGGAACGCACTAGTAAACGGAGCCATGCAGGAAGCGGGCGAACATGGATTGGTCGGGGTGCTGACGGGTATGTTCGAAGTGACAAGCTCCGGAATCTCTTCTGCTATCATATTCGGCTTTATTGGAGCGCTGCTCTTTAAACCAAAGGGATGATAGAGGTGAAAATAGATGCCTGAATACTTACAGGTGGCACTCAGAAGTATATTTATCCTGCTTTCCCTGTTTGCCATCACCAAATTATTAGGGAAGAAACAGCTGTCGAAATTATCTTTTTTCGAATATATCACCGGAATCACGGTGGGAAGCATTGCGGGAACTCTATCAATGGACTTGAACTTACCCCTAAGTGAAGGGCTGATGAGTATTTTATTATGGTTTGCGTTTCCCCTGTTGTTTTCATTCTTATCACTGAAGAGTATACGCTTTAGAAGATTTGCAGAAGGAAAGCCGACGGTCTTCATCAAGAATGGAGATATTGATGAAAAAGCATTGAAAAAAGAAAAATATTCCGTTGATGAACTGTTGGAACAATTGCGTAAAAAGGATGTGTTCCGTGCAGCCGATGTAGAATTCGCATCACTGGACACCAATGGGGACCTTAGTGTCATGCTGAAAAAAGAAAAACAACCGCTTGTTCGGGAAGATGTATTTGATCTATTACAAAAGTCTTCCCCTCCACAGGCCGTCATAACAGATGGGAAAGTTGATCAAAAAGCCCTGTCGGAAGTAGGTTTTCCCCTCCCGTGGTTAGTTAAAGAACTGTCGAAAAGGAAACTGAAGGTGGATTCCATTTTTCTTGCTCAATTAGATTCTGAAGGAAACTTGACCTTCGACCTGTATGATTGGACAAACACACAATAAATTATCCAAAAGCCCATACATTCTCCTCTCTTTCTACATATGTTATAAGAGACTAGAGGTAAAAGAGAGGTGATACTAAAATGCCTTATGGATATGGTTACGGTGGATGTGGTTATGGATACGGAGGCGGTTACGGCTCAACTTTCGTATTGATCGTTGTGCTTTTCATTCTCTTGATTATCGTTGGAGCAAGCTTCTGTTAGAAAGGGGTACAAAAGGCAGAATCCTATATTGGAGGGATTTTGTCTTTTTGTTTTGTACGGAAATGAGGGCATAAATAAATTTCATATTCAATTCACGCTCCCGGGTTTTTTACATAAGATGCTTATAGTTAAAAGGAGGCGTGATGAACATGAATAATAACTTTTTTAAGAATTTAGAGAAGAAGACAGGCGTTAACATGAACGAAGTGTTGGAGCTTGCAAACTCCTTACAAAATGCGAACTTTAAAGATGAAGCAACGGTCAGGAGCGTCATCAAACGTGTATCTAAAATTGCCAAAAAACCTGTAAACAAGGAAATGGAAGACAAAATTGTCCAATCGATCGTGAACGACGGAAAGCAATTGGACTTCAGTACAATTTCCAATATGTTAAACAAGGGAAAGAAATAAAAGAATTTTACAAAATTAAGGAGAATGGACATAAAGAAGCGTGGAGACACGTATTTTATGTTAATTCTTCTTTCTTTTTGAAGGAAACTGGAGAGTGTCAGGAAGATAAGCATCCAAACGTTTTTCAAAATCCAATCTGGGGTAAATAATACCAAGGAGGTAATAAAAATGGGATATATTGCGCCAATTCCTCACTATCAATATAAACAATATCAGGAAAGAGAATTAAAGGTTGATAAACACCCTTTCAGCTTTTTTCCCATCCAACCCATTAAACCACTGAAAAATAAAGCAAAAACCCATCCCGAAGAAACAGAATCAACAGATGGATCTCATCATTTCAAACAAAGGACAACTTCATATAAAACAACTGGCAAACCATCCATCCCATCCACATTATTAGCACAGCTAACAGGAAAAGGAAAACACTTCAACGAATATGTTTAGTGAATATATTCATTGGAGGTATTGACTTGAAATTTCAGAAATTTACAGAACATTGCTTTGCATTTACCGGTGCCGTGACGATTGGTTATTGTGTGAAAGAAGGCAAAGGACTTTTGATCGATAGCGGATTGGACGATTCGGCTGTGAAGAAGGTAGTCAGGATGTTGGAGGGGGAAGGACTACCCCTTGATTATTGCGTAATCACCCATGCACACGCCGATCATTTTGGCGGTGCCCACTATCTTAAAAAAAAGTACGATATTTCATTATTCGCCCCTAAATTGGAAAAAGCAATCATTGAGAATTCCATTTTGGAACCCATTTATTTGTTCAATGGGGCAGTTCCTATAAAGGAATTACGAAATAAATTCCTTGAAGGACCGGCAGTGGAGGTGGATGGCGAGCTTTCTACAGGAGAAAACAGCATAGGTCCATTCATCTTTGACGCAATTGATTTACCTGGTCATTCCCATGGTCAGGTGGGTCTCCTGATTGAAGACATTCTTTATGCTGCAGACAGTTATTTTGGTCGTGAGACGTTGAAGAAGCATGTGATCCCCTTTATCATAGATGCAGATCAAACCCTGGAATCATTAGAAAAACTCCTTCACATTCCATGTAAAGGAGCAATCCCGGGGCATGGTAGTTTCGAAGAAGACATCACACCAACGGTGAAGGAAAACATTGAACTTCACGAAGGAAGAATGGACTCCCTGTTAGCGGTGGTCAATGAATGCCCCAATGGACAGACACTTGATCTCATCATGAAAAAATATTTGGATCTACATACCATCACCGTATTGAATGTGGGGCAGTGGCTGCTGTTCAGGGCGTCGGTTACAGCATACCTTACCAGTCTCGAACGGAAGAAACTCCTGTCGTTTTTGATTCAGGATAATGAACTCATCATAAAGCCCCATTAATATCCTTGAACCAACAAGGTTTTCCCATCTTCCCATTCGGCGTATAGGACGTCCCGTGCGGAGTGGAAGCCTTGTTTTTTTATTTCATTCAGCAACCAAGTGTCTTCCTGTCCGGCAAGGATTAAATTATCATGGACGATTTCGCCATCGACGATCAATGAAAGAGGGAGGGTGGCGGCCTTGATTGGTAATTGAAGATCCTGCCGCTGTACCATATCATAAAGGGGCTTGCGAATGACGCTCAACGTGCCGTCTGATTCCAAAAGGGCATATTCACATTCTCTTACGGAAAAAACATCTTTTGCCCGAAGTAAATGCTGTAGTTGATTCAAATCCAGATGATTCTTTCTTAGTTCGCTAAAATTTATCTGCCCTTTATTAATGATTAACGATGGAGTTCCCTCGAGCATATGGCGAAACCGCCTTGATTTTTGAGTGAAGAATTCAGTGATGAAGATCAAACTTCCCCAAATTGAAATGGCAGAGAGAATTTGAAGCACGGTTGTTTTTCCGTCATATAGGGAGTTACCCACAAGCTCACCGAGAATTAAAGCAGATATGAAATCAAAGGCTGAAATTTGGGTGATTTGTGTTTTTCCAAGGATTTTAGTCAGGATGAGCAAAGCGAAATATCCAACGATCAACTCGATGGCAATGGACTTGATTTCCATGGTGTTCCCCCTTTCCATACACTTCACCATTATCGACGAGTTGAGATCTGAATATACGAATGGATGAAACAAAAAAGAACAGGTAATCTAGTCCTGAAACTAGATAGCCTGTTCTTTTTTAGATAGTCTTTTTCATTGTTTTATGAGGGATGCCGGCATCCAGGAATTCATCGGATGTAACCTCATACCCTAACCCTTCATAAAAAGGGATGGCATATGTTTGAGCATTTAACTTCAATTGTGATAAGGGCTGCTGCTTCGCGTATTCTTCAATGGCGAGCATCAGTTCACGTCCAGCCCCTTTTCCCCTGATGGATTTAAGGACGCAGATCCTTTCCACTTTCCCTGCTCCATCGAGAATGCGAAAACGCCCGGCTCCGACCGCATCATTTTGGTCGTATAGCACAAAATGGGTGGAGTCGTTTTCATGTTCATCGATTTCTTCTTCAAGTGGGACCTTTTGTTCTTCTACAAAAACCGTCTTCCGGATGTTGAATACTTCCTGGAGCTGATCTTCCGTCTTAGCAATGATGACTTTCAACGTTTATTCTTCCTTTCCTAATCGGAATGTTTCGTAAACGGTCCAGGAACCATTCTCTAACTGATACAGCAAGTGGAAACGGTCGATTGTTTCCTCATGATCGATACCGAGCATGCTCAGTGATCCGAAAATATCCGAATGTTCATCATTCGATAGCTTCTGGGCGATCGTGATGTGAGGAACGAAAGCGAATTCCGGTTCGTCACCCATGAAGTTTTGGTTATGCATGTCATCGTGCAGTCCCTGCAGTTCAGGCTTAGACTCGACCTTGAAATAAATCACATTGTTTACTGGTTGAAAGGAACTTACTTTGTACACTTTTAAATTGAATGGATCGTATTTTTTTGAAATGGCAGAAAGTTTTCCCGCGATATCTTTAATTTGATCATCATCTGCACTAAAGACGTTTTTTAGAGTCAAATGTGGCGGGACCAATGCATAATGAGGATCATAGCGTTTCCTATAAGAGTTCGCGATATCTTGAAGCTTTTTCGATGGGAAAATGACTATACCATAATTCATTTTCTTCAATCCTCCTCTATTTAACTATCTTTGTAATATGTATAGTATAGCAAATTTTTCAAAAATTTAATATAGGGCGAACGAAAGAGGAATGGGGTGTTCCTGGAGCTCTCATACATATATTGACTTAAGCGACAAGGAGGGCCCTTGTCGCTTAAATTCAGCTGAACATCATTTTTAATGCGCGCTTTAAATCAGGCTGCCAATGTTTCCATGTGTGGTCCCCTTCAAATTCATCGTAGAAGGAAGAAAATCCTTTTTGATCGAATGTTTCGTGGAGCTGTCGGTTTGGTTGTAAGAAGTCCTTTACTTTTCCGTCTGTCGTTTTCACTTCGGTTTCCTGCTGGCCAATAATATGGTAAATGCTCAACAGGTGAGGTTGTGTGAAGTCATCCACTGCATCCAACACTTTCTCATTGACGAAAGGAGATTGAAGGAGAACCTTGCCAAATGTGTTCGGGTATTTCAATGCGGTCATCAAAGATACCGTTGCACCTAGTGAATCCCCAACAAGGGCTCGTCCCATCCCCATATGATAAGTCGGGTAATGCTCATCTAAATATGGGACCAATTCATGTGCCAAAAAGCGGATGTATGCATCATTTTCCTCACCATGGGGGTGATACTTCCTTCTTCGATCATCCACGTCCTTGTATGGGACCCCTACAATGATCATATTCTCAATTTCCCTGTTGGAAAGCAATTCATCCGCGAGCCGCGGGATCCTTCCGAGCTGGAAGTAATCTTTCCCATCTTGTGCGATGAGCAGGGAATATTTATAAAGTGGAGAATAGGTTGCCGGTAAATAAACGAGCATCTTCATCTCTTCATTCAGCTCGTTACTAAAGAGGTTTAATTCGGTTACGGTTCCTCTTGCAGTTGTCATGACGATAGCCTCCTGTAATCAGTGTTAACGTTTACAGAAAGATTGTATCATAATCTCATTCATAATTCCCAAAAACGGATTGCAATACGAAAATTCAAAAGAGTGATATAATTTTTAATAGAGAACGGAATGCAAGAGAAAGGGGAATGAGTATGAATAAACCTGTTCACTCAAAAGATGTCACAAAGGCTGCTTTACAGAGGCTTAAAGATCGTGGGGTATCCATAGAGGATATAGCCGAAATCGTTTATGAAATGCAATACCCATATAATCATGAGCTGCATATGGAAGATTGTATCGATAGCGTGAAGAAAGTTCTTTTAAAAAGGGAGATTCAGCATGCGATTCTGGTCGGAGTCGAATTGGATCAGCTTGCTGAACAGAAGAAGCTGTCAGAACCACTTCAATCAATCGTGGAAACAGATGAAGGTCTGTTTGGAGTCGATGAGACCATCGCACTTGGGGCTGCTCTTGGATATGGAAGTATTGCCGTGACCACCTTTGGTCATCTTGACAAAAATAAGATCGGGATCATCCGTGAATTGGATACAAAAAACGGAAAGGGTGTCCATACTTTTCTGGATGATATCGTTGCAAGCATAGCTGCCAATGCTTCTTCAAGGATTGCCCATAGTTTGAGAGACCGTGAAGAGAATATTTCAGAAGAAGATAAGTTGAAGTTCGAGGATGAGGAATTAATCGGCTAAATGGAACCTGCTATATAACAGAGGGACTGAAGAATGTATATTCATCTTCAGTCTTTGTTATGTGGACAGATATGCGTAGCAGATGAAATAAAACTATATTCGTTGTAAACGCTTTATACATTTCCTATTCATTCGTACGGTCTGTATAGACAAAAGGATGGCTTAATAGTGGAGTTTTTTCGTAAGGATACAATATAAAGAGGTTTTTTATGAAAAATGTTAAAAGTTTATGTATTTGATTTGACAAGATTGTTACAGGCTGTGTTACAATTATTTCGTTAACGTATAAAATTTAATAGGGGGAATTAGAATATGAAAAAACGCAGTTTATTTCTAAGCACTGCACTACTTCTAGTTCTATCTGTCATTCTTGCTGCATGCGGCGGCGGATCAGGTGGAGGTTCATCATCTGATGGTGAAGGTAACAAAGAGGTTGACTTCATTGGAATTGCTACAGGTGGAACAGGGGGTACATATTACCCGTTAGGCGGAACATTCGCTAAGATCATCGAGGATGAAACCGGAATCAAGTCTTCTGCATCCACTTCAGGTGCATCTGCAGAGAATATGGCCGCTGTGAAAGACGGCAAAACTGAAATCGCTTTTACGCAAACGGACATTGCATCTTATGCGTCTGAAGGTACAGAAATGTTCAAAGATAACAAAGTAGAGAACGCAAGAGGTATTGCGACTCTTTATCCAGAAACAATCCAGATTGTAACAACGAAGGATTCAGGTATCAAATCAGTGGAAGATCTTAAAGGAAAAGTCGTTTCTGTAGGTGAAGCTGGTTCCGGTACATTGCTGAATGCCACTCAGATCCTTGAGGTTCATGGTATTAAGCTGGAAGATTTAGAAGCTCGTAATCTATCATTCGATGATTCAACGACAGGGATCCAGGATGGTACAATCGATGCGGCATTCATCACATCGGGTACTCCAACTGGAGCGGTCGAAGGTCTGGCTGCGACAGAAGATATCGCAATCGTGCCTGTAGAGTCAGATAAAGTCAGCGAATTGATCGAGAAGTATCCATACTACTCAGAGGATGAGATTCCTGCAGGGACATACAGTAAGGTGGATGATGCAGTATCAACGGTTGCCGTTCGTGCCATGCTGGTGACGAACGCTGACATTTCTGAAGATGTCATCTATGATGTAACAAAAGCCATTTTTGAAAACACGGATAAAATCACCCACGCAAAAGGCAAGCTGATCAAAGCTGAAGACGGCCTTAAAGGCATGGGAATCGAATTACATCCTGGTGCAAAGAAATACTTCGATGAAAAAGGAATTTCAATGGAATAGGTTCACACCAGGTGATGAACGAAGGGATAGGCCGCTTACGGTCTATTCTTTTGTTTTGATTCAGCTAAAAGCCTAACAATGGAATGGTGGGGAATTCTTTATGAGGAAATACACATCTCTGGGAGCGATTCTCCTGATTCTATGTATCGGATTCATCCTTTTAATACCCTTACAAACCTTTTTGGTCATAGAACCGAGAAGTACAACAGGGGACTCTGTCCTTTTCAGCCTCCCCGACAATCATTCGTTTTCGGTTCGATATACTCACTCTATCCATCTATCGGAAGTAGAAGAGTTTTATGAGTCGACATTATCAAATCAAATTCATCAAACCAAATTGCTTTATGAAGATACTGCCATTGGAATGCCGGCCAATGCAGAAGGAAATGAAATCTTTGAAGTGACGAAGGACGGCAAATATTTAATTTCGAATATGGAAAAAGTGTTTCCTTACATTGATATCAGAATTGGCCAAGTCGTCGCGAATCACCGTCTCGTGCTTGAGGGGAAAGAGTACCCTTTAGCCGACTATTTCGTCAAAGGGTCTGTCGTTCGGGTTCAATTGAAGAAACAATCACTTTACGATCAGTGGAAAGGAGTGACTGTAGTTGGAAAAAGATAAAGAGTTTGAGTCTTTGACTGCAGAGCAACAACAGGAGTTACTTGAAAAATACGATCCGGAATCTTCCACGAGGAAATTCCACCATGGAACGTTCAAATGGATTATATTCTTCGGGTTATTGGCATTTTCATTATTTCAATTAGTAGCATCCATTTTTCAATTCATCCCAAGGCAATTGCTTTTGTCTATTCACTTAGGGTTCGCCCTTTCATTAGTGTTTCTTTTATTTCCTGCCCGAAAGAAGTATCTGAAGAAAGACAAGATTGCCTGGTATGATATTGTTCTTTCAGCCATTTCTGTAGGGATAGGTGCTTATTGGCCGATCATGCAGGATGATATCGTCAGCAGGGTCGGATTGATGACACAGCTGGACTTTTATGTCGGTTTCGCTGCTATGATCCTTGTATTGGAAGCTACCCGTCGTGCGGTCGGGTTACCGATCACGATCATTGCTTCTGCTTTCATCCTGTATATGTATTACGGCAGGCTGATGCCTGGATTCCTTGCACATAGAGGATATGACTGGGACGATATCGTGAAAACGATGTTCTTTACTAGTGAAGGGATCCTTGGTACTCCGCTATACGTATCAGCCACCTTCATCTTCCTGTTCCTGTTGTTCGGGGCATTTCTGGTGAAAACCGGAGTCGGACAATATTTTAATGATTTGGCTGTATCGATAGCCGGAAAGCGTGTCGGTGGACCCGCGAAGGTTGCGATCTTCTCCAGTGCCCTGCAAGGAACGATCAGTGGCAGCTCGGTTGCGAACGTCGTAACATCGGGTTCCTTCACCATCCCTATGATGAAGAAGCTTGGGTACCGTAAAGAGTTTGCAGGAGGGGTAGAGGCGGCTGCATCGACAGGTGGCCAGCTGATGCCGCCGATCATGGGAGCTGCCGCTTTCCTGATGGTCGAGTTCATTGGAGGAATTTCCTATTGGGATATCGCGAAAGCTGCCTCGATTCCTGCCGTTCTTTATTTTACCGGGATTTGGATCATGACTCACTTTGAGGCGAAGCGAATAGGGCTCCGCGGGTTATCGGATGAGGAAATGCCAAACCGTAAAGAAGTATTCAAAAAGATTTACCTTCTGCTTCCGATCCTTGCCGTCATCATTTTGTTGGTTAGCGGAATGAGTGTTATGCGTGCTGCCCTTTGGTCGATTGTCATTACAATTGCAGTCAGTGCGATCAGAAAAGATACAAGAATCGGTTTCAAGGATGCTGTAGATGCCCTTGTTGATGGTGCCAGAACTGCCTTGTCTGTAGCTGTGGCGACAGCGGCAGCCGGTATGATCGTCGGCGTTGTGACGAAAACGGGGTTGGGACTGACCCTTGCAAATGGACTGGTAGACTTAGCAGCTGATCTGACCAATTCGTCAGAAGGCAAGCTGATCCTTACATTGGTGTTCACGATGATTGCGTCGATTGTACTCGGCATGGGTTCTCCGACAACGGCGAACTATGTCATTACATCGACGATCGCTGCTCCAGCGATCATATTATTAGGGGCACCTGAGTTAGCGGCTCACTTATTCGTGTTTTACTTCGGGATCATTGCCGATATCACGCCTCCTGTGGCACTGGCTGCATTTGCCGCTGCCGGGGTGTCGGGAGGAGAGCCGATACGGACAGGGGTCAATTCCGCTAAACTGGCCATTGCCGCCTTCATCATACCTTATATGTTCGTACTCTCGCCTGAACTGTTAATGATCGATACAACGATTCCAAGATTACTTTGGGTCGTCTTTACGGCCATTACAGGGATGATGGCGATCGGTGCCGGTATGATTGGTTATTGGTACAGAAGAGTATTCGTCATCGAACGTTTCCTTTGTGTAGCAGCCGGGTTATTACTGATCTATCCGGAAGGGATGTCAGATATCCTTGGCCTGGTATTATTTGGAGTCATGCTGGCTCTGCAATTCTTTATTAAAAGAGAAGACAAAACACCAACAAGAGTAACGGCGTAAGAAAGAGAGGCTGAATCCATTCAGGGGTTCAGCCTCTTATTTGTAAAAGCAAATCGTTCGATTAGAATGAGGAAGGAGAGGAGAAGCAGCTAATATATCGTGGATCCTGAACCTGCGGATATCTTTTCTGAAAAAGCAGTAGGCCGTGATATAGTTCTTTTCAACTTTTTTCACCAATATCCTTCTTTTCGTACATTGGAGATCAGAAGTCATATAGATGATTTCGATGGGACATCGATCCATCAGTGAACGCTTTAATAACCTCATCATTTCGTGGCCCCCTAACGTGAATGTACTGACAGTATATACGAACGAATGTTCCTTTATACATGACAGCAATCAAAAAGGGGAGAATTATTTAGTAGAAAACCATTGACAATATTTTAATCATGAATATAATAGAATATATACTCCTCATCACGACTTGTTAGCTCAGTGGGAGAGCACTTCCTTGACAGGGAAGGGGTCGTGGGTTCGAATCCCTCACAGGTCATACATAGAAAGAAGCCTGCATCTTAAATGATGCAGGCTTCTTTTATCGTGTATGAACACCCTCAGCTTTTTTGATTGAATGAAAATGAAAAAGGACTCTGCTGAATGCGGGTAAGAGTCCTTGTCAAAATCATATTTAAAAGAATGATGGCTTTTTTAGTTTACTTCCAGTTCTTCTTCAAAATAAAATGTGCCTGGATGTTCTTTTACGATATAAGAATATCTCTTCATGTTTTTAACGTATTGCCATTTTAAAATTGTCACTGTTTCTCCCGTTTCCTTGATCGTCACCATAGAACCATTACTGAAGCGATTTTTTGTGGATTTCATTGGGCACTCCCTTTCATATTTAATCATTATACCACAGTTTTCCCTCTAATTTAGACTCCCATGAGTGATTATCAATATAAAGCGATTACAATTCGTCGTATGGAGCACATGGTCGTAAATGGTCATGGATTTTTTTCTGTAGATTAGTGAAATCAAAGGAAAAGATGAATGTAGTAAAATCAGGTAAGAGGTCTGACTTTCAAAAGTTCGTCTTCAAGAACTTGCTTATTTGATTCATTACTGTTATTCTATAGAAGAATTATTTTTGTCCGGTATACGAGGGAAGAACAAGATTTGGTTTTCACCTGATATCGCAAGAATAGTAATACATTGTGCGTCATGCACTTTAGGAGGCAACAAACATGGAAAATGGTAAAGTAAAATGGTTTAACGCAGAAAAAGGTTTCGGATTCATCGAAGTAGAAGGTGGAGACGACGTATTCGTACACTTCTCAGCGATTCAAGGTGAAGGTTTCAAATCTCTTGACGAAGGTCAAGAAGTATCTTTCGACGTTGAACAAGGTGCTCGTGGACCACAAGCAGCTAACGTACGTAAAGCATAATCTAACTTTACAACTTCAAAAACAGACTCATTCGTGAGTCTGTTTTTTTTTATGGGGATTTTTAAGATCATGACTCCTCCTCCTACCATAAAACAAGCCTATTGAAACGATGCACGTCATTTCCAATAGGCTCATCTTTACACCACTATTTCTTACCTAAATCTCTTTTCGTCATTTCACTGCGGATACTGACATCCTTTGAGAATTCAGTATCGCTTTTTTTGTTGTTTGGATATTTATTTTTCCGTTCTCTGTTATCATTTTTATTGGTCATCATGGTTCCTCCTGGATGTGAATTGGTGATACAACATTAGTTTTTACTCTATGTATGCCTGTATTCCTGGTAAGTAAGGGTAATGGCTATAATAGACGGAATATTTAAAACATTATATCTTTTTTCTGAATGGGGAGCTAAAATGTAAGTATAAGCATTTAGAGTGGAGGGGTCATGGGATGGAAATAAAAGATTCAGTTGCCGTCATTACTGGCGGCGCTTCCGGACTGGGTGAAGCGACAGCAAGAAAAATCATGGAAGAAGGGGGGAAGGTATATATTCTGGACCTCGATGGTGAGGGAAGCTCCACTTTAAAGAAAGAATATGGGGACTCCATGGATTTTTATGAAACGGATGTAACAAAGGAAGAGAACGTCAAAGATGCCCTTGATAGAGCGGTAGAAGCTTTTGGCGGGATTAATACGGTTGTGAATTGTGCAGGTATCGCACCGCCTGGAAAAGTATTGGGAAGGAAAGGAATCCACTCACTACAGCAATTTTCCAAAGTGATTGAGATCAATTTGATCGGTACCTTCAATGTCATCCGTCTGGCTGCAGAGAAAATGATTGGGAATATACCGAATGTGCACGGAGAAAAAGGTGTGATTGTGAATACAGCGTCTGTTGCGGCCTTTGACGGCCAAATCGGCCAGGCTGCCTACAGTGCTTCAAAGGGCGGGGTTGTAGGCATGACACTGCCGATTGCCAGAGAGCTTGCACGGGATGGAATCAGGGTCATGACGATTGCTCCGGGCTTATTTCACACCCCCATGTTTGACACGCTTCCAGAAGAGGCAAGGCAGTCCCTGGGGAGTACGGTTCCTTTTCCAAAAAGACTCGGTTATCCATCTGAATATGCTTATTTAGTGAAAAGTATACTCGAAAATCCGATGCTGAACGGGGAGACCATTCGGCTCGACGGCGCAATCAGGATGCAGCCTAAATAATGTGTGAGGTCGAAGTGAATGCAGGTTCATTCATTTAAAAATAAAAACGCTTTATTCTTGACCACACATCAGAAATGAGGGATACAGAAATGAATCATCCTTACTTAACGGAAGATCACCGCATGTTTCAACAGGCACTCCGGAAATTTTTAAAAAAAGAGGCGTATCCATTTTATGAAGAGTGGGAGAAAAACCGGCTGGTTCCCCGATCATTCTGGACGAAGATGGGGGAACAGGGATTTCTCTGTCCCGATCTCGATGAAAAGTATGGGGGAAGCGGTGTCGATTGGGGCTTCTCGGTCATTATCAATGAAGAATTGGAACGGGTTGGATCAGGCTTGATTGGAATAGGGCTCCACAATGATATTGTCGTCCCCTATATATCCGGATATGGGACTGTTGAACAGAAAAAGAGATGGCTGCCCCTATGCGCAAGTGGAGAAATGATTACAGCCATAGCCATGACAGAACCAGGGGCGGGTTCTGATTTAGCCGGCATCAAAACAACGGCAGTCCTTGAAGGCGACCATTATATTGTGAATGGCCAAAAGACCTTTATTACAAATGGTATCCATGCTGATTTAGTGATTGTCGCCGTCAAAACCGATCCAAAGAGTGATCCTCCCCACAAAGGTGTCAGTTTATTGGCGATTGAAAGGGATGCGGCAGGCTTTTCACGTGGTCGCAAGCTGGATAAGATCGGGTTGCACTGTCAGGATACGGCTGAACTCATCTTTGAAGATTGTAAAGTACCGAAAGAGAACCTGATCGGAGAGGAAGGCAGGGGATTTCTTTATCTCATGAACAAGCTGCAGCAGGAACGGCTGGTCGTCGCGATAGCGGCCCAGACGGCTTCTGAAGAAATGTTCTCCCTTACGATGGAATATGTGAAGAGCCGAGAAGCCTTTGGTAAGCCTGTCAGTCAATTTCAAAATACCCGATTCAAAATGGCGGAAATGGCCACTGATATCGAAATGGGAAAAGCGTTTCTGGATGGGTTGATCAGAGAGCATATGGACGGGCTGGATGTTGTCACGAAGGTTTCCATGGCAAAATACAAGCTGACGGAAATGGCACGGAATATCGCTACGCAATGCATGCAGCTCCATGGCGGGTATGGCTATATGGAAGAGTATCAGATCGCAAGGAGATATCGGGATATACCAGTCGCAAGCATCTATGCCGGTACCAATGAAATCATGAAAGTAATCATAGCGAAGAATCTGGGATTATAGAAAGGGAGAGTGGGATGAGAGAGGTCGTTATTATAGAAGGGATACGGTCTGCTGTCGGAAGGAGAAAAGGGGCCCTGGGAATGATGAGAGCGGACGATTTGGCAGGTGAAATATTAAAAGGACTGACAGGAAGGGCCGGGGTGGATCCGGGAATGATTGATGATGTCATTTTAGGATGTGTGACGCAGTCGGGTGAGCAGGCAGGGGATATTGCCAGGGTGGCTGCGTTAATCGCCGGGTTCCCGATTGAAGTTCCCGGCACAACGATTGACCGTCAATGCGGTTCCAGTCAGCAGGCCGTTCATTTTGCTTCACAAGCCATTCTTTCAGGGGACATGGAGGTCGTCATTGCAGGTGGGGTGGAGAACATGACAAGGACTCCTATCGGCTCTAATTATCAGGGAGTGGGCTTTAGTGAAAAGTTAAGGGAAAAGCACGAAATCATTCATCAGGGGTTATCGGCCGAACGGATTGCTGAAAAGTATGGGTTTACCCGTGAAGAATTGGACCGCTTTTCTTATAATAGTCATCAAAAAGCCTTAAAGGCACAAGAAGACGGACATTTTGATCGTGAAATTTATGGCGTGACAGTCAAAGGGGATGACGGAAACCCGTTTCTCTTCACCAAAGATGAAGGACCAAGAAAAGAAACGTCACTCGAGGTGCTGGGGAAATTAAAACCCGCCTTTAAGGAAGATGGGATCATTCATGCTGGGAATGCCAGTCAAATCAGTGATGGGGCAGCAGCTCTCCTTCTTATGTCGAAAGAAAAAGCAGAGGAATTAGGGTTAAAAGCCCGCTTTAAGGTTCATACCCGTGTGGTGGTTGGGTCTGATCCAACCCTCATGTTAACGGGACCGATCCCTGCAACCAGGAAAGCCCTTCAAAAAGCCGGGCTGTCTGCCCAGGATATTGACGTTTTTGAAGTCAATGAAGCGTTTGCTCCCGTGGCCCTGGCATGGTTGAAGGAAATGGAAGCAGATCCTGCCAGGTTGAATCCGAATGGAGGGGCAATCGCACTCGGGCATCCATTGGGGGCCAGTGGAGCGAGAATCATGGTCAGTATGATGCATGAGCTTGAACGTACCGGCGGCAGATACGGCCTGCAAACCATGTGTGAAGGACATGGTATGGCCAATGCCACCATCATCGAAAGATTGGATGCATAAGTAAACAAGAGGGACGGACCTTGACCAAGGTCCGTCCCTCTAAATGAATGGATAATTTTTTCAGGATTAGCAATAATAAAATCAGCCATCCTCTTTTCTTTTTCTCTACAATGATGAGTAAGGAGAAGGGATTCGTGGTAAACAGAGTGGTGTCTTTCATCCATAATTGAGTTTTCCTTGAAAATATGACAGGTATGAAAATAATTTCAATCTATTTTACCGGATGAAAAAATATTATTTCACGAAAAATCCACCACGGAAATTTATTTCGTATTATAATAACAGTGAAGAGATCTATTTATTCGTATTTGAAAGGAATGATCGTAGTGACAAAACAACAAATAGGAGTCGTCGGCGTCGGAGTGATGGGGAAGAGCCTCGCCTTGAACTTTGAGAGCAGAGGCTATTCAGTTTCTATATATGATGTATCAGATGAAAAGGTAAAAGAAGTCCTTGAAGAGCATCAAGGGAAACAATTGGCCGGTACACATGATGTGGGACAATTTGTTCAATCGTTGGAAGTCCCGCGTAAAATCTTGATCATGGTGCCTGCCGGTACGATTACAGATAAAGCCATTGATTCATTGCTTCCTCACCTTGATAAAGGTGATATTCTCATCGACGGTGGGAACACATACTTTGAAGATACGATTCGCCGCAACAAGGCCTTGGATGAAAAGGGGATCAACTTCATTGGAGCAGGGGTTTCCGGTGGGGAAGAGGGTGCATTATACGGCCCGGCAATCATGCCAAGCGGACAAAAAGAGGCTTACGACTTAGTCGAACCTTTCCTGACAGCCATTGCCGCGAAGGTAAAAGGGGATGCATGCAGTACATATATCGGTCCAGACGGATCCGGCCATTACGTGAAGATGGTCCATAACGGAATAGAATACAGTGATATGCAGCTTATTTGCGAAGCGTATTACCTGATGAAGAATGTGCTGGGATTAAGTGCAACAGAACTGCATGAAATCTTCAAAGAATGGAATGAGGGGGAACTGGACAGCTATCTGATTGAAATCACTGCGGATATCTTCACAAAGGTGGATGAGGAAACAGGAAAGCCCCTTGTGGATGTCATCTTGGATACGGCAGGACAAAAAGGTACCGGTAAATGGACGAGCATAAGCTCCCTTGAACTAGGGGTCCCACTATCGATCATCACTGAATCCGTATTTGCCCGCTTCATTTCAGCCATGAAGGAAGAGCGTGTGAAGGCAAGCAAGATCTTGAGAGGGCCGAAGAACAAAGAGTTCACTGGAGACAAACAGGAGTTCATCGAAAGTATTCGGAAGGCCTTGTACTTGAGCAAGATTTGTTCTTATGCACAGGGATTCGCGCAGCTTCAATCGGCTTCGGATGAGTACGATTGGAATCTGAAACCGGGTGAGATTTCCATGATCTTCAGAGGTGGATGCATCATACGTGCAGGTTTCCTCGAAGAAATCAAGAATGCCTATGATCGTGACCCGGGATTAACGAATTTATTATTGGATCCATACTTCAAGGAAATTGTGGAAAATTATCAGGATGAAGCAAGGGAAGTAGTGGCAACAGCCATTACATTAGGTATTCCTGTTCCTGGTCTTGCCAGTGCATTAGCCTATTATGACAGCTACCGTTCTGAGTCACTGCCGGCCAACCTGCTTCAGGCCCAAAGGGATTATTTCGGTGCTCATACGTATCAGCGCATTGACAAAGAAGGTACATTCCATACAGATTGGTTATCTAAATAAAAGAAGAAGCCCTGTGGATATCCCACAGGGCTTCTTTCATGCTCATTATAAGTCATTAATCATCTTTTGTATCGTGTTTGTTCTTTTCGTCACGCTGATCTTTTTTTAATTCGTCGATAGGGACAGGGTCTACATTCTGCTCAGTTTCATGCTGATCAAGAATACTTTCTTGGGACTGTTCGGCATTCTCAGGGTTATCATTTGTTCTCTTCGTCATGATGGTTTGTCCTCCTTAAAATGATTGCTTCCTATACCATACCCGTGTGGCAGGGTGGAAAACCTCCCAAAGGATATTGAAAAAAAGAAAGCCGCCTGATGAAGGCGGCTTTCTGACATACGGGTTAGATTTTTACATCGATTTTAGCATTTTTCTTTAGGTCTTCCACATGCTGAACAAGTTTTTCCTGTTTCTTCTGTTGTTCCAGCTGAGTTTTGATCTGTGGTTTTACATCTTCAAACTTTGGTGCATCCTTTGATTGATCCTGACCTTGTTGGCTGGCATACTGATCATAAAACTTCTTCATTTCATCTTCAGTCACTTCGTCGACCTTGATTTCTTTTTCAACGTAATTTGTGTATTTGATGTTCTCAGCAATTTGAGTTTTCAGCTCGTCCATTGTAAATCCGGCTTTTTTCATGGCTTCTTTGAATTGCTTGTCATCTTTGTATTGCTTTTTCACTTCTTCGAGCTGTTTGTTGATTTCATCATCTGTTGCTTTATAGCCTTTTTCATCAGCCTGCTGCATAAGAAGGGTTTGCCCAACCAGACTGTCGATGGTTTGATCTTTGATTTTCTTTGCCGCATCTTTACTTGTCGGGTCCTGTCCCATTTGTTGATACTGCATCTGTGATTGAGTCAAGACATTGTTAAAATCTTCACCTTTGATTTTTTCGTCATTGACAATGGCAACGACCTTGTCTTTTTCCACCTTTTGTTCATCCATTTTCTTTTGCATTTCTTCCATTTTCTTCGCTTGCTCTTCTTGTGCCTTTTTGTCAGAGGCTTCTGTTTTCGGTTTATCGTCAGCTTTTTGGCTCTCCTCATCCGAACCGCAAGCGGCTAGTCCAATTGATAATAATGCTACTAGTAAAGTCGTTAATAGTTTCTTCATAATAGACTCCTTTCAGAACTAAGGTGTGATTTCCAAAAAAATCACTTAATGCGCATTTTAAATGAAAAACCCGTAAAAAGAAAGTATTTAGGCCAAAAAGTATTGATTGTAATAAGGATGAAACACAGAGGGATACCCAACTATCCTTTTCAATACCATTATGCATGCGATTACAAAGGAGTAACCACCCAAAAAGAAGATGTAAAAAAGAAGAGAATTATTACATGCAAAGCTAAAAAAAGAGGCTGCTTAAATCGAGGCATTCTCCATTTAAACAACCTTAAAAAATATTGGGGACCAAAGAATACTGTCAAACAACCTTCTATTTGAATTATAGAGACTCAAGGGGAGTCGGCTCAACCAACATATGGGGAGATGAGGGCTGACCTCTGTCCATTTCCATGCGCTATTCCATCTTCTTCAGCCCTTTTCATGAAAAACAATAATTATAAGCATATTTAAGAGGGGAGAATGTAAAAAGCGATACTTTTAAAAGTTTATGGATTCACTTGAAAATACGCTTTAAATCATATAAGATAATAGAGAACACAATATTTTGTGTTTATGACTATATATATAACTACATATTGATTATAACCTGTGAATAAGGTGTCTGATGAGACTTAAAAGGGAATCCGGTGAGAATCCGGAGCTGTCCCCGCAACTGTAAGTGCTGACGAAATAAGGAACTGCCACTGTCGTATCGATGGGAAGGCCTTAAAGTAGAATGAAGCGCGAGTCAGGAGACCTGCCTTATTTATCACGTGTTATCTTCTTCGGGAATTGGGAGGATAAAGCGAGGATTGAAATAGCCGGAAGTCTATTACTATCTCCGTATTTATAAAGCCCATCCTATTAGAAGGATGGGCTTTCTTTGTACTCCCTCCCCACTGTGTAAAATGGGAGGAATAGTTATGTCAATTACAGTAAATGAACAGCAAAAAGAAGTGGAAGGAATTCTTGATACTCTGCACAATCGGTTTTCGGATCTTTATTTCGAAGAATACAATGAGAAGATTTTGTTATATGCAAATCAACAGACCGATCTGACCAAAGAAAAGCTCTATCATTTCATGATCCTGGCAGCCGTTGAACGGATCACCTCACAAGAACCGGGATGGACCTATGTGGCCCAATCGATATATATAAAGGATCTATATCATAAAGTCTCCCGGGCAAGGGGGATACCAGAAGCCGATCTTTACGGATCCTTCTATGAACGAATCAAAGACTTAACCGCAGCAGGGTTATACTCCCCGGCACTGCTGGATTCATATAATAGGGAGGAAATGGAACATCTGGGGTCGATGTTGGACTCAAGCCGTGACGATCTTTTTACTTACATAGGAATCGTTACATTGGCCGAAAGGTATTTAACAAAGTCCCATGAAGGAAGAATTCTGGAGTTGCCTCAGGAGCGCTTTATGATCATTAGCATGACGCTGTTCAGGAACGAAGCGAAAGGAAAGAGAATGTCATTGATTAAAGAAGCTTATTGGGCCCTCTCCAATTTGTATATGACGGTGGCAACGCCTACGTTTGCGAATGCAGGAAAAAGCCATGGCCAGTTATCCAGCTGTTTCATAGATACTGTGGAGGATGACTTAAGAAGCATTTATGACAGCAATACAGACGTTTCCACCCTGAGCAAAAATGGCGGAGGACTTGGTATTTATTTGGGGAAGGTAAGAAGCAGGGGCAGTGATATTAAAGGCTTTAAAGGGGTGAGTTCAGGAGTCATCCCCTGGATGAAGCAGCTGAATAATACGGCGGTTTCCGTCGATCAATTAGGTCAGCGTCAAGGGGCGATTGCCGTCTATTTAGATGCCTGGCATAAAGACATCTTTCCCTTTCTTGATACCCGCCTGAACAATGGGGACGAAAGGCAAAGGACCCACGACCTTTTCACAGGTGTCTCTATACCGGATTTATTTATGGAACAAGTGGAGAGTAGAGGAGACTGGTATCTATTTGACCCTCATGAAGTGAAAGTGGTCATGGGGTTTTCCCTGGAAGATTTCTATGACGAAAAAGAAGGCGGTGGTTCTTTTCGGGAGAAATACCGGGAATGTGTGGCCCACCCATCCCTTTCGAGGGAAGTGGTGCCGGCAATTGACATTTTTAAGCGGATCATGATATCCCAGCTCGAAACGGGGACCCCCTATATGTTTTACCGGGACACAGTCAACCGTTTAAATGCCAATCACCATAAAGGGATGATCTATTGCAGTAATTTATGTACGGAAATCGCTCAGAATATGAGTGCCACGGTCGTAGAAGAAGAAGTGATACAAGACGGGAAGATTGTGACCTACAAGTCACCGGGAGACTACGTCGTCTGCAATCTCGCCTCCATCTCCTTAGCCAAGGCCATTATGGAAGATGAGTTGAAAAGAGTCGTATCCATAGGGGTAAGGCTTCTGGATAATGTGATCGATTTGAATGACCTTCCAGTGCTTCAGGCTCAAATAACCAATCAACGGTATAGGGGAATCGGGTTAGGCACCTTCGGATGGCATCACCTTCTTGCGTTAAAAGGATTAAAATGGGAAAGCAAGGAGGCAGTGGACTATTGTGATTTCCTTTATGAAGAGATTGCTTACTACACGATAAAAGCAAGTCACGAACTGGCAATAGAGAAGGGGGCATATCCTTATTTCGAAGGATCGGACTGGTCCACGGGAGAGTATTTTACAAAGCGTGGATATTCCAGTGAGAGATGGATTGAATTAAGGGATGAGGTTTCTGACAAAGGGATGCGTAACGGATACCTAATGGCCGTTGCACCCAATTCTTCCACTTCCATCATCGCTGGATCATCTGCGAGCATCGATCCGATATTCAGGCTCCAGTATTCCGAAGAAAAGAAAGATTACAAGATTCCAGTTACCGCTCCTGATTTATCCCCGAAAACCACCTGGTATTACAAGACGGCCTATACGATAGACCAACATTGGAGTGTGGAACAGAACGAGAAGAGACAGAGGCATATTGATCAGGGGATTTCGTTCAATTTGTATGTGCGAAATGATATTAAGGCCAAACAATTATTGGATCTTCATCTCGATGCATGGAAGTCCGGCTTGAAAACCACTTATTATGTCAGGTCAACGTCCGTGTCCAATTTTGAAGAATGTGAAAGTTGTCATAGCTAGCAGGGAGGATGGATGAAAGATGAATGGATTGAAACAGCGGGTCCTGATCGATTCACAGGCACCGAATAAATCAACGGGAATTATAAATGGGGAAAGCTCCAATATATTAAACTGGGATGACGTGCGATTTTCTTGGGCTTATCCCAAATATAAGAGAATGCTGGGGAATTTCTGGACCCCTTTTGAAATCAATATGGCCAAGGATATAAAGCAATTCCCTACTTTATCAGAAAGAGAGCAGAACTCCTTTTTGAAAATCATTGGGCTGCTAGCCCTTCTTGATAGCGTTCAGACCGATTATGCAGGGAAAGTGGCAGATTATCTGACCGATTCCAGTTTGAATGCCCTGATGATCATATTGGCTCAGCAAGAGGTTGTGCATAATCATTCCTACAGTTATGTCTTGTCCAGCATTGTTTCGAAAAGTAAGCAGGATGAAGTATTTGACTACTGGAAGAACGATCCCATTCTGATAAAGAGAAATGAATTCATTACAAATGGATATAAGGGGTTTGTGGAAGCGCCGACGGTTGAACATTTATTGAAATCGATTATTTTTGATGTCATTCTGGAAGGGTTGTTCTTCTATTCTGGTTTTGCCTTTTTCTACAATCTGGCGAGGAACCAGAAAATGGTTGCAACAAGTACGATGATCAATTATATCAATCGGGATGAACAGATCCATGTGGGGTTATTTGAAAAGATATTTAAAGAGGTGTTGAACGAGTATCCGTCTTATCGCACAGAGGAGCTCTATATCTTCGGGAAGGAAACATTTAAACAGGCAGCCCTCCTTGAAATAGAGTGGGGAAGGGAAATCATCGGAGACCATATGGAGGGTCTCTTAATGAGCGACCTGGAGGATTATATAAAATTCATGGCCAATAAGAGAGCGAAACAATTGGGTTTTGATGATCCTTTCGAGGGGTACAAGACCAATCCACTCAAATGGATCATAGCCTATCAGGAAGTGGATAGAGGGAAGACCGACTTTTTTGAACAAAAATCAAGACAATACACGAAGACATCGGATGCGAATGGATTTGATGAGCTTTAAATAGGCCATAACAAAAAGCGAGTCAGCACGACTCGCTTTTTGTTATCTTTTTTCAATGAAAGGACCATAATCCCTTCTTTTATGTTGAACGGCCACCCATTTCACCGTCGTGAATTCTTCGAGGGCCCATTCTCCGTTAAAGCGTCCGAGCCCTGAATCCTTCTCACCACCGAATGGCATATGGGGCTCGTCATTCACGGGTTCATCATTGATATGGATCATCCCGGTCTCTACTTGATGCGCCACGTTCGTCGCTCTCTCGATGGAAGAAGAGTGGACCGCACCGCTTAAGCCGTATGGGTGTTCATTCGCTAAACGTATAGCCTCTTCATCCTCTTCAAACGGAATGATGGCTGCAACCGGTCCGAAGATTTCATTCTTCGCAATCGGCATTGAGTTTGAAACATGGGTCATGACGGTAGGATGCAGTAAGTTCTTATCTGCGCTGCCTCCAAGTACGACTTCTGCCCCCTGCTCCTTACTGCTCTCAATATCTTTCAATATCCGGTCTACTTGGTTCTGGTCAATCAATGGCCCGATATGGGTCGTTTTTTCCGAAGGGTCTCCTGCATTCAGCTGTTTTACACGAGATACAAAGGCATCCACGAACTTATCATATAAGCCTTTTTGAACGATGATCCGGTTGATGCTCATGCAAATTTGCCCTTGATGATAAAATTTACCGAATAGTGCGGATTCGACAGCCTGATCGAGGTCTGCATCATCAAGGACGATGAAGACGTTATTCCCGCCTAATTCCAGAGCCGTTTTCTTGAGATTCTTTCCTGCAAGCTCACCGATATGTCTCCCCACTTCGGTTGAACCGGTAAAGGATATTAAACGGGGAATCGGATGAGTCACAATGTCATCCCCAATTTCCGAACCTTTACCCACGACTACATTCAGTAAGCCTTTTGGAAGGCCCGCTTCTTCAAAAATACTTGCAAATAAAAGTCCGCCTGTCACGGGAGTATGTGTGGCCGGTTTAACGACGACCCCGTTTCCTGTTGCCAGGGCAGTCGCAATGGACCGCACGGCTAAATGGAATGGGAAGTTCCATGGGCTGATGACGCCTACGACTCCAAGTGGTTCTCTATATACACGGTTTTCTTTCCCCGGAACCTGGGAGGGCAGGATTTTTCCTTCCATTCTATACGGATACGTAGCAGCTTCCTTCATGCTGTTAATGGAAACAGTCACTTCACCAGCAGCTTTCATATACGTGCTGCCGGACTCCTTGATCAGCCATTCAATAATTAGATCCTTGTTTTCTTCCACAACGGAGACGGCCTTTTCCATGATCTCCCTCTTTGTTTGAGGAAGTTCATGAGCCCAGGATTTCTGGGCTTCTTGTGCGGACTTGTAGGCTTTATCGAGATCTTCCTTACTGGCTGCTGTGATGGAACCTATTTCGGTATGGTCAAAGGGGTTCAGATTGGGAATCGAATTTTCACTGCTTCCTTCCACCCATTCACCATTGATGAAAAGCTTGTCAAATTGAGTATTCATGAACATTCTCCTCCTTGTTGTTTACATGTCTTGTTGGGTTGGGCGTACAATGATCTCATTTACGTCTACATGATTTGGCTGCTCGACGGCATAAGAAATCGCTTTGGCAATATTCTCACTGTCGAGGGGCTTCATGTCACGATCCTTGAATCCGGCTAGGATATCTTCATCTGTGATCGTTTCAGTCAGCTCAGTCGCTACAGCCCCAGGACAGATGATCGTTGTCCGGATGTTATGGGATGCGTTCATTTCCTGCCTCAATCCTTCCGTGATCGCACGGACGGCATATTTGGTCCCGCTATAAACAGAACTGCCCGGCATCACTTTATGACCGGCAACCGATGAAATATTAATGATGTGTCCTGATTTTTTCTCCTCCATATAAGGAAGAACCGCAGCTATTCCATAGAGTACCCCTTTAATATTTACATCAACCATCTGGTCCCATTCTTTGATTTTGCGTTTATTGATAAGTGACAGGGGCATCAGTCCGGCATTATTGACCAATACATCGATTTGTCCGGCTTCTTCCACCGTTTTTTTCGCCAGTTGTTCCATTTCTTCGACGTTGGTCACGTCTGTTACATGATAATAAGCCGTGCCGCCCATCTGCTCTATTTCATCTTTTAATTCCTTTAATCGTTCTTCCCGTCTCGCGGCAAGCATCACGGTGATGTCTTTCGATGCTAATTCCTTTGCCGTTGCCTGACCAATCCCACTGCTTGCTCCAGTAATAATCGCTACTTTCTTTGAACTCATAATCATTTTCTCCTCCTTAAAAAATCCTTTAGCTTATTTACCTCCTTATTGTTTACACGGTTTATTGGAGAGTTAAACAATATAGAGAGAGTTGGGGAGTTTCAGATGTACGAAATACCCTCGGTGTATAACCGGATGAATGGTCAATACTAGCTTTTATATAGTAGAGATACTTCCAAATATAAGAAAAAGATGTTTAGTAATTCCTGCCCTGGGAATATACATAGTAGATGAATGAGAGGAGAGGTTGTTTAGATGGCGAATCATTCTACAGAGGAAAAGATGGAGTCAAAGGTAGACAATACACTGGATCGGATGTCCCAGGATAAAAAAGAGGATATTCTTTCAAACTTTGACCATTTTAAAGAATACTTAGGTAACAAGGTTTCCTTGGCGGACAAGTTAGGGATGAATGAAGAACAGCAGGCAAAGGCAGCCCAGAAGGTAGGGGACTATCTTGCGGCTCATGAGGAACCGAAAAACAGGGAAGAAAAGCTTTTATATGAATTATGGAAAGCGGGAAACAAGGAAGAGCAGCATATGCTTTCCCATATGCTGGTGAAGCTTGTTCACGCCGAATCGTAACATAGGGACATAAACAAGGGGCATCCGATCGGGTGCCCTTTGTCATAGGTTACATATGTATTTCAGGGTCTACAGAAACAGTCACATTGCCCTTGATGGCTCGGGTGATCATACAGGATTGTTCGGCCTTTAAGATTAATTTCTTAGCGAGTGTGATGTCTTTTTCAGTGGTGGATGGACCCAGTGTCAGGATAGGTCGGTGGATGATTTCCCTATATGTGATGACTCCTTTATCCACTTCCACAATTCCTTCGGATGTCATCGTTAAGTCCGTTTTTTCTATTTGACTTCTTTCAAGCATCGCCGCAAGTGTGATGATGTAACAGGTAGCAGCAGCCCCGAGAAGCATTTCATCAGGATTTGTCCCGATTCCGGGTCCGTCCATCTCAGACGGGATTGAAATTTTTGTATGAAAATTCTCTGAGCTCAAGGTACCGATATCATTCCTGAGTCCCGGCCAATCAGTCGATATATGAAAAGAGTGTCTAGCCATACACATAAGCCTCCTAGTAAGCATGGTAAGCTAATTGTATACACTTTTTTATGTATTGGCAAAGAAAAAAGACTCTACAGAGTAGAGTCTTCGGTTCAGCATGAATTATGCTTTCGTTACGTTAGCAGCTTGGTCGCCACGGTTTCCTTGAACGATTTCGAAAGAAACTTTTTGACCTTCTTCTAAAGTTTTGAATCCTTCGCCTTGAATAGCTGAGAAGTGTACGAACACGTCGTCTCCACCTTCGCGCTCGATGAATCCGAAACCTTTTTCTGCGTTAAACCATTTAACTGTACCTTCTAACATAATGTTACCTCCTCGTGTGTTCTCCACACAATTGTATTACTATTCTTGCTCATGTAACTTCAAGGCGAAAAGCTTTAAAAACTTTGTCCATCCTTCCATTCCGAACAAAAATAATTCTCTTACATAATATCAGGTAAACGTGCAAAAGGCAACCCTGACGAATGGCTGAAATAAATATGGGCTGATAGAATGCGTGAATATTACATCTATTCTTTCAGCTCAAAAAAAATACGGTGGGGCAGCTGGATTAAAGATTAGTCCGTACATTCCAAAGCTCGGGGAAGAAGCGGTGATCAAGGACTTTTTTTAGATATCCGACACCACTGGAGCCACCTGTACCCATTTTATGACCTATGATCCTCTCCACGGTTTTCATGTGACGGAATCTCCATTGCTGCAGCCAATCTTCAAGGTCTATTAATTTCTCAGCCAATTCGTACAGGTCCCAGTACTGATCAGGATTCTGGTAGACGGTTGTCCAGGCTTCGAGTACTGACTGATCTTCACTATAAGGCTTTTTATAATCACGCTTCTTCACGTCTTCATGAATCGGTAACCCTGCATCCGCCAAAGCCAGGATGGAAACATCATATAGGGAAGGGGCTTCATAGGCCTCTTTAAGCTGGACTAATAAATCTGGATCTTTTTTATATATTTCAAGCACATGCTTCGTTTTATACCCAAGGGCGAATTCAATCATCCTGTACTGGTACGATTGAAATCCTGAGGCTTGGCCCAGGCTGTCCCTGAATTGAACATATTCTGATGGAGTGAGTGTTGATAATACATCCCATGCATGTATGATCTGTGATTGAATCTTTGAGACCCGGGCAAGCATTTTAAATGCAGGTGACAGTTCCCCTTTTTGGATGGAAGAGATGCTTGCACGGATTTCATGCAGGATCAATTTCATCCAAAGCTCACTGACTTGATGGATGATGATGAACAGCATTTCATCGTGGTGACCTGATAACCGCTTCTGACTGTCAAGTAACATATCCAGCCCCAGGTATTCACCATAGGTCATCCTGTTAATAAAGTCCGTATAGACCTCTTCATTACCCATTGAATCTTTCTTGTTTACCATTAGAATTCTCCCTTTCTTTCGTCTGCTACATACAGAGCTGTAAAATATGGTCCCCGATATGTATTTCTTGAAAGAAGGGATGAAATCCTTCATCCATCTTCAGTCTGCCAATTTTTGCAGGGGGAAGAACATTTTTTTAAATAAAATCGTTCGATATCTAGAAAATCATGTTAATATTAGTGCAATTTAAAAAAACGGATGAGGTGAATGATATGGAAAGGTTGTATCTTGCTTCCGAATTGTATTTCCGGAGTTTAAAGAAAGAGGATTGGAAGTCTGTTCATGATTATGCATCACAAGAAGTGGTTTCCAGATATCAGTCCTGGGGACCGAATACGGAAAGGGACACGCTCGCTTATGTCGAGGATGTCCTAAACCAAGAAAAGGTAATTCCTCAAACGAGGTACGTTCATGCTTTAGTCGATGAGGGGGTGAATAAAGTGATTGGTGCGGGAGAACTCATCATCAAAAGCTTTGCTCATCGCAGAGGGGAGATCGGCTATATTCTCCATCCAGACTATTGGGGGAAGGGCTTAGGGACACTTGTAGCTGGGGCATTGATCGATAAGGGATTCTCTGAGTTGAATCTTCATAAGATTTCAGCAACCTGTAATCCTCAAAACATCCCTTCCGAAAGAGTATTAGTAAAGGTCGGGATGACTCTGGAGGGGAGGATACGTCATCATATGAAGTTGAATGATGGATGGAGAGATTCACTGCTTTATGGAATATTGGAAGGGGAGTGGAAAGTTGGGGATAGACATGATGGTATAGCTGACCAGGGTTGAGGAAGGGGAGCGATTCTCTTTATTACACTTGCTCTTTGTCGGCAGGAAGAATCCCGGATTGAAAACGAATGATACAAAGCGGTTGAAAAGGGATTGAATCGTCCTTGAAAGGGGAAAATAACAGTATCTTTTCCTAATTAGGAGACTAAACCCATGAATATCTTACATCACTCAAAGATGGTGACGGTTCGATTTTTTCAGGAGCGATTCTTTGATCATGCTGCACAATTGGCCTACTATCTGTTATTATCGATTTTTCCATTTTTACTATTTGTATTCTCACTGATCAGTTATCTCCCCATCTCAGAAACAAACGTACTCCTTCTTATTAAACCTTTTGCACCTGATAAATCTTACGCCATTATTCAAAGTAATATAGAACGTATTCTTTATGACCAAAGGGGAGATGTCTTATCCATTTCTATTTTCTTTACCTTATGGCTTTCATCAATGGCTGTTCAATCAATGGTGCGTTCGTTAAATCTTGCATATAAAATTGAAAGGAAGAAACCCTTTTTAATCGCATTGCTGTATGATCTCTTGCTGACCGTCGGCTTTATGGTCCTTATTTCATTTTCCCTTATCGTCCCTGTCGTTGAGGAGTATATACGTCATGCGCGATTTACCGAGGGGAAAATTAACGGGGAGTGGAGTCAAATCTGGGTGATCGGGAAGTGGGGATTGAGTTCCATCTTTATGTTCATTCTTTTTGTTTTCCTTTATATGGTTGTTCCAAGTAAGCGCATATCGCTTCTTCATGTCATTCCAGGTGCACTGATTGCTACATTTGGATGGCAAGGGGTCTCTTGGGTTTACGGTACATATGTGAAACTGAACGACTATTCCCAATTTTATGGTCAGCTTGGAAGTGTCATTACATTGGTAGTCTGGTTTTATATATCCTCCACGATCCTATTGATCGGTGGATTGTTGAACGGAAGCGTAGCGGAGAAAACGTTGAAATAGAAATCGCTTGGCTTTGTGCCAAGCGATTTTTGTTTGATATTAAGGGAACGTTATACACGGTTCTCTTCTTTCATCATGACCACGAGCTTCTTTGAAATGGTCAGAAGAATGAACCCCAGTATGATGGCTGCAGCGCCAATGACGGCGAAAATTTCTAAATATCCCAGTGTGGCGGTAAGGGAAGCCAATTGCCCTGCAAGTAAGCTTGCCACGCCAATGGCAGCCATCCAAACGCCCATTAGGAGAGAAGCAATTTTTACGGGAGCTACTTTACTGACGAGAGACAAGCCTACAGGTGAAAGGAATAGTTCTCCGAGTGTATGAAGCAGATACGTAAAGACGATAAACAAAAGGTTCGCTTTGACTGTGATATTTTGTTCATCGGATCCCGTTTGAATGACAGCCGGAATGAGGACCATGAAGCCGAGACCCAGGAGGATCATCCCGATTCCCATCTTTGTCGTCATATTCAAGTCACCCCTTTTCGAGCGTGAAAGCCGTAACCAGACACCTGACAGGATCGGGGCCAGGATCACGATGAATAAAGGGTTGACGGATTGAAACCATGCAACGGGAATCGTATAGCCGAACACTTCACGATCGATGAAGTTCTTGGTATAGAGAGTGAATGAGCTTCCGGCCTGTTCAAACCCTGCCCAGAAAAATACAACAAAGCAAGCAAGGATAAGGATGGCCGTGGTACGCTGCTTTTCCTTCTTCGTCAAAGGAACATTCCGGTCTTCATTCGCTTCTTCTGCCAAAATCTTATTCGGCTTCAACCCAACGTCCCCAAGATATTTATTATTCAATGTACTAAAGATGATCTGTCCTGTGATCATTCCAATAGAGGATGCAAGAAATGCCCATTTAAAGCCATAGTGCATCGTTCCATCCGACATGGTGGTAAGAAACAGGTCTTCTGCAAGAAATCCTGCAATGAGTGGTGCGAATAATGCTCCAAGATTAATCCCCATATAGAAAATGGTAAAGGCTGCATCTTTACGCTTGTCGTTCCGTGGGTAGAGCTCTCCTACGAGTGTGGAAATATTCGGTTTGAAAAATCCATTCCCAAGGACGAGCAGGGCGAGTCCCGCATATAAGCCGATCTGGGAGTGGGTCAGGAAGATGGTGAAGTCCCCGCATGCCATGGTGATTCCCCCGATGGTGATCGCCTTCCTCAAACCGATATAGCGATCCGTCAGCCATCCCCCTAAAATAGGGGTGAAGTAGACACTTCCCGTATAAATTCCATAAATGGATAAGGCCTTCGCGGGATCGACTCCCAATCCTCCGCTCACGAAAGCGGTTGTCAAATAAAGGACGAGTAAGGCCCTCATACCATAGTAGCTATACCGTTCCCACAACTCGGTGAAGAATAACAGGTATAAACCCTTAGGGTGTTTCTTGCCCTGAGGTAAACTGTCTAGCGTTGATGAGTTCACTCTATCACTCCTACTAATGTAATGGGCTGTAATGATCTAAAGCAGAAAAGGGGATCAGTAAACTTTTTTCCAAATCCTTTCATAGTATTCCCGATCTTTTCATAGGCATGTACAAAAAGGGGCGGTGGAGAATTTGTTTAAAGGATGTTTATATTGCGGTCATGAATCGTTAACGGAAAATCAATTATTTATGAGGGAAGAATATGGTGAAACAAAGTGGATGCACCTGACTGGAAGAAAAGTGGGTGGTGATGTGGTCATGTACAGCTGTGATGAATGTGGTTTCCTTCACCCCTTCAACAAAGGAAAACGAAAGAAATTCGAAAGGGAATCTTCGAAGCGCCGCCGGGATATTCGATGGAATATTCGGTGAATAGCATTTGTAGTCGTCTCGCAAATGAAGGTATAATACGAGAAGGGAGGGAGTCAGATGAATACATATCCAGATACGAAGAAGACGATGCAATTGATAAAGGAGCTTGTGGAAATCCCAAGCCCGTCAGGAAACACGAATACAATCATGCGGTTTGTAGAGGAATATCTCTCGGATTTAGGGGTGGAGATGAGAAGGAATCGAAAGGGTGCCCTCATTATCAGCCTGCCGGGTGAAGACAAAGGGAGACACCGCATGCTGACGGCACATGTCGATGCACTTGGTGCCATGGTCAAGGAAATCAAGAGTGATGGCCGGTTGCGTTTATCCATGATCGGCGGTTTCAGATGGAATGCCGTAGAAGGGGAGTATTGCCAGATTGAGACCTCTTCGGGCAAAACGTATAAGGGAACCATCCTCATGCATCAAACATCTGTTCATGTATACAAAAATGCAGGTGAAGCGAAGCGGGATGAAACGAATATTGAAGTCCGAATTGATGAAAAAGTACGGAACGCAAAGGAAGTAAGGGAGCTCGGCATCGAGGTGGGGGATTTCGTATCGTTCGATCCCCGTGCTGAAATAACAGAAAGCGGGTTCATTAAATCCCGTCACCTGGACGATAAAGCAAGTGTAGGAATGCTTCTTCAGTTAATTCGCCATATACACTCTGAAGGAATAACGCTTCCATACACAACCCATTTCCTGATTTCGAATAATGAAGAAATCGGTTACGGGGGGAATTCGAATATCCCTGATGAAACGATTGAATACCTGGCGGTGGACATGGGGGCAATCGGTGACGGCCAATCAACGGATGAGTATACCGTATCCATTTGCGCGAAGGACTCAAGCGGACCTTATCACTACGGACTGCGCAAACATTTAGTCTCATTGGCTGAAGAGAATGGCATAGACTATAAGGTCGATATTTATCCCTATTATGGTTCGGATGCATCTGCGGCCATTCGGGCAGGGTTTGATATTGTCCATGGATTGATTGGCGCAGGGATCGATGCCTCTCACGCATATGAGCGGACACATGAGTCTTCGATTCTTCATACAGAAACATTGCTGTGGCATTATGTACAATCAAAGATGGTCACTGAATGATCAGCAGCCTTCCATCATCCCTTTACGGGTGATGGAAGCTTTTTTTGTTTCAATCATAGTGTGTACGGGTATGGTGACCTTTATGTGAGAAAAGTTGTTCTGAAGTTTAGGAGGTATTTCTCTTATCAAACGTAAGATGATAAGATAAAATAGAGACATTATTAATTAAAATGAGGTATACGAATGAATACATATAACCTGTTAGAATGCATTAAATTAAAAACCATTTACGGTGAACTGCCTTCTGAAATAAACGACATCCATGTAGATTCAAGAAAAGTCACCGAAGGCACCGTGTTTGTGTGCACAAGAGGATATACAGTGGATGGGCATGACTTTGCTGCCATGGCCGTTGATAAAGGCGCTACATTAATCGTAGCGGAAAAACAGCTGGATATTGATTTAAGCAAAGCGGCATTGGTTGTAGTAAAAGACACGTTCAAGGCGTTGGCTCAATTATCGAATAAGTATTACGACTATCCTTCACAGAAGCTAACCGTTTTTGGTGTCACTGGTACAAACGGAAAGACCACGGTCAGTAACCTGATCCATTCGATCCTTAAACGTTTCGATCAGAGTTCTGCCTTATCCGGTACCATCGGTTTTAACCTGGATGGGGAGATGCTTCCAAGTGAAAATACGACGTGCGATAATTTAACGAATCAACAGATGATGCAACAAGCATTGGATCGTAATATTGAAAACTTCACCCTTGAAGTATCTTCCCACGGGTTGGCGCTTGGAAGGTTATGGGGGATCGACTTCGATGTGGTGGCCTTTACGAACCTGAGTCATGACCATTTGGATTACCACGGAACGATGGAACACTACGGATATGCCAAAGGTCTTTTATTCTCCCAACTGGGTCAAGACCTTCAAAATCCGAAGTATGTCGTCCTGAATGCAGATGACGAATGGTATGACCGTTACAGCTACATGACTCCCCATGAAGTCATCAGTTTCGGACTTGATGCAAACGCCGACTTCAAGGCTGTGGATATAGAATATTTCAATGATTTAACAAAATTCACATTGATTTCTCCGGAAGGGACCTTTGATGTGGAGATGAAGCTCTTAGGGAAATTCAACGTCTATAACGTACTGACTGCCATGGCATGCCTGTACGCAAAAGGGATGGAAATATCCAAACTGGTGGAGATTGTCCATGATCTCCCTCCAGTGAATGGGCGAATGGAAAAAGTTGAAATGAAGGCACCACTTTCCGTTTACATCGATTACGCCCACACACCTGATGCCATCGAGAATGCCATTCAATCCGTCCTGCCGTTCAAGGAGAACAAAATTATCTTCCTCGTCGGCACGGGTGGGAACCGTGATAAGACAAAACGTCCGACCATGGCTGAAAAAGCATCGTTAGCAGACTACGTCATCTTAACTACGGATGATCCAAGGTATGAAGAATATGATAGTATCCTGCACGATCTTGAAAAAGGGATGCAGCACCAACAATATGCCCTGATCGGGGATCGTGAGGAAGCCGTTAAGCATGCCATCGAGGTTAGTGAACCGGGAGACATCATCATCTTCGCAGGGAAAGGGCATGAGGATTACCAAATTATCGAAAATACGAAATATCCTCACAGCGATAAACAAATTGCTGAGGAAGAAAGCAGACTGAAATACGGAATAACCGATTGACCCTTGCGGAGGAAAGGAACAGGCCAATATGAAATAGATTGGCCTGTTTTTTTATATTGAGATGGACGGAATTCACAATCTTTGGTAAATTTAAACTATATATTAAAGATGAGAGAATGACGCTGATGAAGTTTTCGTTGTATTTAAATGATTATGAAACGGAAAAATTATTTTCCACCTTGAGATGGCTGTTTGTCCTGATCGCCACGCTCATATTTTACATACCTCCCTTTTCAGAAAATATCACCACCAACAATACGGTCTTTCCTTATTTATTGGGATCCGGGATCCTTTATATGCTGGTGACCCAAATCGCCTTGATTAGGGCAAGGGAGGACAAGCGAAGCCTCCAATTCATCCTGAAAGCGGGGATTGTCTTTGATTTTCTGGCACTGATCTGGCTGATGTTCTTATCAGAAGGGATTCACAGCCCCCTTTATCCGATATCCATTTTATTCGTGATGCATGCTACGATTTATTGGAGGACGAAGGGTGCCCTCATCTCCCTGTCTGTATTTAGTGTCACCTACGCTGTGATGGGGTTGGTAACAGTCGATCTTACTGCATTTCACCATTATTTCACTCTGACATCCAACCTGTTCTTTTTATGGATCATTGGTTTGTTCGGGGCGTTGATCATGCTGAGAGAGCGTGCTCATTATGTCCAAAAAGAAGCCTATCACCATCTGGCCCACAAAGACTATTTATCAGGCTTATTTAATCATCGTTCCTTCCAGGAAAGATTCAGACGCAAATTGGAAGAAAACGAATCCTTTACACTCCTTCTTGGGGATATAGATGACTTTAAAAAAGTGAACGATGTGTACGGTCATTTGACGGGGGATGACGTCATCCGGAAGACAGGGGAAGTCTTTCGTTGCCAAGCAGAAGCATACAATGGACAGGCGTTCAGGTATGGCGGAGAGGAATTTGTCTTTATATTGCCCCATATGGATGATCGCATCATCCAAGCGTTCCTTCATGAATTATACGATCAGTTGTACACATTGGAGCCTATGTCCATTTCCATGAGCTTCGGGCAGTCTCATTCCGGAGAAACCATTGAACCGGAGAAGTTGATCGCCCTTGCAGACCAAAGGCTTTATGTGGCCAAAAAATCGGGCAAGAGAAGGACTTGTCTGGCAGATGACAGGTTGTTCGTACCCGGGGCAGCCCAAAGCCATTACGAAAAAGAAGCCATCCGCTGACTAGACGGATGGCTTCTTTTTTATACTTGTACTATACGAACATACCCGCAATGGCGGCACTCAATAATGAAGCAAGTGCACCTGCAGCGACTGCTCTTAATCCTAAGCGGGCAATATCTCCTCTGCGGTTTGGTGCAAGGTTACCTAGTCCGCCAAGTAAAATCCCAAGTGAGGAAAGGTTGGCGAATCCGCACAATGCAAAGGAAATAATCGCAACTGTTTTATCGGACAGGTTCCCGATTTCCGGAGCGAAAGCTGAATAAGCTACAAATTCATTAATGACAAGTTTTTGCCCAATGAAGTTTCCTGCTGTAACCGCTTCATGCCATGGTACTCCGATTGCGAAGGCAAGCGGTGCAAATACGTAACCAAGAATAAGCTGAAGTGAAAGGCTGTCGAATCCAAACCATCCACCCACCAATCCAAGTAATCCATTAATCAACGCAACCAATGCAATGAATGCAAGAAGCATTGCACCGATGTTTAAAGCTAATTGCAGCCCGACACTTGCACCGTTAGCAGCAGCATCGATCACATTGGCGGATTCCGAATCCGCTTCCATTTCAAACGCTTCAGGTTCAGGAGAATCATCTGTTTCAGGCACAAATAACTTCGCCATTACAAGACCTGCAGGAGCAGCCATGAAGCTTGCGGCAAGCAAGTACTCCAATGGAACGCCCAATAGAGAATATCCAACAAGCACAGAACCTGCGACGGAGGCCAATCCACCCGTCATGACGGCGAAAAGTTCAGATTCAGTCATTTTCGCTAAGAAAGGTCTTACGACTAATGGTGCTTCTGTTTGTCCGACAAAAATATTCGCTGCGGCAGACAATGATTCCGCTTTCCTTGTTCCCAACAGTTTCGACAAACCGCCGCCTAAAATCTTAATGAAAAATTGCATGATTTTAAGATAATAAAGAACTGAAATTAAAGCTGAGAAGAAAATAACGACAGGAAGTACATTAAATGCAAAAATGAACGCTATGTTTGATTCCTCAGTGTAAAGTCCTCCAAAAAGGAACGTGATCCCCTCGTTGGAATAATTGATGATGGCATTCACCACTTCAGTCAACCCTTTAAGGGCTCCCTGTCCCCAAGACGTCTTTAATACGATAAAAGCGAAAAATAACTGTATGGCAAGTCCACCAAGGACTGTTCTGACATTAACCCGCTTCTTGTTCTTGGAAAATGCAAATGCGATTCCCATAACAACGATAATACCCATGATACCCCATAAATATTGCACTTCTTTCACCTCTTCGATAAGTATGTTATGAACTTGATGCTTTCGGTTTTTTATTTTACAATTCTTTCAGACGTCTGACAACCTACAATTGCAAGATTTGTCGAAAGTTGTACGGACAACATCGTCCATAGTATGCGCAAATACAGCGTTTTCATGAAAGGGGATACAATAATGAAGATCAGAAAAAATTTTTTGGAAGGCATGGAACAAAAAGTATATATTTATGAAAATAAGAAAGAAGAGTCTTTTGTCGTCGCTGTCCCGGATATCCAATGGTCATATTCATTTACATATGAAGAGGAGGATATCCATACAAAATTATTGAAATCTCTATTGGAAAGGAATGCACAAGAAACAGCCGAAACCTTAAGTGCCCGGATCGTCCAATGGACAACTGAGATGTAGCGAACGCCTTTGAACTATACTAAACGGCAAATCGCACTGCAATCGTGCGCACAACCATCGTTATAAAAAAGAATTAACCCTGCATTCTCATACAGCTGTCCTGATTCTTTGTTGCATTGTTACTTTAGAACGAATATGATGAGAAAGTGAGAATGACGAGAAAGGATTTTACGAATGAAAATAGACTTTATACAGGAAGTTCAGTCAAGAAGAACTTTCGCTATTATTTCCCACCCGGATGCCGGGAAAACAACCTTGACCGAGCAGCTTCTTCTTTTTGGGGGAGCCATTCGTGCAGCTGGAACCGTTAAAGGAAAGAAATCAGGGAAGTTTGCAACATCAGACTGGATGGAAATCGAGAAACAGAGAGGGATTTCGGTCACTTCTTCTGTGATGGCATTCGATTATGATGATTATCGCGTGAATATCCTTGATACACCAGGTCACCAGGACTTTTCTGAAGATACGTATAGAACGTTGATGGCAGTGGACAGCGCGGTTATGATCATTGATTCAGCCAAAGGGATCGAGGCGCAAACTTTAAAGCTTTTCAAAGTCTGCCGCATGAGAGGAATCCCGATCTTCACCTTCATTAATAAGCTCGATCGCCAAGGACGTGAGCCATTGGAGTTATTGGAAGAGCTTGAAGAGGTGCTGGGAATTCAATCCTACCCGATGAACTGGCCGATCGGAATGGGGAAAGAGTTCCTGGGGATCTATGATCGATTTCATAATCGGATCGAGCAATTCCGTGTAGAGGATGAAGACCGCTTTATTCCTTTAAACGATGAGGGTGAAATTGAAGGCGAGCATCCACTTAAGGAAAGCAACCTCTATCATCAGACACTTGAAGATGTATTGCTCCTGAATGAAGCAGGAAACCAGTTTTCACGTGAGAGAATAGCAAACGGAGAGCTTTCTCCGGTATTTTTCGGGAGTGCTCTGACGAACTTCGGTGTTCAGACTTTCCTTGAAACCTATTTGCACTTCGCACCTTCCCCGCAGCCAAGGAATTCGGATGCAGGCGAAATTGAGCCGACGGCAGAGGAATTCTCCGGTTTTGTGTTTAAGATTCAAGCGAATATGAATCCTGCCCATCGTGACCGGATTGCATTTGTCCGCATATGCTCAGGTCAATTTGAAAGAGGCATGACGGTGAACCTTTCCCGCACAGGTAAATCCATTAAACTTGCGCAGTCCACTCAATTTCTTGCAGATGACCGCAGCACAGTAAATGAAGCAGTGAGTGGGGATATCATAGGGGTTTATGACACGGGTACGTATCAAATCGGTGATACACTCGTCCAAGGTAAGGGGGGCTTCAAGTATGAAAAGCTTCCTCAGTTCACGCCTGAACTGTTTGTGCGTGTCACTGCGAAGAACGTCATGAAACAGAAGCACTTCCAAAAAGGGATTCTTCAACTCGTTCAGGAAGGGGCCATCCAATATTATAAGACCCGGACCGAAGATATCATTCTCGGTGCAGTCGGGCAGCTTCAGTTTGAAGTGTTTGAGCATAGAATGAAAAATGAGTACAACGTTGATGTTAAAATGGAGCCGATTGGGTCCAAGATTGCAAGATGGATCGAGAACGAAGAAGATGTTAAAGAATCTATGTCAAGCTCAAGAAGCATGTTAGTCAAGGATCGACATGAGAATCTTGTATTCCTGTTCGAGAACGATTTTGCCATGAGATGGTTCAATGATAAAAACCCGGAAATTCGATTATACAGCTTAATGTAAACACATATGCAAAAGCACCCCTCCACAGAGCTGGAGGGGTGCTTTTGTCTTTGATTCCACAGAGCAACTCCGGAATACCATGGCTTAAATCCGTTTTCCCTTACTTGACTCTAAGGTGCATCTTTTGCGTAAATGTAAATTTTTACAATTATCAAGTGATTTTTTCCTAAAATAAAAGGATATCACTGGCATTTACCGGGTGAAAAGTCTTAGTATATAGGTAAGGGTATTTAATTCTGTTTCAAGGGAAGGAAGAGAGGTAACAATGGAGTACACATGTGCGAACTGTGGAGTTCAGATGGAGTATCATGAGGAAGGTTTCTTTTTCTTACATAACGAACAATCCCATGACATCCCGCTTACAGGACAACACCGAAAAACCGAAGAAGGTACATATATTTTTCAATATGAAGATCTTGATGAACTGTATACAAGACTGACAGTAATAGAAGATTCACTGATAAAAGATGGGTGGACATGCAGTTTGAATTGTTCGGATCACCCTGCAGCATTCATACCTGGGGAGAGATTCCTGAACTTGATTAAACATAGGGAAATGGTAAAGGTGATTCAGCGTGGAGAGTTTAAGAGCCATCTTCAACCCATCATTGATCTATCAGACTTAAGTCTCTATGGTTATGAATCTCTCTTGCGTGCAGGAGATGACAGGAAGCGTATCAATCCAGGCGAACTATTTGAAGCGGCATCCCTCACAGGTTTTCACTCCATGTTGGATCAGAAAGCCAGAAAATCTGCAATCGAGTGCAGACAGGGGCAAGTGAATCCTGGAACGAAAAGTTTCATCAATTTTCTTCCTTCTACTATTTACAATCCTGAATTTTGTTTGCGCCATACCTTCAAGATTGTGAATGAATTTGGCGTGAATCCTCAGGATCTTGTATTTGAAGTGGTTGAAACAGAGAAAATTGAGGATGTTGATCACTTGAGGTCGGTACTGGACGTATATAAAAGGGAAGGAATGAAAGTAGCTCTTGATGATGTCGGTTCCGGATTTGCAACAGTCGAAATGTTAACACTTCTTCAACCGGATTATGTGAAGATTGATCGATCTTTCATCGATCACTGTGATAGTGTGATGGAAAATCAAACGTTTTTAAGACAAGTCATGAAGGTTGCCAATGAATTAGACATCCTGGTACTCGCAGAAGGAATTGAGAGAAAAGAAGAATTACTCTTTTGCAAAGATATCGGGATCCATTATGCACAGGGCTATTTCATAGGTAAGCCAAGGGAAGAAGCGATGGCTCCATTTGCAGAGGGTCAATTTGTATAAAAAGTGACCTGGCCTCTACCGGAAATCGGTGGGGGTCTTTTTTACATAGAACCTTGACAAATCAAGATAACATGATATTATACTAGTATAAAATACTTTAGTGCATAAAAGCTTAAAAGCGTTTAAGAGTGAAAGAGCCGATGTAACTCTTATTAACGTTCAATCACATATTCACTGTCTTGAACAACGCAGTAGGAAAAAGTGTGACAGCAATCAGAGACTGGACGTCAGGTGGAAGTCCAGGTCCGCTTTATTTCTGAATTACATTGTTTATAAACGCTCTAAGTGATGAGAGGGTTTATCAAGAGACAACCTTTTTGAAGTGGGAATATACTGTGTGAAGTCATGATCGGGTGATCTTGATTCATGACAGGAGTTTATTCCAATTAGGGTGGTACCGCGGAGAACTCTTCGTCCCTATACCGGGATGGAGGGTTCTTTTTGTGCTTCCATCCCAGTCGATACTATTCAAGCAGAGATAAGGAAGTGTTCAGATGTTAAACATTAAAAGCGTTCATAAACCTGCCGTTCCGGAAGCATCCATTGTATTACTTGCTGTCCTTGGAATCATCAGTGTAAGTATTATAGGGGTGGGATCGGTCCCCCATATTTCGATCATTCTCTCCCTCTTCTTTTTGATGGTTTATGGGCTGATTCGCAAAGTGAAGTTCAAAGACATCGAGGAAGGAATGATTGCCGGTGCTCAAGGTGGATTAGGGGCCATTCTACTATTTTTCTTTATAGGGCTTCTTGTCAGCAGCTGGTTGATCAGCGGAACCATCCCTACCCTAATGTTTTATGGGTTTGAATTTGTCACTCCCCATTATTTTTATGCCATAGCCTTTTTACTTACATCCTTGAGCGGAGTGGTGATCGGCAGCTCACTGACTACGGCAGCAACCATCGGTGTGGCGCTGATCGGAATTGGTGAAGCAATGGGATTATCCTTGGCGATAACGGCTGGTGCCATCGTTTCCGGAGCATTCTTCGGGGATAAAATGTCCCCATTATCGGATACGACCAATCTTGCTTCGTCAATCGTCAAAGTGGATCTCTTCACTCATATTCGGAATATGGCATGGACAACGGTGCCCGCCTTTATCATTACGCTGATCGCCTTCGCTTTCTTGTCACCGGGTACCAGCGATATCAATTTGGTTCAGCTAAATGAGCTGCAGGAAGGTTTGAAGCAAACGGGTCTTGTTCATTGGTATAGTATACTGCCGGTCCTATTGCTGGTGGTATTGATCGTCTATAGAACACCTGCATTATTCACACTGGCCATTACAATAGCTGTCTCAGTGTCATTGTCTTTCTTTCATGAATCGTTACATGTAAATGAATTATTTCAGATACTCTTCTCAGGGTTTACGTCAGAGACGGGTGTGGAATCCATTGATTCACTCCTGACGAGAGGGGGAGTGAACAGAATGATGTTTACCATTTCCCTTGTCATCCTATCGCTGAGCCTTGGTGGACTATTATTTAAACTTGGAATCATACCGGCATTGCTGAATAAGGTTTCTGCCATCATTCAATCGGGAAGAAGGACGATACTTACAACGGCCCTTTCCGCGATCGGCATCAACCTTGTTGTGGGAGAGCAGTATTTATCAATCTTATTGACAGGTGAAGCCTTTCAGTCTCAATACAAGAAATTGGGGCTGCATCCGAAGACCTTATCCCGTACGCTAGAGGATGCAGGTACAGTAGTGAACCCCCTGGTCCCATGGAGTGTGTGTGGTATATTCCTGACAGACGTTTTGGGTGTTTCCACCCTTGAGTACTTACCATTCGCGATCTTCTGTCTGATTTCTCCAGTCATCACCATCCTATATGGTTTTACAGGATGGACCATTAAGAAAGAACAAACCGGGACCGATCGCACCGTAACGAATTAAAGAGTATCATAAAAGGACTGTCCGCATGAGTCATCCATTCTCTAAGGGAGGGATGATTCATCTGGTGGACAGTCCTTTTTCTTGCATTTCTAAATAAGTGTTAAAATAACGGTCATAGTAGAGGCTGCCTGCAGAAATCATGATTAAGTGAAAAAGAGGGAGCACCATCAGCATCAAGGGACTGTCAATTACTAATACACCTTCCTGGAACATGAAAGCCTCAACGGAAAAAAGAAAAAGGATGCTCCACAACGTATATTTCCAATCCCCATTTCTAAAGAATATCACCAAACTGTAAAAGTAAGTGGTGAACCAGATATACATGGCATTCCCTGCTATCAAATCCCTGACAGGGTTAGAAAAAAAATTCAGGGGGATGAGATACAGGTGCAGAAGGGAAGAAAGAATCCAGGCGAAAGACAGTGAGATGGTGGAGAGCGCAAAGAACAGAGTGATGAATTGAACATAATGATTGGAACGGTCCTCAAGAAGCTTCCACCACGTCTTGGCCAGCATGACAGAAATGATGAGGAAGAATGTGGTGTAATAGGATTCCCACCAATGATGTTCGTATAAATCCGTGTATATGAACCAAGTTTCGATAAGGAAAAAAACACCGATGATGATGGCGATCCTGCTTATGGATAACCGGTACAGGACAATGTAGGTAATGGCAACCGGGACTGAAAATGCCTGGGAGCTGATCGAGCCCAAGACGCTGTCATTGTAATTATTCGATAAAATATGGGGATGATACGTATAGCTGTTGAATAACACAAAGATCACGTATTCAAATACATAGGCCAACCCGGAAATAAAAAGCCAAAATAGTATGATTCGAGCAGAAATTTGACGATTATGAACGACTATAATGGATAAAACAAAAATGCTGAAAAGACTAAGGAATACAAAGGGAACCCAGTTCGCCATTCTAATGCTCCTTACGTTACAGTATAAAAATAGTGTACACAGATAAAGTCGAATTATTTATTTGAACGAAAATTATCGTTATTTATTATCTATAGACGCTTTAATATTGAAGGATCTTCCTGAAGAGACTATAGTTAACAGTAACTGCTTCCAAACCATAATGAACGATATAGATAAAGAAAGGGGAGCACTCCATTGAAAATTAGTGATTTTTCCATCCGTCGTCCTGTGTTCACCATTGTCACCATGCTTCTTATCCTTATTTTGGGAGGAGTTTCCCTCCTTAGGATACCGTTAAAACTCATTCCGGACCTGAACCCGCCCGTAGGGGTCGTGGTAACCAATTATCCTGGAGCCGGTCCTCAGGAAGTAGTCGAAAAGGTAACGAAACCACTGGAAGAAAGTTTGTCCACCCTGCCCGGGATGAAAAACCTTCAATCGACTTCGAATGAAGGTTCGAACTTTATTCTCCTGGAATTTTCATGGTCCACCTCTATCGATGACATTGAAAACGATGTCCTGCAACGATTGGATCAAACCCCACTACCGGACGGGGCAGAAAATCCGAGGTTTCTCAAATTTGACCCTGCCCAATTCCCTATCATTCAATTTTCTTTGCGGGAAGAAGGAGAGGAGGCAAATTTAAAGACACTATCCGAGAATCTGAAACTGGAACTCACAAGAGTTGAAGGTGTCGCAAATGTGAACGTTTCAGGTTCATTAAAGGATGAAGTGATAATAGAATTAAATCAGCAATCGCTGAAGGATAATCGTTTAAGCCAGAGTGATGTGATCAATACGATCCGGGCTAACAATATAACGGCACCGGGCGATACGATAGATACAAATGGACAAACCTTGACTACAAGAGTCTTAAGTAAGCTTGAGTCCGTGGATGAATTGAAAAAATTGGTCCTTCAGGTGAATCCGCAATCAGGAAAGAAGATCACTCTTTCTGACGTGGCGACTGTTGAGAAGAGGCAGCAGGATACGAACACCATCACGCGGGCGAATCAAGAGCCTGCTATTTTGTTCAGCGTCTTGCAGCAATCGGATGCAAATACCGCATCTGTTTCAAAAGCGTTCCAAAAAGAGCTGGACCGTCTCCTCGAGCAAGATCAATATCAATCAATCAAAGCGGATGTCTTGTTCGATCAAGGGGATTATATCACTCAAGCCATAGGAAATATCGCCAATTCCCTCTTAATAGGCGGGGCATTCGCCATGCTGGTTCTCTTCTTGTTCTTGAAAAATGTGAAGAGTCCTCTAATCATCGGGGTAGCGATTCCATACTCTGTCATTGTTACATTTGTTCTCATGTTTTTTGCGGATTTCGCATTGAATATCATGACATTGGGAGCCCTGGCTCTCGGCATAGGGATGCTTGTCGATAATGCCATTGTGGTGATTGAGAACATATACAGACATTTATCCCTCGGGAAAAGCCCAAAGGAAGCAGCAAGTATCGGCGCAAAAGAGGTAGGTGGTGCCATTACGGCTTCCACCCTTACTACCGTTGCGGTATTCCTGCCGGTGGTCTTTATATCCGGTTTACTTGGTGAATTATTTACTGAGTTCGCCTTGACGATTTCATTTAGTTTATTGGCTTCACTCGTTGTGGCCTTGACGGTCATTCCCATGTTAGCGAGTAGACTGTTGAAAAAACCTAAAGGGAATATAGAGGCGAAACGGAGACGTTCTAAAAGTAGAAAGACCTTTGCCAGGTCTGTTAAATGGGCACTTCAACACCGTTTCATCGTATTATTCATCACTCTCATTACTTTAGTGGCAGGTGGCCTGGGCCTTACAACGGTAGGGACGCAATTTTTACCACCTACAGATGAAGGGTTTTTCAACATGAGGGTCGAATTGGAAAATGGAGCTTCGGTTGAGGAGACCAATAAAGTCGTAAAAGCCATTGAAGACAGGTTGGAGCAGGAAAAAGATGTCGATGTATTTGTAAGCCTTGTAGGAACGACCCAGGAAGAATCCTTCAGGGGAAGTACAAAGGGGAATATTGCAGAGGTTTATGTGAAGATGAAGCCTCTGGAAAAGCGTGAGAGGTCGATTTTCAGCTTTGCTGATGAAGTAAAACCTGAAATCGAAAATGCTGCTCGAAAGATAAATGAATCAGCAGAGGTTTCGTTCAATTTACAATCAACATCAGGTTCCAGCCCTCAAACCCTTACATTTAATTTGAGGGATACCGATCAGAATCGATTGGAAGAATCGGTGGATACATTATTTGCCTCATTAAAAAACATGAAGGATGTCAATGAAGTTTCGACGGATCAGATGGAGACGGTAAAAGAGGTCCAAATGAAGGTGAACCGGGAGAAAGCTCTTCAACAAGGATTAGCACCTGCTCAAATCGGTACTCTTGTTCAAGATGTAACCCGGGGGGTCCTGACAACCCAAATGGTGACTGAGTCCTCTGACGTTATAAATGTCCTTGTTCAATACGACCGGAATATTACTGAAAATCTTGATTCTTTGAAGAAGCTTCTCATTCCAAATGGACAAGGAAAGTATATTCAGTTAAACTCCGTTGTCGACTTTTCAATAGAAGATGGCCCGGTCAGCATTCAAAGGATCGACCAGCAGCATGCCGTTCAGTTTACACTCAAGTATTCTTCGGAAACCAATCTTGGTGCAATTTCAAAGGCAGTTGATGAGAAGATCGAATCGCTGGATCTTCCAAACGAGACGTTGGTTTCATTCAGTGGGGACAGGGAGCTCCTGGAGGATTCCATCGACGACATGGCCCTTGCCCTCGGACTTGCCATTGTTCTTGTGTATATGGTCATGGCTGCACAATTCGAATCATTTAAATATCCTTTTGTGATCATGTTTACGGTCCCTCTAATGGTGATAGGAGTAGCAATCGCCCTGGCCATTACCCAGACTCCTATCAGCATTTCAGCTATCATTGGGGTGATTGTCCTCGCTGGGATCGTTGTCAACAATGCCATTGTCATTGTTGATTACATCAATCAACGTAAAGAGGCCGGCACCAATAGCTTTGACAGCATCGTCGAGGCCGTTCAGGACCGTGCAAGGCCGATCTTCATGACGGCCTTAACGACGATTCTTGGCTTGTTGCCCCTTGCTCTTGGTTTGGGCGAGGGTACAGAAATCAATCAGCCGATGGGGATCGCCGTCATAGGTGGCCTGATCAGCTCGACGTTATTGACCATTTACGTCATTCCCATCGTCTACAGCTTCTTTGATAAAGATACGAGAAGAATGAAGAAGGTAAGAGAAACATACAGATATAAAGAATAAAGCATATACAACCAGAGTTAACCGGAATGCTTAGTAGCGCCTCTCATATGATGAGGTCTCTAAGCCGTGAAGGTTAACTCTTTTTTTAACAAAAATATGTCTTGCCGGGAGAGATGAAGGAAATGGAAAAAGGGGTATATTTAATCACGGGGTTCCCAGGTTTTTTAAGTTTGAATATTGTAGCGGAATTGCTTAAGCAGGATAAGGCATCGAAAGTATATTTGCTTCACCTGGGCTCGATGAAGAAACAGGCGGAGGAAGGGGTTCGGAAATTGAAAACCGCCTCAGAAGGGGAACTTATCCTTGTCGAAGGAGACATTACCAGACCTGGTCTCGATATGGAGAAAGAAAAAATCATTGAGATACAGGAGGAAGTGGATTATGTTTGGCACTTGGCAGCCATATATGATCTTGCTGTCCCCCGGGATCTTGCACAGAGAGTAAATGTTGAAGGCACACGTCAGGTGAATGATTTTTGCCAAACTCTCCGACATCTCAAGAGATATGTTTATTTTTCCACCGCCTTCATAGCAGGCGCCCGTGAAGGTGAACTGATGGAGGATGAACTGATTCGTCCAGAGCGCTTTCACAACTTCTATGAAGAGACTAAGTTTGATGCAGAGGTCCTGGTGGATGACTTGAAGGACAGACTGCCGATTACGATTATCCGCCCGGGTATCGTGAAAGGAAACTCGGATACTGGTGAGACGGTTAAGTTCGATGGACCATACTTTCTAATGAATATGTTTAAGCGATTATCCTTTCTGCCATGGATCCCATTTCTGGGTGAAGGGACATCTTATATTAATATTGTTCCTGTTGAATATGTCGTAAGGGCAGCCATTTATCTGGGTCATGATGAGGTTGGGCATGGTAAGACGTATCACCTTACCGATCCAGCACCCCTGACGGTCAAGGAAGTGTATGGAAAGATTTTATGGCAGATGTTAAGGAAGAAACCAAAAGGGAGCATTCCGTTATCCCTGTCTAATTGGGCCCTTGGCTTTCGATTTGTCCGACGTTATTTAAGAGTTGAACGGGAAGCGCTGGACTATTTTACACTCCAAGGGAAATTCGATTGTCAACAGGCCCGGGGGGATTTAGAGGGGGCATCGATTCATTGTCCGTCCTTGTCAAGCCAAATTGATAAAATGGTGGAGTTCTATCTTGAAAATTCATCGAATGAGCGATTACATGTGAAGATCGATTAATCAGAAATGCGAATGGAAACATTCGGCCGTGCAATCATCGTAATAATTGGGAGAGATATGGTAAAAATAAAGGGAGAAGCATCAATAGGAGGAATCTCAAGATGTCATTTTCCCAGAAGCTATATCCTGACCAATACATACAGAATCGTTTCCATAAACACATTAATATTGTCTTATGTCATCAGTTATCCCCTTTTAAGGGGTCCACATGAAATCATCCATCACTAAATTGGAAGGAATTCTTTGGAGTATCGCCCTGCCAGGTTTTCCTCAATTGCTTGTTGGTCTGTGGTTTAAGGGAGCGCTGTTTGTGATTCTTGAGATCATCATTAATGTTCAAAGTAACTTCAATCTGGGAATCATGTACAGTTTTTTAGGGGAAACACATAAATCGGCGGAAGTGATCGATTATCAATGGCTCATGTTCTATCCGTGTTTATACATGTTCGCAATGTGGGATGCGTATAAGCTTGCTGATGACAAGAAGGATAAATACAGCTTTCTACCCTTTGTGTTGTCAGCCTATACGGTAACGGTGGGTTTGATGTATTCTCCTAAGGTATATTTATTAGGGAATTTTATCGGTCCTATTTTTTTACCGATACTGTTTGTCATTCCCGGAGTATTGATTGGTCTGTTGATCCGATCTGCCCTTTTACGATTACACTGAATCTTTTTTCTTTACGAAATACCTCTTTTAAGGTAACATATATGTATACAAATGAACGTTTTCTACCTGTCAAAGGGGAGTAGCTATAGGTTTCGTACCTAAACAAAGTCGTCAATTCATGGTGTATTCCATCGGCTTTGTTGGCATATTCGTATGCTAAGCAAGACCTTTGCCTTATTTAGGCAAGGGTCTTTTTATTTTATAAAATTCCTTGCCTATTGGAAAACTAACTATGTGAATAGGGAGGGACTAAAGGTATGGATGCTTCGATGTTATTGGAATATGGTTGGGTCCTACTGATATTGGTAGGTCTTGAAGGGATTTTAGCCGCTGATAATGCAGTGGTCATGGCCGTAATGGTCAAACATTTGCCCGTGGAACAAAGGAAAAAGGCATTATTTTATGGTCTGTTAGGGGCTTTTGTATTTAGGTTTGCTGCATTATTTCTTATTTCGTTCTTAGTCAATGTGTGGCAGGTCCAGGCCATTGGGGCCATCTACTTATTTTATGTAGCGATTCACCATTTCGTGAAGAAGAGGAAAGACACCGGTGCTGTAGAAGCAGAACCTGCGAAAGGCTCCGGATTCTGGACGACGGTACTCAAAGTGGAGCTTGCGGACATCGCATTCGCGGTAGACTCGATGCTTGCGGCTGTTGCACTAGCCGTCACACTGCAGCCTACTGGATGGTTCGATGTGGGGGGAATCGACGGAGGTCAGTTTATCGTCATGTTCCTCGGCGGTATCATCGGGTTGGTGATCATGCGGTTTGCAGCAACATGGTTTGTGAAATTGCTGGAGAAATATCCTACTTTGGAATCAGCCGCATTTTTAATTGTTGGCTGGGTCGGAGTTAAGCTTGCGGTGTTCACACTCGCACATCCCGATGTTGCCATCCTCGATCATCACTTCCCTGAATCAAAAGGATGGAAGCTTGTATTCTGGAGTGTATTGATCCTATTGTCTGTTGGCGGTTATTTATTATCGAGGAAAAAAGCAAAACAGACAGAAGAAGTGGAAGCAAAAGCAAAAGCAGAATAGTGTTCAAAAAAGCTGACGTTGACATTCAACGTCAGCTTTTTTTAAATCGCAAAAGAACTCATCAACCAAGCAAACAAAGGGTTCATGGAATTGAGCTAGTACTCTCCGGAGAATTCTTTCACAACTTTTATTTGATACACCCCCTCAAAAAAACCCCCTTATACGTAACTCCTTTAGTAAGGCGATCGATCGGCCAAATACTAAATGACTTCCGAGGTGTACATATGAATAAACATTCAAAAATCATGAAATCATCATTAGCAGTTCTTGTAGCCAGTTCCATCAGTTTCCCGAGTTCACTCGCGTTTGCAAATTCGAACGAAGAAAACTTTGATACGATTAACATGGAACAAGGGACTGCTGCTTCCACTACAAATGTTACAGTTAACGACGAAGCAATGCTGGATTCAGCAAAAAATGAAATTGAAAAACTACAAGAGTCGACTGAAACGCCTTCACTATTACCAGGTGACTTTTTCTACTTTGCGAAGGTGGCTATTGAAAAAATACAGCTCGCATTTACAATGGATGATGCGAAAGAGGCCAAATTACTAGCGGAGTATGCTGCAGAACGATTGGCTGAAGTGGAGGCCCTTTTTAAAGATGGGAAACAAGAAGAAGCCATCGATGCCTTAAATCATGCCATTGAGATGATACAAAAATCCGAAGATCAGTGGTCACAGGACGAAAGTGAAAAGGACTCAACGGCTGAAAGTGAGCTAGAGACCGATACTGATGTGAAAGATGATTCTCAAGTGGAAGATGAATCAGATGAGACATCTTCTGAAGATGGCGCGGATGAAGAGTCGGTAAAAGAAGATGAAAATTCCGATGAGACAGAAGAGAAATCCGGTGATATGAAGGAAATGGAAGAAATGATGGCACAAAATATTGTAGCTCTTAAAGCAAATTTGGAAAAAGTGCAAAATCCCAAGGCGAAAGCTGCCCTTCAAAAAAATATCGAGAAGAGTTACTTGAAATTAGCTGAAAAGCTTTCCAGACTGGAAGAAAATGCAGCAAAAAAAGCTGAAGCAAAACAAAAGAAAGACTCGGAAGAACCAAAGGACTCTGAAATGACAGAGCAGGAATCGACTGACGTTGAATCAAAAGAGCAGGCTGTTGAAGAAACTCCGGTTGAACAACCTGTTGAAGAAACAACTGAAGTAAAAGAAGAAACGACTGTACCAGTAAAGGCTGCTCAACATACAGAGAGAAAAGAAGCTAAAAATGAATGGAAACAACAGCACAAAGAATCAAAACAAGATGCAAAAATAGAACGCAAACAAGAGAAACAAGAAGCAAAAGAAGATCGTCATGAAGAAAAAGAAACCAACAAACAACATTCAGCACCTGCCAATGAAAATCGTCAGCACGGTGAAAATGAAAAAGGCAAAGAAAACGGTAAGGGTCACCATAAAGAATAGTCAATGATCTCACGGTAGAGGCTGAAGGTGTTCGACTCATCAGTCAGAAAAGGGTTGTAAATCAACCCTTTTCTCCCTAATATCCTTTTACATTCAACATCTTATGAGTATAATAGTGTGCAGGATGGGGTGAGGCTGATGCTAAATGTATTACTATTTTTACTCGCTAAACAAAAGAAAAAGCAATCGCTTGAAGAGATGGCGATTCAAATACAAAATGGTGATGAGCAATTATTGAACATAGTCCTTGAAGACTATAAGCCATTTATTAAAAAAACGGTATCTTCCGTCTGCAAACGGTTCATTTATGAAACTGATGATGAATTCAGCATCGGTCTGATTGCTTTTCATGACGCTATCTTAAAATATAATCATCAACGGGGATCCTCTATCATCAGCTTTTCTGAAGTCATCATCAAACGGAAAGTGATCGATTATATCAGAAAAAATGGGAAGTTTCAGGATGTAAGCATTGAAATGACTCTGGGTGATGACGGAGATGAATCTTCAAATTTGACTATCGATCAAATTGTATCTGTTGAGGAATATGGAAAACAGGAGGAAGCGAAAAAGCGGCAGGAAGAAATCCTGTCTTTCCAAGAACAACTCGCTCACTTCAAGTTATCTTTCCAGGAGCTAGTAGAACAATCGCCAAAGCATGAAGATGCCAGATTGAATGCCATTGAAATCGCCAAAACGATAGTGGAGTCGAAGGAAATATTAGGTTATTTGATGGACAAAAAGCGATTACCTATAAAAAAATTAGAGAAACAGGTAAACGTCAGTAGAAAAACAATTGAGAGAAACAGAAAATATATTATAGCCATTTCCCTTATCCTTATAGGGGATTATGTATATTTACGGGATTACTTAAAAGGGCGGTTAGAGATATGAAAAAAGGGATCATTATGGAAATCAAACGGGATATCCTGGTTATGATGACACCAGAAGGGGAATTTCTTACGGGAAGAAAGCAGCCCGATCAACACTACGCTGTAGGCGAAGAGATACCTTTCTTTCCATTGCACACAGAATCCGCTAAATCCAAACCAATACATAAGTGGAATTGGAAAGTGTCGACTTCCTTGTTAACAGTCCTTGTTGTTCTTATTGCCCTGTTTTCAAGTACTGTGCTCCAGAACAATCGGGCTTACGCCTATGTTTCTGTGGATATCAATCCCAGTATGGAACTGACACTGAATAAAAAACAACAGGTGTTGGAAATCAAGCCATTTAATGATGATGCCAAATTCCTTTTAACGAAACTAAGTAACTGGGAAGATAAAGATGTGGGTGAAGTGACAGAGAAAATCTTCCTGTTAAGTGAAAGACTCGGGTACTTAAAGGAAAATCAAAATGTCTGGATCACTTCTTCCTTTATAAATGATTCCGATCGTGAAAGGGAAACCGAATTACTGGATGAATTACATGAATTTGTTGATGATTATCGTTCTGAACATCCCACGAACATCATCGTGAAAGAAATCTCCCCTGAGATTAGGGAAGAAGCATCAGATAAAGGGATGACTGCAGGGTCTCTCATGCGAGAAGCGGAACAAAAGGAAACCAATCAAGCAATCGAGCCTGAAGAAAGTGAAAAGGCAGTCATCAAAGAAGAAAAAGAAGAGACGGACAGAGAAGAAGAGAAGTCAGAAACGGGAAATCAAAAGGGTGAACAGCCATTGAAAGACAATAACCAAAATGGCGATAAGCGTGAGGATTCCCAAAATAATCATCCTGTCCCTCAAAATCCTCATCCAGGAAACAAAGGAAAGAATGAAAAACCTGTAAAATCACAAAATGGGAATTCTTCATTTAATAACAAGGGAAACAGAGGTAATGACATTACCAATAAGGGTCATAACAATTCTTCTCACACTGAACAGGATCACAGTAGGGACAACGAAAAACATAATGATCATCAAAATAGAAATGAAGAAAAGAAAAACACTCACGAGGAAAGAAAAGAGAACAAAAAGGATTAACAAAGATAGGCAGAGGCTCATTCACCGAATGGGTCTTTCTTATTGTGAAAGAAAGGGTAGCTGTTATCGCAGCTACCCATTGCCATATTATTTAGTTTGTTGTCCAGTTAGTTGAGACTGAGCTTGTTTCACAAGGCGCTTCGTGATTTCTCCTCCAACAGATCCATTAGAGCGAGCTACTGTATCTGATCCAAGCGTCACTCCGAATTCCTGAGCGATTTCATATTTCACTTGGTCAAGGTATTGTTCAACACCAGGAACAAGCAATTTATTTGAACTTCTAGCCATGGTCGGTTTCCTCCTTACTAGTATACTTGAAACAATGAATGTTTCAGTACTTATATTATTTGTATTATCCTCATGAACATGAATGGTAATATTTCGCCTAAATTGTATTGTTTGCTTAGTGATGAAACGAATGATGACACTTATTGGTTTAAGAGGCTTTTATGAAAGGAAGAATAATCATTAAAGAAATTATCCGTTTTTCCTTTCATTCTTCTGCTATATTCTTTAAGATAGAAAAGGAAATAACGTTGAAAGGGAAATACAAATATGTGGTATAAGCTTAGATTGAATTTAAATAAATTAACTCCCGCACAAGTCATCGTCACGTATTATTTTCTTGCCGTCACGATCGCGACTATCCTGCTCAGTCTTCCCATCGCCCATAAAGAAGGAGCAGAGTGGAGTTTTTTGGATGCCATCTTCACAGCGGTCAGTGCTGTGAGTGTCACAGGGCTGACGGTTGTAAGCACGGTTGACACATTTAATACAACAGGAATCTTTATATTAATGTTCGTACTTCAATTTGGCGGTATAGGAATTATGACGCTTGGGACGTTTTTCTGGTTGATTGTCGGAAAGAAAATAGGATTAAAAGAGCGTCGACTGATCATGACGGATCAAAATCAGACAAGCCTGGCTGGCCTGGTCAGCCTGTTAAAGCAAATTTTATTATTGATCATCTTTATTGAAATCGTAGGGGCTTTCATTCTGGGTCTCTATTTTTTAAGCTATTACCCAACGTGGCAGGAGGCCTTTCTCCAAGGATTATTTGCTTCTGTCAGTGCAACGACGAATGCCGGGTTTGATATTACAGGTCAGTCCCTCATTCCGTTTGCGAATGACTATTTTGTTCAGTTCATCACCATCCTTTTGCTGACCCTTGGAGCGATCGGGTTCCCGGTCCTGATTGAAACTAAGGATTATCTCATGAGCAAAAAAAGAAACAGGCATCATTTTTCTTTATATTCAAAGATCACAACCGTAACATTCTTTGGATTGATGGCATTCGGCACTTTAGTCATTTTTATCTTTGAATATAACCGCTTTTTCAACGGTATGGAATGGCATGAGTCTTTCTTTTATGCGTTCTTCCAATCTGCTACGACGCGGAACGGCGGGCTGGCTACAATGAATGTAGCGGAGTTTTCAACCCCTACCTTATTGGTCATGTGTGCCCTTATGTTCATCGGGGCTTCACCCAGCTCTGTTGGTGGGGGAATCAGAACCACAACTTTTGCCCTTAACCTTTTATTTTTGTTCCATTTTGCAAGGGGAAATCAAACAATCAAGATATTTAAGAGGGAAATTCATCAGCAGGATGTCATTAAATCACTGGTTGTAACGATGATGGCGATTTTTATCTGCTTCCTTTCTGTCATCATCCTAACCTTCACAGAGGATCATTCAATCATGGAAATTGTCTTTGAAGTCGCTTCTGCGTTCGGGACTACGGGACTATCCATGGGAATTACCTCTGAGCTCTCATCCATTGGAAAATGTGTCATCATCGCATTGATGTTTATCGGACGTGTAGGAATACTCTCCTTCCTCTTTATGATAGGAGGAAAAGAAAAGACGGCAAAATACCATTATCCAAAGGAACGTGTCATTATTGGATGATAATCTCGAAAAGAGGCTGGGACATAACTAAATTTATACACTCTAAAGACGAACAATAAGATCACGCGTTACACCGCCGATTTCCGTGCAAGACTTCGCTTTCCTCGGGCTGAAGGCGAGCCTCCTCACAGCTTTCGCTCCTGCGGGAAACGCTGGACAGGTGAGACCCCACAGGGC
>NZ_NTUP01000008.1 GCF_002561455.1 Bacillus sp. AFS015802 | reverse complement strand
AAAAGCGGAGGCGGCTTGGGGTAGGCCCGACAAGCATAAGGCGAATCAACCGGAAAGGCGCCCTTTGCCTTTTTGGTTGATATGACTTATGACCTCGAGGGCCTAGCCGCCGGAGTTGGACATGGTGAAAAGCGGAGGCGGCTTGGGGTAGGCCCGACATGTTCAAGAAGGACACTACTTCTTCTTTGGAGATCAGGTTAAGCATCAGAGGTGATAAATAACCGGAAAAATTCCGTTTATTTAGAAATTACTGTATAAAAAGGGTGGAATAGGAGGAAAAATTCCGGCTATTGACTTAAAAAAGTCACAAAAACGGATGATTTTTCTTGTATAAGCGGAAAAACTCCGCTTACAATCTCAAATACAAGGTTTACTCTGTATATAACCGGAAAAATTCCGCTTATCTTTCTTGCTGCTGGATCTTCTATAAAGGCCAGGACATCTTATTGAGAAGATTATTATGAACAGTATCGAGGTATATATCTTCTTAAGTTCACCCGTTTTTGTCCATAAAAAAGAAGATGGCACCCATGCCATCCCCTACAAACCATTTATTCTTTCTTAAACGTTCCCAACATCGCCCTCACAAGTCCACCCAAGAATTTTGGTAATTTAATTGTATAAAAGCGCATTTAAAGTCCCTCCCCACAATCTAAAGAACGTAATGTTTCGCTTGACAACAGTTCAGTCTATTCAAGCAGTTTCAGTTAAGTACGTCTTCTTTTCTACCTGGTCATCAGAAGCTTTTATCGCTGCTTCTTATCACCATTAATATGCCATTTGAAAAGGAAAAAGTACCAGATGATTGTATAAGTTCATTACTAATACATAGTGTGGATCCTCTAGAAATATTCCGGTTTTTTAATGGATACTTAAAGCCGGTGAGGGTGATCCCTTCGACATTCCGGGTTACAGGGACAAAGGAAATATACTGTAATTCCGGGATTCGTTCAACGGAATGCTCACCGGATTCAGCAAGGTATAACCGATTTTGAACGTCAATCATTTCCACTTTAATGCGGGCTTCTAAAAGTTTCGGAGTCATTAATAATTGCAGGTTACCCATGAAGTGATCAAGCCTTCCCCCGGTGGCACCGAAAATGGAAATTTTGGCGGGTTTCTGATCAATCGCCCAGTTCAATGCAAGTTCAAGGTCCGTCTCGTCCTTTTCCGGCTGATAGCGATTTACTTCCCGGACTTTTACCTGGATCAGCTCCCACTCTTCCGTGTTCACTGAATCAAAATCCCCGAACGCGATATGGGGTTCGATCTGCTGTTTCAATAAGGTGTACACACCCCGGTCGACACCAACCCAGTTCACCTCTTCACCACAAAATGAGTGCAAGTTTGGGATGTATCTTACAGGTCCGCCGGCAACGATATTGATTTCCATATCTCCACTCCCTTTTTATAAAAATAGACCGACCCTATGGATCAGCCTGTCCTCTCTTATGCGAGAGATTTCTTCAATTCTTCAATTGCCGCTCCACGATCACTCTGATTATAGATGGCAGATCCAGCTACAAATACGTCTGCACCCGCTTCGGCACAAACGGCAGCCGTTTCAGGATTGATGCCACCGTCCACTTCGATTTCGAGTGAAGGATTGACTTCATTGGCCCATTCACGGATCTGCTTGATTTTCGGTACGACCGACGGGATGAATGATTGCCCGCCAAATCCAGGGTTTACGGTCATCAAGAGGACCATATCGACATCTTGCAAGATAGGTCTGATCGATTCTGCGGGGGTACCTGGATTCAGGACGACACCCGCTTTGACTCCCTTGCCTTTGATCATTTGGATCGTTCTATGCAAATGGGGGTCTGCTTCTACATGGACGGTAATATAGTCCGCCCCCGCATCGGCAAAAGCTTCGATGTATTGACTTGGGTTTTCAATCATGAGATGGACATCCAATGGCAACGTTGTAAGTGGACGGATCGCTTTTACGATCATTGGCCCGAGCGTAATATTCGGTACGAAGTGACCATCCATGACGTCCACATGGATATAGTCCGCTCCCCCCTGTTCGACTTCTTTGATTTCATTTCCTAACTCTGCAAAATTGGCAGAAAGAATGGATGGTGCGATTTTCATATTTTAATACCTCGGCTTTCTATCTTTGATTTCTTTATGGAAAGTTAAGTAATGGTCGTAGCGGTAATCAGGGATCTCTCCCTCTTCCACTGCCGTTTTCACTGCACATTTCGGTTCATTGATATGAAGGCAACCCCTGAATTTACACTGTTCAGCTACCTCTACCATTTCTGGGAAGCATTGCGGCAGCTCTTCTATTTCAAGCTCTGAAAACTCCAGTGAACTAAAGCCTGGCGTATCGGCGACCAGCCCATCCTTTATATCGATGAGCTCTACATGGCGGGTCGTATGCTTCCCACGCCCCAGGTGGGAAGAAATCATGGCCGTCTTCAATTTCAGTTCGGGCTTCAGAGCATTCAGCAAAGATGATTTCCCTACTCCGGATTGACCGGCAAAGACAGAGATCTTATCTTTTAAATAAGGGGTTAATTCCTCTACTCCGTGCTCGGTTTTTGAAGAGGTCATCAGAACTTCATACCCAAATGAACGGTAATTTGTCACATATTGTTCGATTTTTTGTGATTGGTCCGGTGTAAGCAGGTCCATTTTCGTTACGCAGATAAGTGGTTCGATTTCTTTACTTTCCACTAATACGAGAAACCTGTCCAGCAGGGCCGGACTGAAATCGGGTTCACTGGCAGAGAAGACCAATATGGCCTGATCGACATTTGCGATCGGGGGCCGCACCAATTCATTCTTTCGATCAAACACTTTCAGGATGTACCCATCCGTTTTGTTCTCTGCTTGAAATTCAACATGATCACCGACCAGGGGCGTTATTTTATTTTTACGAAAATTCCCCCTGCCCCGACATTGGGTGACGCTTCCCTCTGAAAGTACATAATAAAATCCACTTAAGGCTTTGATAATCTTTCCTTCAGGCATTCGAAACCTCCTATTCAACCATATTTATCTGAATCATTCAGTCCTCTTCATTATGTATCACTATCATTATAAAGGAAAACAAGAGGACTGTCCCGTCAGGTCGTGAAAACCCAGGCACAGCCCCTTGGCAGTTAACATTTATTCTTCTTTAGGATTCTCAACAATTTTTTCTTCATACACTTTTCCATCTCTCAATATTTTGTATTTCCCCTGAGTTCCTTCTTCTAAGGTTAACGTTATAGTGTACTCTTTCTCCTGGGTAATACCGTCCACTTCAGCAGGATCGGGATCTTCATAGCTACTGTCTTTGTCATCAATCCAAATTTCTATTGGTTGAGGAGTCCCATCACCTTTTGTGTAAGGAACGGTTACTTTAAAAGTAAATTCTTCGGTAGGGACTTCCTTAGGTGGCTCCTCTTCCTTAGGAGGTTCCTTTCCCTTAGACATTACTACGTAGACCGTTTCCCCTTTTGAAATAGGCGTACCTGGATTAGGTTTGTGAGAAATAACCCTGCCGTCTTCTACTTCTGATGAGAATTCTTCACTTTGAACAATGATATTTAAACCTTTTGATGCTTCATATTTATCGAGTGCCGTTTGATCGAAACCTACCAAGCTGTCTAAATCAAAAGATTCTCTCCCCTTACTGACATTAAAGGTTATCGTCGTCTCTTCAGCCACGACTTCTTCCCCTGGTGAAGGGTCCTGATCCAGGATCGTTCCCTGGGCCTCATCTTCATTAAACTCTTCGTCTTTCTCTACCGTAAATCCCTTTGCTTCCAATTCAGCCGACACTTCCTCAAAATCCTTGCTGACATAGTCCCCGACTTCCACTTTTTCTTTACCGGTACTGACGTAAATATCGACCTCGGATCCTTCATTAGCCATCCGTCCCGCTTTAGGTTTCGTTTTGATTACGTAACCTTCACGAATCGTTTCATCGGCTATTTCTTTTGTTTCACCTACTACAAACCCTGCAGAGATGATCGCTGAAATCGCTTCGGTTTGGTCCATCTCAGAAACTTCCGGTACTTCTATCTCTTTCGGCCCCAGTAAATCAGGTACCATCGTCACAGCGGCAACTCCCAACAGAATCAACAAAAAGAATAAACCAATAATCAATATCGGCCATTTCTTTTTACTTTTCTTCTTGGGAGGGTTGGATTTATCCTTCTTCTTCCCCTTCTTCCCCTCTTTCACCGGCGGGGTCGGCTTTGTCTCGACATCGTGTGCATTGGTTTGATGATGGACGATGGTATCATCAAGGTTCGAATAAGCCTTCTGGTCCGTAATGACCGGAATGGCCTTTGTCGCTTCATCATCAAGGGGAACGGCAAATTTGGGTTCATTCATGCGATCCGGATCCAAGGCTGTTGAAAGGTCTTCATCCATTTCCTCAAGGCTGTCATATCGTCGGAAGGGGTCCTTGGCCGTTGCCTTCAGGACGATATTTTCCACACTTTGGGGAATGTCGGGATTCCACCTTTTCAATGACGGTGTTTCAGATTGCAGATGCTTCAAGGCAATCGAGACGGCGGATTCTCCTGAGAACGGCAGTCTGCCCGTCAACAACTCGAACATCACGATCCCGAGTGAGTAAATATCCGATTTTTTCGTTGCCATGCCGCCCCGTGCCTGTTCGGGGGATAGGTAGTGAACTGATCCCAGGACCGAATTGGTCTGTGTGATCGATGTGGCACTAAGTGCCATGGCGATCCCAAAATCGGTTATCTTCACATTTCCTTCTTCATCAAGAAGGATGTTATGAGGCTTGATGTCCCGGTGCACGATATGATTCTGATGCGCATGTGACATCGCTATGGTCAACTGCTTCATGATATCGATCGCCTTATCGACACGTACCGGCGAGTGCTGCTGTATGTATTGCTTTAACGTCATGCCATGGACATATTCCATGACGATATAATAAAGGTCGTCCTCTTCCCCTACATCATAGATGCTCACGATATTCGGGTGAGCAAGGCTTGTAGCAGATTGGGCTTCCCGTTGGAATCTCTTAATGAATTCCTCTTCATTGGCAAAGTCGATCCGGAGCATTTTAATGGCCACTTCACGATCAAGAATGACATCGTGAGCTAAATAAACATTGGCCATTCCCCCTCCACCAATGAGTTTAATGATTCTGTAACGCCCACTGATGCGCTTACCTTCCATCATGTTTTCACCCGCTTTCCGTTTCAGCGGCAAACTCAACAATTACTACGGTAATATTATCCTCACCGCCATATTCATTGGCTAAATGAACGAGCGACTCCCCTTTTTTCTCCAGAGAGTGATCCTGGTCCAGTACCTCTTTCATTTCTTTTGTAGAGACTTTATTAGAAAGACCGTCTGAACACAAAAGAATGACATCTTCCTCTTCGAACATGATCGTTTTAATATCCATCGTAATGGTAGCTTCCGTTCCAATCGCTCTAAGTATCACATTTTTTCTTGGATGATGCTCTGCATCTTCCTTGGAGATTTCACCGCTTCTGACCAATTCATTCACAAGGGTATGATCTTCAGTTAACTGATGAAACCCATTTTCGTTCAAGATATACCCCCTGCTGTCACCGATATTGACAATGGTGGCGAATAACGAAGTGCAGATGGCTCCGACGAGTGTCGTCCCCATTCCTTCGCACTCGGAATTGGATTGAGAATAAGTATATACTTCTTTGTTTACTTCGTTAATAGTTGTTTTTAACCAATTTTCTGCTTCATCAGCGGTGTGAAATTTCTCGGTTTTCTCCCATAAGTCCTTTAAGATGGAAATGGTAAGCTCACTGGCAACGTCCCCCGCCCTGTGGCCGCCCATCCCATCTGCTACAACAGCTAAAAGATCTCCATGTTGATTCACGAAAACGCCGGCACTATCTTCATTGAGTTGGCGTACTTTCCCTTTGTCCGTATAATAAACCGTCTTCACTTAGGTCACCTCTTCTCTTCTTCTGCACCTATTTCATGTCGCTCCGTCTAGCACATACTAAAGGTCTGTTGTACTTTTACGACTTTTACAGTGAATTTTCCTGCTTTACTTTCAACATTTGATGAAAATCGACTCAATCCTTTTTTCGGAAGCACGAAATAAAGAAGCCGTCCCCTCCGAAATCTTGTGGGAATATTTGCATTTGGCTGCCCTCAATGAACGGCTTCACCGCATCCGGCAAGTTGTCGAGTGGATGAAGCTCAAATTCAGGGTGATCACTGAGAAAAGATGTGACGGTCCCTTCATTTTCATTTCGGTCCACTGTGCATGTACTATAAACCAATAAACCGTCTTTTTTTAATAATGGCGCAACGGCTGAAAGAATGTCGAGCTGGATCTTTTGAAGAGATTGAAGATCCGCTTCCTTTTTTGCATATTTGATATCCGGTTTTCTTCTGAGGACACCCAGACCGGAGCATGGTGCATCGACTAAAATTCGGTCGAAGCTTTCTTTTTCAAATTTCTCTCCGGCTTTCCGGCTATCAAGGACAGCCGTGTGAACATTGGTCAGCCCGAGCCGGGAAGCATTTTCGTCAATCAATTTGACCTTGTGCTTGTGCAGGTCCAAAGCATGGACATCCCCTGTTCCGGAGAGCTTCTCCGCGATGTGGGTGGTTTTCCCTCCCGGTGCCGCACATGCATCCAACACCTTCATACCTTTTTCAAGCTTCAAGGCATAGGAGACAAGCATCGAACTTTCATCCTGGATGGTGCATTGCCCTTTTCCATAGGCTTCTGTCTTGGCGATATTCCCCCTGAGTGACTGGACCGCCTCTGGGACGATGGGACTTTCCCTCACGTCACTTCCCGCATCCGTCAACAGTTCTAACAGTTCATCCCGGCTGACTTTCGTTGTGTTCACGCGAGCCGTTTGATTAGGTGCGATTAAATTGGTTTCGCACATCTTTTTCGTTTTCTCCAGGCCGAATTGCTCTTCCCATCTCTTCACAAGCCAGTAGGGATGACTCGTTTCGATGGCGACCCTTTCCACCGGGTCCTTGATGGAATCGAGAGTCGGCAGACCTTTGCGCTGCACAGATCTCAGTACTCCATTGACTAAACCGGAGATTCCTTTATGCCCTCTTTTTTTTGCGATTTCAACCGCTTCATAAAAAACGGCACGATCCGGTATCCTGTCTAAATAGACCAGCTGATAGAGGGATAATCGCAATAATTGGCGTACCCAGCCATCCAGCTTTCCTTTAATGAATGGGGCTAAATAGAAATCCAGCGTCATTTTCCGTTGGATGGTCCCATACGTCAGCTCCGTCAAAAGACCGATGTCCTTACTCGGCAGTTCGTTTTTCTCTATCACGGTATGAAGCAGTAAATTACTATACGATTGATTTTTTTCAACCGACTCGATGACCTCGAGTGCTGCTTCACGTACAGTTTTATTTCGTTTACTCATTTTCTTCTCCTAACATCATACCGGCTTTTACATGTGACCCGGCTCCCCTGAGGTAGTCCTTTGCACTCATTCTCTTCTTACCGGAAGGCTGAATATCGGTTAGTTTGATTCCTATTGCATTCCCGGTTGCAACAACGAAACCATCCTCCTCAACGCTGATGATTTCTCCAGGGGAAGATGGGTTCACGTTCACTTTCTCTCCCCACCATACCTTCATGACAGAACCGTCAAATGTGGTGTACGCAACCGGCCAAGGATGAAGTCCCCTGATATGGTTATAGACTTCTTCCCCGTCTTTCGTCCAGTCTATCTTCTCTTGTTCCCGTTTGATGTTTCGGGCAAATGTGGCTTCAGCATCATCCTGTTTCACAGGGGTAATTTCACCTTCCAGAAGCGGCGGGATGGTTTCGATCAGCAACTTCGCGCCTGCAGCGCTCAGTTTGTCATGAAGGGTGCCCACATGGTCACGTTCTTCAATATCCACTTCCACTTGACTGATGATGTCTCCTGCATCCAGTTTTTCCACCATATACATAATGGTGATCCCCGTTTTCTTTTTCCCCTGAAGAATGGAATAATGAATCGGTGCTCCGCCTCTCAGTTCAGGAAGTAATGAGGCGTGGACATTGATGCATCCGTACTGTGGTGCCTCGAGCAGTTCATTCGGGAGGATCTGTCCGAAAGCAGCCGTCACGATAAGATCGGGCTTCAATGCCAGCACTTGGTTCAACTCTTCTTCATTCTTAATCTTTTCAGGCTGATAGACCGGGATACCATGCTTCTCCGCTGCCACTTTTACAGGTGGGGGGGTAAGGATCCTTTTTCTCCCAACCGGGCGATCAGGCTGTGTCACAACCGCAATCACATCATAATTTTCGTCTATTAAAGATTGAAGTACAGGAACCGAAAAATCAGGTGTTCCCATAAAAATCACTTTTGTCATTAAGCTTCATACCCTTCCAGTTCTTCTTCTGTCACGTATTTTTCTACTTTTGAGGTGAATAAAATGCCGTGGAGATGATCAATTTCATGCTGTATTGCCCTTGCTAAAAAGTCCTGAGCCTGAAATTCGATCGTTCTTCCCTTCCGGTCCTGCGTCCGGACCCTGATGGAATAGGGACGTGTCACTTCACCGTATAGTCCCGGAAAACTCAGGCACCCTTCAAGATCGGTTTGAGATCCGTCACTCTCGATGATTTCAGGATTGATCAGTTCGATCGTCCCCGAATCATCCCCGATGTCGACGATGGCTACCTGAAGGTCGATACCCACTTGAGGGGCTGCAAGCCCTACACCATCCGCCTCAATCATCGTGTCATACATATTGGTCAGTAATTTCTTTAGTTTTTTATCAAACTCCGTTACCTTCTCACATTCTTTTTCCAAGATGGCATTCGGATGCATGACGATTGGAAGTATTGCCATAACTGTCCTCCATTTTTCTATGTGAATAGTGTTACATCATCATATAAGGGTTCACATCTATCGAGATTGTGAGCCCTTGTGATGCATACTGTTGTTGAAACTGATCAAGCACAGTCTTTAATGTGCTGCCAAGATTTGGTTCCCGCTTGTATTTTATCAAACATTGATAGCGATATCTATTCTTGATCCTGGGGATTGGTGATGCAACCGGCCCAAGGATGATCGTTGTGTCGGATAGCTTCGAACGTATATAAGCTGTCATTTTCTCCGAGATATCCACAACCTTCATGAGATCTTCATGGCTTAACGTGATCAGTGTGATGTAGTAAAAAGGAGGATAGGACCCCATTTTTCTCATCACCATCTCTTGCTGGTAAAACCGGTTGTAGTCATGATGGGATGCTAATTCGATTGAATAGTGCTCCGGTGTGTACGTTTGAATGACGACTTCCCCGGGCAGTGTGTGCCTTCCGGCGCGCCCACTTACTTGAGTCAATAATTGAAACGTCTTTTCTGCTGCCCTGAAGTCGGGCAGATGAAGCATTGTATCGGCACTGAGGACCCCGACAAGGGTGATATTCGGAAAATCCAGTCCCTTGGCGATCATCTGTGTCCCCAGGAGGATATCTGCCTTCCCTTCCCCGAAGGCTGTCAAGAGCTTTTCATGGGAACCTTTCCGGGAAGTGGTGTCAACATCCATGCGAATGATCCTTGCATCGGGGAGGAGTTTCGTCAATTCCTCCTCCACCTTCTGTGTACCCGTTCCAAAATAACGGATATGTTCACTGGTACATTCCGGACAAGTGGTCGGGACGCCTTCTTCATATCCGCAATAATGACATTTCATCCCGTTCGAAAACCTGTGATAGGTCAGGGAGATGTCACAGTTGGGACATTGCAGGACAAATCCGCAATCCCTGCACATGATGAAGGATGAGTGCCCCCTGCGATTAAGGAAAAGGACGGTCTGCTCTCCCTTTTCGATCCGGGCTTGCAGCTTCTCGAACAGATTGGTTGAAAACATGGAGCGGTTTCCCTTCCTCAGTTCCTCCCTCATATCCACGATATCCACCGATGGAAGGGGTCCCTCATTCATCCGTTTATCCAATGTAAGCAGTTCGTATACACTTTTCGAGGCACGGGCGAAGGATTCCAGGGAAGGGGTCGCACTGCCTAAAATCACCGGGCACTGGTGGAATTCACCCCGATAGATCGCAACGTCCCTCGCATGATAACGTGGATTTTCTTCCTGCTTGTAACTCGTTTCATGCTCTTCATCGATGATGATGATCCCAATATTCTCAAATGGGGCAAAAACGGCAGAGCGTGCCCCCACCACCACTTTTACTTCCTTGCGCTGGATCTTTCTCCATTCGTCGTATTTTTCCCCTACGGATAATCCGCTGTGCAGTACGGCGACATCGTCACCAAAGCGACCTTTAAAGCGGTGAACCATCTGGGGGGTCAGGGCAATCTCGGGAACGAGTACAATAGCCTCTTTACCATCCTGCAAGACACGTTGGATGGATTGCAGATAAATCTCTGTCTTTCCACTGCCTGTTACACCGTATAGAAGAAAAGTGTGATGTTCCCCCTTTTCGATGGTGTTTAAAACAGGGCGAATCGCTTGCTCCTGCTGGGAAGTCAGTGGCAGGGGAGACGTCTTCTCAAAGGTTCTGTTTTCAAAAGGATCGCGGTACATTTCCACGTTCTTCTCAATGAGGATCCCTTTTTGGACTAAGTTCTTGACCGTGCTTGAAGTCGTATGCATCGCTTCGGTGAGTGTGGATGCAAGAATCCCATCCCCGCCCGGCGCCGCATCCATCATATAATCGATGATTTGTTTTTGCTTGCTCGCCTGGGGTGGCAGATCATTCTTCACTTCATCCACGTTACCTGGTGGCACGTTAAGATAAAGCATGCGGACCGTTTTCTTTTTCCCCTTCGCTTTCACCCTGTAGATTACTTCGACAGATCCTTTTTTGACCTCTTTATGTACCAGGGGGAGCAGGCCGCTTTCTTCAATCGCTTTCCAGGATATCTCTTTTCCCTTCTGAAAGAAGTGTTGAAGGGAAGGATGAAGTTCACCTGGACCCATCCCTTCTTCAAGCTGAATGAACTTTTCATATTTCGCTTTCATCGCAGCAGGGAGCATCGCTTGAAAGGCTGAGATTTTAAAGCATAGGGTCTTCTCTGTTAGCCAGTCCCCGAGTGCGAGTAACTCTTTATTCAGGACCGGCACAAGATCCATCGGTTCGACGATCGCTTTAAGCTTAGAGACTTCCCCTTTATCCTTTAATTCAATGACAAAGCCCTGGATTTTTCTTGGACCAAACGGAACGATGACCCTCATACCGGGAACGATACTTCCTTTCCATTCATCAGGGATGCTGTAATCGTAAGTCCGATCCGTCTGCATGGCAGGGACGTCGACGATGACACTAGCGACGTTCATGCGGGGCACCCTTCTTCATATGCCGAATGGCTTCTTTGTAGATTTCTTTCGCTGCCTCTACCTTTGATAATAAAGGGAGCTCCCGAACGTCTCCACCGCTTGTGACAATCGACACCTTATTGGTATCCGTTCCAAAGCCTGATCCCGTTTCCTTCACATTATTCGCGACGATCATATCCGCACGCTTTTTCTCAAGCTTTGCTTTTGCATACGCTTCGACGTTCGTCGTCTCTGCTGCAAACCCGATAAGGTACTGATGAGTCTTCCTCTCACCAAGACTCATTAAAATATCCTTCGTACGCTCAAATTCAATTACAAGATTTCCATCTTTTTTCTTTAATTTCTCTTCCAGAATCTCTTTCGGTCGGTAATCAGCAACGGCAGCACTCTTTACGACGATATCTGCCTTTGGAAATACTTCGTGAACCGCCTGATACATATCTTCCGCGCTTGTGACCGGGATCCATTCTACCCCTTTTGGAACCGTTAATCCGGATGGTCCGGAAATCAACACTACTTCTTCTGCCCCAAGGGAGATGGCCGCTTCTGCAAGGGCATAACCCATTTTCCCGGTGGACCGGTTGGAGAAGAAGCGGACGGGATCCACCATTTCCCTCGTAGGTCCCGCGGTTATCACTACTTTTTTTCCGTGCAGCAGTCTTTCTTCCCCTTCACGATCTGAAAAATACCGGTCCACAAGCTCTACCACTTTTTCCGGTTCTTCAAGCCTGCCCTTTCCAACATATCCGCATGCTAAATACCCTTCACTTGGTTCGACAAATCGACAGCCAAACTCAAAAAGGGTTTCGATGTTGCGCTTCACCGCTGGATGATCATACATATGTACATTCATGGCCGGGGCGATCCAGACTTTCGCCGTGGTGGCCAGGATCGTCGTGGTTATCATATCATCTGCAATCCCGTTCGCAAGCTTTCCGATGATGTTGGCCGTTGCCGGCGCTACCAGTACAAGATCGGCCCAATCCGCCAGATCAATGTGGGCAATCTTCGCCGAATCTTTTTCATCAAAGGTATCCCAGTACACATCTTGACGGGATAACGCCTGAAACGTAAGTGGAGCCACAAATTTACGTGCTGACTCAGTCATGATCACCTTTACTTCAGCACCGCTTTGAACCAGCTTACTCGTTAAGGCTGCTGCTTTGTATACCGCAATTCCGCCAGAAACACATAACAGTATTTTTTTCCCCTGCATCATTCTACTTTCCCCCATTACTCTTTATCCTCCCTATATTATGAAGGATATTGATAGAAAAAGAAAATAGGGTTGTCTCGAAAGATGATGAAATCTTTCGAGTCAACCCCTGGAGTCATTCATGAAGCTTCCTGCCGTTTATTCGTCAGAATATACCGCTTTGGCATCTCTTTCTTTCATAGATAATTGACCGGCATGGATCTCTTCCAGAGCTTTACCTACGAACTTATGAGAATCATAGCGGTTCAAACGATAATCACCCGTATCTTGCAGGTTTCTTGCACGCTTCGCAGCGATGCTGACTAACGAATATTTAGAATCGATCTTTTTCATTAATGAATCAATGGATGGGTTTAACATTTACTCAGCCTCCAGCATATTTAAGTATCGTTGTTGCACTCGTTCCCGTTTACAGTGTTCTGCTTGAACGATGGATTTGATCTTTCCTACCGCATGTTCGATTTGATCATTTTCAACAATGTAATCATAAAGATTCATCATTTCAATCTCTTTCCTTGCTGTATTCATTCTCCCCTGGATCAAATCATCCGTTTCGGTGCCTCTGGTTACAAGGCGATTCTGAAGTTCGGAAAGACTCGGTGGTGCCAGGAAGATAAACAACCCTTCAGGGAACTTATCCCTCACCTGCTGTGCACCCTGCACTTCGATTTCAAGGAATACATCTTTTCCTGCATCAAGTGTTTCTCGTACATAATCAACGGGAGTCCCATAATAGTTCCCAACGAACTCTGCATACTCCAGCAGTTTCCCCTGCTCAATCAGCACTTCGAAATCTTCTCTGGATTTAAAGAAATAATCTACACCATCCACTTCTCCTTCACGGGGTTTCCGCGTGGTCATGGAGATGGAATATTCAAACTTAGTATCTTCCTCGGAAAAAATCGCTTTACGAACGGTTCCCTTCCCTACACCTGATGGTCCGGAAAGAACGATCAGCAATCCTTTTTCTTTCATTTATTTACCCTGCCCTTCTTCTACTAAATCCTCTTTATCTGTCAATCGGTGAGCAACGGTTTCGGGTTGAACAGCTGAAAGAATAACGTGATCGCTATCCGTAATAATGACCGCTCTTGTTCTTCTTCCGTATGTAGCATCAACGAGTGTTCCCCGGTCTCTTGCATCTTGAATCAAACGTTTGATCGGTGCTGATTCCGGACTTACGATCGAAATGATCCGGTTAGCTGACACGATATTTCCAAATCCTATATTGATGAGCTTGATCGACATAACGCTCCTCCTAATCAATAGTTTAGTTTCGCCGGAAAGATAGGAAACTAAACTTCTTATTCTACATTTTGCACCTGTTCCCTCAGCTTCTCAAGTGTTGATTTCAGTTCTACCACAATCTTCGAAATGAAGGAATCATTTGCTTTTGAACCAATCGTGTTCACTTCCCTGTTCATTTCCTGGATCATGAAATCCAACTTCCTGCCAACCGGCCCTTCATCGGTCAAGGTGGAATGAAAGTACTGTATATGACTCTTCAATCTTGTCAATTCTTCCGTAATATCGGATTTATCGGCAAAGATGGCCACTTCCGTAAGTAAACGACTTTCGTCAAAAGAAGGTTCATTGTATTCGACGATCCTTTTTCTTAACCGTTCCCTATATAGATTGACCACTTCAGGTGCATGACTATTGAGTTCGGCAATATTCTTCTCAAAATTCCTAAGATGAAGCAGGAAATCCTTTTTGAGTAGCTCTCCTTCTTTCTCCCTCATCCTTCTGAGACTTGAAGCCGCTTCTTCCACAGCTTTTAATACCAAGTGCTCTAGCTCTTCATTTTCTTCTTCCATTTCTTCGATGATCACAAATTCTTCTCTGTTTAAGAGATGGGATAATTGTACTTCATCCTGTAAGGAGAAGGTTTCTTTCACTTTATTTACTAACTGATAATAATCTTGAATGAGCTTCCAGTCAATAAGTAGATTTTTATGTACCAGGCCTGCACCGGTGATAGTGATGAAAATATCCACTTTCCCTCTTTTAACGCTATGGGATACTTGTTTCTTGATTTTATCCTCGAGCTTCATTAATTGACGCGGCATCCTTATGTAACATTCACTGAATCTGTGATTCACGGATTTCATTTCAACCGTTACAGAATGTTGGTCAGAGTCTGCTTTGCTTCTTCCAAAGCCTGTCATGCTGACAACCATTACGATCACATCCAATCCTTTGACGGTATTCGTATGTAGAACAACTGGCTTCACCTTCATGTCATGCTGCAATATAGTGAAGGGATCCACTCCCTTACTAACAATAAATCGCATGATATAAAAAAGGTAATAGAGGATTTTCTCTATTACCTTTTGGATTATACCACATTTCACTGTTTTTTTCTTGCAAAAAATGACCCTGCCAGTAAAAACGTTGGAACGGAGCTTAAACCAATGATCAAGAGCCAATCTTTCAATACGATCGGTACTGTATGGAAGATCGGTTGCAGGGAAGGGATATAGATGACTAAGAGCATTAATATGAGTGAAGATAATACGGCAAAGACGAGATACATGTTCCCGAACGGATTTCTTGAAAATACCGATACTTCACTTCGGCAGTCGAACACATGGATCAGCTGTGCCATGACCAGGGTAGCGAACGCGACGGTTTGGGCATATGCCAGATGATCAGGATGCGTCTTATACGATAGCATGAACGCAAGTAATGTCGCCCCTCCGATCAAAAACCCCCTGGACACGACTTTCCAACCGAGCCCCCTTGCAAATACACCTTCTTTGGGATGTCTCGGCTTCCTTTTCATGACATCATCTTCCGGCTTATCAAGACCGAGTGCCATGGCAGGAAGACCATCCGTCACCAGGTTCACCCATAATATCTGGATCGGCACCAATGGAAGCGGAAGCGCCAAGATCATCGCAAAAAGCATAACGAGAATTTCGCCAACGTTCGAAGCCAACAGATATCGTATGAACTTCCGGATATTTTCATAGATATTCCTGCCTTCCTGGATCGCTGATTTAATCGTAGCGAAGTTATCATCCAGCAGGACTAACGAAGAAGATTCCTTTGCAACGTCCGTACCGGTTATCCCCATAGCCACTCCGATATCAGAAGATTTGATGGCCGGGGCGTCATTGACACCATCTCCGGTCATGGCCACGACATGCCCCCTGTTTTGCAGGGCTTTCACGATTTTTAATTTATGCTCGGGAGACACACGCGCAAACACCGACACTTCATCCACGATGTCTTCAAGATCATGTACTTCCATTTGATTCAATGCTTTACCATCGAGGACACGGTCATTCTTCTTCAGGATCCCCAGCTGTTTGGCAATGGCTTTCGCCGTCAAGACATGATCTCCGGTGATCATGACCGTCTTGATGCCCGCTTGACGGCATTCTTTCACCGCTTGCTTCACCTCAGGTCTCGGAGGATCGATCATACCCTGGAGGCCGATGAAGGTTACCCCCTCTTCAATATCCTGTTCCACCAACGCTTCGACCGCCCGTTCCTTGATCGGTTTATACGCAATCGCTATATTTCGCAAAGCGTTCGAGGACATCTCGCTGATCGCCTCTTCTACTTTTTGGGTGGTCTCGGGTGACTTCGCTTGTAGCCTTCCTTCCCACAGAATCGATTCGCTCTTTCCGACCAACACGTCAGGGGCGCCTTTCGTTACAGAAAAGTGCTTGCCATTTTGATCGACTACGATGATACTCATCATCTTTCGCGTAGAATCGAAGGGGAACTCTTTGACAATCGTAAACTTCTTCAATAGTGATTCCCTCGAAAGCCCTGCTTTCAGTCCCGCAACAAGGAGGGCCCCTTCAGTGGGATCGCCATCGACAAAAAAGGTTTCTTCACGGGTTACGAGTTCAGCATGATTGCAGAGCATCCCAAAGGTCAATAGTTGTTGTAAGGAATGATCACTATGGGGCGTCACCCGTTGGTCCCCGCTGTAAAATTGGCCATCAGGTTCATATCCTGTACCCGTGACGGTCCAGTTTCTCCCGCCACTCCAAAGGTGAGTCACGGTCATCTTATTTTGGGTCAGGGTCCCTGTTTTGTCAGAGCAAATAACAGACGCACATCCTAATGTTTCCACTGCCGGGAGCTTCCGTACGATCGCTTTCTTCTTGATCATCCTCTGAACCCCCAAGGAAAGAGCGACCGTCACAATGGCCGGTAATCCTTCGGGTATGGCCGCTACTGCCAATGAAACCCCGGCTAAGAACATGGTATACATATCATGGCCCTGGATCACGCCGATCCCGACAACCAGCGCAGTCAACACGAGGGCAACCGTAATAAGGATTTTCCCCAGCTCTTCAAGTCTTCTCTGTAGAGGGGTGGTCATGGTTTCCGCTTTTTGGATCATATCGGCGATCTGCCCCATGGCGGTTTTCATTCCGATCGATGTCACGACACCGATTCCATTCCCCCTTGTGACCATCGTCCCCATGAATGCCATGTTTTCCAAGTCTCCAAGACTCATATTTTCCCCATTCACGGGCTTTATGGATTTTGTGACGGGTACAGACTCACCTGTAAGGGCGGATTCTTCGATTTCCAGATTATTCGCTTCGATCAGCCTTACATCCGCCCCGATTCTGTCTCCGCTCCCAAAGCGGATGATATCCCCGATGATCACTTCTTTAGATGCAATCTTTACCCATTTACCGTCTCTTAATACAGAAACCTGAGGTGCCGAAAGTTCCTTTAATGCCTGGAGGGATCTCTCGGCTTTCCGCTCCTGGAAAAACCCTAAAAAACCGTTAATGAACACAATTGCAATGATCGCTATCGCATCGATATACTCCCCAAGCAATCCCGAAATGAGCGTGGCTGCCAATAACACGAGAACCATAAAGTCCTTGAATTGACTGAAAAACAATAATAAAGCTGACTGCTTCTCAGCTTCTTCCAATTGATTGTACCCGAATTGTTTCCGCCTGTTTGCTACATCTTCTGTTGAAAGTCCCTCTTGATAATTGGTATTTAATGACTGCTCTATGTCCTCTTGTCTCATCTCATGAAATTTCATGCAACCATGTCACTCTCCTCCTACGATACGAAAAGTTGTCCTTCTCATAGCATTCTTATTCAGACTCGTCCTAAAAAATGATATGATTTATGTAGGTTTTGCATTTTACCTGAGGGAAGGGTAAAATCGGTTACATTTGATACACTTTAGTACCCATACAAGATGGATAGATGTAAAATACAATGAAATCGTTTAAAGCAGAGGATGTTAGATATGTCATTTGATGGATTATTTACAAGAAACATGACGAAAGAATTAAATGAGAATTTATTACACGGTCGTATTAACAAAATACATCAACCATATAAAAATGAAATTATCATGATCATCCGGGCAAATGGAAAAAATCACAAAGTGCTCTTATCGGCTCATCCCAGTTATTCACGTGTTCAATTAACTAATGAGAGCTATGAAAATCCATCTGTTCCCCCTATGTTCTGTATGTTGCTGCGAAAACATCTGGAAGGATCCATCATCGAGGGGATCAAGCAGGTCGGATTGGACCGGATGATCGTTTTCGAAGTGAAAGGCAGAAACGAAATTGGGGACATTTCCTACAAACAACTAATCATCGAGGTAATGGGACGCCACAGCAATATCATCCTTGTGGATAAAGAGCGAAATATGATCCTCGACAGCATTAAGCATATTTCCCCCAGCATGAATACGCACCGGACTGTGTTGCCGGGTCATACGTATGTTCTCCCGCCTCAACAGGATAAGAGCGACCCGCTGGAAGCAACCACAGTAGACGTGCTTAGGGCACTTGATTTCAATTCAGGGAAGCTCGATAAGCAGATCGTCCAATCTTTCGCCGGGATTTCTCCGCTTTACGCGAAAGAAATCGTTCACCGGGCCGGGATCGGAAACCAGTCTGCCATTGCCGAGTCATTCGTGAACTTGATTGATTACGCGAAAAACTACGATACAACCCCGACCCTCATAAGCGCCGGGAAGGAAACATTCTACTGGATGGACCTTCTTCATCTTGAGGGTGAGAAACAAACGTTCCATTCCTTGAGTGAACTGCTGGATCGTTTCTTTTATCAAAAGGCTGCACGGGATCGCGTCAAGCAGCAAGGCAATGATCTGGAACGGTTCATTCGAAATGAGCGGGATAAAAACGTCAATAAAATCGGGAAATTAGAGCAGACCCTGGAGGATGCACAGCAGGCAGATCGTTATCAACTGCTTGGGGAACTTCTTACCTCAAATTTATATGCCGTGGAACGAGGCATGACGGAGATCAGCGTAGTCAATTATTATGATGAAAACGGGGAAAGTATTACGATTCCACTTAATCCTCAAAAATCACCTTCGGATAATGCACAGAATTATTTCTCACGTTATCAAAAAGCGAAGAATGCCATCCAGATCGTTCATGAACAGATTGAGAAGGCCGAGGATGAGATTCGGTATCTCGAACAATTATTGCAGCAATTAGAATCCGCTTCTACGAAAGATGTGGAAGAAATCAGGGAAGAACTTGAAGAAGAAGGCTACCTGAGGGTCCGAAAGCAAACGAAAAAGAAAAAGGCAAATGTTAAGCCCGTACTTGAACACTACACCTCAACTGACGGGACACCGATCCTTGTCGGTAAAAACAATAAACAAAACGACTACTTAACAAACAGGGTCGCAGGACGAGAAGAGATTTGGCTTCATACGAAGGATATCCCGGGCTCCCACGTCGTCATCAAGAGTCAGGATCCTTCAGAGCAAACCATCAAGGAAGCGGCCAATATCGCAGCTTATTTCAGTAAAGCACGGGAATCAGGCTCGGTGCCGGTTGATTTCACAGAAGTGAAGCAAGTGAAGAAACCAAAAGGTGCCAAGCCCGGATTTGTCATTTATGAAGGGCAGCAAACCGTATATGTGACACCTGACCTGGACCTTGTTCGATCGTTGAAGGATTGATAATGGCCGGGATGCACTTTCACTCAGTCTGAATTTGGACTGGGTGGGAGTGTTTTTGTTTTACCCCTTACAGGAGAAGCATACCAGATCCCTTCCCGACAAAAAAAGCAACTCTTAAACGAGTTGCTTTCCCATTACAATCCCCAATTCTCCGGATCTTCACTCCAAAGCTTCAATTGTTCCAGCTCATCTTTCTGAATGATCTCATGCTGCACCGCTACATCCAATAAACTCGAATAGTCGGATAAGGCATAGGCTTTAATATCGTGCTCCTCAAGCATCCTTTTCCCTTTATCCAGTTCATATGTGAAGATCGCGACCACTCCTAATACGTCACATCCCGCATCCCTTAAAGCGTTAACAGCTGTTATACAGCTGCCTCCCGTGGAGATGAGGTCTTCCACGACGACGACCTTTTGTCCAGAAGTCGCAATCCCTTCAATCTGCTTCCCTTTTCCGTGGGCTTTGGCTTTTGACCTGACATAACACATCGGAAGGTTCAACTTGCCGCTCACCCAGGCAGCATGTGGAATTCCCGCCGTCGCTGTTCCCGCGATGACTTCTGCATCTGGAAAATGCTTCTGGATCAACTCGGACAGTCCATTTGAGATGTCATTTCGGACAGAGGGATAAGCCAGTGTCAGCCGATTGTCACAATAGATCGGGGACTTGATACCCGATGACCAGGTAAAGGGCTCCGCCGGGTTTAAAAATACTGCTTCTATGTTTAATAATTTTTTTGCGATTTCATGTTTCATTGATTGCCCTCCCATTCTTGAACGATCCGTTCATATGCCAGCACCGGATTTTCGGCACTTGTGATGCTCCTTCCGACCACTATGTAGGAAGAACCTAATTCTTTTGCCATTTGGGGTGTAGTGACCCGTTTTTGATCTCCCAATCGGTCTTCCGCTAATCTGATACCGGGAGTGACACGAATAAAGTCATTACCGCAATGTTCTTGAATCAGGCGCGATTCGTGTGGAGAACATACCACTCCATCAAGCCCGGCCCCTTTCGCAAGAGAAGCATAATGTAAGACAGACTCATTGATGGTTGCAGATATCAGTTGTTCTTGCTGCATCTGTTCTTCCGTTGTAGACGTCAGCTGTGTGACGGCAATCAATTTTGCACGACTTTGGTTGGCAGGAGTACCCGCATGGAGACCTTCCAGCGCTTTTTCCATCATGACGCTGCCACCTGCCGCATGAACATTGATCAGTTCCAAATCGAATCCTGCCAGTCCCTTCATGGCTCCGTACACTGTATTGGGTATATCATGAAGCTTTAAATCGAGAAAGATACGGTGATTTTTATTCAGGATCTTCTCAAGGATGACAGGTCCATTTTGAAGATACAGCTCCATACCGACTTTTACATTCAGACTCCCTGTAAATTGATCCAAAAAGGCCGATGTCATCTCCCAGTCTTTAAAATCAAGAGCTATAAACGGTTTCGGATTCATGCTTCCCCCAGCTCCTTCCGGTTAATTGAGATATATGGTCGACTCCGAGTTCCTCAAGTAATGGTGGTAAGTCGTTGATGATTCGTTGACACACGAATGGATCCACGAAGTTCGCTGTCCCGACTGCCACGGCACTTGCTCCCGCATGGAAGAATTCAATCACATCTTCAGCCGATTGGATCCCACCCATCCCGATAATCGGAAGATCCACTTGTTGACTCACTTCATAAATCATCCGGATGGCAACCGGTTTAATGGCAGGACCCGATAAGCCACCGGTCTTATTCGCAAGGACCGGCTTTCCTGTTTTCATATCCAATCTCATCCCCAGGAGAGTATTGATCATCGTCAGCCCATCCGCTCCTCCTGCTTCAACAGCCTTTGCCATTTCGACGATATTGGAGACGTTCGGTGATAATTTCACATACAAAGGGACTTGAGTGACTTCTTTGACCCTCTCCGTCAGCTCTTTAGCCACTTCAGGAATGGTCCCGAATGCGATCCCACCCGTCTTTACATTTGGGCAGGAAATATTCAGTTCAAGGGCAGCAACATTTTCAGCCGAAGAGATGACTCTTGCCACTTCCACATAATCCTCTACTTGAGAACCTGCCACATTCGCTATGATCGGAACATCGTATCCCGCAAGCCAAGGAAGTTCCTTTTCCATCACACCGGAGAGTCCCGGGTTCTGCAAACCGATCGCGTTCAGCATTCCACCATTTGTTTCAGCAACCCGGGGAGTCGGATTCCCAAAGCGTGCCTCTTCCGTCGTCGCTTTAATCATGATCGCTCCCAGCTCGCTTAAATCATAGAACTGACTATATTCGCGACCAAAGCCAAAACATCCTGAAGCCGGCATAACCGGGTTTTTTAAAGATAATCCGGGTAATTCGATTTGTAATGATTTCATAAAAGCACCACCCCAGTTGGAAATACCGGTCCGTCACTGCAAACCTTTACATAGTCCGACCCGTGGGGATCATCCTGTTTGTGACAGACACAGGCAAAACAAGCGCCAATCCCACAGCCCATTCGTTCTTCTAATGAAATGAACCCCCGTTTATCCCCCAATTGGGATTCCAGTGCTTTCAGCATCGGTGTCGGGCCACAGGAATAGAACACATCAAAGACAGGTTTTTCCTCCCGGATCACATCTGTTACAAATCCTTTTGTCCCAAGAGATCCATCTACAGTGGCAATATACGTGTCTCCCAGTTCCCTGAACTTGTTTCCATAAAAGCTCACGGCTTCATTTTGAAAACCGAGGATATGCGTCACTTTCCAACCGTTAGCTACGAGCTTTTTGGAAAGGCCGTAGAGAGGAGGAACTCCAATTCCTCCACCTACTAACAGTGCGGTCTTCCTTCCATCCTCCACGGAGAATCCATTACCCAGGGGCCCTAATACATCGACCTTTTCGCTATTCTCCATTTGGGAAAGTAACCTCGTCCCTTTTCCTTCAGCACGGTAGATCAGGGTCATGGTGTTTTTTTCATGGTCGTGAGAGGCGATGGATATCGGCCTTCTGAGTAAAGGGTCGATTCCTGTCCCCACCTTCACATGAACGAATTGGCCGGGAGCCTTTATTTCACTCACTAAATCACCTTGAAGAACGAGCTCAAAGATGTTTTCAGCTATCCTTTCATGAGAAAGCACAATCATCTTCTCGTTTACGATCATTGATAAACCGCCTCTTTCGCTTTCGGTTGTGAGTCAAGTGCATCAGCTGAGAATGTCATGGATTCAATCACTCTCAGGATGGCTTCAGCTGTATCCAGGGACGTAAGACAAGGAATGCCGTTTTCTACTGATTCTCTTCGAATTCTGAATCCATCCCTTGCAGGCTGCTTACCTTTTGTCAGTGTATTGATGACAAGCTGTGTTTCTCCACTTTGGATGATATCCAATAGTGTAGGGCCGCTGGATCCGATCTTATCCACTTCACGAACGGCGATACCTGCTTTTGTCAGATGCTCTGCGGTGCCCTTTGTTGCAAGGATTTGATAGCCGATATCGATAAAGCGTTGAGCTAAGAGTACTGCTTCATCCTTGTCTTTATCTGCCACGGTCATGAGCACGGATCCATATTCCTTCATTTGCATTCCTGCTGCGACCATTCCCTTGTATAGTGCTTTTTCCAAGGTCAAATCTTTCCCCATTACTTCCCCCGTTGATTTCATCTCCGGTCCGAGAGTGATATCCACCCGTCTTAGTTTCGCAAATGAGAAGACTGGAACTTTCACATACACACCTTGTTTTTCAGGAACCAGTCCCGACTCATAACCTTGATCTTTCAGGGAGATTCCGAGAATGGACTTGGTTGCAATATTCGCCATAGGTACATTCGTGATTTTACTTATGAATGGTACTGTCCGGCTGGAACGCGGATTCACTTCCAGAACGAAGACTTCACCTTTTGAGATGACATACTGGATGTTCAGTAATCCTATGATGTTTAAACCTTTTGCAAGTCTTGTCGTGTAATCGGCAATGGTTTGTTTCTGTTCCTGTGTGAGCTGCTGTGGAGGGTACACCGCTATGGAATCCCCCGAGTGAACCCCGGCCCGCTCGATATGCTCCATAATTCCAGGGATGACGACGTCCGTTCCATCTGAGACGGCATCCACTTCAATCTCTTTCCCGATCAGATAGCGGTCGATTAATACCGGATGCTGCGGGTTGACCTTTACTGCATTCTTCATGTATTGAAGGAGCTCTTCTTCCCGGTAAACGATTTCCATTGCCCTTCCGCCGAGAACGTACGAAGGTCGGACCAGAACCGGGTAGCCGATGTGTTGAGCAATCTCAATGGCCCCCTCTACCGAGACAGCTGTTTTTCCTTCTGGTTGTGGGATGCCGAGGTCGTTCAGGGTTTGTTCGAATTTATCCCTGTTCTCTGCACGATCCAAATCCTCAAGGGATGTACCGAGAATCTTGACTCCTCTTCTCACCAGCTCCTCTGCCAGATTGATCGCGGTTTGGCCGCCAAACTGAACGACGACTCCCTTAGGTTTTTCAAGATCAATGATGTGCATCACGTCTTCTACCGTAAGTGGTTCGAAGTATAATTTATCCGAGATACTGAAGTCAGTAGAGACCGTTTCCGGATTGTTATTCACGATGATCGCTTCGTAACCCGCCTCTTTAATGGCCCAGACAGAGTGAACGGTCGCGTAATCAAACTCCACGCCCTGACCGATCCTGATCGGTCCTGACCCAAGGACGATGACACTCTCCCTTGATGTGACCCTGGATTCATTCTCATCCTCATACGTACCATAGAAGTAAGGAGTTTCCGATTCGAACTCAGCCGCACATGTGTCGACCATTTTATAGACAGGTGTTAACTCATGTTCTTTTCTCCAGTTATACACGTCTGCTTCTGTACTATTCCACAATTTCGCCAGGGTGATATCCGAAAAGCCCATGCGCTTGGCCTTTTGTCCAAGATCCGGGGCGAAAGGATTCATGGCTAATTCCTTTTCAAACTCTACGATTCTATTCATTTTATATAAGAAGAAAAGATCGATTTTGCTCCATTCATGTATGGTTTCAATCGTCACTCCCCGTCTCAGCGCCTCCCCGATATAGAAGAGTCGTTCATCGCCGGCTTTCCTGATCCTTTTCTCGATCCACTCGTCCGTAAATTGGTGTGCATCACTTAGTTCCATGTGATACGTATTGCTCTCAAGTGAGCGGATCGCTTTCAGAAGTGATTCTTCGAAGGTACGCCCAATCGCCATCACTTCTCCGGTCGCTTTCATTTGGGTTCCCAGGTTACGTTTGGCAGCTTCGAATTTATCGAATGGCCATCTTGGGATTTTTGTCACCACATAATCAAGTGCAGGTTCGAATGATGCATATGTTTTACCCGTCACCGGATTCATCATTTCATCCAGTGTCAGGCCGACGGCGATCTTCGCTGCAAGCTTTGCAATCGGGTAGCCTGTTGCTTTGGATGCAAGTGCAGATGAACGGCTCACCCTTGGATTCACTTCGATGATATAATACTGGAAACTGTCAGGGTCTAGTGCCAGCTGGACATTACAGCCTCCTTCGATTCCCAACTCACGGATGATATTCAGACTTGTATTCCGCAGCATTTGATACTCACGGTCACTTAAGGTTTGACTGGGTGCTACAACGATTGAATCTCCCGTATGAATTCCAACCGGGTCGATGTTCTCCATATTACACACGACGATGGCATTATCGGCTGCATCTCTCATAACCTCATATTCTATTTCTTTGAAGCCTGCAATACTTTTTTCCAAGAGACACTGAGTTACAGGGCTGTATTTCAACCCTGAGGTTACAATCTCAATCAGTTCTTCTTCGTTGTGACAGATGCCTCCTCCAGTTCCACCTAATGTGTAAGCTGGACGGACGATGACTGGATAGCCAATTTCATTGACGAATTGATAGGCCTCATCTAAGGAATGAATGATTTCACTTTCCGGAACCGGTTCTCCCATTTCATTCATCAAGTTCCTGAACAAGTCACGGTCTTCCGCTTTCTCGATCGCAGAAAGTTTCGTCCCGAGGATTTCCACTCCGCATTCTTCCAGCACTCCTGAATTCGCAAGTTCAACCGCCATGTTCAATCCCGTTTGACCGCCTAATGTAGGCAGCAGGGCATCGGGACGTTCTTTACGGATGATCCTGCTGACAAATTCGAGTGTCAGCGGTTCGATGTACACTTTATCGGCCATTTCAGCATCTGTCATGATCGTTGCAGGATTCGAGTTTACGAGGATGACCCGGTAGCCCTCCTCTTTTAGGGCGATACAGGCTTGAGTTCCGGCATAGTCGAATTCTGCCGCCTGTCCGATGATGATGGGTCCGCTTCCGATAACTAAGATGCTTTTGATGTCTGTACGTTTAGGCATGTTGAAGCTCCTTTCTTTTCTCTTCTTTCATAAGTTGTAAGAAATCATCGAATAAGTAGTTTGAATCCTCCGGCCCCGGAGACGCTTCGGGGTGATATTGTACAGTAAAGGCAGGGAAGTCCAAATGCTTCAATCCTTCTACTGTTCCATCGTTCACTGCCAAATGGGTCACCTGTAATCTTGATCCAGCCAAAGACTTTTCATCGACTGCATAGCCATGGTTCTGTGAGGTAAGTGCCACTTTTCCCGTTTTCAAATCCTTAACAGGATGGTTTCCTCCCCTATGACCAAATTTCATTTTGAATGAATCCCCTCCACAAGCAAGGGCAAATAATTGATGCCCTAAACAGATGCCGAAGAGTGGGATTTCACCCAAGAGCTCCTTAATCGTCCGGATCGCTTCAGGTACATCTTTCGGATCCCCCGGTCCATTCGAAAGCATGATGCCATCGGGCTGTAATCGGCGAATCTCTTCAGCTGTCGTATCGTAAGGAACCACGATCACGTCACAATCACGCTTGTTCAGTTCCCTAAGTATCCCATGTTTCATCCCAAAATCCATGAGCACTACACGGTAGCCTCTTCCCGGGCTTGCATAGGCTGTTTTCGTGGAAACCTGCATGACTTGATCTGTTCGTAAATCTGTATCATGCAGCTTCTCAAGCATTGCTTGTGGATCCAGCTCCGCTGAGCAAATGATGCCTTTCATCGCGCCATGCTTCCTGATTATCCTTGTTAACTTTCTGGTATCGATATCTGCAATTCCCGGAATTCCTTTTATTTTTAATAATTCATCTAATGTTGATTCATTCCTCCAGTTAGAAGGAAAGTTTGCCACTTCTCTTACAATGAACGCTTTGATGGCCGGGGTAATCGACTCAAAATCGTCCCGGTTGATTCCATAATTCCCTACAAGTGGATAGGTCAGGGTGACCAGCTGCCCGCAGTATGATGGATCTGATAAGATTTCCTGGTAGCCTGTCATGCTCGTATTGAATACGACTTCACCAATACTTTCTTCATTCGCTCCGAATCCTTCTCCCACGAAAACTGTTCCATCGTCTAAAATGAGTTGTCTTTTCATTGTTCGTTTCCTCCTTCATTCCATACAAGAGATCCCTGATAAAAAGTAGCTTTCGGAAAGCCTTTGCACTCCCACCCTTTAAATGGAGTGTTCTTTCCTTTTGATAAGAATTCATCCGGATCAATCACCTTTTGCTCATTTAAATCGATGAGCGTAAAATCTGCTTCTCCTCCTACTTCAAGTAGTCCAAACGGAAGATTAAAGGCTGAACTCGGTTTAATCGTCAACCAGTCAATTAATTGCTTTAATGTAAAGATTCCTTTTTCAACAAAATGTGTGTAAAGCAACGGAAAGGCGGTTTCAAGTCCCACGATCCCGAAAGGAGCGAGCTGCATCCCTTCTGACTTTTCTGCTTCTGTATGCGGTGCGTGGTCGGTGGCGATAAAATCGATCGTTCCGTCCAGCAGCCCCTCGATCAGAGCTTGTTGATCCTCCTTACTCCTAAGAGGCGGATTCATTTTGAAGTTGGGGTCAAGCCCCGGGATATCGTCTTCGGATAGCAGAAGATGATGAGGTGTTACTTCAGCCGTCACGTTGATTCCGGCTTTCTTCGCATCCCTGACCACCCTGACAGATTCTTTCGTCGAGATATGACAGACGTGATAATGGACTCCTGCTGCTTCAGCCAGCAGCACGTCCCTGGATATATGTACAGCTTCACAGATGGAAGGGATGCCTGGCAGATTATGCTCTTTGGAGAATGTCCCATCATGAACCGCTCCTCCGTATATCAACGTATTCTCTTCACAGTGGGCCACAATGGATGCATTGATGCCGGCTGCCTTCTTCATGGCTTCAAACATCATGCCTGCCGATTGTACCCCTACCCCATCATCCGTGAAGGCAAATGCACCTTTCTCTTTTAATGATGGCAAGTCATTAAGCGTCTTCCCAATTTGCCTCTCCGTGATCGCAGCATAGGGTAATACGCGGACACTGGCAGTTTCGGAGATCTTTTGGTTAAGGGACTGCAGATTTTCTACTGAGTCGGGCACGGGTCGTGTATTGGGCATGGCAGCGATGGTCGTGAATCCCCCTTTTGCAGCAGCTTTTGTACCCGTTTCGATCGTTTCTTTGTGTTCGCCCCCTGGTTCCCTTAAATGGACATGAAGATCAACAAATCCTGGGGAAATCAATAACCCATCTGCTTGATATTCACGATGATCGGTGCTCTTGAGGTCTGTTCCCATCTCGATGATTTTCTGATTCTCTACCTTCACATCCACTATCTCAAGATCACCATTCTTTGCTAAAATACGTGCATTTCGGATTAACCAATTCATTTCAAATTCCCCCTAATTAGTTGCTTTCAAGTGATCTTTTTAAAACGGCCATTCTGACGAATACACCATTTTCCATTTGTTTGAAAATTCTTGATTGCTCACACTCCACCAATGAATCTGCTATTTCAACTCCTCGGTTGACAGGTGCCGGATGAAGGATGATTCCCGATGGTTTCATCCTTGCCCGCCTCTCCTCCGTCAACCCGAAACGTTCATGATATTCTTCTTTCGTCATGTTCGATGTACTTTCATGTCGTTCATGCTGGATGCGAAGAAGCATGATCACATCGGAATCGGTCATACATTCATCAATCGGCCTGTACTGATGCCGATCACTAGACGGGAACCATTCTCTCGGTCCCGAGAAGATGACTTCTGCTCCGAGTTTTGTCAAGGCTTCCGCATTGGATCTCGCTACCCGGCTATGGGCAACATCTCCGATGATCGATACCCTTAGTCCTTCAAACCGGCCAAACTCCTGCCGAATGGTCAACAGGTCTAAAAGGCATTGGGTAGGGTGATTCCCACATCCATCGCCTCCATTTATCACACGAATGTTGAGAGGTGCCAATTCTTCAAAGTAGCGCTCCAGGGAATGACGGATGACGACCGTTTCCACCCCTATGCTTTCTAACGTTTTCACCGTATCATACAGGGTTTCCCCCTTTTGGACGCTTGATGTCTGTGCTTCAAATGGAATGACTTCAAGTCCAAGCTTCCTTTCGGCCATTTCAAAGCTGCATTTTGTCCGGGTACTTGCCTCGAAGAAAAGATTGGCCACATATTTATTGGAGCCATCCAACCAGGCTTCCCCCTTTTTAAAACGCTCCGCCTCATCCAGTATTTGAATGATGTCCCCGTTTGATAAGTCATTCATTGTCAACAAGCTCTTCATCATGAGACAACCCTTTCTACTCTTCTTTCAAAAAAAACACCCTGTCATTCTCCTGACAGGGTGTTTTTGAACATACCAACAGTGACAATGCGGTAAATCCCGCATGTCTCGTTCAAATGCACCCTTCTTAGACTCTCTGGACCATATTAAAAGGTGGATCTATGCAACATCATGTTTAGCATTTTCTTCTTCGAATAAATTGTTTTCTCCTTCACTTTCTTCCCTGCCTGGTAAGACAAGGTTCAGGAACACACCGACAATCGCTGCCAGAGCCATTCCGGATAAGGATACCTGCTCGTTGACCTTTACAAAGGCGCCTCCCACTCCAATCACGAGGATTACACTCGAGATGACCAAGTTTCGCTTGTTGCCCAGGTCTACTTTATTATCAATCAGCATGCGGAGACCGCTTGATGCGATGATCCCGAACAGGAGGATGGATACGCCCCCCATGACCGCCGATGGAATCGATCCGATCACGGCCGTGATCTTGCCTACAAATCCGAACATGATGGCAAGGACCGCTGCCCCGCCGATGACGAACACGCTGAAGACCCGTGTAATCGCCAGTACTCCGATATTTTCACCATATGTTGTATTGGGTGGCCCACCAAGGAAGGAGGCGATCACAGTCGCTACCCCGTCCCCAAGGATGGAGCGGTGAAGACCCGGCTTCTCAATGAAATTCCGTCCAACCACTTTACTTAACACCATCTGATCCCCCGTATGCTCGGCCAAGGTCACAAGGGCAACCGGGACCATGATGGAGACGATTTCCCAAGAGAAGCTCGGCGTGTAGTCTACAAAGGGGACAAAGAAGTCCGGCATTTGGAAGAGCGGTGCATCGATTACCTGTTGAAAATCCACCAGCCCTGCAAACACCGCAATGACATATCCGCCGATGATTCCGGCAAGGATCGGAACCATCCCGAGAAATCCCTTGAAGTAAATCGAACAGATGACCGTGATGGCCAATGTGGCAAGGGCGACCATGAAGTGTGTGTTACTGTAAACCAGTTGTTCAGCTCCAGGATTTTCATACATGGCCATATTTACGGCCGTTCCCGCGAGGCCAAGTCCGATTACCATGATCACTGGACCGACCACAACCGGAGGCAGGATCCGTATAAGCCATTTTAATCCAAGCTTTGAGATGAGCAGGGCAACGATTCCATATACGACCCCTGCGAGGAAGCTTCCCATCATGGCGGCTTCCGGGCCACCAAAACTTTTGGCAGCTAAGATGGGAGCGATGAATGCGAATGACGATCCCAGGTAAGCCGGTATCCTTCCCTTTGTAATCAGGAGATAGGCAAGTGTTCCGAGTCCGCTCGAGATCAAGGCAACCCCCGGGCTCAAACCGACCAGGAATGGAACCAGTACCGTTGCCCCGAACATGGCGAATAGATGTTGTATGCTCAGCGTGATCCATTTTCCTATATTAGGTACCTCTTCTACGTCTAATACGACTTGTTGATTTTGATTCATGTATGTTTCCTCCTCTAATACCCAAATTTACCCATTAAAAAACCCTCTTTGTCCTGAAAGAGGGCACAAAGAGGGTACAAGAAGGCCTGCTGCTGCCTTCATTCCCATCCTTTGTCAGCCTCACTGGACCGCTCTTAAAAGGACTTCCGTTATTCTTTTTCGTGTATGGCGACTATATCTTCCTGATCGACCTCTGTTAAAGCGACCATGATTTTTTCAGAGCTGGATGTCGGAATATTCTTCCCGACGAAATCCGCCCGTATCGGCAATTCCCTATGCCCGCGGTCGACCAGTACAGCCAGTTGTATCTGACTTGGTCTACCGAGGTCCATCAAGGCATCCAGACCCGCCCGGACCGTTCTCCCGGTGAATAATACATCATCGACCAGGATGACTTTCTTGTTAGTAATATCAACCGGCAGGTCGGAACCTTTCACTTCAGGTTCGTGATCCTCTGTCTTCTTCGTCAGATCATCACGATAAAGGGTGATGTCTATTTCTCCAACGGGAATTTCTTCACCTTCAATCGCATGAATCCGCTCGGCTAATCGATTGGCGATATATATTCCCCTTGTTTTGATTCCAACAAGAACGCAATCTTCAATTCCTTTGTTTCGTTCGATGATTTCATGAGCGATCCGTGTGAGCGCCCTTCGAATGGCGGGTTGATCCAGTACCGTTGCTTTCTTTGTCATTTTCGCCACCTCGTTTTCGTTTAATTTCATAAAAAAATCCCTCTCACCGTAGAGATGAGAGGGCACACTTATCGTTATGATCTGATTGCACGCCAAAGAAATTTGGTCGTACACTGCTCCTTCTCAGCCTCACGGGACCGTATTAAAGGTTACTTATTCGATTAACTAAACTATAAAGGTCAGCTCGAAATTTGTCAACGGTTATTTTCAAGATACTTGATCAGTTTCGTGAATTCCTCAGGTAAATCCGCATGGAACTCCATGTATTCTTCCGTCCTTGGATGGACGAATCCCAGTACTCCAGCGTGAAGTGCCTGTCCTTCAATGCTCAACGTCTTACGGGGGCCATATTTCGGATCTCCCGCAAGCGGGAAGCCGATGTATTTCATATGCACGCGGATTTGATGCGTTCTGCCTGTCTCTAATTCACATTCAACCAAAGTGAAATCTTTATATCGGTCCAACACTCTGAAATGGGTGACCGCTTGTTTGCCATTATCCACGACAGCCATACTTTGGCGGTCTTTAGGATCCCGCCCTATAGGTGCATCGATCGTACCGTATTCGTGGGGAATATGGCCATGTACGATGGCTGTATATTTTCTTGTTACAGACTTCTCCACCAGCTGATTCACAAGATGTTCGTGAGCCATGTCATTTTTGGCCACCATCAGTAAGCCGGAAGTGTCCTTATCTATACGGTGGACGATCCCCGGTCTCAGGACACCATTAATGCCTGATAGATCCTTACAATGATGCATCAAGCCATTCACCATCGTACCTGAATAATGTCCAGGTGCAGGGTGGACGACCATCCCTTTCGGCTTATTCACAACGATGACATCCCCGTCCTCATAAGCGATCTCAAGATTAAGATCTTCCGGCTCCACATCCAATTCTTCCGGTTCCGGGATGGATACAGTGATGACTGCATTCAGGGGACATTTGAAGTTGGGTTTGACCGCTTCCTCGTTTACTTTGATATGACCATCTTTAATCCATTGTTGAACTTGGGAACGGGACCATTCCTTATTCAATTGACTTACGACCTTATCAATTCGTTCTCCCTGGTCTTCCTCAAGTATGTTGTGCTGAATTACTTCCATTTTTGTTCTCCTTCTTTGCTTTTCGTTCGTCTAAATACATATAAATCAGTAGCAGTACCACTCCAATGGTTAATGCTGCATCAGCAATATTAAAAATCGGGAAATCATAGGAAAAGATGTATGTATTTAAGAAATCGACCACTTCTTTTCTGAAGACACGGTCAATGAAGTTTCCAATTGCGCCACCCAGCATGAAAGCCAGACTCAAACTGAACAATGAATGCCCTTTAGCATGGACTTGCATATAATACACGATACCTACAATCACTACTAATGTAATAATGTAAAAAAACCACATTTGTCCTTGGAGTATTCCCCATGCTGCACCTTGATTCCGATGGGAAGTAAGATAAAAGACAGAATCAATGATCGATATACTTTCTCCCTCGGTCATTTTTCTCACAACCAGCCATTTTGTTAATTGATCCAGTCCAATCACAACCAAAGCCACTAAATAATAATACACAAAGGCAACCTCCGAACATCGTTAATTGATTACCTTTGCATTTTAGCATAAAAGGGAAAATAAAGACACTTAAACTGGGGAAGAACGACGGAAACACCAAAGAAATCTAGGAGTAAGAAGAGATTTTCCCAAATCTTCTCCATTCCAAAGCATCTTCGATCGTGGTACAGGTTGGATTCATCAGCATATAATCAAAAGGAATTTCTTCGCCGCTCCGTTCACAAAACCCGTATTGATTATCACGCACACGGCCGAGTGCCTGTTTCACCTCGGTAATTTCTTCGTCTATATACTGCTGAATGATAGGATGTTGAGATTGACTTGCTTCAAGCTCCTCCAATGACGTCATCAGCTCTTCTACAATGGATGTGTATCGGTCATATATCATCTTGATCCCTCCATTTATAGTATGGGGGAAATGACCTCGAATATTGTGTTGCAAGATATAGCAATTATGGAATTAGAATTAGGGGTGCAGAAGACATGAAATGAGGGTGACCAGTTTTGGGTCACCCTTATTTCATTCATTTTATGCCAAGTGAGAATAACTTTCCTTCACGACTGTTGCACAACGTGTGCAAAGGGTTGGATGATCCTTATCCTCACCTACGGTTGTCGTGACGACCCAACAGCGGTCACATGTTTCACCCTCGGCTTTTTCAACGACGATGTTGTTTTCACCCAGGCTTAACGCATGCTCAGGTGCCTCGTTTACCGCTCCACCGACTTCAAAAGCAGACACGATGAACAACTGTTTCAAGTCTTCTTTGATGGAATCGAGCAACGCCTTCGTTTCATCATTCACGTAAAGGGTCACTTTGGCCGTCAATGATTTACCGATCACCTTCTGGTTACGCGCTTCCTCAAGAGCCTTTAATACATCATCTCTTAATTCTAAGAATGTGTTCCATTTCTTCTTTAACTCATCTGCGTTTGCAAGTTGTTGTACTTCAGGCATATCGGTCAGTTGAACACTTTCTCCCTCTGCACCCGGAATATATGCCCAAACCTCATCGGCTGTATGAGAAAGGATCGGCGACATCAGTTTCGTCAGGGCCACCAGGCACTCGTATAATACAGTCTGAATCGCGCGTCGCTCAGCATGATCTTCTGACTCGATATATAGAACATCCTTCGCAAAATCCAGGTAGAATGAACTTAAATCCAGTGTACAGAAGTTGTTGACTGCATGATAAATGCTTGCAAATTCATACTTATCGTATGAATTTTTCACATTTTTCACAAGGTCATTCAGCTTCACAAGCATAAATTGATCCACTTCTCTTAATTCGTCGAAAGATACACTATTGGTTTTGGGATCAAAGTCAGACAGATTCCCTAATAAGAAGCGGTACGTGTTACGGATTTTGCGGTACACTTCTGCTACCTGCTTCAAGATCGGATCTGAGACACGAACGTCTGACTGATAATCGACTGACGCTACCCAAAGGCGCAGGATGTCTGCCCCAAGCTGCTTCATTACTTTTTCAGGAACAACGACATTCCCTAATGATTTACTCATTTTTCTTCCGTCACCGTCAAGGGCGAATCCATGACTTAATACCCCTTTGTATGGAGCTTTCCCCGTTACGGCCACACCTGTCGTCAATGAGGAGTTGAACCAGCCGCGATATTGGTCAGATCCCTCTAAATATAGATCTGCCTGACGCTTAAGGTCATCTCTCTCTTCAAGTACTGCCTGATGGGAAGACCCTGAATCGAACCAGACATCCATGATATCCTGTTCTTTCGTGAATTTCCCATTTGGACTTCCTTCATGAGTGAATCCTTCAGGCAGCAGTTCCTTGGCTTCTTTTTCGAACCAGATATTCGATCCGTGTTCACGGAAGAGCTTGGATACATGCTCAATCGTTTCATCTGTGATGATTTCCTGACCATTTTCAGCATAAAATACCGGAATCGGCACTCCCCATGCGCGCTGACGGGAAATACACCAATCCCCGCGGTCTCTGACCATATTGTAAAGACGGGTTTCTCCCCAAGCAGGAATCCATTTTGTATCCTTTACTGCTTGAAGTAATTCTTCACGGAATTTATCAATGGAAGCGAACCACTGAGCCGTCGCCCTGAAAATGACCGGTTTCTTCGTACGCCAATCATGTGGATAGGAGTGAGTGATAAAGTTTAATTTCAGTAGTGCTCCTGCTTCCTGAAGTTTCTCCGTAATCGGTTTATTGGCCTTATCGTAGAATAAACCTTCAAATCCGGGAGCCTCTGATGTCATGACCCCTTTGTCGTCGACGGGACATAAAACATCCAAACCATATTTCTTTCCAACCAGGAAGTCATCCTCACCGTGCCCTGGTGCAGTATGGACACACCCGGTACCTGAATCAGTCGTAACATGCTCCCCAAGGACAACAAGTGAGTCACGATCGTACAGTGGATGTTTAGCAACGATACGCTCAAGCTCCGCACCTTTCACCTTGTTGGATACAGAATAGTCTTCCCACTCAAGATTCTCCGCTACATCTTCCAGTAAATCTTCTGCTACCACATAGCTGTTTTCCTTCACGTTTACAACGACATAGCTCAAATCTGCGTGTACGGCAATTCCAAGATTGGCAGGAATCGTCCATGGTGTCGTCGTCCAGATGACTAATTGAGTGCCTTCTTCAAGGACACCCTTCCCATCTGTAACGGCAAAACCAACATAGATGGAAGGAGAGCGCTTATCCTGATATTCGATCTCAGCTTCCGCAAGGGCGGATTCACTTGATGGAGACCAATAAACCGGCTTCTTCCCTTTATAGATATATCCCTTGTTCGCCATATCGCCGAATACTTTGATTTGCTGTGCTTCATATTCAGGCTTTAACGTGATATACGGGTTTTCCCAATCGCCACGCACCCCTAATTGCTTAAACTGAGTACGCTGGTTGTCAACTTGCTCATATGCGTACTCCTCGCATAATTTACGGAACTCCGCGATCGTCATTTCTTTACGCTTCACGCCTTTGTTCGTCAATGCCTGCTCGATCGGTAAACCATGAGTGTCCCAACCAGGAACATAAGGTGCATGAAAACCGCTCATGGATTTGTAGCGGACGATAAAATCTTTAAGTATTTTATTCAGTGCGTGACCCATATGGATGTTCCCGTTAGCATATGGAGGTCCATCATGAAGAACAAATAAAGGACGATCACTTGTTCTTTCCTGCACCTTTTGATAAATGTTCATTTCTTCCCATTTTTTCTGTGTATCCGGTTCGCGCTTCGGTAAATTCCCTCTCATCGGAAATTCTGTTTTTGGCATTAATAATGTATCTTTATACTCCATGAAATCTTCCTCCTAAACGTTTCTCTTCATTGCCATCTTTTCTAAATCCCGCAATTCTTAATCAGGGGATCCTGATGGAAACAGAAAAAAAGCTTCCTCATCCCTGTAAAAGGGACGAGAAAGCTTTTCCCGCGGTACCACCCTCATAAAGACCGAAACCGATCTTCACTCGATTTGATTCGTAACGTGAACAAGACGCTATCCATTACTATTCAAAGTGAATTTCATGGATAGGGCTCGAGGGTGATCTTCCGTACCTTTGTTCCTTATCGGGCTTACACCTGCCCCGACTCGCTAGAAAGGAATTATCACAAGAAACGTACTGTCCCTGTCTTAGCCTTCTTTATGGCAATGTAGATTGTTTTTCAATTATATGAAAGGAATGCGCTTTTCGTCAAGACAATGTCTCTTCTTCTTTTAAAGTTTTTAGGTCCGTTGCATCCAGATCGAATTCCATTAACTGATCCCAGTCATTTGTGTCGAGTAAATCAAGCTGAGCTTCGATCAGCATTTTGAATCGGGTCCTGAACACTTTTGATTGCTTCTTGAGCTCTTCAATTTCGATGGCAATTTTACGAGCCTTTGACAATGATTCGTTGACGATGCGGTCAGCATTCTTCTCAGCCTCTTTGATAATCAGCTTTGATTCTTTCATTGCATTTCTCTTGACTTCTTCCCCTGCTTCTTGAGCAATGACGATTGATTTGTTCAACGTTTCCTCAATGTTTGTAAAATGACCCAAACGTTCATTCAAGGAGTTTAAACGTTCTTCCGTTTCTTTCTTCTCACGGATCAGAATTTCGTAATCTTTAATAATCTGATCTAAAAATTCATTAACCTCATCCTCATCATAACCACGAAAGCCACGACTAAATTCTTTATTATGTATGTCTAATGGCGTTAAAGGCATGGGAGCCACCTCCAGTACTTGGTGAATTACATATTTATTATAACTAAAATTTCGACAGTATGTGGGAGAATTCCTTTAATTTTCTTAAATTATTTCAGTATTCCCACAGATATTCGCCATTTATCCCGTTTTGTCCTTCCTTCGATGGACAATAACTTACTTCTACCATAACCTCTCGCGGAAAGTACATCTGAGGCTTCCACTTCGAAAGAGGGATTTTCAACCGCTTTCCAATTCACTTTTACATGACCGCTTTTAATCAATGTCTGAGCCTTTTGACGGGAATCATTGTAGATGGCTGCGAGTACGACGTCCAGCCTCAGGGAGCTGACGGTTGCCGTCTTCTCCTGCCATTCTTCTTGACTTTCCATTTTTTCATGCAGCGGAATTTCCTTTAGGGAAATCTTGGCCTTCCCGATTTGGGTCAGTTCCATTTTGACATAATCTGAAATTTCATCTGCAAGCATAAGCTGAATGATATCATTCCCCGTCAGGATATCCCCGAACTTTTCCCTTTTCAACCCCAATGACATCAGGGTCCCTAATACCTGTCTGTGTTCTATTGTAACAAACTTCGATGGATACTGTATTTCAAAAAGACTTATTCCAAAATCTTCTTCCTCCGGCTGAAAATAAGGTGGGTACAGTAAAGCCCGTTTCCTCTCCGTGTTTTCCGGATAAAAGGAAAGATTGATTTCATCGTTATTTCCGATGATGGACCCGACAATATGCTGCTGCCTCGGGTCCAAAAAGTCGGTTCGTTTTGCCGCGTATTGGTTTTCCACTGTCTGCTTCCACTCAAGTACCGCATCCACAAACTCTTTCTCATCCGGCCTGAAATGCTGATAAATCGAAGACATGTATTCACCCCCTATGTGATTTACCCAAAATAAAAGAACTGAAAACGGTTTGACCGGTTTCAGTCCTTTATAGGTCATAGCCTTAGTGTCATTTAAATAAGCCATTTAAATAATTGGTATAAACCCGATTGAGCCAGATTTAACACAATGAATGCCACAATCGGTGATATATCAATCATTCCGATTGATGGAACAAAACGTCTGAAGGGTTCTAAATAAGGTTCACAGATCCTAGCCAGGAACTGTCCAATCGACGTCTCCCTTGCACTTGGAAACCAGGACATCAAGATATAAATGATTAACGCCCAGGAGTATATTTGAATTAGGTTAGACAGGATTTGATACAACAATACCATAATTTACATTACCACCTCGAATCTGATAGGTCTTCCTCTTTTAAAAATTCAGAGATATTCCCGCTTACTTCCACATTATCAGGTGTGCATAGGAAAATATTATCGCCTACCCTCTGAATGTCACCACCGATTGCATATACAGTCCCGCTGAGAAAGTCGACAATCCTCTTAGCCTGGTCATGCTGGATCCGCTGCAGGTTTACAAGGACTGATCGCCGATTCTTTAAATGATCCGCAATCTCCTGTGCCTCGGCATATACTCTTGGCTCGACAAGGATCATTTTAGAAGATTTTTGAACACTTTGAAGGCTCACAACATTTTGTTTCGAATTGGAAAGCTGCGACTTCATGGGCTTCTTCTCCTCGTATTCTTCTTCATACTTTTCTTCTTCATATTCATATTCATCTTCATCCAGCAAAAAGAACGTTTTAAACTTTGACTTAATACCCATTTGTATTCATCCCCTCTCAGTCATTTCCAACTAATGCCGTTCCAATACGAATAAATGTAGCGCCTTCTTCAATCGCAATCATATAATCATTGCTCATCCCCATGGATAATTCTGTACAAGGGGCATAAGGAAGATTAAGGGAAGCAATTTCTTCCTGAATGGTTTTCAGCTGCCTGAAACAAGACCTTAAGAATGGTTCATCTTCCGTATGTGGAGCCATTGTCATTAACCCCACGACTTTAATATTGAAAAATTCTTTCAAGTTGCCGATAAATTCCTTTACTTCTTCAGGAGAAATACCATGTTTGGACCCTTCTCCCGACACATTCACTTGAACGAAACAAGACACAGGTTTATCTGCCCTTTTATGAATTTCATTCGCCAATGACAGACGATCCAGGGAGTGTATGTATGATACTTTATCAATGATGTTTTTGACCTTCCTTGATTGCAGGGAGCCGATGAAATGCCACTGGGGCTTGTCCTGTAAAACCTCCCACTTGGAGATCAATCCTTCATCCCGGTTTTCCCCCAAGTGGAAAAGGCCAGCTTCAACTGCCTCTTCCGCACGTTCAATGGTCACGTATTTCGTGACCGCAACCATAGTCACGTCTTCTGCCGTGCGTCCGCTTCGTTCACAGGCACGGTGAATATTTTCGTTGATGATTTTAACGTTTTCCGATACCTTCATCTTATTTCTCCTTCCAGCCAATAAAACTCATGATTCTTCCCGTTTTTCCACCATCTCTTCTATAAGAGAAAAAATTCTCGTGACAGGACGAACAAAAACTGGAAGTATGGATTTGATCAGAATGTAAACCGCTCTGAAGCAGGAGTTGTTTATTTAACACCTTCAGATCGAGATTGTACTGCCCCTCTTCCTTTAAATTATAGGGTAAGTTGTTTTCATCTTCTAGTGTTTTTTTCACTTTATCAATTACATAGTCGTCCACTACATAGCAATCTTTGCATATAGATGGCCCGATCACCACTTCAAGTGAAGAAAGGGAAGACCCTTTCCCGATGAATGCACCGACCATTTTCGGTCCTATTTCAAGAACCGTCCCCTTCCATCCAGCATGAGCCAATCCGATTGTTCCAGACGCTCTGTCCAGGAAATAAAGGGGGACACAATCTGCGTAACACATCGTTAACAGTATATTTCTTTCCGCTGTCATGAATCCGTCCGTGTCTTTAATGCTGCTATGATAGCTGTCTGCCCCTTTACCGGCGTCTTCTGAACCAGGAATGTAAATATTATTCCCATGTGTTTGTTCAGCCCCTACCCAGCATTCGAGAGGCATATCAAGATCCGCTGCAAGGGACTGTCGGTTATGGATGACCGACGTGTCCTTGTCTCCTACGTGAAGACCCATATTGAAAGAATCAAATGGACCGGCGCTTATTCCGCCACACTTTGTTGTGATGCCCGCGATTAGATTGGGATTTTCTTTCGTCCATTTATCAATGGAGTAATAAGATTCTGTCTCTACTACAAAAGGCTCTTTCGACACGTTGAATCTCCTTCGTTTTTTATTAAGTGTACCATAGACGCTGAAGATTCGTCATGTATCGGGGGATTGTTTCGGTTCCTGAAGCTGTCCTTGAATGTAATGGCTGTCTTTATATCTTACAAGAATCACATCTTCCCCTATCTTTACGATACTGCTCCAAGGGATGACGATATCTTCGTCTTTGCCAAAAAAGCCTAAGATCTTCCCTCCGCTCCCTATCACGATTGCCTCGATTCTTCCGGTGTCCAGGTTGATTTCAATATCACCAATATTCCCTAATTTCCGTCCATCCGAAATACTCACAACATCCTTCACCTGGAATTCAGATATCCGTACCATATTCTTCACCCTCTTTTCATGTTGTTCCTATTGAGTTGATTATATAGTGAATTTGCATAGCTGCCTTCACCTTTTTCGAGTAGTTATTATAAGTGTATGCAGCAAAAAGAAAGGCAGACCTTCCCGAAGGAGATCTGCCTTTCTTTTGTGCTTGTCGGGGCTGAACGAGCCGCCTCCGCTTTTCGTTTTGTCCAGCTCCAGGGCTTAGAGGCTCGAGGTCATAAGTCCAGGGCTTAGAGGCTCGAGGTCATAAGACAAACCATCCAAAAAGGCAAAGAACGCCTTTCCGGATGGTTCGTCTTATGCTTGTCGCCTCTGGGCAAAGCCCTTCCGCTTTTCGTTATTCACTGAATATTTTTGTTCATTTGTTTGATTGCTGCTTTTTCGAGTCTGGAAACTTGTGCTTGGGAGATTCCGATTTCGTCTGCGACTTCCATTTGGGTTTTTCCTTGAAAGAAGCGTTTGCTGATAATGAGTTTTTCACGATCGTTTAACCGTCTCATTCCTTCTTGAAGGGCAATTTCTTCAATCCAATGGAAATCGCGGTTCTTTTCGTCGCTTAGTTGATCCATCACAAAGATGGGGTCTCCACCATCATTATAAATGGGTTCAAACAAGGAAACGGGATCCTGGATGGCATCGAGTGCAAATACGATTTCCTCGTGGGATACATCAAGAACTTTGGCAATTTCTTCTGCAGTCGGTTCCTTCGATGTTTCCCCCATTAATTTCTCTCTTACTTGTAGAGCCTTGTACGCAATATCTCGTAGTGAACGGGACACTCTTATCGGGTTATTGTCTCTTAAATATCGACGGATCTCCCCGATGATCATCGGAACCGCGTATGTAGAGAATCGAACGTTTTGACCTAAATCAAAATTATCGATGGATTTCATTAATCCGATACACCCTACCTGAAATAAATCATCAACATACTCACCACGGTTATTAAAGCGTTGAATTACACTTAAGACGAGGCGCAAATTTCCATTGACCAGTTTTTCTCTCGCGGTGATGTCACCCGCTTGCATTTCCTTGAATAGGATTCTCATTTCATCATTTTTGAGAACTGGCAATTTGGACGTATCCACACCACAAATCTCGACTTTATTACGTGTCATTCTTTCCCCTCCTTGTAGGAGCTGCTGTACAAAATTCAGTATTTCCTTGAAGAGGAAAAATATGCATTTCGTTCTGACAAGCAGTGACGGGAACGTTCCAAACCCCTTATGTAATCTGGATAAATGAGGCGTAAATTTTTTTTGGTTTTAACTCATAACAAAAAGCTGACCTTTTCAATTGAAAAAGTCAGCTTTTAGATTTTTAAACCATTTTATTGAATTCCTTCTTCAAGCGTTTAATAATCCTTTTTTCCAATCGGGAAATGTAAGACTGCGAAATCCCAAGCATATCGGCTACGTCTTTCTGGGTTTTTTCCTCCTCCCCCATTAAGCCGAAACGGAGCTCCATAATTTGTTTCTCACGATCTGTGAGCTGATGCAGGGCATTAAAGAGTAATTTTTTATCGACTGTTGCTTCCAAATCTTTCGTAATGATATCCTCATCCGTACCAAGAACATCTGATAACAGCAATTCATTCCCATCCCAATCGATATTAAGGGGTTCGTCGAACGAAACTTCTGACCGGATTTTGTTGTTTCTCCTTAAGTACATGAGTATCTCATTTTCAATACATCTTGAGGCATAGGTCGCCAACTTGATCTTTTTCTCAGGATTGAAGGTATTGACCGCTTTGATAAGCCCGATTGTACCGATACTGATCAGATCTTCTATATTGATCCCTGTATTTTCAAACTTCCGGGCAATATATACAACCAATCTTAAATTGCGTTCAATCAATAATGAGCGTGCCGCCTTGTCACCCTTAGGCAATTTATTGAGGAGCACTTCTTCCTCTTCCTTCGTAAGTGGAGGAGGAAGTGCTTCACTACCACCTATGTAGTATATTTCATCTGTCTTCAGCCCAAGCTTGATTAACAGTTTGTACCAATAGTATAAAAATTTGAATTTGAATTTTTTCATTGTTGCTCCCCCTTCTATTTCTTTAAATTGTGAGTATAGTAGTAATAATTGATTTACGAAACGTTCAGGACCGGTTTTCGTGACGCCATTTTCGGATGGACGATCGCTTGGAAATGCCCATCGGCTGCAAGAGGTTCTTCCCTGAAGGCAATTAATCCATTGGGTATTGCCCATTCCGATTCATGGTCCTTCAAAATTAATGAATCAGGCTTGATGGCTGCAAGAAGCTGACTATTCCTCCCTACCGATTGTGCAGGGACGATACGCATCCTGTCAGACCAGCGGGTGTCTATATGCTTCTCACCTGAAAAAATTTCATCAACATCATGGCAAAGTGCCTTCATCTCTTCAGGGATTTCCCCCTCTATTTCTGCTATGGATAGAATCATGACCGGACTTTTCGAAATGGGATCTTGAAGTTGATTCCCACTGTCCACAAGACCGCTTACGGTACAGTGAAAATCTTCAATCTGTATGATGACTTCCAGAAGCTGATCGTATTGAAGCTTCACATGCTCAATGCTATCCACCCTTCCTTTTGAGAAGTACCAGGCAAACGGCAGGGCAAGCATGACAAATACCCAGCTTATCGGGTCGCCAAATCCCCGTATGCTTGCCAGCAGCATGGATGATTCCCTGCTTGGATCGAAGCTTATAAAATAATGAGTCCCAATTAAAATTCCGCCCGTAAAGAAAGTGACGAAATAAAACATAAGAAGATTTGATACATAATAGCGTAATCTTCTATAGCCAAAGGCTGTATATACCATAACAATGGAAAATGATAGCTTGAAAAAGGGGTTTCCTGCAAAATGTGCATACGGTGAAAAAGCAAGGAGGATAATGATAGAACCTATCAAACTCCCGATACCGATTCTCCAGAGGGTGTATTGTCTCTTTAAGATGATCCCTGTTAACCATAATAAGAAAAAGTCTACTAACAGATTTAACAACCAGATGACATCTAAATATAAAGTCACACTCTACCCTCCTTTTTTCATCTCACCCAGTTCCACTCCATTCCACTCAGGTATGACTTATCAGAAGTATATCGTACATACCTTTTAAAGGTTGTCATTTTTTGTATGCTTCAACGGAAAACTTTTCGGAGATATGAACGAAAATTGTCAGTAAATATAGATGCAATATCTTCTTATAACGGATGGTTTTCGTATGGGATTTTTAGTGTAGGTTGGTGCATGAAAAAAAGATCCCCCATGGGCATTTTTGCCCTGGGGGATCCTTGCTGTTGTTTGACTATTAACGGCGACGGTTTCTGTTGCGAAGGAAGGTTGGAATATCCAGCGTTTCTTCCGCACCTTGATTGGAAGAGGTGCGCACAGGCTCTTGCTGTTGAGGCTGCTCTTCCCGTTTAGGCTGTTCCCGTTTGACCGATTGGCTTGGGTTTGGACTTTGATTTGGTTTCATTCCACCAAATGTAGGTCGGGTTTGCTTTGGAGGTTGAATGACCTCTTCGTTAAACCCGGTTGCAATAACGGTCACGACGATGTCATCCTTTAAATCTTCATTGATGACGGAACCGAAGATCATGTTCACTTCTTGATCCGATGCAGAAGCTACAATATCAGCAGCCTCCTGAACTTCATAAAGGCTTAATGACGTTCCACCTGTGATGTTCATAAGCACACCTTGCGCTCCATCGATGGATGTCTCGAGCAGCGGACTTGAAACTGCCTTTTTCGCAGCTTCAGTGGCGCGGTTCTCACCGGATGCTGCACCGATACCCATTAACGCTGAACCTTTGTTTGACATGATCGTCTTCACATCTGCAAAGTCGAGGTTGATCAAACCAGGTGTAGCGATAAGATCCGAAATACCTTGCACACCTTGACGTAAAACATTATCCGCTTCACGGAAAGCTTCAAGCATAGGCGTGCTCTTGTCCACGATCTCAAGAAGACGATCGTTAGGAATAACGATGAGGGTATCCACTCCTTCTTTCATTGCAGCGATACCACCGCTTGCCTGATTTGAACGCTTTCTGCCTTCAAATGTAAATGGTCTTGTCACGACACCGACTGTCAATGCCCCGATTTCACGGGCGATTTGAGCGATGACCGGGGCTGCACCAGTACCGGTTCCCCCACCCATTCCAGCAGTTACAAAGACCATGTCTGCTCCTCTAAGTGCCTCTTCAATCTGTTCTTTACTCTCTTCGGCGGCTTTTTTACCTACTTCAGGATTCGCACCTGCTCCTAATCCCCTGGTTAATTTGCCACCGATTTGCATCTTTATTTCAGCTTTTGATAGATTCAAAGCCTGTGCATCCGTGTTGACAGCGATAAATTCAACACCCTGTACGCCGTGCTCGATCATGCGGTTTACGGCGTTGTTTCCTCCGCCACCGACACCAATAACTTTTATTGTCGCTAATGAATCTAAATTTGTATCAAACTCCAACATGACAAATCCTCCTAACTCGTCGAATCTATGGATTCCTTTATTTATTCAAAGAAGTATCCAAAGAACTTTTTCACTTTTGACATGGCCTTTTCATCTTCATGTTCTTCTTCTTTTACCTTTGCAGGCTTTGGCTTTTTATTTACAGGTTTTGATTGACGCTTCTCAGCGGCCTCAACAGGCACTGGTTCAGCACTTACAGACCTTCCTTGCAATCTAGCATTCTTTTGAGCGTATTTAATCAATCCGACTGCTGTCGTATACTGAGGTTCCCGTACACCAATATAATCGGGAATTGCCACACGTACACGATTTTGGAAAACGATTTGTGCTAATTCTAACACACCTGGAAGATTTGCTACACCACCAGTCAGAACATATCCACCTGGCAGGTCCCTGATTCCCAATCGTTTCAGCTCGTGGCTGATGAGGTCCAGGATCTCTTCAAGCCTTGCTTCTATGATATCAGAAATTTCTAATTGATTAAATTGCTGATGTTGATCACTGCCAATAATTGGCACGCTGAACACTTCATCTTCTGACGCGTGGTCATAGAAAGCATGTCCATATTTTGTTTTGATTTTTTCTGCATCGTCTGTCGATGTCCGTAATCCAATCGATAAATCCTTTGTAATATGTTCCCCACCGACAGGAAGCACCGTCGTGGCCTTTAAATGACCTTGCTCAAACACAGCTATGGTTGTAGAGCCGCCGCCAATATCGATTAATGCCGCTCCAAGGTTCTTTTCGTCCTTTGATAGAGCCACCGTACCTGCAGCCAGTGGCTGAAGCACGATATCTACTATTTCAAGACCGGCTTTTTCTACACATCGGAGAGTGTTATGTAAAATCGTCTTAGATCCCGTAATGATCGTGCCTTCCATTTCCAGCCGAACACCGATCATACCCCTTGGATCAGTAATCTCATCCAATCCATCAACGATGAACTGCCTTGGGATTACATTGATGATTTCCCTTTCAGGGGGAATAGAGACAACCTGTGCTGCATCCATCACTCTTAGAACATCTTCGTCGCCAATTTCCCTATTGTCACTCGATACTGCCACCACTCCATGGCAGGATTGAAGTGATACATGGTTTCCTGTAATTCCTACGATGACCTGGCTTATGGATAAACCGACCATCCTTTCAGCTTGTTCAACTGCCTTCTTGATTGTATGAACAGTTTCGTCTATATCTACGATGGAACCTTTTCTGATTCCCTCTGAGTTCACATTTCCTACACCGATTATGTTTAAGGAATCATTTGTCATTTCACCAATGATTACTTTCACTGTGGATGTACCGATGTCTAGGCTAACGTAAATTTCATTGCTGTTCACTCTATGGCACCTCCTTAAAGAATGTTTATTTGGAACAACAATCCTAGAAAAACATGATTCTAAGTATATCTTAATATGATATTCGTCGTAACAAAAACGATTCCCTTTTAAAATTCTAATTTTTTTCTCTTTTTTCTTGATTATTTGACCAATTGCTAATCATTATTCGTCTTATCACTGCAATGTTCTGGAATAATCTCACTCCAAAAGCAAAAACAGCCGCCAAATATAAGTCTACACCAAGATGTACGCCTAGAAAAGCTAAACTTGCTGCTAGTAAAATATTAAAAAAGAATCCAGAAACAAAGACTTTGTCATCATAGATATTTTGGAGGTGGGCACGAATACCGCCAAATAATGTATCCAACGCTGCGAGGACCGCAATCGATAAATAATTTGAATACTCTTCTGGAATTCTAATATCTGTCAGAAGCCCCAGGACGACCCCTACTAGCAACCCTAAGACGGGAAGCCACATATTATTCGTTCCCTCCTCTTTCCTTAACCGGTTCCATAAAACGGATCCGGATTGTATCTTTATACTCTGGGACGGTGAGCTTTTCTAAGGGCTTTGAAATGGTGACCCTGAGGTTATCGATGAAGAAATCTTCCACTGACCTGGAAACCTGCATGCGGTTATACAAGTCCCTGGCTGCTTTAACATCTTTGGTCAGCACCCTGACTTCAAACGGGACCTTCTTAATTGAATTGCCGTCCACCTTCGTTTCCCCGTTAATATCCCTGATGACTGAAGTATTGATTAATCGATGACCATCGATCGCAATATCCTCTGCATCATATTGGTTCAGTTCATTGACAAGTCTTTCCAAAAGTTCCGGAGAAACATTTTGAACCTTTTCCCCGAGCAGGATTTCTTCCATTGCAGGCTCTATTGTCAGAATGAGACCGGGACCGGTTTTCTCTGTGAGGCCCATTTCCGTCTTCAATTCCTCCAAGGTTTGCTTTAATGCCTGTTCGGGACTCGATTGCTGTTCCGTCTTATACTGTTCAAGCTTTGCTTCTACAGAACGCGTTTCGGATAATAAATTGGAATTGACTTCCTTTTCTTTCAATAACGCTTCCCTCAGTTCCCAAATATCTCTGGTATCCCGGACAACTGGCTCTTTGACAGTCTGGAACTGGATGGCAATCATAAACCCGATTATGACCGTAATGACGGTAAAGCTGATTTTAAGTTTGTTGTCCATTTATTGCACCTTACTTTCAAAACTGACCCTTACCCTGAAAACCGCCCGCATCATTCACATATAGCGAAGGTTTTTATGATTCACCGATCGTGGGTTCCAGGATGACCGAATTCTCTTTTTTCATTTCAAAAATGATATTCTCATTGACAAGCTGATCTTTCACCCCGCCTGTGATATTCATGGCGGACGATAATACGTCAGGGTCTCCGATTGCCGTAATTTCGAACGGAGCAGGATATTCGATGCCATCTATCTGGATGACCGGACCGTTACAAAGTATGTAAGAATCATGCTTAAGCCTCTGACCGTTGATGGCAACAACTGAAGCCCCCGCTATATATAATTCATTAATCACCTTAAAGACATGGTGTTCATGGACAATATAATTATTTGCGTTTTCTTCCTCCGGGTCGTATTTCGCATCGGATAAAGTTACCGTTACCCCCGGTCCCTTCACTTTCGTCTTGCCTAAATACATACGGTACTTCTCGGCATCCTCTGCCAGGTTAAAATAAATTTGTTTCTCTTTGGAGAATTCCTTCTCCATATTGCCGACCTTCTCCTGTTTCTCATAAAGCTTTTCCTGAAGATCATTATTCTTCTGCTGATACTCAAGGATTTGATCTCTTAATGCTTCTTCCTGTTTCCATTGACCATTTGTCCGATTCCCAAGCTCTCGTTGTTCTGTGTTTGCCAGACTGAATGAAAAAGCAAGGATGAAACCCAAAACCAGACACACAAGAGAGAGGATCACATGCTTACCTCTCACCCTCATCCTCTTCATTGCTTTGTTCACCTTCCGTTTCGTATGCTCTGAAATAAGAACCAACCTCTAAGTCAATGACCCCTTTTACTGAAGGGTCCAATTGGCTGACGATTGATGGATAATGCACCATCTTTTCTGAGAAGCTTCGGATGGTTGCGCTCACTTCGAACCCATCATTCATAAATAGAGTCAAGTGATATTGATCCGTTTTCTTAGGAACAAGGTTGATCTCGGATATGAGATGTTGAACTTCTTTCGGAAGCTCACCTAATTCCTTCACCATTTTGGCCAGGACCTTATCTTCTTCAAATCCCCTTAATAAAGGTGCATCGACGGGAATCGCCCCGATCCCCTTGTCCAACACCTTTCCGTTTTCCAATATAACAAAAAATTTATTCCCCTTAGAGAGGTACGCTTTTTTATCATATTCCTGAATGGTTATCTCGTAGGAGTTCGGAAAGGACAATTTCACACTCGCATCCTTCACTTCAGGCAGCTTCTTTAATTGTTCCACAGTTGTCTCTCTGTTTACACTCCACACATTCATACCAGCGTCAATTCCACTTTTTTGAAGAACCGTCTTATTTGAAATAAGTTCATTCCCGTGCACCGACACTGTATTCACATGACTCAGAGGCGATTGAAAGTATACAACCGACAAAATCATGAGAAAGAATAAAGAAAGTAAAAACAGAAGCCTCCGATTTGCCTTCTTTTTCCTGTGTTGTTTTAATTTAGGAATACGATCTTCAAGGGAAACAACATTTTCTTTTTTCATTTCGTTCTCCTCAACTTCACTTTGGATTCATTATGCCATGAAGGAGTTGTACTCCTCACGTCTTATAATGAAAGTACTCTTTACATTGGGATACCTTCTATTCTATACGAAGGAATAACATGTTAAAAGAGGAACAGAACGTTATTTTCTGCCATATACCATTTTTTGAAAATAAAATAAAAAAAATGAGTGATGCAGGGTGACTGCAGGGACTACGCAGCCTGTTCCTGGAGAAGGATAAGATTCCCTAAGATGGATTGTTCATACCACTTTTTGCATATGTACTTTCATTCACTTTCCAAAAGAAAGGCCATCCTATGTATTTCACTCTTGAACCCTATTTTAAACAACAATTTAAACATTATGAATGCATGTCATTGAATTGTAAAAGTTTTGGTTAACAAAAGTAACAAACTCTCCTTTATTTTGAAAAGGTATGATTATAATGCATTACGTATATGTAATTTATTGTAACATCGAAAATACAAATATCCTATCGTTATTTCTTTAAAAAGATGGAAATTCTTCCTCATTCTAAAAAAAGAGCCTGACGAGAAAAAAGGGAAAGCTGCGGCATGTGATGATCGTTTACCACCACTCGCTTCTTCCCGCTGTTTTTTCTGACGTCAACCTCTTTAAATGTATTTTTAATTCCTTGAATAGCGACTGATATTCAACAAGACTCCCACAGCCATCAGCATGAGGGTCAAGGATGATCCCCCGTAGCTGAGGAACGGCAGTGTGATGCCCGTCACCGGCATTAAGCCCGTTACCACACCCACATTGATCATTACCTGGATGGCAATCATGGAAACGATCCCTACAGCGAGGAAGCTTCCAAATAAATCTGGTGCACCTAGAGCGATCCTGATACCCCTCCACAAGATAAGTGAAAACAGGATCAATACCAGTGTCCCCCCGATAAACCCTAGTTCTTCTGCTAATATAGCAAATATAAAATCGTTTTGTGGCTCCGGCAGGTAAAAGAACTTCTGTCTGCTCTGTCCGAGGCCCAGTCCGAATAAGCCTCCCGGTCCAATTGCATATAAGGACTGAATAATCTGGAATCCGCTGTTTAACGGGTCCTGCCAGGGATCGAGAAAGGACGTTATCCGTTTAATCCTGTATGGAGCAGAAATGACGAGTCCGACAAAACCCAACACCCCGATCATCCCAAGCCCTACGAAATGTTTGATCCTTGCTCCTGAGATGAAAATCATCACGACGGATGTCCCGACCATAACGGTACCCGTCCCGAGGTCCGGCTGAAGCATGATCATCCCGAATGCTGTAAACACGAGCAGAAGGGCCGGCAGTACTCCTTTTCTAAACGAAGTAATATACTTCTGGTTTTCAGATAAGTATTTTGAAAGAAAGGCAATCATGGCAAGTTTCATGAACTCTGAGGGCTGAATCGAAAAGGCCCCCACTCCTATCCAGCTCCTCGAGCCATTCCGGAGCACGCCGATCCCGGGAATGAGGACGAGTACAAGGAGGACGAAACATATGATGATAATGACCTTTGACCAGTTCCTCCACGTCCAGTACTCCACATTCATGATGAAGAACATGGCGAATAATCCTACACCGGCAAAGAGCACCTGCCTCTTTGCAAAGAAAAAGGAATCATCAAACTTGTAATCTGCCCATACGGCGCTCGCACTGTATACCATGACCAGTCCGATCGCTAGTAAAGTGAGTGTAACCACAATGAGTATAAAATCGGGAGTCGATTTTTTTAAAGGCAATCCTAAACACCTCGAATAGACTAAATTAGAGCCGTTCGAGCACAGGTAACTACTTATACAGGATTGAATGACAGGTTGTGAAAGTATGGATGCTCTATATGGACAAGCCCTTATTAAAGCTTATGCACGGCCTCGATAAAAATGTCACCACGTTGTTCAAAAGTTCGATATTGATCCCAGCTTGCACATGCCGGGGACAATAGCACGACATCCCCTTTTTGGGCGTGCTCAAAAGCAACCGGAACTGCCTTTTCAACATTATCGACAGGAATGATGGTTTGTATCCCCGCTTTCTCCCCTGTTTTCACAAACTTCTCTGACGTTTCCCCGAAGGTGATCAACGTCTTGACATTGGCCATATATGGAATCAAATCATCAAATTCATTTCCCCGATCCAGGCCTCCTGCAAGCAATATGGTGGGAGATTCGAATGCTTTCAGGGCACTTTTCGTAGCCAGGCTGTTGGTTGCCTTGGAGTCATTATAAAACTTGATTCCATCCACTTCCCTTACGAATTGAGTGCGGTGTTTCACTCCTCCGAACGTATTCAATACTCTCCCGATGCTGTCGTTGGATACGCCATAAATTTTACAAGCTGCAATGGCACAGAGGATATTTTCAAGGTTATGGGCACCCGGCAACACGATCGAGTCCAGTTCAACGATCCGTTCGTCCTTGAAATAAATCGCGCGATCTTTGATATAGGCGCCGCCCTCTACTTCTTTTTGGGTAGAAAACCGAATCACCCGGGCTTTCGTAAAGCTGACCGCTTCTTTCACATGCTCCTGGTCCCCATTAATGATCAAGTAGTCGTTTTCCGTTTGGTTTTTCGTAATGTTGGACTTTGCTTTCCAATATTCTGTCCGATCTCCGTGGTAATCAAGATGGGCATCATACAAATTGGTGATAATGGCAATGTGTGGAGCGAAGTCCTCGATTCCCATCAGCTGGAAAGATGAAAGTTCCACTACCATTTTCTCGTCTTCTTTCGCATCCTGTGCGACTTCAGACGCAACCGTTCCGATGTTCCCTGCAATCAAAGGCTTCTGATTATCCTCTTTCAACATTTCATATAGAAGTGTCGTGGTGGTAGTCTTTCCATTTGTTCCCGTAATGCCGATCATTTCCGCTTCGGAAATTAAATAGGCGAGCTCGACCTCTGTTAATACGGGGATATTCTTTTCCATCGCCTTTTGAATCAATGGGTTGTGATAAGGGATCCCCGGATTCTTGACAACATATTGAAACCCTTCATCCAGCAGCTCGATGGGATGACTTCCGCATATGACCTTGATCCCTTCCTGAAGGAGACCCTGAGCTTCAGGGTTTTCTGACAGGGGCTTTTGATCATTCACCGTTACAAATGCTTCTAACTTATGTAGGAGAGAGGCAGCACTTACCCCACTTTTCGCCAAACCCAGTACCAGTACTTTTTTATGTTTGAATTTCGTCAACTTTTTCACTTATAACCACACCTCAATATAGATTCCTAATACGGCAAAAAGCAATCCGACAGTCCAAAAGGTGACCACGACTCGCCACTCCGACCATCCGACCAACTCATAATGGTGATGCAACGGGCTCATTTTGAAGATTCGTTTTCCAGTTGTTTTAAAGCTTGCCACCTGTAGGATGACGGAAAGAGTCTCGATGACGAAAACCCCTCCAATAAGGATCAGAATGATTTCAAGCTTGGTTAAAATGGCAATCGTGGCGATCGCTCCTCCGAGGGCAAGAGAGCCTGTATCCCCCATGAATACTTTGGCTGGATGGGCGTTAAATACAAGGAAGCCAAGTACCGCCCCTACTACCGCCACGCCGAAGATGGCAACATCATATTGCGATTGGTTCCATGCAAGCACGGCAAGGGCACCGAATGCAATCGCACTTGTTCCGGATACCAATCCGTCCAGGCCATCCGTCAAATTGACGGCGTTTGAAAATCCCACTAGCCAAAAGATGATAAATAAGCAATAAAACCAGCCTAATTCAAATGAAATATCCGTCATCGGGATCGACACCGAAGTCGGGAAGTCATTCTGCTTGAAGATAAGATAAAAAATAACCGATATGACAATCTGTCCCAGCAGCTTCTGCTTTGAGGTGAGTCCTAAATTCCTTTTCATCACAACTTTAATAAAGTCGTCGAGGAATCCCAAAAGGCCGAAGCCGACGGTCACCAGGATCATTAAATACGTTTCAGGACCTGGCTCGGAATACTTTCCGGTCATAACAAATGTCGTAATGACAATGGAAACTAAAAACACAATCCCACCCATCGTAGGTGTACCGGTCTTTTTTTGATGTGACTCGGGGCCTTCATCCCGGATGCTTTGTCCAAACTTCAATCTCCGGAGGAAAGGGATGAATACGGGGGCAAGCAATACGGTTATGAGAAAAGCCATTATGATCGTAAAGAGAATCACTTGTTCCATCATCATTATTCCCCTCCTTTTTCACTGACCGTATCCTGTTCATGAGCGGATCCGTTCATTGTTTGATGCTTTTCAGATTCATTGCTAAAAATAAACTTCGTCATAATTTCCCACTTTTCTTGATTGTAATTTTGTTTGTAATTCTCCTGTAAGTCCAAATAGGCCTGGTAAACATCTTCGACCATAAATAATGGAAAGTGATTTGGAACAAATGAGGGTATTGGACGACCCTTCGGCCATAGGGAGGCAATCGCTCCTATTTCAATGCTCCTGAAAAGATTTACTTCATCACCAAAAGGGACATATAGTCCCTTCTCCATTCCCATCCTAGTTGAATTTGAAACTACTAAAAAGGTAAAACCCGGCAGGTGTATTCCTCTTGTTTCGGGAAACAATTCCTTCACATCATCATAAGAGAGCATTCTTACATCCCCTTTATGAAGTGCCGTGCCACTTCCCGGTCATCAAAATCGTATACATTGTTCCCTATGATCTGGTAGGTTTCATGACCCTTCCCGGCAATCAGGACCACATCTTCCGGTTTTGCAAGGTTCAATGCTTCCTTGATCGCCTCTTTACGATCAACGATTAGTTGATATTCTTTACCGAACACTCCCGATTCCATATCCTTCAAGATACCCATGGGATCCTCGGTCCTTGGATTATCAGAGGTGAAAATGGCATAATCACCATAATCACAGGCAATCTCCGCCATGATCGGCCTCTTGATCCTGTCCCTGTCCCCTCCACAACCGACCACTACAATCACCTTGCCTTTTGTGATCGTCCGGATCGTTTCCAGTACATTTTTTAATCCATCTGGAGTATGGGCATAATCAACGATGACCGAAAATGGCTGACCCTCAGAAACCGTCTCAAAACGCCCCCTGACACCTTTGGCGTTTTCCAGGCTCCTGATGCTTTCATCGATCGGGATGCCTGCAGCAAAGGACGCTGCGATGGCAGCCAGGGCGTTGTATACATTAAATTTCCCAGCATACTTTAAAACCATCTCCCGTTCCCCAAATGGGGACACAAGGGTGAAGACGGACTCTGTTGCCCTAAGGACCATTTCTTTGGCATGGAAGTCAGCTGAAGGTGACAGACCATATGTAATGACATGGGCGGCTGTGGATTTGATAAAATAATCAGCTGCTTCATCATCTTTATTGATGATGGCGTATTTAGGGGATTTCTTAAAATAAGTATTCCCTAATTGAGAAAACAATAAGCCTTTAGCGTTACGATAGTCGTCCATGGACTTGTGATAATCGAGGTGATCCTGTGTAAGGTTCGTAAACACCGCGATATCATAATCGCAGCCGTGCACACGTCCCTGATCCAATGCATGGGAGGAAACTTCCATGATGGCGGAACGCACCCCTTTATCGCAAAATCGTTTAAATGTCTGTTGCAGGGTTAAACTGTCAGGGGTCGTATTATGGCTGACTTGCAACTCTTCCCCCACTTTTATATGCAGCGTTCCGATTAATCCTGTCTTCATTCCACTTTGAGTAAAAACATGATCAATGAGGTGGGTTGTGGTGGTCTTCCCGTTGGTCCCCGTGACACCGACCAGGAGAAGCTGATGGGAAGGCTGTTTATAGAAATAGTCTGCAAGAATCGCCATCGCTTTCTTTGAATCGGGAACAATGATGACAGGAACATTCGCATCGAGTTCCCTCTCTGCAAGGATGGCTGCTGCACCATTCTTCTCTGCCACTCCGGCAAGAGAGTGACTATCGACCTCTAAACCGTTAATACAGATAAATAAATCACCATGCTTCACTTTCTTATGGTGGTTCGCGATGTCTGAAATATCTGGATCCCCTTCACCCTGTACTGAGAAAAACGGTAGTACTTCCAGCAAAGTGTACAATCTCATCTTTTCAACTCCTCACAGGTAGAAAGCAACCTTTTTATATTTTACAAAAAAAAACGTATGAAAGCTATCAACCTTTTAACTTAGTTCGATATCTTTATCGCCATCTGAAAGCCGATACGTAAATCCCGGGGCTAAATCCCATGCCAAAGCCCCGGCATAAAGAAAAAGTATATCATGAAACACCCATTCATGTGGACCTATGTCCAACATAATTATTCAGATAGATAAACCCTCACTTTCGAACCCTGTTTGATTTTCACCCCGGGGTCAGGTGACTGACTCACCACTTTTTCCCCGCTTCCGCTTACGTCCAAGTCCAGATTGACCAATTGTTCCTGTAGTTCCTTTTTTGTCAATCCGACTAAGTCCGGGGTCTCGACCATAGGAGTGTCGGTCCACGTCATCTCTTTTTCAATTTGACCTTTACGCTTCGGTACGCCCATCGCTTCCAGACTATCACCTATGATACTCCCTCCGATCGGGGCAGCCACCACACCTCCGAATTGAATCGTCCCCTTCGGATTATCTACCGCCACATATACCACAATTTGAGGGTCATCCGCAGGGGCTACTCCCATAAAGGAAACGATATGATTGTTTTCCAGGTATTTACCATCCTTTGCTTTTTGAGCTGTTCCCGTTTTACCGCCTACCCGGTAACCGTCTACAAATGCTTTCTTACCGCTACCCTTTGCAACAACGCTTTCCAACGCTTCACGAATCTGTTTTGACGTTTCTTCGGATATGACCCTTTTCTTGATTTGAGGAGTCTTTCTCATAACCACCTCTCCCGTTGAAGGATCGATAAGCTCTTTGGCAATATAAGGCTGATACAACACTCCCCCGTTGACCGCTGCAGATACAGCGGCTACCTGCTGTATGGGGGTTACGGCCACACCTTGACCAAATGCGGTCGTCGCCTGCTCTACCGGCCCCACCCGGTCAAGATTAAAGAGAATCCCCTTCCCTTCTCCTTGCAGATCAATTCCCGTCTTTTGACCAAAACCGAAATCATGAATATAACTGAATAGTTTTTCTTTCCCTAATCTCTGACCCAATTCGACAAAACCGGGGTTACATGAGTTCTGTACCACTTCTAAAAACGTCTGGGTCCCGTGTCCCCCCCGCTTCCAGCAATGGAGGGTAGATCCTGCCACTTCGATATGACCTGGATCATGGAATGTTTCTTTGTAGAGATCCACCTTCTTTTCTTCCAGTGCTGCGGCCAGGGTAATGATCTTGAACGTAGACCCCGGTTCATAGGTGCTCCAAATCGGTAAATTACGGTTATATATTTCCTGTGGTACATTGCGGAAGTTTGCCGGATCGAACGTCGGCCGGCTCGACATGGCCAGTATTTCGCCATTTTTAGGGTTCATGGCGATGGCAATGATGCCATCTGGATTATAGGTCGCCTCAGCGATATCCAATTCACGCTCCACGATGGTCTGAACCTTGGTATCGATCGTTAACTTTAAATCCAGTCCATTTTCCGGTTTTTCAAAATCATCTGCCATATCAGGCATTCTCTTTCCTTTGGCATCAGAGAAAAACTTCACATATCCTTTATCTCCACTAAGCTCTTCATCATATGAAAGTTCGAGTCCCATCAGTCCCTGATTATCAATTCCGGCAAACCCAAGCACATGGGATAAATAGCTTCCATATGGATAATACCGCTTAGAATCCTCTCCTAAATAAACACCCTTTAAATTTAAATCCCTTACTTCTTTCGCTTTTTCATATGAGATCTTTCTTGCTTCCTTTATCAGGACCATATTGGCTTTCTGTGTTACATATTTATATGCAGATTCTACTGAAATATTAAGAACGGCCGCCAGTTTATCTGCTGTTCCCTTAGGGTCAGTGATCTGCCGGGGAACGACAAATATTGTTGGTGCACTTTGATTCCCTGCAAGTTCCACTCCATTCCGGTCTACTATTTTCCCTCTCTCGGGTTGAAATGGGATGTTTCGACTCCAGGAGTCTTTTGCCAGGCCGGTCAGCCAGTCCCCTTTAAAAAACTGAACATACCCCAGCCTGATATCTATGATGGAGAATATGAGGACTCCTACAATAAGTGCTACAGCCAACCTCTTCCTTACCGTTACATTGGATACTCTTTTCACAAATGGAACCTCCCCTTCTATGGCTCGTTCCATTATATGCTTGTACTTAATGTGGTATGTTTGAATTCATCGAAAGACTCATGACGGCCATTGCATTTGGGAATCTCTGGTTAACATGATGTTATGACAACATAAATAAAAGGGATGACTAAGATGACAGTCCTCCCTTCTCCTTGCCTGTTTCAAGGGAAACGGGAGAAGGAGGGAGGTTGTATCATCGATTAGTCATCCCTTTTTGCTAATTAAGAGGCTGTTCATTTTCTTCTTTCGGGATCGCTGCTTCTTCAGGGGTCTTGAAGTTGACGACAAGCGGCTCATCTTTCTTGACCTTTACTCCAGGCTGAACGTTTTGGCTGACTGCATATCCATTTCCAACCATATTGATCTTCAGACCGGCGATACCCGCTACCTTAAAGACATCTCTTACAGACCATCCCTTCATATCCGGTATGGTGATGTCTCCGTCGGTTCTGATCACGACTCTCTCACCTTCAAGGATGGCGCTTCCACCTTGAGGGAGCTGTTTGACCACTTCAGAACCATTTCCGACTACAACGGGAGTCACCCCTGCTTTTTCGAGCTCCTTCTTCGCTTCTTCCACACTCATTTTTCCTGTGTCAGGAAGAGACTGTTTTTTCAGGCTCACTTTTTCCTGAGGTTTGATGTTCAGGTATTTTAAGCTATTCTGCATAACTGGATTGAATACGGCCGATACCGGGTCCGAGCCGATTTCAGTCGGCTCCAATTCAGGCTGCTGCACCCCCACATAGACAATTAATTGAGGGTCATCGATGGGAGCCATGCCCATGAAGGAGAAGAGATAATTTTCTTTCCCGACCATATACCGGCCATTGGCAGGATCCGGAATCTGACCTGACCCCGACTTACCGCCGACACGATATCCTTCTATCGCAAACTTCTGTCCTGTACCATGTTCAGAAGTGACGGTCGTTTCAAGATATTCCCTGGTCTTGATCGCCGTTTCTTTCGAGATGGGACTGCCTGAAACTTCAGGCTTTGTCTCTTTGATTACTTTATTCGTGTTCGGATCGACGATTTTAGAAATGACATAAGGCTTCATCATTTTGCCATCATTGGCAATCGCAGACTCTGCCTGGATCATTTGAAGCGGTGTGACGGTTGTACCCTGACCGAAGATGGTCGTGTATTTTTCAATCGGGTAATGATAAAGGATCGACCCCGCTGCTTCATTCGGTAAACCTACATCTGTCGCTTCACCAAATCCAAAATCATGTAAATAATTCTCATATTTCTTGAACCCGATTTTATCCAGGAGGTTGGCAAAGGCAACATTGGAAGATCTTTGTACACCTTCTAAGTATGTAATGGTCCCCCAGCCTTCCCCTCCATTATGGTCGCGGATGGGATTGGGAACATTCTCTACGTAGAACTTACCAGATTCATAGGTTTCATTCGGGTTGAACTTGCCTTCATTCACGGCAGCTGCCAGAGAAAAGGACTTCATCGTTGAACCGGGTTCATAGGTATCTTCGACGATGATATTGGTCCAGTTATCCAATAATCCCTCTCTTGTATCCGGATGAAAGGTGGGTCTTTGACTCATCGCCAAAATCTTCCCTGTTTTCGGGTCGGATACAATGGCAAACATTTTCTTCGGCTTGTATTTTTTTTGAACTTCATTCATGGCCTCTTCAAGGAAGGTCTGAATTTTTTTATCGATCGTCAGATAGAGATCGTCCCCATCTTCAGGCTTAGTCACATGTTCGTCTGCATTCGGCAGAAGATAGCCCCATACATCACTCTTATATTGAACAGAACCATCCTTGCCCTTTAAGACATCATTGAAGCTTGCTTCTACGCCCATTTTCCCCACTGTAGTGGAATCGCCGTCATCATTGGTTGTTTTTTGGGCAAATCCGATCAGATGTGATGCAAAGGAGCCGTTCGGATAAAAACGCTTCGCTTCTTTCCTGAATGTGATACCAGGAAGGTCCGCATCTTTGATTTCAAGCATTTTTTGGTGTGATAAGTCTCTGCCGGGAGCCCCGAATTCCACTTGATATGGTCCTTTTTGATTTAAGCGGTCATAGATTTCGCTCTCTTTCATATCAAGATATTCAGCGAGAACTTTGGCCGTCTTTTCAGGTTCCGTCACGTGCTTCGGTTTCTTCGGATCACTCGTGATGCTTGGATCCAGTATTGCAACTAATGTATAAGCGGACGTATCCTCCGCAATCACTTCCCCTTTACCGTCAAATATCGTCCCTCTATGTGCTTCTAAGATATGACTTTTTATATATTTTTTTGCGGCTTGTGAAGCTAGGACCTTCCCCTCCGCTTCCCCAGTGACCTGAATGGTGACGAAGCGGACCATTAATACAAAAAAGAGCAAGCCGAAAATCCCGAAAAGGATGGCTGCCCCTATGTTCATGCTTGGTCTCTTTTTCATTATTGTTCAACAACCTTAACGTTCTTTTCTTTCAGGTTAAGCCCAAGTTCCTTTGCTTTTTCAAGGATGCGCTCATACGTACTCAATTCGCTTACTTGAAGCTTCAGGTCATTATTCGCCTTTTCTTGTTTTTCAATAGTCGTTTCAACGTGCTGAACCTCTTTGTTTACATCATAGATGGCGGCCTGGGTTGATACAATTTGAACGGCCAGGAAGCAAAATACCATGGCGAAGATGGCCACAAGGATTTTCTCACCCGGTGTGACAACGGATCTTCTTTCCTCATTCAACCTTTTGGGTTTGGCTTGAACGGACTGATAGGATTTCTCAACTTTTTGCTGCTCGTAATTTCTGGCTAGGTTACTCAAAATTCTCCCTCCTGTTTCCTTCTATTTATATATTTTTTTCTGCGATTCTCAATTTAGCCGACCTGGCTCGATTATTCTCTTCCAATTCTTCTTCGCTTGGCAGGATCGGTTTTCTTGTTACAAGTTTAAGTTCTGCCTCATACCCTTCTGGGATAATCGGTAATCCCGGAGGCAGGTCAGGGCCTGACGCTTTCTCTTTGAACATCGTTTTACAAATCCGGTCCTCTAAAGAATGAAACGTTATGACACTCACTCGTCCACCCTTATGAAGAAGCCCGATGGCTTGTTCGAGCGAATCCTCGAAGGCTCCAAGCTCATCATTGACGGCAATTCTGATTGCCTGAAAGACCCTCTTGGCGGGATGACCGCCCTTTCGTCTTGCAGGAGCAGGAATCCCATCCTTGATCAGTTCCACCAGTTCTCCCGTCGTTTCGATTGCTTTCACTTCACGTGCTGCTTCAATCTTCCTGGCGATCTGCTTTGAAAACTTTTCTTCTCCATATCGATAAAAGATCCGGACGAGGTCTTCAAACGACCAGTGATTGACGACATCATAAGCACTCACTTCCCCTTGTAAGTCCATTCTCATGTCGAGAGGGGCATCATGATGATAACTAAAGCCTCGTTCTGGAGTATCCAGTTGAGGTGATGACACACCAAGATCGTATAGAATCCCATCCACACTATGTACTCCAAGATGTTCAAGCTCTTCCTTGATATTCCGGAAATTTGATTGAACGAATGTCACCCTGTCCTGATAGGATGAAAGCTTTTCTTTTGCGTGGCTGATGGCTGTTTCATCCTGATCGAAGCAGTACAGATGTCCCTCAGGCGATAGCTGACTGGCAAGATATTCACTATGCCCGGCTCCGCCTAACGTACAATCGACGTATACTCCATCTTCCTTGATATCCAAGCCATCTACGGTTTCTTTCAATAATACGGTTGTATGTTTAAACATGTTGACTTCACCTTTCCAATCGAACGTTTTGTGGGGGTTAAATATCAAACCCTGCCATATTCTCTGCAAGTTCTGCAAATGAATCTTCAGACTGTGTGAAATAGTCTTCCCATAATGATTTACTCCAAATCTCAATTCGATTGGAAACTCCCAAAATAATGCATTCTTTATCCAATTTTGCATAATTCACAAGTGTAGCAGGAATATTCACCCTGCCCGTCTTATCCAGTTCACTCTCGGTTGCTCCAGAGAAGAAAAACCTTGTGAAGGCTCGGGCATCTTTCTTAGTCAGCGGCAGGGCTTTGAGCTTTTCCTCTAGGGATCGCCACTCATCCATGGGGTAGCCAAATAAGCACTGATCAAGTCCCCGGGTAATGACAAATGAATCTCCGAGGTGATCACGGAACTTGGCAGGTACAATTAAACGGCCTTTATTATCAATGTTATGTTGATATTCGCCCATGAACATATGCACTGCCCCCACTTTCTAACACAAATGTACCACATCCCCCCACTTTTCTCCACTCTTTTCTATATTCTTTCCCTGCAAAATATTTCCTCTATTTTTCATTAGTGTTTTTCCCGCTTTTCCAGACAAATTTCCGGGGGTGAAATTTGTCTTTATCCAACAGAAAAAGGACCAAATCCGCAATTTAAAACGAATTTGGTCCTTTTTTATTGAGTTTATATATAAATCACTTTATGCGTTCCATCAAAAGAATAATCCTGCATGGTCAAATCCCTAATAAAAGTGGGACCGTATTTGTTCAGGAAGTAAAGGACGTTCCACGTTCTCTCCTGTGGGCCCTCATTCGGTCTGATACTGTTTTCCACTTTCATAAATTGAGTGAAAATTAATGAGTGCTTATCTTTCAGTGCTTTATCCACTTTTTTGCGTAAATAATCGAACTGACTCAGATGGAATTCAAGGTTCTTATCGATGATCGGATTTAATCCCTGATCGATCGTTAGGGCTTCTTCCCTGATCCGTCTATATTTGCGTTCGAGGTCATCCTGGAGGTCTTTCATTTCTATCTCTAACCCGGGGCGTTCAAGTGATTTCCAAAAGGCATCCCTGGCAGTTGATACGCCTTCTGTTATCACTCCGTGAAGCGTCAATTGGAGCTCCTGGATCCGTTTGCTTATCTCCCTCTCCACGATGGTGATATTCAGCCGCGGGACGACCGGAGGCATCTTCAAGTCTACGCATTCAAAAGCTTTTTTCAATTCGCCCCAATAAGCGATTTCACCCGGACCAGCAATAAACGCCAGGTTCGGGAATAACCATTCCTGCATCAAAGGCCTGGTGACGACATTATTGCTGAAGGTTTCCGGACTTTCTTCCAAAATCGCCAAAAGCTCCGCAGAGGAATACGTCTTCCCGCTATTTTTCTCAAAGAAAGTATCCCCATCCCTATCCAATAAAGCTCTTTCATTCTGAATTTGAAGAAAGAGATTCGCTGCAGAAGAGGAGATTTCCAACTGGGTATTAAACCCATTTTCCCGGATCTCCTCCTGTTGCTGAAGGACCGCATCTGTGATGGACTGACTGCTTTCTATCAAATGACGGAAATGGGTCGCTTCAAGTCTTCTGAGCGGAGGGTGAGAGGAATCGATGACCAATAACCCGAAATCCTTAAATAAGCTCATAACCAGATGGGCAAATAAGCGAACAATCGTTTCCTCCCGGTCGATCATACTATTGAGCTCAGATGACAGATCATTCGTATAAGACGTTTCCCCGAACATTGCCAGGATGTCTTTCAGCCATTTCTTCATCACTGGTTTTGTATACGAGATATGAGAGGTCATCTTTTTTTCAAGAACTCTTTCAGGGTACCCGATCTTCTCGAGTCTTGATCCCTTTTCTACGTAAATATGGTTCACTTCTTGATAATCGTGATCTTCTCCCGCTATCCAAAAAACCGGTACAACAGGGTGGTTCAGTTCCGCTTCCTGCTGCCTTGCCAATTGGATGACAGAAATGATTTTATGTATGGTATAAAGAGGCCCTGTCAAAAGCCCGGCCTGCTGTCCTGCAACGACGGTTACCGCATCGTTTCCCAATTTCTCAATGGACTCTCCCACTTTATCGGAAGAAGGCAGCCCCTGCATATACGAAGATATACATTCAGTCAGACCTTCCCGGGGGAACTCACGGGAATCTAAATCCTTCATCCGCTCTCGGTAGACTGCAGGGGTGTTGATATTATAGTGAAAAAAAGAAGTGACTGGCTCTTCTTGTTTTAAATATTTAGAGGCAAACTGATTTATTGCTGGAATGTTTAAGCTTTCCAATTCCATATGAATTACTCCTTTTCTGGCTCAAGATATCCTAACGATGAGTATATCATTCCACATAAGGAAAAGGAAAAAACTTGCCTGTTAATTTTAATACAATTCTAAGATGCGGAGGATGAGGCCGGTGATCATCAATGTGATATAGGCAGTGAAAAATAAGAGGAAGTTGACTCTCCAGAAGCCTCTCAATACTTTTGGGTAATGAATCTCACCCTTCGCCTTCCAGTACATGATGGCAAACAGGACCCCTATGGAACAAATCACAAGAAAAATAAGCCACAGATAGGATGTCTGCCAAATGGCGAGGACAATGAAGTGAACGGATACAATCAACAGAAAAGTCGTAATATCAATGGCGAAGTGGACTGCCTTCCGGTGACTTTTCATGATTTCCTTTGCAAGAATAAAGCTAATGAAATATCCCAAAAATGGGATCATAACAAAAATGGCAATGATCGTCGAAAAAATGGAAGCCATTTTATCCCCCCAGACCTTCTCTTTCTATTCCTTTAACTAATCTGTATAGTACATTCATGATGGGTACAAAATGGTTTTCTTTCTGCGCTTTTTCAAGAAGAACGCCCAAGATGGATTCAATTTCCGTTCTTCTATGCGATTCAATATCCTTTAACATGGAAGACCGGTTTTGATATGTATTCCTGCAAATATCGACCACTCTATCGAAAGAGATCGTTCCTTCCATATGAGGGAACAGGAGTAGAAGCTCGCTGAATAACTCCCGTTGCAATAGGTGAAAATGAGGGTTCTCGGTCAGCTTTCCATTCGTCACACCGGTTAAAGCCGTCAGAGGATTGATGGATACATTGACAAACAACTTATTCAGGAGCATCTTCTCGAAGTCATCTTGTATGATAAAAGGGAAGGAATCGATACACTTAGTTACAACTTCTTCCACCACACCCCATTTACCTCTAATCAACGCAATATTCGTCCCAGCTTCCCCTAAATGATGAATGGTCACATCATTCTCTTTCAGTGCCCCATGCTCAACCGAGCCGGCGATCAGATCATGATGTGGCAAAGATTTCACCCATTCAACATGACCGATCCCATTTTGAACGAACAAAAGGGGCACATCGGAACCAATTTTAACGAGTGCGTCCTCAAGTGATGAGAGATCGTATTCTTTCACAGCTACAATCGCAAGGTCTAATTTCTCATGCGCTGCGATACTTTGTACTGCTCTGACTTTCGTTGTGGTCGTGGAGCCTTTTTTATGTATAGTAATCCCATTTCTCATCAGGGAGCGGACCTGGGACTCCCTCCTAACGATAAGAGTCACATCATATACACGGCCCAAATTGCCCGCAAATAAAAGACCGACAGCTCCTCCTCCAAAGATTCCTATTTTCATAAAGACTCCTTCTCTAATCATAGTGTATGACTATTTTACCAAATTTTTCACATAATGAAAATGCTTCGGTTGTAACATCCAATGCCTCATTGAAAGAAAGGGCCCGTTCCAAAGGAACGGGCCCTTATTGATACCCTTAGACAGGATATACAGGATGTTTCCTTTCACTGAAACTTACATCCTTTGTTTCATAAAGCTTATAACGTTGGATCAATACGGATCGCAATTCATTTGGAGCAGTGATTTCATCTACGATTAATTCAGATGCCAATTTGTAAATATCGATATGCTCTTTATATTCCTTCTGTTTTTCCTGCACATACTGAATTCTCTCTTTAGGATCTTCAATTGCCTGTATCTTATTTGAATACACAGCGTTCACTGCCGCTTCAGGCCCCATCACGGCGATTTGCGCCGTAGGGAGGGCGATGCATACATCCGGGTCGAATGCAGGACCGGCCATTGCATATAAACCGGCTCCATAAGCTTTTCTGACGATCACTGAAATTTTCGTTACCGTTGCAGAGCTCATGGCTGCTATCAACTTCGCACCATGACGGATGATTCCGGCTCTTTCCACTTTGGTCCCGATCATGAATCCCGGTACATCTGCCAGGAACAATAATGGGATATGGAAGGCATCACACAGCTGAATGAATTTAGCCCCTTTGTCTGCAGAGTCATGGAAAAGGACCCCGCCTTTTACTTTCGGCTGATTGGCAATGATTCCGACTACGTTCCCATCCAATCGTCCGAAGCCGGTGATCAGTTCAGGAGCGAAGAGCTTCTTCATTTCAAAGAAGCTTCCTTCATCAATCAATGTATCAATGCAGTCATACATATTGAAAGGAGCGTTTTGGTGTTCGGGGATGATATCCTCCAGCAGCTTTTCATGTTTAGGGGCAAGTCCATCCAACACCTTTGGCTTGTGCTGATAATTCGCCGGGAAATAACTTAAGTATCTCTTCGCTTCCTCAATCGCTTCCTCTTCAGATGCAGCAAGAAGGTCTCCACAGCCACTGACGGTACAGTGCATTCTTGCGCCACCCATTTCTTCAAGAGTCACTTTCTCCCCGATGACTTTTTCCGCCATACGCGGAGAACCAAGATACATGGACGCATTTCCATCAACCATGATTACGATATCACAGAACGCCGGGATGTATGCCCCACCAGCGGCAGATGGTCCAAAAAGGACACAGATTTGCGGAACCATCCCGGACATCTTCACTTGATTGTGAAATATTTTACCGGCACCCCTGCGATTCGGGAACATATCCAGCTGATCGGTGATACGCGCTCCGGCAGAATCAACCAAATAGAAGATAGGCACTTTAAGATTCAGGGCTGTTTCCTGGATGCGGATGATTTTCTCTACCGTCCTCGCACCCCAGGAGCCGGCTTTCACCGTGGAATCATTCGCCATGACACACACGGTCTGACCCCCTACTTTCCCGATTGCCGTAACCACCCCGTCGGCCGGCAGATCTTCTGCCTTATTGTTTGCAAACATTCCATCTTCTTGATAATCCCCATGATCGAATAATTGTTGAAGACGATCACGAACAAACATCTTTTTCTGTTCCTTCAATTTCTCATGATACTTAGGCTGACCACCAGACTCGATTCTTTCTCTCGTTTCTTCAAGAGTATTGATGATCGTTTTAGATGTCGACATACTATCCCCTCCGTCGTTATATGTAATCGAATACGATGCCCTTACAGATAAGCCAGAGATCACGAACGATCTCTGACTTATTGTTTACCCACGATGATTAACCTTCCATTACCAGTAATACGTCTCCTTCATTCACGAAGTCCCCTACACTTACTTTAATTTCGGTCACTTTTCCTCCCGCTTCTGCTTCAACAGGAATTTCCATTTTCATTGATTCAAGCATCAGGACAGTGTCCCCGCTGGATACTTCCCCACCTTGTTCCACCAGTACATTTAATACGGTCCCTGCCATTGTTGATGTGATTTCCTTCATGATTGATTCCTCCAGTTTGTCCTCTTAAGTTTGTGTTTGTTATGGACTTACATCCCCGCCTACGTGCGGTTGGCTGTTAAAAAGTCCTGAAGCCATTTCGTCGTATAAGATCCTTCCATAAAGCCGCTGTCTTCAATGATATCCTTGAAAAGGGGGACATTCGTTTTGACCCCTTCAATGGTTACCCCTTCAAAGAATGCCTTCGCTTTATGTAATGCATCCTCACGGCTACTTCCCATAATGATACATTTTGAAATCATGGGATCATAGAACGGTGTCACCTTATTCCCTTCTTCGTATCCGCTATCCACCCGTACACCCTCGCCTTTGCCCCATTGCAATGCCGTCAACTGACCGGGAGAAGGGTAAAAAGTCTTTGGATCTTCTGCATAAACGCGGAATTCAATTGCATGACCGTTCATCTGGATTTCTTCCTGCCTGCAAAGAGGAAGGGGCTCACCATCCGCCACAAGGAGCTGCCATTTCACAAGATCAAGGCCGGTGACCGATTCAGTGACCGGATGCTCCACCTGAAGGCGTGTATTCATCTCAAGGAAATAAAAATTCTCGTTTTCATCCACGATGAATTCTACCGTTCCTGCATTGGTATAATTCACTGCCTTACCGGCCTGCACGGCAGCTTCAAACATTTTCTCTTTTGTTTCTTGAGATAGGGCCGGGGAAGGTGATTCTTCTATCACTTTCTGATTTCTTCTCTGAACTGAGCAATTACGCTCAAAGAGATGGACCAAGTTCCCATGATGATCCCCGAATATCTGAACCTCGACGTGTCTCGCATTTTCGATGCATTTTTCAAGAAAGACTTCCTCTTTCCCAAAATAGGCTTTTGCACGGTTTTTAGTAGAGTCGAAGCTTTGAACGAGCGCTTGCTCATTTTCGCAGCGGATCATGCCGATCCCTCCGCCACCGCCACTCGCTTTCAACATGACGGGATAGCCGATTCCGGCTGCCACCTGCTTGGCCGCGTCAATGGTTTCGACTCCGCCGTCGCTTCCCGGGACTACCGGTACCGACGCTTCCTGCATCACTTTTCTCGCCTCTACCTTGTCTCCCATTTTATCGATGATCTCGTGGGCAGGGCCGATAAAAACGATCCCCTCTTCTGTGACCTGCTTTGCAAAGTTGGCATTTTCAGATAAGAGCCCGTAGCCGGGATGGATCCCATCCACCTTTTCCTTTTTTGCAACATCCAGTATATTGTCTGCTACCAAGTATGATCGATTCACTTGTGATTCACCAATGCGGTATGCAACATCCGCTTCTTTCACAAAGGGCATATCCTGATCTGCATCTGAATAAACCGCGACTGTTTGAATGTTTAACTGTTTACATGTTCTGATGATCCTTGAAGCGATTTCTCCCCTGTTTGCAATTAATATCTTCCGCACAATCTCTCCCCTTTCTTCATGGAACACATCTGTTCATAATACGAATTCTACAAAAATCGTCGAAATCCTTCTTCTCTATTGTAAACGTTTTCTTAATTAAGTGCAGAATTTTTTGTTTTTTTGTTATATAATAATAATAATTAATCGTTCTACCTTTCAATCGATTGCAACCGGATACATGATTTATCATGTTTCCCCAGGTTTATTTTTTAGCATTTTAGGAGGTCATATTATGGCAGTGAAAGTGGAAAAATTAAAAGTAAATTATAAAACTCTAGAGGAGTTTAAGAAATTTAAAGAATATGGTGTCCAGGAATTATCGATGCTTGAGGACTTGCAGGCGAATATTATCGAAAACGATAGCGAATCTCCATTTTACGGAATTTATTTCGGCGATACCCTGGTTGCCAGAATGAGCCTTTACCAGCGCAATGCCCGTTTCGATCAATACTTCGATCCACCGCAGGATTACCTGGAGCTCTGGAAGCTTGAAGTATTGCCAAAATATCAGAACAAACATTACGGAAAAGAACTGGTGGAATTCGCCAAGAACTTTGGTTTACCGATCAAGACCAATTCCCGCATCAAATCACAAGGATTCTGGGAAAAGATGGGCTTTGAAGCCGTTACGTATGAAGTAGAAAGAGATCTCGGGGAGAATCCTTACGTATGGTTCCCTGAAGGAGTCAAAGAACAAAAAATAAGTTAACACACTAAAAAAGGCTTGCTCATTGATCTATGAGTCAGCCTTTTTTCTGTATTCATTTATTCAACCTTTGCAAATTCCCGTTTTTATCCATCTGGAATTTCACTTTGTCTTCGTTTCCCTGCAATAGCGCCATTTTCCTCGCTTTTTCAAAGATGGCTAATAAAGATTTGTGATCTTCTTCAAGGAGGGTGAATTTTTCTTCATAGTCTTTTAATTCCGATTCTGCTCCCTTAAGCTTTTCTTCCAGTTTTGAGATTTGTTCGAGCAGCTGGCTGTTTTCATTCCTTACTTTCTCTTCATTTTGTATGGCTTCTTCAGCTTTTTGGAGGTACTGGATCATACCTCCCATTGAAAATGCTTCAGGAGCCGCAGTTGAGAGAGCCGGTGTACTGTCTTCTTTAGGTACTTCCTTTTGATTTTCCAAAGTTTTGATGACCTGAGAGTGCTTCTTGGAGTGCTTCCTCTGTTTTTTTGCAAGTTCAATTCCGGATTTATATTGTTTACGAACAAACGAGTTCCAGCGAAAGCCGCATGCCGCTGATGTTCTTGATAGTTTTTTTCCTACTTCTTCAAACGCTTGCAGCTGCGTACCACCTTCACGGATATGGCGCAAAACCACTTCCGCTAACAATACATCTTCATCCTGGCTCCAAGCATCCTGTCTATTTGAAGACATTTCCATCCCCCCTGTTTAATCCGTTTCTCCATACATATGCTCTTGCTAGAGAAGATAGAATCAACACCATTATTTTTACAGCATAAAAAAAGGAACAGATGCTGACCTCTGTTCCTTATGGTTCAATCGTATTTAGTTGGAAAGGAATGTATCCACGGCATCGTGGTGTTCGTCACGAGCCCAGAGCTTGGAGCATTGTTTAATTTCTTCTAAAATATTCTTTTCTATTCTTTCCTTATCCCATTTCGTAAGAAGTTGATGCTTATAGGCCTTCAGGACACCTGCAGATTTTGATGAGATCATTTGAATAAGCGGAATATCATGCAATGGTACGATGTCATCCACCAGCTCATCGATAAACCCCATTTCATAAAGGACTTCGGCTCCTTCGACACGCGCTGTCATCAAAAGCGAAAGGGCACTGGACGCAGGTAGCCTCTCCAAAAGCAGGGTCCCTCCTCCCCATCCGGTGGTGATGGCAAGATTCCCTTGGACGAACCCCATTTTTGCCGTTTTTTTCGATACCCTGAAGTCACATGCAGTGGCGATCTCGCATCCCCCTCCAATCGCAGTCCCATTAATGAAGGCTATCGTAGGTTTCGGCAGAAAGGCCAGTCTTGTCAGAAGCCCTCCCATTTTACTGAGCATTTCATAGCTTTCACTTTCCGTTTTAAGACTATGAAACTGTGACAGATCCCCCCCGGAACAGAAAGCATGATCACCGCTTCCTGTTATCATCAGGGCTTTCACATGATCGTTTTGGACACTTTCTTCCAGTGCCCTCTCAAGTCCGTCCATAACTTCATAACTCACTGCATTTCGCTTCTCAGGCCGGTTAATGATGAACTTCAATATACCTTCATCGTTCATATGTATTAGATATTGTCCCAATTCTATAACCCCCTCCTATTTTACTTACAGTGTATGGTTTTCTGATCGGGATGAACAGACCTTTCTCCTCGGAATGACAAAAAAAGCGTGAAGAGCCATGGTCTCTTCACGCTTTTTTGCAGTGGTAAACGATTATTTGTTTACAACTTCTTTTCCTTTATACGTTCCGCACTCTTTACAAACACGGTGTGCTAGTTTCATTTCACCACAGTTCGGGCATGCTACCATACCAGGTACACGTAGTTTGAAGTGTGTACGACGTTGTCTTTTTGCTGTTTTAGATGTTCTTCTAAAAGGTACTGCCATTCTTCCCACCTCCTTAAAAGAGATTCATACTCATTATGAAGCCAGTCGAGCTGGTACTTCGCTTTTAAGAGTTCTTGTTTTGATCAAGAAGTTTAGCTAAGTCAGCGAGTCGAGGATCCACTTTCTTCTCTTCCTCTTGTTCGACCTGATGAGCTTGTTCTTCCGTCATCACTTCCCAGTTCTTTCCGGAAGGCATCTCATCTTGTTCTCTCGCTTCATCACTGATTACTTGCATCGGAATCTCAAGTAGCAGCAATTCTCTGATAGCCGGTTTTAAATCAATAACATCACCTTGGATACGATGTACTTCCTCTTCCTCATACTGATCATAATCAGCCTCATTTAGAAGATACGTCTCAATCGTATTGATGTCAACTGGTAAATCAACATCCACAAGGGTTCTTGAGCAAGGTAATACTAACTTTCCTTCTATATGAAGATGGAAGGTGATTCGGTTTGAACCGATATCCGCTTTTCCAGACACTCGAATAGGTGAGACTTCAATAATTTGGGGATCGATTTCTTTCAGTTCGTCCAAATTAATCGTTTCGTCTATGGAAAGTCCCTTGTCTCTAAATTTTTGTAATTGTATTATTGACCATTTCAATGTCATCACCTCAAGGCAACAAAGGTAATTATAGCTTTCATAATACCGTTTGTCAATATTTTTTCTTTACACTCTTTACAACCATAGTGTTGTAATTATAACGTTTAAATATAACGTCTTTCAAATATTTTATAATAATTGTTATGGTTCTTTCAAAAAAAGAGAGAATCTATATCATTTCCTTATATAATGAACATGGTAGAAGTATTTGAGGATTGTAGAAAGGATGTGGGGTTTGATGAGGGCTACAGGGGTAGTAGTAGAGTATAATCCTTTTCATAACGGACATTTACATCATTTGAGGGAAACGCGGTCCGCGACAGGCGCAGATATTGTAGTCGCCGTGATGAGTGGTCACTTCCTGCAACGGGGGGAGCCAGCACTCGTTTCCAAATGGGCCCGTACCAAAATGGCTTTGGAGGCAGGAGTGGACATTGTCATAGAGCTTCCTTATAGCTTTGCGACACAGCATGCTGAAATTTTTTCAAGGGGAGCCATTTCACTACTTGACCGTTTTGGCTGTGAGAGCTTTTGCTTTGGAAGCGAAGATGGAAATATTGATGCCTTCGGAGATACGATATCGTTCATTCAAAACCATCAGGAACCATATAACAGGTACATAAAAGAATTTATCCAGGAAGGGATGAGCTATCCTTCCGCGCTCGCCGGTGCATTTCAGAAATTGGGGAATGAGGATTCAGTCATCGACCTAAGTAAGCCAAACAATATACTGGGTTTTCACTATATGGAGGCAAGGGACCAGCTTTCTTCATCAATGAAGGCGTATACCATCACGCGGGAATCAGCCGGATACCATGATGAGCATTTTTCATCCCCTTCGATCGCCAGTGCGACCAGCATTCGAAAAAGTATATTCAACAACGGAGAGCAGCAGGAGATTGCCTCTTACCTTCCGGAGAGTTCTGTGGAGGAATTGTACAGGTACAAAAAAGAGTATGGTGGATTTCACAGATGGGAGAATTATTGGACATTGCTTCAATACAAGCTTCTTTCCTCTCCTAAAAACACGCTGAAGGATCTATATGAAATAGAAGAAGGAATAGAAAACAGGATGGTGGAGTTTGCAAAATCCTCCCTTTCCTTTGGGGAATTCATGACAAAGCTGAAGACGAAGCGATACACATGGACACGCCTTCAAAGAATGCTCCTTCATATATTGACCGATACACATAAACAGGAAATGAAGAGCAGGCATCTCTACCCGGATTATATCCGTCTTCTCGGTATGAATGAGAGAGGGAGGGAGTTTATCCATTCCCGGAAAAAGAACCTGCCCCTCCCTTTGATCAGTAAGCTTTCAAGCGCGGACCAACAGGCTGTACAATTAGATGTCAAAGCGGCAGAGATCTATGCATTAGGCTTAAAGGATCCTGCGGCACGAAAACGATTACTTCGACAGGAGTGGTCTCAGCCGCCCATCATGATTTAGTCAAACAATAAACAAAGAGGCTCCCCCGGTTTCGAAGGCAGCCTCTTTGTTTATTTTCCAATCGATTGCAGGAAGGAAAGTGCCTCATCAAATGTTTTGACGGGTATCACTTTCATATCCGTACCAATATCTTCTGCCGTTCTCTTCGCAGCGATATAGTTCGATTCAAGGTCGGGATATTTTTTCTTCATTTCCTTCGTGATGGTTTCATCAGGTGCAAGGAAATATTCCGCTCCCGCTTTGTCAGCCGCAATGATCTTCTGCTCGATGCCGCCGATGCGTCCGACTTCCCCATCTTCAGAGATCGTGCCGGTACCAGCGATCCTGTGACCTTTTGCAAGGCTTTCCTCGATTAATTGATCATAGATTTCCAAGCTGAAAATCAAGCCGGCGGAAGGTCCTCCTATTTCCTCGGTATCAAGCTCCACAGGGGGGTCAGTGATGATTTCTTTATCGTCACTTAAGGTGATGCCCAGACCAATTTTATCAGGCATATCGGGAAATGCTTCAAGCGGGATACTTTCCACCTTCTTTTTGTTATCCCTGACGTACGTGATGTCTACTTTATCCCCTTTTGTCTTCCCGCTTACATAGTCGATGAATTCCTGTGAGGACTGAAATGTTTGACCATCGATGGCCGTGATCCGGTCACCAGGTTTTAGAACCTCTTCAGCAGGCATGGACGGATAGATACTTAATACATAAATTCCTTTATAGTTATATTCGAAAGATTTCCCTGCTTTTGTATACGCCACTTCGATGGCATGGCTTTGGGAGTTATTCATGAGCTGAAGTTGACGAAGATTGTATTCTTCATCACTTTCATGCGGACTCCTGATTTCCTCGACGGGAAAGATATATTCATATTTCCTTATACTCGCCATGAGATAAGCATAAATATTCGCCCTTCCCATTCTGACGGTGGTCAGCATCAGTTCCCCATCATCCTGGTCCCCATTCTTGACATGGACGATCGGATCCAGTTCATGTGCACTTCCAGGTTTCGTTACGTAGAATGGAAGATAATAAAAAGAACCGGCAACCATGATGATGGTCATGATGACCAAGGTTCTTATTAACGTTTTCGTTTTCATAGCCTTTACTCCTTCCAATTGTCTAGGGCATCCTGTATCGAAGGAATAACCTTCTTCGCTTCTTCTTCCCCCATATCGATGATTTCTTCGATGTTTTTAAAGGCTCTCGTGCTATACATTTCCACATGCGGTCTGATCATGAAGTCCGAGGCGAATTCCCGGTGAGCAACAATCTCCAATTGAAGGATATCGATGCTTTGCATGATCACATCATAAATAGTGGTGATTTCTGCATTTCGTTTTACGTGGGAGACATCGACCCCTATGACGATATCGGCCCCCATTTCCTTCACGACGGAAACGGGGACTCGGTCGATCACGCCTCCGTCCACCAAGAGACGGCCATTTATTCTCTCAGGTACAAAGATGCCGGGTATGGCAATGCTCGCCCGTACAGCACTTGAAATGGGGCCGGTGGTAAAGATGACTTTTTCCCCATTCGTAATGTCTGTCGCCACCACGCTGACAGGAATATTCAAATCCTCAATATTTTTATTATGAGTGAAGAGCTGTATGAATTCTTTTATTCTTTTACCCGAAATAAAGCCCATCTTCGGAACGGTAAAGTCTAAATAATACTTTCTTCTGAAGGTGGTGGAAAGCTTGTATAGGTCTTCCATCTTGTGACCCACTCCATAGAAACAGCCAACAAGCGCCCCCATGCTGCTGCCTGCTATCATATCAATCGGAATCTTCGCGTCATCAAACGCCTTCAATACACCTAAATGGGCAAATCCCCTTGCGCCACCCGAGCCGAGGGCTAATCCAATTTTTGGTCTATCCATGCCCTTCCCCCTTTTCCCGAGTCATCGGTCTATTCATCATATGGTCTATTTCGATTATGTATGAGTATATTGAATAATATGAGGACAAGTTGAATTAATCTCATTTTATCATTCTTTTTCCGTTTCACAAGGAATTGAGATAGAAGGAACTATTTTCTTAGGGGAGGAAGTCCGGTTGTACAAATCTAAAATCAAGACCTTGGCTTTATCCATAAGTGTGACGGTATTTGCCACATCTCTCATCCTGATGCCCGGGGAATCACTTGAAGCATCCATCAGGGGCCTGGATATGTGGTGGGAAATCGTCTTTCCATCTTTGCTGCCTTTTTTTATCGTATCTGAAATGTTGATCGGGTTTGGAGTCGTCCGGTTCATAGGCGTGATGCTCGAGCCTTTGATGAGGCCTTTATTCCGAGTCCCTGGTGTTGGCGGGTTTGTGTGGGCGATGGGAATGGCATCGGGATTTCCTGCAGGGGCTAAATTGACGGCTCGATTGCGCCAGGAAGAACAAATTACGAAATTGGAAGCCGAACGGCTCGTTTCGTTCACTAACTCCTCCAACCCTCTATTCATATTCGGGGCTGTATCGGTGGGTTTTTTCCAAAACGCCACACTTGGCATCGTCTTGGCTGCCGCTCATTATATCGGTAACATTTGCGTCGGGGTCGTCATGAGGTTCTATGGTGGAAAAGAAAACGAAGAAAGCAGGAAGAATGTTGCCACATCCGGGAAAAATGGATTCATCCTCAAGGAAGCCTTCACGGCCCTTCACGAGACAAGACTACAGGACAAGCGGCCCATCGGTAAACTGCTGGGAGATGCCGTCACTTCTTCTATCCAGACCTTATTGATGATAGGTGGATTCATCATCCTGTTTTCCGTTATTAATAAAATGCTGTACCATCTGAATATCACGACCTTTTTTGCAGAAGGCTTATCGGCTTTGTTCCTGCTGCTTCAATTACCGGATCAGTTAAGCATTCCTTTTATCTCAGGGATGTTCGAAATTACATTAGGATCCAAGCTGACAAGTGGGGTAACGGAAGCAACTCTCCTTCACCAAGCGATTATCACAAGCTTCATCTTAGGCTTCAGCGGATTCAGCGTCCAGGCACAGGTGGCAAGTATCCTGGCAGAGACGGATATACGTTTTAAGCCTTTCTTCTATGCACGCCTGGTTCACGGACTGGCAGCATCGGTCACCACCATCATCATTTGGAAACCCATTTATAAGCGATTTTCAGATGAACAGCTTTCCAATGCCATCCCCGTATTCGCCAGGCACAATGACGCATTTTGGACCGACATGCTTTTTTGGTTCAAGACAGCGGGTCCCGTTATTACAATTTCCAGTCTCGTCGTGTATATGATCCTCTATACGATGAGAACACGCGCATAAATAAAAAAAACAGGGTTGATCCACATAGACCAACACCCTTGTCACAGAAGTGATAAGGCAAGGTCACACAGTTGGATCAGCCCTGTTAATTTATTACCTTTGATATTTCTTCTTTAACGATTCTTCTACACGCTTAGGTACGAGCTCAGAGATATCGCCTCCGTATTTAGCCACTTCTTTCACAATACTTGAGCTTAAGAACGAATACTGATTATTCGTCATGATGAAAAACGTCTCGATCTCATCGTCAAGCACCCGGTTCATGGACGTGATCTGCATTTCATATTCAAAGTCTGATACCGCGCGCAATCCCCTGATGATCGCTTTCGCGTTAACATTCTTGGCATAATCCACCAATAAGCCCTGAAATGAATCGACTACCACATTTGGTATGTCCCTGGTGACTTCCCGGATCAATTCAATTCTTTCCTCTACCGAAAAAAGTGGTTTCTTGGAAGAGTTATTTAATACTACTACGTAAATCTCGTCAAACACTTTGGCACCCCGTGTAATAATATCCAGATGCCCATATGTAATGGGATCGAAGCTTCCCGGACAAACTGCTATACTTGGCATTGTGTTACCTCCTGGCTTTTATCTTATTCTTCCACCATTCATCCCTTTGAAAAAATGGAGATTCGGATGATTCCATACGTTTCTTCCCTTACCTTCTTCAATCTTCCCGTTCTATCTTCCAACGTGATTTCCGATCCATGTTCACACATGACGTAACCGCTTTCATTTAGAAGGTTGTGTTCATCGATGAATTCCAGGAGTTGCTGGAGCTTTTGCTGTTTATAAGGGGGGTCAAGAAAGATATAGTCAAAGACTATTCCTCTTTTTAATATCGCCTTTAACGCTCTAGTGGCTTCATTACGGTAAACCTCACTTTGCTCCAGCAAATCACAGTCTTTAAGATTGGCTTTTATGGTTTGAAATGCCTTTTGATCCCTGTCAACAAAAATGACGGAATCAAGTCCGCGACTTAACGCCTCAATGCCCAGTCCACCGCTTCCTGCAAACAAATCCAACCCTTCCCCGCCTTCAAAATAGGGACCTAACATATTAAATATCGATTCTTTCACCTTATCTGTAGTGGGCCGGGTTCCACTCCCCGGAACAGCCTTCAATGGCCTGCCCTTTAATGTACCTGATATGACTCTCATAATCATCCACCATATATGTATTTTTTCTTCCCTATCCTATCATATCCCGACATATATCGCCACATCCTAAATTTGTTCCAAATAGGTATAAAATCATTTAGTTGGGTGATAATGAAGGTAACAGCATCCTAACTGATGTTGTTGCCAACCGCGGAGAAGACTTACGATTCCCCATAAGTTCTTCCTCCGGTTTCTCCTCTCCCTTTGCCTTCTTTCCAGAGATGGATATAGAAGGACCCTGCAGAAAGTTCTGCAGGGCTTTTTACATTTCTTTTAAAATCTCGATACTGTTTTCCTTTTCTATGACTTCCACATTGAACAATTTCTCAAACCAGTCGACATCCATATAGACGGTGTCCCCTACCGTTTGGACCGGCTTTATGAGTAAACCGTAATTCTCTTCATTATAAATAAAGTAGTCTTCGTTTACATAGAACCTCAATGTATTCCCATTTATCGCAGTGAAGTATACACCGGGCCCGAGCTCCTTCACTTCAAGACCCAAAGCCTTGACTGTTTCGGGGAACTGGATGAATTTCTTTTGTTTAAAGGAAATATAAGACAGCTGACCTGGTTTCCGGTTGATCATAATAGGCTTATTTGCCTTAAGAATAAGCAGAGGCTTCTCTTTCCCTTTCAACCTTTCACTGAAAAAAGAAGAGGTGAAACCTGTCACTCTGCTCACTGCGTCATCGAGCATGACCCGGTCCACCGGTTGACCCTTGACCTTTTGTCTCAGATCCTCCCACTCAGCGGGACTCAGACCTTCTTTCAACTGCTGATATATCCATGCCGGTTTGGCGTTATAGGGGGGTTCATTAAAAAGAATACCGACAACCAATTCCTTCAACCATCCATCCTCATCTTTTGCCGACAATGTTTGATACATCAAACTTTGCCTGATCCCTTTCAACTGCTCGCCGGATGCATCATTCATCACGATCAGATGGGGAGATTGAAAAGGTTTGATTTTTTTTGTCAGGATGATGGTCACGAAACCGGTATGTGATTCAAATGGACCCAGTTTATCAAATCCGGCCGATTCCCCTTCCTCAGTCAACACTCTTACAGCTGAAGACTTTTTCTCTTTCCACGCTTCTTTCGTCCACACTAAATCTGACGGTTCACCGTGTCCACTGAAAAAATAATAATCGATATAATCCAGTTTCTTATGACTTGAAGATTGATACCCTGCTATCCATTTTCCGTTCCTAAGACTCTTTTCCGTTAACTGAATATCTGTATTCACCGTTGAAATATCAGAAAGGACAGGGTACCAGTTCTTTAATAGTACAGTTTCAGCTTCAGTCGACTGCTTTAAAGAATAGGTGATGGTGATTTCCCGGAGATCAGGATAGGTGGAGTTCACATAGAATTCACCGTTTTCTTTCGTCAAACAACTCTTTTCTTTATCATCCTTACAGGTAAAGTCCTCAGACCCCTCCGGCCATCGAATCGTCATGGGAGCAGTGACCGGTGCTTCTAAGCGGAGCGTCTGGGTAACATTAAACCGTCCGTCCTGATGGATGATGGAATAAGATTGATTCACCTCGACTCCACCCGCTTCCCCGGCACTTTCAGTCGTGAAGCCCAACCATTGGAAGAATAGGAGGCCAGAACTTATAAAAATCAGCAATAAACCGAATGTAATTAAAAAACGTTTCATACCATACCCCTTCACTCCGTTTGCTACTTCAAGAATAGCAGAAGTAAAAGGAGAATAGTGGCACATTTTTGTGAAATGACCAATATTTCCACAAAAGGCATAATCATATGATCCAATAATCCATGTGAGGTATTTTAGAATCTTTACTTATGGGTGGATGTTTGAAATAATAAGGAATTGATTAACTCGGTAGGAAAAGGGGAATAAAACAATGATTCAACGATTTATTGAATTAGGAGAAGGATATTCTGATATTTATGAACTTATGGAGCTTGCAACAGCCAATAAAGAACGTTTACAGCATATGATGGCATTCCATACGATCGTGAAAGATCGCGCTGTAACCTCTTTGGCTCTAGTGATGAAACCGACAGAACAAGGGAAATTCCAAGCCATCTATGTGTGCAGAGAGGGAATTCCAAACCCGAATATCACACCAAACCAGCGCTACTCATTATTTGAGGAAACGGCCGGTAAGCTTGACAAAGCCATCATCCAGATGGATGTAAAGCCCTCCACCCTATTTCCCGAAAATGCCCTGTATTATCAGCACCTGATTGCGATATTGCGGTTAAATCATTACATACTGCCTTTACAATAATCGCCCCCGGCCAGGGTGTGATATTCATTCCAATGAAAAAAGCTGCCAAAATAACATTATTTGGCAGCCATCTTTAAAATCCCATCTTGTAATCATATTCCTTCGCTTTATCCGGTCGGGAATTTTCAAAAACGGACTTAATGAAGGGTTTAAAGGAAGGATCTACTCTTTTCACATAAGAATATGTAGAGATTCTATCCATCACAGAGTCAATTTCATCCTGATTACAATATAACACAACATATTTCATTTTCTTCGATACATAGTGGACATTCCCAAATCGTCTAAGGGACTTGGCATGCTTCAAACTATGTAACCAAACAACTAAACCTTGTCTTTCTGTTAGCATATAGTTTCCCCTCTAGGAATCACTTTTTTTTAAGTCTAGCATAATCTTGTGGGCGGAAGCAATACGAAAACTTTTAAATAGAGCGTATAGTGAATACTATATACTAAAATAGAGAACGGAGGGCCTCCATGGATTTAAACGTGATTTGGGACTATTTCATCGAACACCTAATGGGGGAGGAAGGGATCGAAGAAGCATATGTCAAATGGAGCGCAGGTATTCCCTTCATCTATATTCGCTCCGTGAAAGAGAAAAATGAGATCGAGTACTTCATTAAGAAATGGTCGGCTAAGGCGATGCGGGGAAAGAGACTGCACTCTGATACCATTTTTTTCAGAGAAGAAGGATCTCTATACGTTTATCGCCACCGGTTCTATGTCCCCCAGGAAAAAATGTTTTGCTGCGGCAACCTCTGTGTGGATTGTGTCCGCCTAAAACAGTAGGTTTTGCTCCATTCAAAAAAAGAAGAGCGGGACATCCGCTCTTCTTTCGTATGATTCACGCTGAACAACCGCAACTTCCACCTGAACCACAGCCTCCCCCGCATGATCCTCCGCTTGAGAAGAATGGATTCCCTGAAGGAACCTTTACATTTTTAGAAACTGAATGACCAATCAACAGGCTCACCTGATCAAGGAGATCCTGCAGCTCGTTTTCGGCTCTGCGGAATTCTGCCACATTCTCATCAAGATCCATTTCTCTCTTTACTTCGCGGATTTCTTTCATGATGGTTTTGTAGTCCGGATGATACCGGCCGAAGCGCTGTACTTCTTCGTAACTCTCTTTCATTCGGGAAAAGGTTTGTACCTTTCGTTGAGTTTCAGAGTTATTGCGAAGTTTATATAAAGACTTACGATAATTTTCTGCCACATCGGATTCTAAAATCCACTGAGATAATTCGTCAGCTGAATCCAATATTTCCATTCTTTCTATAGTAGCAAGCATAGTGCCCACCTCCGTAACGATATTTTAACATGTTTCACAGAAGGAAGCGAATAGGCAGACGGTAATTTTCTGATTCATCCACTTATGACTTGAATTGCAAACAAAAAAATACCGCCGCAAATGTTCGCGGACGGTATACCTATACCTGGGATTATTGAATCGTTACATAAAATTGTTTTTTCATCCCCAGTGACTTGTTATTCTTCCCTACGATTTCGACGTCCAGAAGGTGGACACCTTTGGGCAATCCTTTTACAACGAAAGCGGCCGTATGATATTCCTTATACAAATTCCCTGTCCCTGATCGAACGACAATTTTCCCCTTTTTAGCTCCCTTTTTTTCTGAAGTAAAGGTAACACCAGGCACGATGCACTCTATATACACTTGACTGCCTTGAACCATATGTTTAATGGAAAGCGCTTGTTGCCCCGAATTGGCAGCTTCCACTTTTTTAGTGAACGTAAAGCTTTCCGGTTCAGGCATCTTTTCTTTGCAGCCGCTTAATAAAATCAGTGAACCAATGGTTAACAGCATCATTTTTTTCATCGTCTACACCACTCCTTACCTATAGCGTTGCCCAACCAAAGCAATTTCTACTCAAAATAATGAATGGAGTGAGTGTGTGCTGATTGCAAAAAAAATAGCACCTTAATTATCGGCACTATTCATGGATTGGAACATACTGATCATCATGGAAGCCATTTGGACTCCATTGGAGAATTTCTGCACCCGATGGGGGATGGTTTTCTGAAAATGATTAATGGATGCAATCTCGAATTTTTCCAATTCGTTGGGATTCCTGGAAAGGGTACGGTACCACTGGGGTTGATCCCTCAGGAATAACTTCAAATCTTCTTTAGCATAAATATATTCAATAATGTCTGGTCTCAATATGTCTACCCCCTAATCTTTTCGGAAAGAGAAGGGATGGGAAGGTTTGGCTGGAGCTTCCGTCTTGGTCGCGGTCCCTGATCCCCTGGCGTTTCCGGATTGAAACTGGCTGAGTACTCCCTGGACGGCCCCAAGTGCTTCACTTAAGCTGTTAATATGCTGCTGCAACTGATTTGCGTCCATTTTCTTCACCATTTCTCCCACTTGATCCATCCATCCCCCCTTGCTTTCCGTATTCGTTGAGGGCTTTTCTTTTGCTGCTTCGTCTTTGTACTTATCCCATCTGGTGTCATCTTCCCCAAGCAAATACCAGTCTTCAAAGAGATCTTGCCAATTGGCATCGCCATTCCGGACCTCTTTAACGATTTTCGGGTGTTTTTTCACAAACCCTTTAAATTCTTTGACTTTAGGATGCAATGATTTTCCCATTTTATGAACACCTCCATTACAGGCATCTACCTATTACACTTTATGAAGAAATGAAAAGAATGGTGATACATTCCTTTTTGTAGTAATATTTACATGTATATTGGCGCAACCGTTTACCCAACAGGTTGTAGAAGGCCATGAATACTAAAAAAGGATGTATGAGAATGAAAGAACAGGTACAAAAATTATTCAATGAATGTTTGGCAGGAGCTACTGATGACGACCTCCTGATTGTGAAACAGTTGCTCGAAGGAATACAGCGTAAGAAAAAAAGAAAAAATGAATCGATTATTGGCGGGATTTTCGGTATGGACGGGGAAATGGAGGACGGAAACTTCACTGTGAGCCTTCCGATTACTCCCGTTACCCATAATTCCCTGGAGATCGTGCACGGGGGTGTAACGGCTACCCTCGTGGATACAGCAATGGGAACCTTGGCGAATATGATGCTTCCCGAAGGATACGGAGCTGTAACGACAAATTTAAATGTTCATTATCTGGCACCCGGTGTGGGTGAACGCCTAACTGCTCATGCGACAGTCGTTCACCACGGAAGCAAGACGATTGTAGTGGACGGAAAGGTTGTAAGTTCCGAAGGTAAGATCGTGGCACACTCTACAGGTTCCTTTTTTATATTCAAAAAGAAGCAATGAACAAATAGGCGGATTCCACAGATTGTCTCTGGGGATCCGCCTTTATTATTCTTCAACTTCCATTTTCTCAATGAAATTCTGGGTATAGAATCGTTTGTATACCCCTACGCCAAGATGCGTAAAATTCTGCTCCAAAAGAATCTTACGGTGGCCGTCCGAATTGAGCCAGCCATGCACGGCTTCGGGGGCATCCGTATACTGAGATGCAATGTTTTCCCCCGCTGTCTTAAACCGTACACCTTCCTGATCGAGACGTTGAGACAGATCCCCAAGGGTGGGTGAGTCATGGGAGAAGTAATCCTCTTCATACATTTCTTTACTGTGTCCTCTCGCTACCTGGGCCGTTTCCTCATCCCACTCGAGAGTGCCTTCATCGAACTGATGTCTGATGACATTTGTAATGTCAAATATCTGTTGTTCACTGGCAGTGTTCACCTTATCCCACTCATCTTCACTCGGCTCCACTTCCTCAGCCAATTCACCTCGATACATCATTTCATATGGATGCATTTCGATCAGTGTCGGTCCATCCAGAAAGCGGATGCTCGTCAGCCTGCCTGAGAATTTATCCAGATAAAGCTGAGCATAGATTTTTCCGAGTGGTACTAAGAGACGGGTATTTAAATCTTCTTCGTTCAATTCAAATTGATAGGAGCCTGTATCGTCGTTTACTACAATTTCGGAATCGACTATGGTAAACCGATATATGTCCTCCAAGCGTTGACCAAGCTTATAAGGGGCCACATCCACTTGATTCCCTATTGCATAGAGGGTGACCACTTTTTGATTCATAACGCCCATTTGTATGTATTGTTTATTCGAAATCGGGTAGACCCACCATTCATAACCATAGGAACTTGGTTCGACTCTTTTGGGTTCTCCAAAAGCTTCCTTTACCTTTTTCGTGTCTTTTCCTATCCATGTGGATAAACCGGAAGTTGGTCTTTCCCCGGGTGTTTCGATTGTTTGATTCAATTGGTTATCTTTGTTTTCCTTAAGAGTTTGGGTTTCTGGGCCTTTTAAAGGTTCGTTTTCCTGCTTTTGACCTTGATAAATACCAATAATTAAAATAATGACAAGGATGATCAAAATACGCAAAACCGTTCTCAGAATTTTCCCTCCTCTCTACTTCCTCAGGTGAAGAATTTACCACCGTTTCTAGATATATTATACCACTAAATTGATTCTAAAAATTATGTATATACTAAAGGATAGCATATTTTCCTTCGTTCTAAAACTGACGCACTCTCCCACACTCATCATCCCTACAAAAAAGGGGATGATCATGTCTTATCAGATGATCATCCCTTAATGATTAAAATGGTTTATTCCTGAAGTTGGATTCCGAGATATTCTCCAGTGCCACATAAGCCTGCTTACCCAACGATTCCCTGATTGCAAGATCTCCTAAGGAAATCATACCTACCAAATGCTCACCTTCTACGATGGGAAGCCTCCTGATCTGATTTTCAGCCATGATATGGGCAGCTTCCTCAGCCGAAGTTTCAGGTGTAGCGGTAATTAGGTGCTTACTCATAATATCCTCAACCTTTGAGGAAGCCGGATGCTTTTCAGCGATACAGCGTAGGACAATGTCCCTGTCTGTCATGACTCCCACGATTTTGTCTCCATCCACAATGGGGATAGATCCAATATTATGTTCTTTCATTTTAAGTGCGACCTCATAGACATTGTCTAATAGTGAACATGTCTCAACATCCTTGGTCATAATATCCTTAAGATTGGTCATCTTGATCCTCCTCCTGCAATGAGCATTTCTCTTCTATTTTTCAGCTTTCTCATAAATGATATTCACCTTTTAAAAAAATCGCCTAATTCAAACGATTCAAGACATTGCAAGATATAGTTTTTTCCACTATTATTAAGAATGAGAATTACCGCATTTAGTATCATGTACATACACCGATATGAATGCTTCTACCATACGGACAGCATGGGGGTGACGGAACCTCGGATGTCCTCATGCAAGCCAATATAGGAGGAAAATATTATGCGTTTTGAAGCAACTGAATTTGAAAGCTTAAAAGTCGATTTAAACCGTTTGGACGAAATCATGGAATCTCATGGACTGGTCCGTGCAGGCCAATGGGATTACGAGCGGGTGACCTATGACCGTAAATTCGAAATCAGAGAAGGCATTTTCTATCTACGGATCCAGGGTCTTGCCGTCGAAGGAGACATCGGTAAGCACGACGCCGTCATCCAATTGATGACCCCGCTGCTCGGGAAACATTATTACCCCCATGGTGTGGAGTATGGTGAAGGTGAAGAATTCCCTAAACACCTTATCACTTCTTGTGAAAAGGTATTGGCGGATGTTAAGAAAGACGCAACCAACTTTGCATGGTAATGCACTCCTTTTAAAAAAAGACTGTCTGTCTTACAGACAGTCTTTTCTCTATGCTCCTCCAAGCACTATATGCCATGAATAAATGGATACAAAACCTTCAAAATTTCACTTTCTTCCCACTGTTCATTCTTCTCTGACTCTAATATAATAATAGTAAGAGGTTCCTGTTAGAAAGGGGTACACAATTGTCCAAGTTTTTCACTAAAAAAGTATTAATGATCTCGATGATCATCTTACTGATAGCATTAATCGCATTTTTTATCCTGCCTGTTTCCGTCACCTTGATCACTGCGATCATCACCGCTCTTTTTCTGGAACCTGCCGTAGGTTTTATTCAAAAACGCTTTTCAACAAAACGCAGATTCGCGGTTCTTTCCGTTTTTATTTTGTTTTTACTACTTATTAGCGTCTCCTCGTTTTTCGTCACCACTAAAGTGGTTGGTGAAGGAATTAAGCTTATCGAAGATGCTCCAAAATACGTTAATCAGTTAAGCGATATCTGGCTGGATTATGAAGACCGATTGCTGAATGCAACCGAGGACCTTCCCGATGAACTGGTGAAGAGCTTCAGCGAAGACGTTCAGAGCTTTTTAAACAGCGGGAAAACAAAGATCCTTAATTCATTCAACATTGAAAGAATAAGCCTTTTTTTATCTTATATCCCAAATTATCTGGTAAGCTTTCTAGTTTACTTGATCGCTCTATTTCTTTTCATGCTGGATTTACCCCGAATCAAGAAATCCATTTACGGTCACCTGACAGAAAAAACAGCGGAAAAGGTTACCTTCATGACGTCAAGGCTCACCTATGTCATTTTTGGATTCTTTAAAGCGCAATTTCTGGTCAGTATCATTATTTTTATCGTTTCCTTGATCGGACTTCTTTTCATAGCTCCCGAGGTGGCAATTGTGATGTCGATCATCATTTGGGTGATTGATTTCATTCCACTGATCGGGTCCATAGTAGTTCTGGCTCCTTGGGCCATCTTCCATCTGTTGGCCGGAAATATCGCCCTGGGAACCCAATTAGCCGTATTGGCCGCCATACTGTTGATCATCAGAAGAACCGTTGAACCAAAAGTGATGGGTAGCCATATCGGATTGTCTCCCCTTGCTACACTGATTGCCATGTACCTCGGCCTGAAGCTTTTTGGCGTATTAGGATTCATCATCGGTCCACTCTTACTCATTGTGTTTAACTCAGCAAAAGAAGCGGGTATCATAAAAACCAATTTCAAACTGTAAAAGGCCAAATCCCACTCGTTGGGGATTTGGCCTTTTTTTAAACTCCTTCTTCAAAAACAAAAAACCATTATGTGTGAATACACATAATGGTTTTTTGTTTAATAGCCCAGGATGGCCCTGATGACGGATGTCGTTTCTCCACCCTTATAGAAAACGTAAAGAAGCAGATAGACTGCAACGCCTGTGATGGCCGTGAAAAACCATATAAAGCTCGTTATCGGCCCAAGCTTGCGGTGCCTCTTCAGTTGGTCTTTATAACCTGTCCAGAGGCTTAAAATGCCAAATACGGCACCTGTTGTAGCTAAAGTGATATGAAAGACCAGGAAAATCGTATAATAAACCTTGATGTCATCGGGCCCACCGAATGAGGTGTTCCCGACAAAGATCGTCCTGCTTAAATAGATAACGAAAAAGATAAGGGCAAAGATTCCCGCAAGTGTCATCGTTTTCTGATGCTGTTCGATCTTCCTCTGTTTAATCTGCCACCATCCTATCGCAACAGTGACAGCACTCAACACGATAAAGCTCGTGCTAATGGTAGGTAAAATAGGTAAATCCATCTCGTTTCCTCTCTTTTCTAAAAAATTCTATCAAGTGTTTTTGACTGTTGACATAAAACCTTTCTGCTACAGGATCAGATTAAATGAAAACTATGTACATACAGGAATAACGGCATTCGACGATATCCCCGTATCCTTTTTATTGCTCAGGCAGAGTCGACTCTGACATTGGATCATAGGAGAGCTTCTCTTGCTGCTCCTGGTCCTTCCTATACCACTGGAAGAACAAATTGAAAAGGACAACACCAAACACAATTTCCTGTACGATCTTCATCAGGACCCCGCCGAGCTGTTGATCGTTAAGTGTGGACATAGAAGTGAATAATTCCGGCCCGGTCAGCGTCAAACCTTCAAGTGTATCAACAGGAACACAAAGAGATAACGATTTGAGCCACTCATTTGGATCATAATAGGTTGCATACATCGGGTGTTCGGCGAAGATGATCAAACCGCATGCCGGGGTCAATAACACGGCACTTCCCAGTATATATCCAATTCGTTTTAATCCACTCAATTCAATATCTTCATCCACTGGGTTGATCAGTGGCCACCACATAAATACTGCAAGGAAGAATAATATGAAGGTGGTCAATCCGTGTAGTGTGACATCGGTACGAACATTGTCAAACACCAACGGGATATGATAAATCGAAAAAACGATATTGAAAGACAATAGGGAGATCAGCGGCTTTGTCATAAAGTTAAAAATCTGTTTGATGACCGGCAGCTTAACTGTTGCTTTCCAAACCCAATCCGGTATCCCCAGGATCAATAACGGAGTGAAGACGAGATATAAAAATGCCATCTGCATCATGTGTGCAGAAAACAATATCCCACCGAGAACTTCGACAGGCGATCCCTTGATGGCGTAAAGCAGTACCATTGATACAATAAAAAATGCTGCTTCTTTGCCAGTCAGTTTCCTGTTATCTTTAAAACTGCCCCTCCACTTTATCGTGATCAAAAAATAGAGTACAGTCATAAACACCAACGTCATGAGAAAAAACGGGCTCCATAACGCCATAAAACCAAAAATACCCAAAGGCATCTTCTCACCTCATTTCACAATTAACACCTACCACCATTATACTGACAACCCACCCCCACTTCAATGCGAGGTCATGACAAGTTCTTGAACAATTAGAAAAGCGGAAGCGGCTTGAACATGCCCGACAAGCATAAGGCGAACCTGCTGGAAAGGCGTCCTTTGCCTTTTTGGCAGGTTTGACTTATGACCTCGAGCCTCTAAGCCCCGGAGCTGGACAACGAAAGCGGAAGCGGCTTGAACGCGCCATCCTTTTATTCACACAAAAAAGCCAGCCATATGGCTGACTTTTTCATTAAATCCATACAATTGTTAAAAATGTTAGCACCGTGATAAATGCAACAAGTGCACCAGAATACAGGAACAACGAAGGTGCTTCATGACCTTTATGACTCATGTGCATGAAGTAATAAAGTTGAAAAATCAGTTGAACGACTGCAAGTAAGAGAATGAACGGTACAATGAAGTACTTATCGAAATCTCCTGCCACTGCAATGAACGCCACTAATGTCAAGAAAATCATTAACATGAAGGATGTTAACTGCATTCTCATGTCTTCTGCATTCTTCTTACGACGATATTCGTAATCTACACTTGGGTTACCTGAATTTGATTGTTGATTCGCCATCAGTTTATCCCACCATTCCCATTAAGTATACTACTGTAAAGATAAATACCCATACAACGTCGATAAAGTGCCAGTATAGAGAAGCCAAGTAGAACTTTGGAGCATTGTACAGATTCAATCCACGTTTAGCATTACGAAGCATCAAGCTGACGATCCAAAGAAGGCCGAAAGCAACGTGTCCCCCGTGGAAACCTACAAGTGTGTAAAAGGCTGAGCCAAATGCACTACTAGTAAAAGTATGCCCGTATTCATGTACGTAATGATTAAACTCGTAAATTTCTAATCCAAGGAAACCTGCACCAAGAAGCACGGTGATTAATAACCAGGCCTGCATACGTTGGAAATTATAGTTTTTCATGTGATACATCGCGTAAACGCTTGTCAGTGAGCTTGTTAAAAGAAGCATCGTTGCTAAAAACGACAGCGGTAAATCAAAAAGATCCGTTGTAAGTGCATGACTGTCACTAGGTACTCTGTTTTTCAGAGCTAAGTACGTTGCGAAAAGAGATCCGAAAAGAACCGTTTCTCCACCAAGGAAAAACCAGAATCCCATAAATTTATTTTTCCCCTCAAGGGTAGCCTTTTCAGGGGAGGCCGGCCAGGTCTTCGGCGTGAATTTTTCTTCAGCGTGCATTATGCCTTACCCCCTTTATCGTCATCCAATAAATCTTCCTTATGAACATGATATCCATGATCATCTATAACAGAACGAAGGAACATGGATCCCAGCGTGATCAGCATACCGATGATCAGTACAGGTAATGCCCATGCCTTATCATCAACGTGATACATGGCACCAAATGCCGCAATGAATAGTCCAAGTGAAATAAAGAAAGGCAGAATGGAATTATTCGGCATATGGATATCCCCGACAGGCTCGGCTGGTGTCAATCCTTTGTTCCCTTCCATTTTCTCTAACCAATAAGCGTCCAACCCACGGATGAGCGGAGTTTGCTTAAAGTTATAGAAAGGTGGTGGTGACGGGATTGCCCATTCAATGGTACGACCGTCGCCCCAAGGGTCATTGGAAACTTTCACACCTTTAACCTGTGTAGCGATGATATTGATCACATATACAATGACGGCTACACCCATGAAACCGGCACCGATGGAACTGATTAAGTTAGCTGTCTCGAATCCTTGACCAGGCAAGAACGTCCAGACACGACGCGGCATTCCCATAAGTCCAAGGAAATGCTGGATGAAGAATGTTAAATGGAATCCGATAAAGAATAACCAGAAAGCGATTTTCCCTAAGAAATCATTCAACATTGTTCCAAACATTTTAGGCCAGTAATAGTGTGTTCCAGCTAATAGGGCAAATACTACACCACCTACGATAACGTAGTGGAAGTGAGCAACAACGAAATACGTATCATGGAACTGGTAGTCTGCTGCGGCAGATGCCAGCATGATTCCCGTTACCCCACCCGCTACGAAAGTAGGGATGAATGCTACCGCATAAAGCATAGGAGTCGTAAATCGCAAGCTTCCTCCCCACATAGTAAGGAGCCAGTTAAAGATCTTGATACCTGTAGGAACGGCAATAGCCATTGTTGCAACCGCGAAGATTGCGTTCGCTATCGGCCCTAAACCGACTGTAAACATATGGTGAGCCCAAACCATGAAGCCTAAGAAACCGATCAATACGGTCGCAAATACCATGGATGAGTAACCAAATAAGCGTTTTCTAGAGAAGTGTGGAATAATCTCTGAGAAAATCCCGAATGCCGGTAATACAAGGATATATACCTCAGGGTGACCGAAGATCCAGAAGAAGTGTTCCCAGATGATCGTGTTCCCTCCGTTAGCTACATCGAAGAAATTCGCTCCGAACATACGATCAAATAGCATTAGGAAGAGTCCTACTGTTAATGCCGGAAATGCGAAAAGAATAAGTGCAGATGTCACAAATACTGTCCAAGTGAACAACGGCATACGCATATATGTCATTCCTGGAGCTCGCATATTGATAATGGTAACAAGGAAGTTGATACCACCTATCAACGTACCTGCACCGGCTATCTGTAACCCTAATACATAGAAGTCGATTCCGTGACCAGGTGATGCCATTGATAGAGATGCGTATGAAGTCCATCCTGCATCTGGAGCCCCTCCCATAAACCATGAAAGATTCAGGAATACTCCCCCTAAGAAGAATAACCAGAACCCTAATGAGTTGACGAAAGGAAACGCAACGTCACGAGCACCGATCTGCAATGGTACAACCGCATTCATAAATGCAAATATTAGTGGCATGGCAGCCAAGAATATCATCGTCGTACCGTGCATGGTTAATAATTCGTTGTATAAACCCGCACTAACAAAATCATTGTTAGGAACAGCAAGTTGTATACGAATGATAAGAGCTTCCAGTCCTCCTACGAGGAAGAAAAATCCTCCTGCCATTAGGTAAAGGATGGCGATCTTTTTATGGTCCACTGTTGTCATATAGTCCCATACAGTCGCGCCGAAGCCTTTTTTCTGTGCATAGCTACTCACGATTAAACCTCCCTTTTACTAATCCCCAATTAATCTTGAACCTTTAAGCCCATTAAATACTCTGCAAGTGCATCAATTTCATCTTCCTGCAGGTTACCGTATGTACCTGTCATTTTATTACCCGGTTTATACTGCTCAGGATCAGAAATCCAACTTTTCAATTCTTCTTTATTATGATCCAATACCCCTGCGATACGTGAACGCTCACCGAAGTTAGCTAAGTTAGGAGCAAGTCGGGCTGATTCTGGTCTTCCATCCTGTGGTGATACTGCGTGACAGCTTAAGCATTTTTTGTTGAAGATTTCTTGTCCTTGTTGAGCTAAATCAGAAGCCGGTTTCGGTTCTCCTGCATTTTTCATATCTTCAACCCACGCTGTGAATTCTTCTTGAGGAAGCGCTTTAACTTTAAAGTCCATTAGAGCATGGGAAGGACCGCATAGCTCAGCACATTTCCCGTAGAATATTCCGCCTGCTTCTTCGGATTTATATCCGTCGAACTCAAGGAAGAATGTATTCACACCATCTACGTTGGTATCAATCTTACCTCCTGCAGCAGGAATCCAGAATGAATGTTTTACATCTGAAGCCGTCACATTGAAATATACCTTTTGATCGGTAGGGACAACTAAATCTTGAGATGTAATGATCTTTTCATCGGGATATTCGAACTCCCACCAGTAAAGGTTGGCACGGACATTTATAACCAATGCTTCACGATTTCCGTCTGCATCTTTTTTATCCATAGCCTTGGTATCGGCTAACTGAAATGTTGCGGTTACAGTCGGCACTGCCAGGATTAAAAGAAGGATGATAGGAATGACTGTCCACACGATTTCAAGTGTGTGACTACCTTCTACTTGTTTAGGGATTTTTGTATCCCCTTTCTTTCTACGGAAACGAATGATCGCAACCATATAGACGACCATGACGACAATGATGACCAACACCATAATTAATGTAGCAAGTATCATCAGATCATATTGTGTCTGTGCTACTTCACCAGCTGGCTGCAGTGTGGAGAGAAATGGCTCTCCACAGCCAGAAAGAACTAGCGCTAACATTGCTACAATCGAGAATAAGCGCCACTTTGATAGCCTTGCTTTCATAGCTTAATCAAACCCCTCTTTCATGTAATGTACTGTTGAATAATACAAGGACCCATAAAAATATCTATTTGGATTTCTTATCAGAAAGAATTCCCACTAATCTTAAAGCACTGTAACGATGACCATCGCTACGAACAAGATAGTCAAGTAATTCAATGAATAAACAAACATAAGCTTTGACCACTTAATATCGTCTTTCATTTTGTAACCCGCAAGTCCGAGTGCGAGCCAGCCGATGTTGAAGGCCGTCGCCAGGATAAAGAAGAACATGCCGAGATCCATCAAGAAGAATGGAAGCGGCAACAGTGCTGCAACCCACGCTACGATATGGTGCTTTGTCGTTGCGAAACCTTTAACTACCGGGAGCATTGGTATATTAGCAGCTCTGTATTCTTCGACTCTCTTCATCGCTAATGCGTAGAAATGAGGCGGCTGCCAGATAAACATCATAAGGAATAGTACCCAAGCGATGACATCAAGGTTAGCATCCACGGCTGCCCAACCGATTAATGGCGGGACCGCACCTGAAATACTTCCTACAATCGTGTTGCTGACATATTTTCTCTTTGACCACATTGTATATAATACTACGTAACTAAATACCCCGATCAGCCCAATGACACCTGCCGTGATCGTCGTCATGAATAACATGATGAGACCGACCGCAATCATGATTAACCCTAGGGTCAATGCCTTTGGTCCATTGATCTTACCTGTTACGGTAGGTCGTTCCTTCGTTCTCTCCATCAAGTGGTCGATGTCCCGATCATATACATTATTGATCGAACAGGAGCCCGCAATAATAAGGGAAGAGCCTATCAATGTAAGAAACATGATATCCAGGGAATTCAGAAAGTGTGTATTCGTAAAGTAAAAAGCTAACCACATACCCGTAAAGGTTGTAATTAAATTAGAATTAACGATTCCAATTTTGATGAGTGCTAAAAAATCTTTCCAAGCAGTTGAAGCTGTCACATCTGCTTTTTCAACGTCTGTCACTATTTGACTGTTAGACATTTTCTCTCTCCTCTCTATAAAAAGCAAGAGGTTTACTGCCACCTCTATACTATATAGGAAATGATTAACTATTTCTATATTCATCTGTAAATTCATCCACAGATAAGAAATAGTATATATGCTATCAATATTATATTAAACCATATATTTTTTCCTTTTTGGGGGAGAATTAGACAATTATGTGAAGAAATTGTGAAGAAAGGAAGGTGCAGAAGGTTCTTCATATTTCTACAAACATTTTAATCCCATCATACCACAAATCAGAGCTAAGCGCTTACAGATTTTGTTTTTATGCAAATTAGTCCTTCCCTACTATTACTATTCTCTATTCTCTTAAGATAAATGCTCATAATTCTGTAACATTTTATCGGTTGAGTTTTACAGACCTTTTCTGTATTATCGTAGTGGCATATATATTTTTCTACTATATTTATTTTATAGAAAGTGTGTAGAGTCTATTAATTAAGAAGGTGAATAGATTGCATAAAGGTGTTCACAAAGGATTAAAGTGGCTTGCCGTTTTAACTACATTGGGTATGTTATTTGTTTTATTAGGCGGAGCACTGGTAACGAAGACAGAATCCGGCATGGGCTGCGGGCGATCTTGGCCCCTTTGTAACGGACAGTTAATACCTACTGATATAACATTTGAGCTGGTAATAGAATTAGCCCACCGTGTCGTATCCGGCGGTGTAGGTCTATTGGTCCTCGCATTATCGATATGGTCATGGAGAGCGATTGGATATAAGCGCGAAACGAAATTCCTTGCGGCACTCTCTTTCTTTTTCCTTGTATTGCAAGGTCTCATCGGAGCAGCGGCTGTTCTGTGGGGTCAATCTGATTTCGTCCTTGCCCTGCACTTCGGTATTTCACTTATTTCCTTTGCTTCTATATTATTACTGACACTCTTGATTTTTGAGGTGGATCAGAAATTTGATGCGAACTCATTAGTCATCAACAAACGGATGAGATTTCATACGGTCGGAGTGACGATATACAGTTATCTTGTTGTGTATACCGGTGCTCTGGTAAGACACACGGAGTCGAGCTTAGTGTGTAAGGATTGGCCTTTATGCGTCAATTCCTCGCCGAGTCTTCCGACAAACCTGTACGAATGGATTCAAATGGGCCACAGGGCAGCGGCCGGCTTCATTTTCTTATGGATTGCATACATCACTTACATTGCCATAAAAGAGCATAAGCACCAGAAAGTGATTTACTGGGGATGGATCATTGCCTTTACCCTGGTTTGTCTCCAAGTGATGAGCGGTGCACTCGTCGTGTTCACCAGATTGAATCTGGCGATTGCTTTAATGCACGCTTTGATTATCGCTTGTCTGTTTGGATTATTATGTTACTTCAACCTCCTCTCTTCAAGAAGTAAGCGGAAGGAATAGAAAAAAGGATTCCGGGTCAATGTCCCCGGAATCCTTTTTATTACGCTTTATTCACTTCGATCAATAAATCTCCAGGGCTTATGGCATCACCATTTTGTACGTAGATATCTTTCACCACTCCTGCAAACGGAGCCTGAACGGTCGTTTCCATCTTCATGGCTTCCGTTATCATTAGATGATCTCCCTTTTCAACCGTTTCTCCTTTTTCTGCAATAACCCTTATAACGGTCCCAGGCATGGAAGCCCCGATGTGATTTTCATTCTTCACATCAGCCTTCACCTTGGCTGCCACTGTAGATTTAATACTCTCATCCTTAATGACCACTTCCCGCGCCTGGCCATTCAGCTCGAAATAAACAATTCGTGTACCATCAGCCTGAGCCTGGCCAATCGAAACAAGCTTCACAATGAGGGTCTTCCCGGTTTCAATTTCCACTTCGATTTCTTCACCCAGCCTCATCCCAAATAAGAATGTCGGGGTGTCGAGAACTGAAATATCTCCGAATTGGTCCATTGTTTGTGCATATTCCATGAATACTTTCGGATATAGGGCATATCCAAGGGCATCAAAGCTCGTGACGGGACGCTGCAGATCCTCGAAGAGCTTTTCTTTGAGGGCTGTGAAGTCCACATCATCCAGAAGCTCTCCCGGCCTCACTGTCAACGGGGTGCGCCCTTTCAGGATCACGTTCTGCAATTCTTTCGGGAAGCCGCCATGCGGTTGTCCCAGATGTCCTTCGAATAATTCCACCACTGAATCAGGGAAATCAATCTTTTCACCCTTTTCGATTACATCTTCTTCTGTCAAATCATTTTGAACCATGAACAGCGCCATGTCACCGACGACTTTAGAAGAAGGAGTCACTTTGACGATGTCCCCGAAGAGTTGGTTTACCCTTGCATACATGTCTTTTACTTCTTCCCAACGAGGCCCGAGTCCCACAGCTTTTGCCTGTTGCTGCAGATTACTGTATTGTCCCCCTGGCATTTCATGTTTGTACACTTCAGAATGTGGTGACATCATGCCACTTTCAAAGTCTGTATAATATTTCCTGACGTCTTCCCAATAGTGGGAGAGGGTTTCCAGTGAATCGATGTTTACATTCGGTTCTCTTTCCGTCCCTTTTAACGCATAATATAACGTGTTGGCACTAGGTTGAGATGTCAGACCGGACATGGTGCTCAGCGCTGTATCGACAATGTCTACTCCCGCTTCGACGGCTCTTGCGTATGTGTAGATTCCGTTCCCGCTCGTATCATGTGTATGAAGATGAATCGGGAGGCTGACTGTATCTTTCAGTTCCGAAATCAACCGGTAGGCTGACTGAGGCTTTAGGAGTCCTGCCATATCTTTGATTGCCAGGATATGTGCTCCGCTAGCTTCAAGCTCCTTTGCCATATTCTTATAGTAATCGATACTATATTTTGTACGGGTCGGATCATCGATATCACCGGTGTAACAAATGGCTGCTTCTGCTATTTTCCCGCTTTGTCTGACGGCATCAATCGCTACTTCCATCCCTTTGATCCAGTTTAAGCTATCAAATATCCTGAAAACGTCGATACCTGCAAACGCTGATTTCTCGACGAATTCCCTTATTACATTATCTGGATAGTTCTTATACCCTACCGCATTGGATGCCCTGAGGAGCATCTGGAATAATACATTTGGAATCCTCTCTCTCAAAGTCAATAATCGGTTCCACGGGTCTTCCTTAAGGAAGCGGTAGGCTACATCGAAAGTCGCTCCACCCCACATTTCATAGGAGAACATATCCGGCAGCAGTTGTGACGTAGGTTCCGCTATCTGTTTAAGATCATTCGTCCGTACACGTGTAGCCAGTAATGATTGATGGGCATCCCGAAAGGTTGTATCGGTGAGCAGTACAGAGTTCTGTTCCTTCACCCAGTTCACAAGACCTTCTGCCCCATGCTGATCAAGGATTTGTTTTGTACCTGGTTGGAACTCTTTCTTCAAATCAAGGGACGGCACCCTTGGTTTTGAGAATACAGGCTTTTTCTTCTTCTCGATCCCCGGGAATCCATTAACGGTTACGTTTCCGATATATGCAAGCATCTTCGTTCCACGGTCTTTCCTTTTCGGGAAAATGAACAGTTCAGGAGTCGTATCGATGAATGATGTATCGTATTGACCCGTAATAAAATTCTCATGCTTCACGACATTTTCTAAAAACGGGATATTCGTCTTGATCCCCCGTATTCTAAATTCTTGAAGATTTCTGACCATTTTGGATGCAGCTTGTTCAAAAGTAAGAGCCCATGTAGAAAGCTTTACGAGAAGGGAATCGTAATAAGGCGTGATGACCGCGCCCTGGAATCCATTACCTGCGTCCAGACGGACACCGAATCCTCCACCTGACCGGTAGGCCATGATTTTCCCGGTATCAGGCATAAAGTTATTCAATGGATCTTCCGTGGTAACACGGGACTGGATCGCAAATCCATTTGTCCTGATGTCATCCTGAACAGGGATCCCAAGCTTGTCGCTATGAAGGGCATGACCCTCTGCAATCATCAATTGCGACTGAACGATGTCTACACCTGTCACCATTTCCGTAATCGTATGTTCCACTTGAACCCGCGGATTCACTTCGATGAAGTAGAACTGATTGTTTGCTACAAGGAACTCGACGGTACCGGCATTCACATACTTCACGTTATCCATCAACCTGACGGCGGCTTCACAAATATCTTCCCTCAGCTGATCACTCAAGGATACGGATGGCGCTATTTCCACTACCTTTTGGTGACGCCTTTGGATGGAACAATCACGCTCATATAAGTGAACGATGTTGCCGTCATGGTCCCCAAGGATCTGTACTTCGATGTGCTTCGGATTTTCGACAAATTTCTCTACATAAATTTCATCATTTCCGAATGCTGCCTTCGCTTCCGATTTTGCCCGCTCATAAGCTTCTTTTAAGCTTTCAAGGTTACGGACGATACGCATCCCGCGTCCCCCGCCACCCAATGATGCCTTAATGATGATCGGGAAACCATGGTCTTTTCCAAAGCTGATGACTTCTTCCAGTGTCTCTACAGGTCCATCTGTGCCTGGAATGACCGGAATATTCGCCAGCTGTGCCTGGTGACGTGCCTTTACTTTGTCACCAAACATATTCAAATGCTCTGAATGGGGTCCTACAAAAGTGATTCCTTCTTCTTCACAGCGTCTTGCAAAATGAATGTTTTCAGACAGGAAGCCATATCCCGGGTGGATGGCATCGACATCGGCATTTTTTGCAATCCGGATGATCCCCTCTATATCTAAATACGCATCAATAGGCTTTTTCCCTTCGCCTATCAAATAAGCTTCATCAGCCTTATAACGATGATATGAACCTGAATCTTCCTTGCTGTAGATCGCAACCGTTCGAATATTCAGTTCAGTACACGCTCTGAACACACGGATGGCAATTTCCCCGCGATTTGCTACCAGTACTTTTTTGATTTTCTTCACTACTCTCTCTCCTTTAGGCTATTCATGTTTGAATTTTCTATTATGCAGTCTATGAAAAAAGGGCTGACCCGAAAGATAATTAAGAAGTATCTTAGGGGGCAGACCCTAGACTTAGAGTTTTAGATACTCTATCAAAGTGACCTACATTTTTACACCATATATTTTTTTGCTATTATCCATATTCTCCGAAGGATAGTCATTTTCCTTCTTTTTTTTATATTTTTCTTCATATTTTACAAACATCGACACATTTACGAGGACACCCATCGACAAAGATAGCACTAAAAGGGATGATCCTCCGTAGCTGATGAATGGGAGGGGAACCCCTGTAATCGGGATCAATCCTGAGACACCGCCAAGATTGATGAAAGCCTGTATACCGATCATACAGGAGATTCCGATCGCGAGCATCGTGCCGAACGGGTCCTGACATTTCACACCGGTATAAATCCCCCTGAGTACAATATAGGAAAGTCCGAGGATGACAAAGCTAACCCCGAAAACGCCTAACTCTTCGGCAATGATCGCCATGATGAAATCAGTCTGCGGTTCCGGTAAATAACCAAGTTTTTGGACACTCTGCCCTAAACCAAGGCCTTTCACTCCCCCGGATCCGATGGCCAGGTACGAGTTCACAAGATGATACCCTTCCCCCTGGGCATATTTAAATGGGGAGAGATAGGCTTCGATCCTGCTGAGCCTTTCCTTTGTGAAGATAAAGCCCCTTGCCAGGTAGATGACCGGTGAGAGGACGATCAAAAAACCGACTCCCAATCCAGCCAGCTTGAAAAACGTCTTATAACTGATCCCGGAACAGGAAATGACGATGGCTCCGATGGCAAAAATGATGGCTGCCGTACCAAAATCCGGTTCTAAAAATACCAAAAAGCAAATAAAGCCAAGAAACAGCAATGGCGGTGCGAGACCTTTATTAAAATCATCTATGTATGCCTGTTTCTTGGAGTATACAGAACCAAGATAAATAATGACGGCTAGCTTGGCAAATTCCGAAGGCTGTATGGGCATGAAACCCAGGTTGATCCAGCTTTTCGCATTATTCACTTCATACCCGAAAATATGTACGGCAAGTAACAAACCAATGATCACAATCATAAGACCCTTAATGATCTTACCGACTTGAAAGGCTTTATAAGGAAACCAGGCCGCTGCCGTAAAGGCAATGAAACCGATGATGATATTGATCATCTGCCTTTTATAAAAATGGTCGCTATCCCAGCCAAAACGTTCTACGGCCATGACCATACTGGCACTATAAATCATTACAAGGCCAAATAAACAAAGGAAAACATACACAGCGATTAACGAATAATCATATGACTTTGCTATTTTTTTAATCATGACATTTCAATCCTTTTTCTCTTATATCATTTTCATCACTCTAAGGCATTCGTTCCACTTAACAAAAAAACTCAAACAACAGATCTATGTATTGTTTGAGTTGTCATGACTATTTTACTTTTTTGTAGATGCTTCATGGAGGGCAGAAAGTTGCCTTTCCAAGGAATCAATCAAATCTTTTCCATCTTGATCATCTACAAGCCCTAAACGGACCGCAAATTCTATTTCACGAGATAATCCGAACATTTGGGTATCCAATACTTCCTCATATAGAGGACATTGGGGCATCGTTAAATTATCCATTTGCACTTTAATAAGTTGTAAAATCTTTTCTGCGTCGGCCTTTAACAGCTCATAGGCTTTTTCTCGATGATTAATTGTCATTTCTGACGCCACAGTGATCCCCCCATTCCGAACAAATAACCTTCCTGTCTTAAAATTTTATCGTTAAACCCGAGAAATTGCAAGAAAAATAAGTGTTTTCCACGGGATTCAATGACAGATTTTCGAATTATTACGGAAGGGAATATAAGGGTTATTTTCCCATCGGAAAGTGACCTGATTCTTTTCATGCCTCCTAAAAAAAGAGTTCCGTTAAAAGATACTCCACGAGTATTCATCACTGAGCATTTCAAGAAGTTTCAGCCCTGCACTGCTATTTCCGACATCATCGAGTGCCGGTCCAAAGATGCCGATTCCGCATTTGCCCGGTACAGATCCCATAATCCCGCCTGATACACCACTTTTGGCAGGGATCCCTACTTTGATGGCGAACTCGCCGGATGTATTATACATTCCGCATGTCACCATAAAGGTTTTACACACTCTTGCCACATCCCTGGTAATCAGTTCACGGCCGCTTTCCGGATCGATTCCGTCATTGGCGAAGACTGCCCCCATCTTCGCGAGATCGACACAGCTCATCTCCACGGCACATTGCTTTGTATAGAGAACGAGCAGATCTTCAACGTTTCCTGTGATCACCCCGTGCTGCTTCATGAAGTAGCAGAGAGATCTGTTCAGGTTGGCCGTTTGCAATTCAGAATAGGCCACGTCTTCATTGTAGGAGACCGTTTCCCCGGTCATATGGTTAATGAATTCAATTAATCGCTGCCATTTTTCCATTCCGGTATTTCCCTTGATCATATTCGTCACAGCAAGGGCTCCTGCATTGATCATCGGATTAAGGGGCTTCGACGGTTTGTGGGTCTCGAGTTTGGCTATGGAGTTAAACGGATCTCCTGTCGGTTCCATTCCAACCTTCGAAAACACATACTCTTCCCCATAGTCCATTAGTACAAGGGCGAGGGTGATAACCTTTGAAATGCTTTGAAGTGTGAATTTCTTCAGATGATCCCCTGCGTAACAGGAGTTATTATCCAAGGTGTAGATACTGATTGCCAGGTCATTGGGGTTTTGATCCTTCAATGCAGGTATGTACTCCGCTACCTTTCCATCCGCAGCAAAGGGTCTCGCCTTTTCAACCAACTCTTCCAGCCATTCCTGAGTTTTTATCATTGTTCCAACAGCTCCTTTTCACCTACTTATAGTTTCCCTATTTTCTTTCATTGAAAACGCTGAAAATGCTTTCAACTGAATGTGACAAACCTGGTTAGAACATATATACTGATACTATCAGCGTGAGGAGGAATCTGAAGTGGAAAGTATTATACCGATTAAAGGAAAAGTAAAATTTTCGATAACATTGGATTCAGGAGTATGGATATTTGATGATCGAAAAGTGGATTTAACTACATATTTTGAAGATAAAACAGAAAAAGTTGATGAATTAGAAGAATATACAAAGGCGGTTTCCAAGCATTGGTCCCGGGAAATCCAGGAAGGCGCTACCTATCCACCTACTTTGAAAACCGAGAAGAAGTACGAGAAAGAAAAGATTCTTAAAGGGACGTTCGCCATTCCTTTTGCACCTTTCCTAAAGAATGCAGAACCCCATTCTGATGCAACTTCTGTCGTGATTGAAACCGAAACCGGGGATCATACCCTGGATTTATCACAGGCAGATGAGCTATTGATCGGATTTTCTAAAGACGGTAAGCCGCTCAGGGAAAACGGGCCTGTCCACATTTATTACAAGGATGGTTCAAATAGAGATCAGCCGATAACCAACGTCAGGGCATTTCGAGTGGAATAATCTTAAAACAAAAACCGGTCCAGGAACATCTGAACCGGTTTTTTCATACGTTATAATCGTGCGATATTTCCAATTGTTTACAAAATATCCGCAGCCAGCTGAGCTAAGCCCGATCTTTCACCTTTCATGAGTTTTACATGTCCCGCTAATTTTTGATCCTTGAATTTTTCCACAACATACGTCAGCCCATTGTTATATTCATCGAGGTAAGGATGATCGATTTGAGCCGGATCCCCCATCAACACGATTTTGCTCCGTTCCCCTACGCGGGTGAGAATCGTTTTCACCTCATGCTTCGTCAGGTTCTGGGCTTCGTCTATGATGATATATTGATCAGGTATGCTTCTGCCCCTTATATACGTCAGGGCTTCCACCTCGATCGAACCCATTCCTGCAAGGATGTCATCAAGTTCCCCCGGTTTTTTCGTATTGAACAGATATTCGAGGTTGTCATAGATCGGCTGCATCCAAGGTCTCAATTTTTCTTGTTTTTCACCCGGAAGATAGCCTATATCTTTTCCTACCGGAACGATCGGGCGGGCAACGAGTAATTTATTGAATTTATTAAAGTCTTCGGTCTGCAATAGCCCTGCAGCGAGGGCAAGCAGCGTTTTTCCCGTTCCTGCCTTCCCGATCATGGTCACTAACGAAATATCATCCCGAAGTAATAATTCCGTAGCCATTGTCTGTTGGACATTCCGCGCTTTAATTCCCCACATATGTTCTTGGTCATACACCAATTTCTTCACCTTCAGGCCAGTGGCATCCACCATCCCCAATGCCGATGCAGAGCTTCCGAGGGCATCCTTCATGATGAGGAATTGGTGGGAATAAAATCGTTGTTTCGTTATATCAGAAAGGGTCAGTTCCCCTTTATCATAAAATTTATCCAAACTTTCTCTCTCGGTGTATAGTTCAATGAATCCGGTATAAATGTCATTCACTTCAATGACCCTGTCACTCAGGAAATCTTCCGCCTGTAAACCCAATGCGTCTGCCTTGACCCTTACAAGGGTGTCCTTGCTGACCAGAATGACCATTTTCCCATCCTTCTTTGTTTCTTCCTCAAGTGATAGATTTTTAGCTACAGCGATAATTCGATTATCATTTGTTTTCTCTATAAATATATCCTGGAGTTGCTGAAAGGAGCGGTGATTTAATTCAATCCTCAATGATCCTCCTGTATATAGGGGGATTTTTTCATGGAGCTTTCCCTCTTGCCGCAGATTATCTATCAGCTTCGATACATGTCTTGCGTTTCGTCCGATTTCATCCATATAACGCTTTTTGGAGTCCACTTCTTCTAAAACGACTGCAGGTATGACCACCTCATTATCCTGAAAAGAAAAGATGGCTTGTGGATCTTGTAATAAGACATTGGTATCTAATACATAAATTTTTTTCAAATCGATGCCTCCTGCTCCTGATTTCTTATTACTATTGTATGTAGCCAATGATGTTCCGGTTATTCCCAGCTACTCAAATAGGACGGCCCGTTTCTTAAAATATATGAATAAACGTATAAAGATAGAAGAAAATTACACAATAAGAAAAGATATTGATTCTAAATCGGGAGGTATTGACATGAAAAGACTCATCTCTCTAGTTATGGTGACCATCATGCTCGGAGCTTGCGCCAACAAAAATGAGGTCGGATATAAAAACGATGCGAACAGTAAAAACAATAAACCGATTACTGTCCAGGATAGCAACATTCAACATGTTCAACGAAAGTCCGGGCAACAAATCTCAAAGCATCTGGTCGACCTTACCACTTCTGTACCAGACGTAAAGGATGCAACGGCTGTAGTCATCGGTAAATATGCGTTTGTAGGCATTGATATCGATTCGGACGTAGAGCGTTCCCAAGTGGGATCGATTAAATACTCTGTAGCAGAAGCCCTTCAGAATGATCCCTACGGTGCTGAGGCGATGGTTATTGCCGACCCGGACCTGTATGCCCGCTTAAAGGAAATCAGTAAAGATATCCAAAGGGGCGAGCCGGTCCAGGGTATCATGAATGAGTTGTCTGACATATCGGGAAGATTGATGCCTGAAATCCCTAAGTCTTTAAAGCAGCCAGATCCCGAAAATGCACCAAATGAGCCGAAGAAAAAAATGAATGACGCGAAAGAAAAACAGCTTAGAAACAAACAAGAAGATCAAACATACGATAAAATCGATTGATTAAACCCTACATGCTAATAAGAAAAAGCCATGAAAAAGCTTAGGTATCTAAGCTTTTTTCATGGCTTCTATTACTTGGCGATCCAAACGGTCAGCGGCCGTTTTATCATATGTCTTCTCATAAGCGGGCTCAGTGGAAATTTTAGAACCATAAAACATGACATCCCTCACTTCATGAATGACAAGTTGAACAAGGGTGAGCTTCAAAGGCACTCCGGAAAGGTTTTCTTGAGTCACGGCAGCCTTCCCGCCAATCGAATAAGTTGATTCATTTGCAATTAAGTTCACAACAACAAGCGGATTACCCTTAATATTCTTAACGATTCTTGAGCGTTGATCCACAGCGAACAATAACGTTTGTTCGTCTTTGGCAAGGATCCAGGATATTGCACTTACATTAGGTCCCAGTGTTTCATGATCAACGGTAGAGAGTGTAACGAATCGCTCTGATTGCAGTTCTTCAAACAATGCAGGAATTAAGCTGGGTTCGACTTGATTAGCCATACAATCCCCCCCTGGTGACATTTTTCTAAGCGTTCTTATTTCATACGTGATTCATCTTGATTATACTATACCAAATTCCATTGTTAAAAGCATTCAGGAAAGTTAAATAAAGCGTTCGGCTATACTACATGATATACTAATGAGACTAGACTTATGATTAGAACAAGTAGAGGTGTACAGAATGAGAGTAAAATGCGCTTTATGTGAAGTAATTGAAAACATTGATGACTATTCCCTCCAGGCGAAAAAGTTGCGTAACAGACCCATTCACACGTATATGTGTGAAAAATGCCACGACCGGATCAAAGAGAAGACGGAAGAGCGAGTCTCAACGGGAAATTTCCGATTTTACCGTTCCCCTCAAGTGGAAGATGACTTTTAAACAGATCAGAGCCGGTACGGCCGTCGGAATTATTTCAGGTATCATATTAGGTTTATTCCTCAAATGGATGCAGGGACTCACAGGTATTAAAGTATATATCTTATTATTGAATGTGGATTTCATCCCGGTGTTTGCATCAAAACATCTGCCGGAATCGCTGGAGTTTTTCTTTCACTTGCTTATCTCCTGTGTCATCGGTGTGGCATTTGTGTACCTGCTGGAAAAGCTGACCATTTCAAGTAAGGGAGCATGGCTTCTTTCCCTGCTGTTAACCTTCCCCACTGTGTTCCTATACTTTCCCCTTTCTTATATGGCAGTGAAGGAAGTACCCGGTATGCTGAATGGTACTGCGATTCTTTTATGGACAGCCGGACATCTCGTATACGCCTTGAGCCTGCCTCCACTGTATAAGTTCACCACAGGATGGAAATCGGACTAAAAAAAGCTGTAGCCCCTTTGAGAGGGACTACAGCTTTTTTGCTTAAAACGTGCCTTTTTTCTTTTCGTTTGTCAGTCGGATCTTGTAAACCACCAAGATCAGAGCTGCCACGACCAATCCTTCCGCTACAGGCAGAAAGATGCCGAGAAAAGTCAGTACCGTACATCCAAGAATGAGAAACGTATAAATCAGGATGGATTTCATGACAGGCAGCTTTTTCGCAAAACCAAGCTTATAAACTAAGATCGAGAGCCCAACTATGGTTATATAAAGCAACCACATACCCATTTCCGCGTTTTGATCCACACGGTAAAGGGATGCGAAAAAGGACAAACGCTCCGTTACATCCATTTCCTACTCCCCCTTCACTTAGTTTATTGAGTAACCTTGTTTTTCTTTTCTGCTCTTTCACGTTCATTCTTATCAAGAATCTTTTTACGAAGACGGATCGATTCAGGTGTTACCTCGCAATACTCGTCATCGTTCAGGTATTCAAGAGACTCTTCCAATGTCATGATTCTTGCTTTTTTAATGGTAACGGTTTGATCTTTATTCGCAGAACGTACGTTAGTCGCTTGTTTCAGCTTCGTGATATTAACAGTGATATCATTTTCTCTCGTATGTTCCCCGACAATCATACCGCCATAAATTTCTGTACCGGATTCAACGAAGATAATCCCGCGATCTTCCACCTGCATGATACCATATTGAGATGCTTTCCCTGTTTCCATAGAAACAAGTACACCTTGGCGACGTCCGCCAACGCGGCCTTTTTGCAGTGGTTGATAGCCTTCGAATGTGTGGTTGATGATACCATATCCACGAGTAAGGGTCATAAACTCCGTTGAATAACCGATCAATCCGCGTGCAGGAACCATAAACATTAAGCGGACCTGTCCGTTACCGTTGTTTACCATATCCAGCATTTCACCTTTACGTTGACCCAGTGATTCAATAACTCCACCCATATATTCTTCAGGAATATCAATTTGAACACGTTCTACAGGCTCACTCTTCACACCATCTACTTCTTTAATGATAACCTGTGGTTTTGATACCTGTAATTCGTACCCTTCACGACGCATGTTTTCGATCAGGATGGAAAGGTGAAGCTCTCCACGTCCCGATACCGTCCATGCATCAGGTGAATCGGTCGGTTCAACACGTAAGCTTACATCCGTTTGAAGCTGAGCCAATAAACGTTCCTCGATTTTTCTTGAAGTAACAAATTTACCTTCTCTACCTGCAAATGGACTGTTGTTCACTAGGAACGTCATTTGAAGTGTTGGCTCGTCAATACGAAGGACCGGAAGTTGATCCTGATGTTCAACCGGACAAACCGTTTCACCGACGTTGATATCTTCCATTCCGGAAACAGCGATTAAATCACCGGCTTTTGCTTCCTGGATTTCTTCACGCTTTAATCCGAAGAACCCGAAGATTTTTGTTACACGGAATTGTTTAACCGAACCGTCAAGCTTCATTAACGCCACCTGCTGGCCAACTTTCATCGTCCCTCTGAATACACGGCCGATCCCGATACGCCCGACGTAATCATTGTAATCAAGCAGTGCAACCTGGAATTGAAGAGGATCTTCAGAGTTGTCGACTGGTGCAGGAATGTGTTCAATGATGGAATCATACAAACACTGCATGTTTTCGTCCTGTTTTTCAGGATCCGGATCTGTGCTCGCCGTACCATTGATGGCTGAAGCATAGACAACCGGGAATTCAAGCTGCTCATCATTCGCATCCAGTTCAATGAATAGTTCCAATACTTCATCGATGACTTCTTCAGGACGTGCTGAAGGTTTGTCGATTTTGTTTACCACCACGATCGGTGTAAGGTTTTGCTCAAGTGCTTTCTTAAGAACGAAACGAGTCTGAGGCATACAGCCTTCGTACGCATCCACTACCAGTAAAACACCATCTACCATTTTCATGATACGTTCTACTTCCCCACCGAAGTCAGCATGCCCTGGAGTATCAAGGATATTGATGCGGGAATCTTTATATTGAATCGCCGTATTTTTTGCAAGGATTGTAATACCGCGTTCTCTTTCTAAATCATTTGAATCCATCGCACGTTCTGAAACTGTTTCATTCTCGCGGAAGATTCCGGATTGCTTTAAAAGCTCATCTACTAATGTCGTTTTCCCGTGGTCAACGTGAGCAATGATAGCAATATTTCTAAGGTCATTTCTTAATTTCATATTTCCACTCCTGAATATTGGATTTCTTTATAAGGTTAAAGATGCTATTTTTCAGTTCAACTAGACCATTATATCACAGCATTGACAAAAGCCCTAATAAATATTTCACACTACCTATTCAATCCCACTAAAAGTTTCCATAAACATTTTATTCGTTCTTCCTCTTTGTCTCCGTTAGCCATTGCGCATTATTGAATTGATAGGTACACTTTAAGAAGACGGGCAGTGAGGATCTCCCGGACAATCTGTATGGTTAAGAATCATTTCATTGGGGGCTATAGAATGGCAAATATAAAGTGGATTTTCGTACTTTTTTCGGTATTAGCGGCGGTGTCGTTAATGGGCATTGCAATTTCAATCAGCTTACAAAGCATATTGCTCGCAGCGGCAAGCATCATTTGTTTATTCATTGTGATGGGATTCGGCTTTAAGACAAAGAAGAAGTACAGGGAAGAAGGAAGATTGTAGGAAGTAAAGAAGGAGTGGACGCTGTCATTTCATCAGCGCCCACTCCTTCTATTATTTATTCCTGTGAAGATAATCGTTCAGGATTGTTTCATGCAGGCCGGGCTTACCGACGAAGACCGAGCTTTTATTCAAAGGATTCAAAGGGTTTCCATCAAGGTCCGTCACAACTCCGCCAAGCTCTTCGATCATAATCTTTCCTGCTGCGAAATCCCAAGGGGCAAGGCGCATCGTCAAATATGCGTCCAGCCTTCCTGAAGCAACGTAAGCAAGTTCCATCGCCGCTGATCCATACGACCGAGTTCCCCGTACATCTTGAACCAGAGGAGCAAGGATGGAGGAATCAATCCGCTTATTCTCCGTCACCCATAATGCATTCAATGCGACAATCGCATCTTGAACAGGAACAGGGTCTAGTTCCGGAAGCTTGACATCATTCATATAGACTCCCTTGCCTTTGCTCGCAAAGTAAAGTTCGTCATGGACCACATCATATATGTATCCTAACTTCCCATCGTCTCCATCATAAATCCCGATTGAGATGGCAAAGTTCCGTTGTTGATGCACAAAATTCATCGTTCCATCAATCGGGTCGATAATCCAGGTGATTCCCGATAACTCCTTAAAGTCATCGCCATAGCCCTCTTCACCCAGGATTTGGTGATCAGGATATGTGCTCCGGATGTTTTCCGTAAAGTATCGTTCTGTCGCTTCATCCATATCTGTGACCAGATCATTCCGGTTCGATTTCGTTTTGATGTTCAATTCGGTTTTAAATGACTGACGAATCCTCTCACCGGCTTCATGTATCCATGTTCTAACATTTTGATCTAATTCAGTCCAATTTGTCATGTATTATTAGCCTCCAATGTGCATAACGAAAATCAGTATAGCTATAATATGGTCTATTCAGATAATCTTAACTCCTATATCCGATTCATTCAAGAAAAGAGACTCCATCATGAAAGATGAATTTTCCCCATAAAAAAGCGAACTCCGAAAACCACCATGAGCTCGCGTTCAAAAGTAGATTTTGTTATCAGCATACTTCAAACCGTTGAAAGATTAAAGCTTTATAGGGCCTTCATTTTCATAAGTTCTTCCCTGATGCTCATTAGTTTCTGTTTGGACTTGGTTTGGGTTTCTGTATTCTTCGTTTGAATTGCTTCGAACAATACGGCTAATTCATAATCCATTTCGAGTCTTAGTACATTCATTCTCTGCTGCTGGACATCACGTTTTTTAGAAGTGTTCATTACTTGTTTCATGACCATACACCCCTTCCGAGTTTTCGATTTATCTGATTGTTCTGATAATATTTACTACATGTTATGAAATATCCTCTCATCTTGTAACTAAAATGTGCAGACACCCATGGATAAATCGACTGACTACAAGCTTGTATTTCTTTATGGTAAGATATTGATGGAAATAAGGAGGCTACAACATGACATTTAAAGGTTTAACAAAAGAAGATTTCAACGTTTTTAAGATTGGCGGGCTCGAAGCTCGGATGAATTCCATCCAAGAACAGATCAGACCCAAATTAGACTACCTGGGTGAACATTTCGCCCCCACTCTTAGTGCCATGACAGGTGATGAGATGTTTTATCATGTTGCGAAACATGCCAGGCGCTCAGTAAATCCTCCTGATGATACCTGGGTTGCATTCGCGAATAACAAACGCGGTTATAAAAAACATCCTCATTTCCAAATCGGACTATGGGAAACCCATGTATTTATTTGGTTTGCAATGATCTATGAAGCTCCAGGAAAAGCGGAATTCGGTAAAAAAGTTGAAGAAAATGCAGATAAGATCAGATCATTGATTCCTGGTCATTTTGTTTGGTCAGGTGATCACACAAAACCAGAAGCTGCACCCTTCTCTTCTCTGTCAGAAGATGAATTCAATGCTTTGAGTGAAAGAGTTCAAAAAGTAAAAAAAGCTGAACTTCTTTGCGGGCTTCACTTAGATCGGGACACAGCCATTAAGCTTAATGGAGATGAATTAATCCAGGAAGTTGAAAGTGCCTTTGAAACACTTTTACCCCTTTATAAAATGAACTAAACCATATAACTGTAGGGAATAATGCAGAAAGGACGACTGCCGTTTAGGGCAGTCGTCCTTTTATTTCATCGATATTTTTTCAGCGTCCTGAAATTCCTTCATTTTTTTCACTACACGATAGGAAGAATAGCCGCTGGATTCTTCAAATTCATTGCATATCCTTTTCTCTTCTGCTTTCCCGGGTACAATTTCTTTAAAGCGCTTATACCGATTCATCAGGACCTCTCTTGAAACCCCTTTTTCATACGCCTTTTCGATTGCTTCAAAGAAGGCGATGACATCAATGACTTCTTCCGTCGACCAGTCTATATCGAAAGGGTATTGATATTCCATATTGTTTTGCAACTCCTTTGACGATGTATTAATTCCACTTCTTACGAATGTCTTCCCCTTGTGAAATCATTCGCTCGATCAGCTCTTTTACTGTAGGGATGTCCTGGATAAGCCCCATCACTTGTCCTGCCCATGCAAACCCCTGGTCTGCCTCGCCATCGTAAATGTACCGCTTATTCGCCTCACCGCTTATGTATGATTTTAATCCTTCATAGCCTTGGTTCGAAGTTTCAGCATCCAGTATCCGATCGGTCCAGGTGTTTGATATGGCTCTCGCAGGGGCCCCTAAAGATCGTTTAATGACTACTGTACCACTCTCTTCTCCCTCAATCAAGGCACGTTTATACACTTCTGATGCGTGAATGCATTCTTCTGTGGCGATGAATCTTGTTCCCATCTCCACTCCTTCCGCCCCGAAGCTGAGGGCAGCCATTAAGCCTCGTCCGTCTCCCACGCCTCCTGAAGCGATGACGGGTATGGAAACGGCGTCGACCACCCGGGGGATCAGGACGAATGTTCCGATATCATCTTTTCCCAAATGACCTCCCCCTTCCTGTCCAACGACCATGACGGCATCAGCGCCGAGTTCTTCCGCTTTCTCTGCCTGTCTTTTCGAGGCGACCAGAACAAGCTTGACGATATCCTTCCCCTGAAGTTGTTGAAACAGGGGTGTGGGGTTTCCTCCCGTTACGGAAACGACCGGTACATTCTCTTCAATGGCAACGTCGAGAAATCCGCTGAACGGACGCCCGTGTTGACCGATGGCAAAGTTCACTCCGAACGGTTTATCCGTTAAAGACCTGACCTTTATGATTTCTTTACGAAGCTGTTCGGGATTGTCCAGGGACATGGCCGTGATCTGGCCTAGTCCACCTGCATTCGACACTGCCGCAGCAAGGTCCGCATATGCCAGATGAGCAAGCCCTCCTTGTATAATGGGATATTGAATGTTCAATAACTCTGTTACCCGTGTTTTCCAATTCATTTGAATCCCTCCATGCATTCCTTTATTCTCGATGGAGTGGGGAAAATCCTTTTCATGTGCTTGTATAAGTAAAAAGAGATACGATTAGTCTCACATGTAAGCTTTTATCGTTCAAATAGTATGTAGTGTAGATTTTTGGCTCATTCGGGTGAAACGTACGTTTCACCCGAATGAGCCAAAAATCATCGATATCTCTTCTTTGGTTGGTGCTATGAAAAACAAATTACACAATGATGGGCGTATGACTCTATGCAAAGATTTTCTTAAGTGCTATAATTCATTTGTTTGTTGAAAAAATCGTAAGAAAATGTATGAATTTGTGGTCAGAATCCTATATAATGATATCTTTAGCATGTCTGTTGATTTATTGTGCTATGAAAGAATATAAAAAGGTGTTGAATGAATTGTCTCAGAATGAAACGCCGTTGTTTACCGGCTTGATTGAACATAGTAAAAGAAATCCCGTCCAGTTCCATATTCCCGGCCATAAGAAAGGTGCAGGCATGGATCCTGCATTTAAGGAATTCATCGGGGAGAATGCCCTTTCCATTGATTTAATAAATATCGGTCCTTTAGATGATCTCCACCAACCTAAAGGAATGATCAAAAAAGCCCAGGATCTGGCTGCCGAGGCGTTCGGAGCCGATCATACCTTCTTCTCCGTTCAAGGAACAAGCGGAGCGATCATGACAATGGTGATGAGTGTATGCGGTCCCGGAGATAAGATCATCGTTCCAAGAAACGTCCATAAATCCGTTATGTCTGCGATTGTATTCTCTGGAGCCACTCCCATCTTCATTCACCCGGATATTGATGAAGATCTTGGGATTTCTCACGGGATCACGACCGATGCTGTCGCGACAGCGCTGGAGCGGAACCCTGATGCCAAAGGGGTCCTTGTGATCAACCCGACTTATTTCGGGATTTCCGCTGACCTTAAAAGAATCGTGGAAATCGCCCATTCATATAATGTCCCGGTTCTTGTTGATGAAGCACATGGCGTGCACATCCATTTCCATGACGAGCTTCCCTTATCCGCCATGCAGGCCGGTGCTGATTTGGCAGCTACCAGCGTTCATAAGCTCGGGGGATCCATGACACAAAGTTCCGTTCTCAATATGAAAGAAGGGCTTGTTTCTGCAAAACGCGTGCAAACCATTTTAAGTATGTTAACAACGACTTCAACCTCATACTTGCTGTTGGCTTCCCTCGATGTTGCCAGAAAACGACTGGCCACCGAGGGACGGGAGCTCATCACCCAAACGATCGAACTCTCTCAGAATATCAGAAGGCAAATCAATGAAATAGATGGGCTATACTGCGTCGGGGAAGAAATCCTGGGGACGAAAGCCACCTATGCTTATGATCCGACGAAGCTGATTGTTTCTGTTAAGGATCTCGGGATCAGTGGGTTCGATGCGGAGAAGTGGTTGCGAGAGGCTCATAATATCGAGGTTGAAATGTCCGACCTTTACAATATCCTTTGTATCATCACACCTGGTGACACCGAGCGTGAAGGAAACCAATTGGTTTCAGCTTTAAAAGAGCTCGTGACAAGCCTTAAGAAACATGGGGAGATGGCGCCGGTTAAAGTGATGCTGCCTGATATACCTGTCCTGTCCATCACACCGAGGGACGCCTTTTATGCCGATACCGAAGTCATACCAATCGATGAATCCGTAGGAAGAACCATTGCTGAATTCATTATGGTCTATCCCCCAGGCATTCCGATTTTCATTCCTGGTGAGATCATCACTCAGGAAAATATCGATTATATCAAAACCAATATAGAAGCAGGCCTTCCAGTACAGGGACCTGAAGATTATGATTTACGACATTTAAGAGTCATTAAAGAGCACCGTGCCATTCGATGAACAGAAAAAGGATGAAGAAGGCAACCCCCTTCTTCATCCTTTTTATTTATAAGAACCCCTTATAGACACTATTCATACCCACTCCCCTAAGCAGGCATCAATCGTCTAATTCTTTATCGTCGTTGCAATCACAGCAGTTAGAGAATAAAACAGAAACCTTCTCATCTTCATAATGCTCAATTGTGCTAAGGCATGATTGACATACAATTGTTCCCATCTTTTTTCCTCTCCTTCACGTTGTTTTTTGTAAACGCTTTATCTTATCTGCTTCTATAATAATATAACACATTTAAAATATCAAGCCTAAATTGTATAACATATTTAACTTTTTTTACTCATAATCAACCATACTATTAATCATAAAAACTTATGTAAGCGCTTTTTAAATAATGACCACAAAAATGAAAAAAACTGCATAAATGAATGTATTCTCCTATGCAGCTCTTATTATTATTCAATTGTTTTTATCCTGTTTGGATCCAGTGTTTCGTATCCCTTGGCACGCAGCCCCTTGACGATATCTGGTAATGCTTCACTTGTCCACGTACGATCGTGCATGAGCAAATTTGCCCCATTATTAAGAAATGGGCTATTCACCATAATATCCGTAATGGCTTCCTTGTTTTGATACTGTTTCTCCCAATCATATCCGTATGTCCAATTCATCAAGGACATTTTTTCATCTGCTGCAACCTGACGGCTGTAATCCGTGTTTTGCCCGAATGGCGCCCGGAAGAATTTCGGTCTTTCTCCAGTGATGGACTCCACAAGGTCGCTGACAGACAGGATTTCCGTCTTTTGTTCTTCCGGTGAAAGGTCTCTCAAACTGCTATGACTATAGGTATGATTACCAATCATGAATCCCATATCATGGATCTTTTTTAATGTCTCCTTCTCCTCCGGTGTATCAAGGAAATGCCCGTTCACAAAGAAAATGGCCGGCGCATTCAATGCTTTTAAATCTTTTGCCATTTGAAGTGCTTGCCGGTCAGGTGCATCATCAATTGTCAGCAGTACGACTTTAGGATTGGCATCGCCAATTGGAGTGATGCTCCAATTAGCCTCATTTATCTTATAGTCCTGTGTTTGCACCACTTCTTTTGAAGGTTTCACGTCCGTCTCACTTTGGTTCTCTTCTGCTTGTGCACTTTCGCTCGGTTTCTGACTGTCTTCCTTCACTTCAGTCTGGTCAGGTGCCTTCGTCTCCTGGGTGGTGCCGGTTTGTTCACTGCCGCATGCTGTAAGGAGCAGTAGGGTTAATCCGGATGCTAAAATCTTTTTCATGTCTCTCACCTTTCCGTATTCACTTTGAATATTTTAACATATTCTAAAGGGAAACTGGGAAAGAATTAAAATATTTCCATCATATTTTCAAATGCGATTCTGAAAACAAAAAAGCAGGTCAGACTGAACGAGGTAATAAATAATGTAAGCTTTCTTGATTGAACGATTCTTTTTGCTGCCATGAAGGCAAGATAAAAAAACAGGACAAACATAATCCATTTATACTCTACGTGATCCTTCTCAGATATCCATTCCGCTACAGAAAATACACTCCATAATATCATCTGAACCAAAAAAGCAATATACGATTTCATCACCATACATCCTTTGACAGATTAATTTATTTATTCTTTTTCTATTTACCCGTTACAACAAACAAAAACCTCTTGAATCACTCGTATATTGAAATGTTCTCTTAGATCGTTGTATTAACATAGTATATTCTTTAACGATCACTTTCATTATGTATGTCTTTTCAGTTTTGTAACATTTTAATGACTTGGCCCTTTTTCCATTTTCCCTATGATAAAATGTGACGTAAGAACAGATAAATAGTCATTAATTTACAAATTCCAAGCCACCGTTCATAGCATCGTTTTAAGAAAAGAGGATGATGTATGAAACATATATTAACTTTTTTAATACTTAGTGCCCCGATGCTGTTTTTGACTTCATGTGATGATATTTCTTCGAATAAAGTAGTATTGGCAGAGGATCAATTTATTGAAAAACAGGTTATCTTTTTTACGGATGAGGGAAATGTTTCAAGAGAAATACCCTATTACGATGCGATCATTGAGCTTAAGAAACAATACCCTGAGCACTTCAAGAAGTTGAAGGTCGTCAGCTTAAACAAGGAAACCACAAACCGTATCACTGATCATCCCCCCGCTTCCCCGGCCATTGTGGTCGTTGAAAACAATCAAATTATATGTAAAGTAGAAGGGACTATGTCCAAAGAAAGGATTATAAAACCCGTTTCAAGCGCAATAAAAAACTGGGGTCAGTGATATGGGCATTTAAAAAGGACGGTAGCTTAAAATAAGCTACCGTCCTTTTTAGGCGCAAAAAAAGATGATCCCCCCTGAGGAGGATCATCTTCTATTCTTACTATTATTTAATAATATGGATCGGGCTTCCCATAGCAACTTCTGCTGCTTCCATGGAAATTTCACCTAAAGTTGGATGAGCATGAATGGTCATCGCAACATCTTCGGCTGTCATTCCGGATTCAATTGCAAGTCCTAATTCAGCGATCATGTCTGATGCTCCAGAACCAACAATCTGAGCCCCGATGATTAAACCGTCTTCTTTACGGGTCACAAGCTTCATGAAACCGTCACTGGCATTAAGGGCCAATGCACGTCCATTAGCAGCGAATGGGAATTTAGCAGCAGTTACTTCGATGCCTTCTTCTTTCGCTTGAGCTTCAGAATAACCCACTGTTGCCAATTCAGGATCTGTAAAGCACACAGCCGGAATACCAAGGTAGTCGATTTCTGCCGGTTCACCTGAGATGACTTCAGCAGCGATTTTACCTTCGTAAGATGCTTTGTGAGCAAGTGGCGGTCCATCTACGATATCACCGATCGCGAAGATGTTCGGGATGTTTGTGCGGCATTGCTTATCAATTTTGATAACTCCGCGGTCTGTCATCTCGATTCCAACTTCTTCAAGACCGATCTCATCTGTGTTTGGACGACGGCCAACCGTTACTAGAACGTAATCAGCTTCAACTGATTTCTCTTCGCCTTTAACCTCATATTTCACAACGACTCCGCTGTCACTTTCTTCAACGCCTTTAGCCATAGCTTTCGTGACAACTTCAACGCCTTTTTTCTTGAGTTCTTTTTTCACGACCGTTGTCATTTGCTTTTCGAATCCGCTTAGGATATCGTCAGCACCTTCCAGGATCGTTACTTCGGATCCAAGGTTAGCATAAGCAGTACCAAGCTCAGTACCAATGTAACCTCCACCGATGACCACTAGCTTGCTTGGAATTTCTTCCAGGGCAAGAGCACCTGTAGAATCAAGTACACGCTTAGAGAACTTGAAGCTTGGGATTTCAATCGGACGTGAACCAGTTGCAAGAATCAAGTTATTGAACTTATACGTCTGAGCAGAATTGTCATCCATCACGCGAAGTGTATTAGCATCTACAAGGTAAGCTTCACCGCGAACGATTTCTGCTTTGTTTCCTTTAAGTAGACCTTCTACACCCCCGGTTAATTTCTTAACAACTCCGGCTTTCCACTCTTGGACTTTATCGAAATTCACTTTTACGTTTTCAGCAACGATCCCCATGTCATCAGAATGTTGCGCCTGATGAAAACGGTGACCTGCCGTGATAAGAGCCTTAGATGGGATACAACCAACGTTTAAGCATACTCCACCCATGTTTTCTTTTTCAATGATTGTCACTTTTTGTCCGAGTTGTGCAGCGCGGATTGCAGCTACATATCCCCCGGGACCTGATCCGACTACGATTGTATCTGTTTCGATTGGGAAATCTCCTACTACCATTGTATTACGCCTCCATTAATAATAGTTCTGGATCGTTCAACAAACGCTTGATATGGTTAAGTGCATGTTGAGCAGTAGCTCCGTCAATCATGCGGTGATCGAAGCTCAATGATAATGCTAACACAGGTGCCGCTACAATTTCACCATTTTTAACCACTGGTTTTTCTGCAATGCGTCCAACACCAAGGATGGCAACCTCAGGATGGTTGATGACCGGTGTGAACCATTGTCCGCCGGCAGAACCGATATTCGTGATCGTGCATGATGCACCTTTCATTTCATCGCCTGAAAGTTTACCGTCACGCGCTTTACCAGCCAGTTCGTTGATTTCGTTTGAAATTGAGAACATAGATTTGCGGTCTGCATTTTTCACAACAGGTACTAATAGACCTTTGTCAGTATCCGCTGCGATACCGATGTTGTAATAATGTTTTTGTACGATTTCACTTGTAGAATCGTCAATAGAAGTGTTTAGAGCCGGGTATTCACGTAAAGCACTTGTTAATGCTTTTACGATGTATGGTAAGAACGTTAATTTCACACCTTTTTCAGCTGCAACTTCTTTAAACTTCTTACGGTGTGCCCATAGTTTTGTCACATCGATTTCGTCCATCAATGTTACGTGTGGAGCCGTATGCTTGGAATTTACCATCGCTTTTGCGATCGCTTTACGCATTCCACTCATTTTCTCACGAGTTTCTGGGTATTCACCCTCAGGGGCTTTAGGTGCAGCCGCTTTTGAATCTGCTGCTGGAGCTTTTTCTTCTGCTTTAGCTTCTTCTTTCGCTTCAGCAGGTTTAGTGTCTCCGCTTAGGAATGCATCGATATCTTCTTTCACGACACGTCCATTTTTACCTGAACCGGATACTTGACGGATTTCAACGCCGTTTTCTCTAGCGTATTTACGTACTGAAGGCATTGCGATTACTCGCTTATTAGGGTCGACTTCTGCATCGGACTTCTCTTCAGCAGCTTCAGGAGAAGCATCTTTCTTTACATCCTGGCCTTGTTCCGCAGTTGCTTGAACTTGACCTTCCGTCTTCTCTTCGGCTTTTTCTTCTTTCTTGTCTTCTTCCCCGCCTTTGAATTGCAGATCTTCATAACCAGGTGCATCGAACTTGATAAGAGTATCGCCTACAACGGCTACAGTTCCTTCGTCAACAAGAAGTTCTTCAACCGTTCCTGCAACTGGAGAAGGGATTTCAACAACAGCTTTATCGTTTTGCACTTCACATAGTACATCGTCTTCTTCCACTTTATCGCCCGGTTTCACAAACCATTTGACGATTTCACCTTCATGAATACCTTCACCAATGTCTGGTAATTTGAATTCGAATGACATGGACTCGACCTCCTGTATTGAATAATGATTAAAATAGATGAATGTGTTTGTTATATCTGTCTCTGGTTCTTTTATCTATAATTGGAAAAGAGAAGGGTGGAATGCCCTTCTGTTTTCACTTGAATATCAAAGGGGAGCTTGTTTGCCCCACCAATTAGAAGTTAAGTACTTTTTTCGCCGTTTCGATGACGTCTTTGTGGTTTGGTAACCAGATTGGTTCTGCTTGAGAGAAAGAGAACACTGTATCCGGTGCAGCTACACGAAGTACTGGTGCTTCAAGGCTAAGAATCGCACGGTCATTGATCTCTGCAACAACATTCGCTGCGATACCTGCTTGTTTTTGAGCTTCTTGAACCACGATGGCACGGTTTGTTTTTTCAACAGATGCCATGATCGTGTCAATGTCAAGTGGACTTACAGTACGCAAATCGATGACTTCAACTGAATGACCTTCTTTTTCAAGCTCGTCTGCAGCTTTCAATGATTCGTGTACCATAGCTCCGTAAGAGATGATGGTAAGGTCTGTACCTTCACGTTTCACATCTGCCTTACCGATTTCAATTGTATATTCCTCTTCAGGGACCTCTTGACGGAATGAACGGTATAATTTCATATGCTCTAAGAAGATGACTGGGTCATTATCACGGATGGATGAAATTAAAAGTCCTTTAGCGTCGTATGGAGTTGATGGAATAACCACTTTAAGACCTGGTTGTTGAGCCATCAAACCTTCTAAGCTGTCCGCATGAAGTTCTGGAGTATGTACTCCACCACCAAATGGGGAACGGATTGTGATTGGTGATGTATACGTACCACCTGAACGGTAACGCATACGCGCCATTTGTCCGCTAACTGAATCCATTACTTCGTATACGAAACCGAAGAATTGGATTTCCGGTACTGGACGGTACCCTTCTAATGCTAAACCGATTGCTAATCCACCGATTCCTGATTCTGCTAGTGGAGTATCGAATACACGGTCTTCACCGAATTCTTTCTGAAGCCCTTCCGTTGCACGGAATACACCACCGTTTAGACCTACGTCTTCCCCAAAAACTAAAACGTCTTCGTTGTTGCGTAGTTCTGTGCGCAGTGCATCAGTGATCGCTTGAATCATTGTCATTTGCGCCATGGCTTATTTCGACTCCTTCTCTTTGTAGATTTCTAATTGTTCTTTTAAGTTATAAGGAAGCTCTTCATACATGTTGTTGATGAAGTCCGTCACTTTTTGTTTAGGAGCGCTGTCTGCTTCCTTGATCGCTTTTTTGATATCTTCTTTCGCTTCTTCGATTACTTCGTTTTCTTTCTCTTCACTCCATAGGCCTTTGCCTTCAAGGAATTTACGGAAACGTACCAATGGATCTTTCTTTTCCCAATCCGTATCCATTTCTGAAGTACGGTAACGAGTTGGATCATCACCGGCCATTGTATGTGGACCATAACGGTAGCACAGTGTTTCAATCAGTGAAGGACCTTCACCATTCACTGCACGGTTACGGGCTTCCAACGTTGCAGAATAAACCGCTAACGGATCCATACCATCCACTAAGATACCAGGGATACCTGCAGCAACCGCTTTTTGGGCAATCGTGCGTCCTGCTGTTTGCTTGTCGCGAGGAGTAGAGATTGCGAATTGGTTGTTTTGTACGACGAAGATCGCAGGAGCTGCATAAGAACCTGCAAAGTTGATTCCTTCATAGAAATCACCTTGTGACGATCCACCGTCTCCTGTATACGTAATGGCAACTGCTTTCTTACCACGTTTCTTAAGGCCAAGTGCCACACCGGCAGTCTGGATGTATTGAGCACCGATGATGATTTGTGGTGATAATACATTTACACCTTCTGGAGCCTGGTTCCCTTGGAAATGTCCACGTGAGAATAGGAATGCTTTCGCAAGTGGAAGTCCGTGCCAGATGATTTGTGGAACATCACGGTATCCAGGAAGAATCCAGTCTTCCTTCTCAAGCGCGAAGTGAGAAGCGATCTGAGACGCCTCCTGTCCAGCTGTTGGTGCATAGAAACCTAAGCGTCCTTGACGATTCAATGAAATTGAACGTTGATCGAGAATACGAGTATAAACCATACGGCGCATTAATTCCTGAAGATCCTCATCAGAGATCTCCGGCATAGCGTCTTCGTTTACTACTTCGCCTTCTTCGTTCAAAATTTGGAACATTTCAAACTTGTCTTCAATTTGTTCGAGCGTCTTAACTGCATCGAATTGTGCCTTCTTTGATTTAGAAGCCATCGAAGTCACCTATCCTTTCTTTATACATTTATTTTGGTTTTTTTACATACGTAGTTTAGATTACCCAAATTCAGTATGACCTACCACAATACTTGCGGAATACACACACTATTGATAGTTTTCCACAAATACTAAGAAAGAAAACCCGAAATTACATTCGAGTTTATCTGTATCAGTCGAAAATCAATATCGACTAATACAATCATGAATACCTTTCCTAGTTTACAATAAAAAAATTCAGTTAGTCAACGACAAAGTATTATTAATTCGTGTTTCTTAACAATCTCTATCAAACCTTTTACCATTTATTTTCAAAACTGTATCAATACTCAGCTACTCGCTGTTATATATAAACTTAGAACAGGAATACATCTGTTATAGAGTAATGGGATTCATCGCATATAAAAGAAGAAGGAGGGCCCCAGGCCCTCCTTCTTCTTTTATGTACCTGTTTATTCTGACTCTTTGACATCCAGTTCTGCCTTTGAGTAAAATTCTTGTTTTTGTTTGTTGAATTCATCAGTCTTCTTATTATAGTCCTCATTGAACTTCACAATTTTTTCGTATTGTTCATTAATGGAAGCGATTTGTTCCTCAAGCTCATCCATTGTAAGGTCTTTCTTTTTGAACATATTATAAAGTTCTTTATCGAGAGACAAGGCCTCTAAATAAGAAGAGGTTAGCTTTTCATGAAGCTGATAGCGTTCTTCCATCGTTTTTTTGAGCTTTTCAGCTTCTTTTTTAAGATCTTCATTTTCTAACTTATCAAAATAACCGTCTGCTTTCGCAAACTCTTTCTTGGCTTCACTCATGGACTTACGTTCTTTTTGGATATAATCTTTTCTTTTGTCGATGTTGTCCAGAGCTTCATCAGAAAGCTTTACAATTTGGTCAAACTCTTTCATTCCAAGATCCATGATTTTCGTATAAATCTCTTTTTCCTTTTCTTCTAATTCTTGAAGAGGCTTTTGAACGTCAACATATTGACTTTCCTTGGCCACGGTTTCTTCAAGAACATTATACACATTTTCTTCGGGTGAAGAACCACCGACACAGCCCATCAGAACAAAAATAGCGGCTCCTAAAATGAAAGCAAAACGAAATTTCGACACAACTTGATCCCCCTTAACTATTTACCACCTTCTACTATATCTATGTCTACATCTTTTGACAATAGGGATTTACAACTGTGGAAAAAAATGTCGATTGGACTATTCTTCCTATTAAAATAATTATGTCTTTTTGCCTTGGATTATTCCAGTTACGATCGAATCTCATTCATTAACTTTTTCAAAGGAAAATGATAGACTATTATCATACATAATAGATTATCTTAATACGTAAAGTAGAGAAGGGATCATCAAATCGGCCCTGTCTTTTTTGTGTTATGAGAGACATGGCCTAGCTATATTTCTATCTCTATTGTACCTGAGGAGGAAAAACAATGATTACGATGAATGACATCATCCGTGAGGGTCACCCCACTTTAACCATGGTGGCCAAGGAAGTGGTACTCCCGCCATCTGAGGAAGACCGGGAAACACTGAGAAGCTTATTAGAATATGTCATAAATAGCCAAGATCCAGAAACGGCAAGCAAATATGGTCTACGACCTGGAATAGGACTTGCTGCACCTCAGATCAACGTTTCAAAACGGATGCTTGCTGTCAACGTCACGGACAACCAAGGAAAGTTATACAGCTATGCCTTATTCAATCCGAAAATCATCAGCCATTCCATAGAGAAAGCCTATTTAACTTCCGGGGAAGGCTGTTTATCCGTTGATCGGAATGTACCGGGCTTTGTTCCCAGGTATGCGAGAGTGACGGTGAGGGGATGGGATATGGACGGTAATGAAGTGAAGCTTCGTCTTAAAGGACTGCCGGCCATCGTATTCCAACATGAAATCGATCACTTGAACGGAATCATGTTCTATGATCACATCAATCAGAATAATCCATTCGAACCGATTCCGGATGCCATTGCCATTGAGAGATAAACCAAAAAAAAGCCTCCCGCCACCGGGAGGCTTTTTGAATGACCTAAATTAATTCAAGTTTTTTCAAACCGTGATATATGCCATCATCATCCACATGTTTTGTGATTAGATCTGCATGCTTTTGGACTTCCTGTACGGCATTTCCCATGGCAACGCCGGTCCCGACCGATTGAATCATTTCAATATCATTCAAACCGTCCCCGAATGCATAGACGTCTTCCATGTTGAATCCGAGCTTTGCAATCATTCTTTTGATCCCCTCGGCCTTTGATCCACCTTTTGGAAGGATATCCATGGAGAACTGATGCCAGCGGATGAAGGTGAAATCTGTGTACTTCTCCCGATAAAATCCTTCTTCTTCCTTTGTGCAGAACAATAAAGATTGGTAAATGTCTCTTCCTTTATAAAAATCAGGGGCAAACCCTGGATGAGGAAATTTCAGACTGTTCATACTCTCTTGGATATACTCATGATGCTTATGGTTTGATTTCATCGTTTGATGATTCAAATGCACGACAGGATGCTCTTTCGTGTAGGTATCCTCCAATAACTCTTCGAGCAGTTCAACCTTCAACGGATTGGTGTAGATGACTTCATTTTCAAACACCACATATTGACCATTGAAAGAAACGAAGGATTCGATTCCCAGTTCTTCTCTCAAACTCTCATACATAAAAGGAGCTCTTCCAGTGGCGATCGCAACATACGTCCCGTTCGCCTGCAGTGTCCGGATGGCTTCTTTTGTTGCCTGGGGCAATTTCTTATCGTGATCAAGCAGCGTACCGTCTATATCAAAGAAAACTATTTTAGACATGACCGTTCTCCTTTTCAAAGTATTCAATTCTGAATCTATTTTACCCGTTGTTTAAGGTAATCCTTTACGATATAAATGTCAATGAAGACACCCAAACCGAACGATTTACCAAACTTAACCATGTAAGAGATTCGATAAATTCCGTACAATATAAGTAACACAACAGAGACGTCTGTATTATTGTTCCTTTACTTCAAAGGAAAATCTCGGTAAACTATTGATAAGGAGTGATCCACCATGTTAAAGAAGCTCAGAAAGAAGCTTTTAAAACAGTGGAAAGAATTGCTTAGAAAAAAAACGATCGCATAAAGAAGAGGTCGACTTCAGGCATACTCACTACTAGAATGCAGGTTTCTTGGATATACTGACAAACATTACTGAGGTGCATAAGGGACTGACGCCACTTGTGAGCTTTTCATCTCCACTGGCATTGGTCCCTCTTCTATCTTTCGCATGAGTTAGTATGGGATTATTCAAAAACTTTATTTACATGAGAGAATCCTTTATAATTTATTACATACATAAATTAGATGATTCATTCCTATTTGAATGATAGGCTATTATATAAGAGTTTGAAGCACTGCCGGTCATGGATCATTCTGGTGAAACCCGTTTTCACCCGCCCTTCATCCTGAAAGGTCGCCCTGTGTTAAGGAAATGATTCCCTGATGAAAGATCGTTTTTTTACCACAGGGCGAAAATGAGCCATAACTGAACATCGTCATGTTCAGACCGCACAGGTATGCTCCAGCATCCGGCCCCCACTGTCATGGAACAACCTCCCGGAAAGAAGGAGCTTTGTTTTCATGACGCCCGTGGGCCTAAGATGACCCTTATGTTATGTAGTTGATAACTTTTTTATCATAGATGAAAGTTAGATTTTTTGAAAACGGATAAGGAGAGAGAAAAATGATTTTTAAAGTATTTTATCAAGAAAGTAAAGCAGAAGTGCCTGTTCGCGAATGCACTCAATCTCTTTACATGGAAGCAGAATCAGAACGTGAAGTACGCCTGAATTTAAAAGACAAACCGTATAACATCGAATTCGTACAAAAGCTTGAGGGCGCTTTTTTAGAGTATGAACAAAACCACCATTCTTTCGAGTTGGAGCAATAATTCATGAAATTTGTTAAGAATGACCAAACCGCTGTATTTGCCCTTGGCGGTTTAGGTGAAATCGGTAAAAACACATACGGCGTACAATTCCAAGACGAAATCATCCTGATCGATGCAGGAATCAAATTCCCTGAGGACGAACTGCTCGGTATCGATTATGTTATCCCAGATTACACATATCTCGTGAAAAACGTGGATAAAATCAAGGGTCTATTCGTCACTCACGGACACGAGGACCATATCGGTGGAATCCCCTATTTACTTCGCGAGTTAAATATCCCAATATACGGTGGGAAGCTTGCACTGGGTCTTATCAAGAATAAGCTTGAAGAGCACGGATTATTACGTAATGCGAAACTAAACGTCATCCAGGAAGATGATATCATTAAGTTCCGCAAAACATCAGTCACCTTCTTCAGAACAACACACAGCATTCCTGATTCTTACGGAATCGTTGTCAAAACACCACCTGGTAATGTTGTGCACACCGGTGACTTCAAATTTGATTTCACGCCGGTTGGTGAACCCGCGAACTTGACCAAAATGGCTGAAATCGGAAAAGAAGGCGTCCTTTGTCTTCTGTCTGACAGTACAAACGCTGAAGTTCCAAACTTCACCATGTCAGAGCGGAAAGTCGGAGAAAGCATCAATGACATTTTCCGTAAAGTGGATGGTCGGGTCATCTTTGCTACATTCGCTTCGAATATCCACCGTCTTCAACAAGTGGTCGAAGCGGCAGTGTTCCATAACCGTAAGGTCGCTGTTTTCGGAAGAAGCATGGAAGCGGCCATCACGATTGGACAGGAATTGGGCTATATCAATGCGCCTAAAGATACATTCATTGAGCACAACCAGATCAATCGCCTTCCAGCGAATGAAGTAGCCATTCTATGTACAGGTTCCCAAGGTGAACCGATGGCGGCACTCTCAAGGATCGCAAACGGCACCCACCGTCAAATCCAGATCCAGCCTGGTGATACTGTTGTATTCTCTTCTTCACCAATCCCGGGGAATACAATCAGCGTAAACCGTACGATCAACCTTTTATATCGTGCAGGTGCTGAAGTCATCCATGGACCGTTAAGTGATATCCATACATCCGGTCACGGTGGACAACAAGAGATGAAGCTGATGCTCCGTCTGATGAACCCAACCTTCTTCATGCCGATACACGGTGAATTCCGTATGCAGAAGATGCACGCTCAGCTTGGGGTGGATTGTGGAGTGCAAGAGGAAAACTGCTTTATCATGGATAACGGTGAAGTCCTTGCACTGAGCAATGATTCAGCACAGGTAGCCGGGAAGATCCCATCAGGGAATGTCTATATCGACGGAAGCGGAATCGGTGATATCGGGAATATCGTCCTTCGTGACCGCCGTATCCTTTCAGAAGAAGGACTTGTGATTGTCGTTGTCAGCATCGACATGAAGGATTTCAAAATCGCTTCCGGCCCGGACCTTATCTCAAGAGGTTTCGTTTATATGCGTGAATCAGGTGATCTGATCAATGAAGCACAGACTCTCATTTCTAAACACCTGAACAAAGTTCTTGAAAGAAGAACATCGCAATGGTCAGAAATCAAGAATGAAATCACGGATACACTGGCTCCATTCTTATATGAAAAAACAAAACGACGTCCAATGATCTTACCAATCATCATGGAAGTGTGATAATAAAAGAAGAGGCTGACCACTATGGTCACGCCTCTTCTTTCGTTTTATAAAACCTTTTTCTCAAATCGGTTAATATCCGTATCGGCCCCGATGACAATAAGAATGTCCCCTACACGGATTTGTTCGTCGGCTTGAGGAGAAACAATGATATCCTTTTCCCTTTTAATCGCCACGATGTTGATCCCGAATTGGGCCCTGATATCTAAATCGATCAGGGAGTTTCCACTCAGATTTTCATTGGCCACTATCTCCACGATCGAGTGTTCATCTGACAACTCAAGATAATCGAGTACATTATTGGAAATGATATTATGAGCAATCCTTCTTCCCATGTCCCTCTCCGGATGGACCACTTGATTCGCTCCAATTTTACGGAGGACCTTTTCATGATAATCATTTTGTGCTTTCACCGTAATTTTCTTTACGCCGATTTCCTTTAACATGAGCGTCGTTAATACGCTCGACTGGATATCGTCCCCAATCGCGACGATCACGTGATCGAAATTACGGATCCCCAGGCTCTTCAAGACGGACTCATCGGTCGAATCCGCAACCACCGCATGTGAAGCGATGGAAGAAAATTCATTCACCTTGTCCTCATCATGGTCGATGGCCATGACCTCCATGCCTTGATCTGTCAAAGATCGCACAATGCTGCCTCCGAATCGGCCCAGACCTATAACTACAAACTCTTTTTTCACCATTTATCCCCCCGCACTCTCTATGACTATATTTTAGCATAAAAAAAAGGAGAAAATGAAATTTCTCCCTTTTCTTTTCTGTATTTCATTCAAGTCCCATTCGCGCTACTTGTTTCCTTTCACATAATCGGCATCGAACAAGAATAGCCTCATTAATAGATAAAGGGAAGGGATCAGTAACAGCAAACCGGCAATAAACACAATGACCAGGGCCATCCCCATCGTCGGGTTTGTGACACCCGTTTCAATCGTGATGAACGGCTTGAGGATGTATGGTAAATGCGATGCCCCATAGCCGAAGAAGGCAAAGAAGAATTGCAGCATGACCAGGGTGAACGCAAGTCCATGATGCTTCCTCCTATATATGAAAAGGGACGCTCCGAGAAAGCAGACAAGGGATAAAGCGAACATCCACCATATATCAATGGCACTGGTAAAATGCTCGGGATTATGTTCTCTCAAAGACACGAACACCAATAAACTTGCTAAAATCGTCGGAGGGCTCCAGAATAGTGAAAACTTCCTCAGTTCCTCCCTCGAATCCATATCCCCTGCGCGATTCGCATAGTAGGTCAAAAATGTCGCACTGATAAATAAAACTGATACAATCGACAGGACGACTACGCTCCATGAATAAGGACTCGTAAACAGTTCACGGGCCAGGAAAACGACCTTATCACCCTGCTCCTCCAAAAAACCGCCCTCTGATATGGTCAATGCCGTTGATAATGAAGCAGGAATCAATAACCCCGTGGCTCCATATAAAAACAAGTAGACGATATTGTCTTTAGAACCATAGTTTCCGAAAGCATAAAAGCTCCCCCTGATGGCAAGCAGGATGATCGCGATACTCCCCGGAAGCAATAATGCCGTCCCATAATAATAAGCTGCATCTGGAAAAAAACCGACCAAACCGACAAAAAAGAAGACAAAAAAGACGTTCGTCACTTCCCATACAGGAGAAAGATACCGACTTATCAATACGTTCAACGTATGCTCTTTCCCTTTTATTCTACCGTAAAAGGCGAAGAAGCCGGCTCCAAAATCAATCGAAGCCACTATCAGATACCCGTACAGGAAAATCCACAAGACCGTGATCCCCACGATTTCCAAGCTCATACCCATTCCTCCCTCTACAAACTCAATTCGTAAGGGCACCTTCCGTGGAAGGCGCCTATTAGACTAATTAACTCGCTTTCTTTGGAAATCGTTGTTCCAACTCAGCCTCTGCAGGCCTATTTTTAAACATTTTAATCAATACAACGACGCATAGGATACCTAGAAGAACGTAGAGACCTACAAACAGCGCGAACGTTAAGCCCACTCCATCTGCCTTTGTTGCTGCCTCCGCCACTTTCATATATCCTCTCAAAATCCATGGCTGGCGTCCGACCTCTGCATAAATCCAACCAAATTCGATTGCGAGCATCGCCAGGGGTCCACTCGCAACAATTCCCCATAACAACGGCTTGTTCCATTCATTCCGTTTTTTCCATTTCCAAAATAAGATGTATGCCGCTGCAATGAAGATGCTGTAAAACCCGATTGAAACCATAAGGTCGAATAAATAATGGACCCATAAGGGCGGCCGCTCATCTTCAGGAAATTCATTCAGTCCAATGACCTCTGTATCGAAGGAACTACCTGCCAGGAAGCTCAGGAATCCCGGCAACCGAATCTCATTATGGACTTCATTATTTTCATCTAGGGTTCCAAACACAATCAAATCGGCGTTCTCTTCCGTCTCGAAATGCCACTCAGCCGCCGCAAGCTTTTCTGGCTGGTACTCAGCCAGGAACTTGGCCGACAGATCACCGGCAATGGCTGTGGCAAATGCAAAGATGAGCGCGGAAACCATCGTTAAACGAAGGGCCTTCTTATGATAGTCCCCTCCCTTTTTACGGAGAATCGCAAATGCCGTAATCGCGGCAAGGATGAGGGCTGAAGTTAAGTACGCAGTCGTTAATACGTGAAACACTTTTGTTGGTGTCGCAGGATTTAACATCGCTGCAATTGGATCGATCTCAATCGCTTTTCCATCTTTCAATTCAAATCCCTGTGGCGTATTCATAAACGCATTCACCGTTGTAATGAATAGTGCGGAAGCCGAAGAACCGATCATCACGGGAATCGTCAGCAGCCAGTGAATCCACTTATTCTTGAATCGGTCCCACGTATAAAGGTAAATCCCCAAGAAAATCGCCTCAAAGAAAAACGCAAAAGTTTCCATGAATAAAGGCAGGGCGATCACCTGTCCGGCCACCTGCATGAACGATGGCCATAACAGGGACAGCTGAAGTCCTATGGCTGTACCGGTCACAACCCCGACTGCCACCGTGATGGTAAATCCCCTCGCCCATCTTCGGGCAAGCAAAAGGTAATGAGGATCATTCCGCTTGATACCCATAAACTCGGCTATCGAAATCATGACAGGAACCCCCACCCCAATCGTTGCAAAAATAATATGGAATGCAAGGGTTGTCGACGTAAGCATCCTACTTAAAATCACACTATCCAACACCATTCTATACTCCCCCTACCGAATTACTTTTTATCGTAAACAGCTCTTTCCTACTGTTTATCACTTATTGTCCATTATAAAACCTGGGATTAAGTTTGTGAAGTATTGAACATGAATATTTTGTGACATATTTCACAAATAAAATTTCGCAAATACCCATGTTCCCCTATCCAATCAAATTCCAACACAAAAAACCCCACACACCAGTGTGGGGCCAAAACATGTTATTTACATCGCTTCAAGCATCCTGAACTGCGATTTAACCAACTCATAATAATCTCCCTGCTGCTCCATCAGTTCGTCATGGTTCCCGGACTCTTTGATTCTTCCATTTTCGAGGACAAAGATATTGTCGGACTCACGAATGGTGGATAGGCGGTGGGCGATGATGATCGCGGTCCTGCCGTTCAGCAATTTCTTCAGTGCGTTTTGTATCTTCACTTCTGTCTCTGTATCGATGGATGCGGTCGCTTCATCCAGGATGATGATGCGCGGATTCGCCAAAAGGGCACGTGCAAAGGACAATAATTGTCTTTCACCGACGGATAACACATTTCCCCGTTCCTCGACTTCGGTTTCGAAGCCGTTTGAGAGCTTCTCGATGAATTCATTGGCACCGATCGCTTCGGCTGCCTTCATGACCTCTTCATCCGATGCATCCGGGCGTCCGAATCGGATATTATCCATGATCGTTCCTGAGAAGATGAATGTATCCTGCAGGACGATACTGATTTGACTTCGTAAACTTGAAACGGACGCATCCCGTAAATTCACTCCATCAATTTTCACCACCCCATTCGTCGGATCGTAAAACCGGCTGATCAGGTTGGCGATCGTCGTCTTTCCTGATCCTGTATGACCGACCAGTGCCACGGTTTGACCGGCCTTCATTTCAAGGTTGATATTCTGGAGTGCTTTTCGTTTATCATCATAAGAGAATTCAACATTTTCGAATTGAACCCTTCCTTTGATGTCCGTCAGATTCAATGCATTCTCCTTTTCATTGACAATCGGTTGTTCATCCAGGAATTCGAAGATACGCTCTGACGAAGCCATCCCGATCAGGAGCTGATTGTACACCTGCCCGAGTCTCGAGATCGGCTCCCAGAACATGCCCAGATAAAATGCAAACGAGACGAATTCACCAAGTTCCAGTGAACCATTTTGAATCAGATGGGCACCGAACCAAATGAGTACGGCTGTTCCGATTGCGTTCGTTAATTCAACCAGTGGACGGAACATGGCATTTTTCTTTGTCGCCGTTCGCCAGCTGTCGAAATTCTCTGTATTGACCCCATCAAAGAACACCATATTTTCTCTTTCCTGTGTAAATGATTGGGTCACCCGGATTCCCTGGATGCTTTCATTCAGATGGGAATTAAGCTTTGATTGCTTGAGCCTGACCAACTGCCAGGATTTCCGTATGTTTTTCCGCAAGCTTGTAGAGATGAAGAACATGATCGGCAAGATGACCATGACGGCCAGCGTCAATTCCGGACTTAACGTAAAGAGAATCACGATGATTCCAATGAGCAGGATGATGTCCATCAGGAGATTGATGACACCATTTGTAAACAGCTCTTGCAGGGAATTGATGTCATTCATGATCCGGACAAGGATGGAACCTGCGCTCCGCTGATCAAAGAAGCGGTGGGAAAGCCACTGGACATGACTGAATAAATGCTTTCTCAGATCATATATGACCCCCTGGCCCAATTGATTCATCCATCTTATCCGGAGGACATTGGCCACATAATTCAGAACATACAGTCCCGCTATGACTCCGACTAAGGTGAATAAGAGATTCCCATCTTTCTGCCTGATGGCCTTGTCGAGGGTGTACACCCCGATCAGGATCGGAATGATCAAACGGACGGCCGTTGTAATCAGAACGGTGATGATGGAAAGTGGCAGCAGTTTTTTGGAATATGGTTTTAAATAGGTCAATAACCGATAGAGCTGTTCCCAGTTGAATGGTTTATCGATTATTTGATCGGTTGAGTAGTGGAATCTGCTCAGTATATTTTTATTCACTTTATTTTTCTTACTCAATTCCCTTCACCTACCCTTCCTGAGTTTGTAATATTTTTTTTTGATCTTTGTATTGGATATCATAAATCCGTTGATAAGGTCCGTTATTCTTCAGTAAGAAATCATGGACCCCTCTTTCAACGATTTTCCCGTTTTCAAGGACAAGGATTTCGTCTGCATGCTTTAATGAAGATATCCGGTGTGCGATGATAAAGGTCGTTCGATCGGACATGACCTCTTTCATCCCTCTTTGAATCCTGAATTCCGTTTCCATGTCCACAGCGCTTGTGGCATCATCCAGAATCAGGATCGACGGGTCTGCACAAATGGCCCTCGCGATGGCAATCCGTTGTTTCTGACCACCTGAAAGACCCAAGCCCCGTTCTCCCAGTCTTGTATCATACCCATCAGGCAATTCCGAAATGAAATCATGGGCCTCGGCACGTTTCGCTGCCTCGATGATTTCCTCCATGGATGCTTCAGGACGGCCATAGGAAATATTGGCTTTGATGGTGGAGGAGAATAAGAATGATTCCTGCAGGACGAATCCGATATTTTGACGGAGTGATTGTAACGAATAATCTTTGACATCCCTTCCATCAATGAGGATTTCACCTTCTTCCGGCTCATAAAAACGGGTGATAAGCTGGGTGATACTTGTTTTACCTGAGCCTGTGCCCCCGATCAGACCGATGACCTTACCAGGTTCTGCTTTAAAGGAAATATCCTCAAGGGCTGCTTCGTCATGCACCGTGTAATTCAGTGATACATGTTTGAACTCCACTTCGCCTTTCAATCGGTCAACGTGAATGACATCCCCATGATCCTTAATCTTTTCATCCACTTCGAGAATCTCCAATAATCGCTCCCCTGATGCCTTGGATTGAGAGAAGAGATTGATCGTGAATCCGAGATTCATGATCGGCCAGATGATATACCATACCAAACTGTAAAACGCGACAAGCTCACCCGGCTGAAGGTTGCCGTTCATCACCAGGTAACCTCCATATGCAAGGAGTGTCACGACACTTATATTTCCCAGGAATTCCATCAATGGAAAGTATTTTGCCCAAATATCCGAGGTGAAAAGGTACTTATCTTTATAATCACCGTTTGAACGGTTGAATTTATTGATTTGGAAATCTTCACGGGACAATGATTTCACCGTATTGATTCCAGAGATATTTTCTTGTACATTCGTATTCAGCTTTCCAAAGGACTTCCGGATCCCGCGGAACGCAGGATGCACTGCCTTATCGAATTTGTACACGGCGATAGCCAGGAATGGCAGCGAAACCAGGGTGACAAATGTCAAAGAAGGAGAATAGTAGAACATCACCCCGAAACTGACCGTCACAAGCATGAAGAAGCGGAGCAGCTCCGAAAAACCAAAGGATAAGAAAAAGCGGAAAGCTTCCACATCAGCCGTCAAGCGGGACATCAAATCCCCTGTTTTGGCGTTATCATAGTAACTGAATGGGAGAAACTGAAGCTTCTCATACAATTCATTTCTCAGTCGGTAGACAGAGGTGATACCGAAAAGGTCCCCATTATATTGTTGAATGAACGTGGCGATCCCTTTCACCACCATGATGCCGATAAAGCCGAATGCCAAGTACGGGATCCACTCATATTTCCCCTGCAAAATAACATCATCAATCGTTATTTGTAAGATCATCGGATAGACCACTGTAATGCCCGTAACAAAAATCAAGAAAATCATTGAAACGATAAAATGCCTTTTATATGGCCAATAAAAGGCTTTCAATTTTTTAAAAGTATCCATAATTCCTCTCCCTTCCATCTTCCATAAAAAAACAACGTACTACTAAATATATCGGCTTTCGAAATATTTATCTACCCTTTTTTTAGAATTTTTTACTTTTTATGAATTCTCCCTTAAGTCTTACTATTCATATTCATTGTAAAAATGTTCCCACAAAAAAAGATCGGTCTTTTGACCGATCTATCCTCCACATTATGTTTGAACTTTATTCGCTTTTTTCCATTTCATCCAGTACACGGTTGACACGCTTTTCGAGCATTTTCATTCCGCTTCCCCCAGCCTGGAAGTGACGAAGATTCCCCTCTTTATCGAATACATAATAAGCTGGTACATATTGATTCTCAAAAGCATCTGTCAGTTTATGCTCACTGTCCACAAAGATCGGCTGAGTGATGTCATGCTGAGCTGCGACCTTCTTGATTTCCTCTAGGTTTAAATCATCTTCAGATCGTGGCATATGAACAGCCATTACATTCAGTTTATCGCTGTAACGATCACGAAATTCGTTTACTTGTGGCATGGCTTCTTTGCAAAGGTGACAAGAGATGGACCAGAAGTGAATGAGGGTCGGTTTTTCCCCTACCAGATCCTCTTTTGTCACTTCTCCATTCAACCATTCAGTAGCGCCCGTCAATTCTGGCATAGGTGTACGAAGCTTCATTAATATAGCCTCCTTCAATCAATATGGTTTCTATTATTTACGGGATGTGATAACAAAAAGGCCTAACAAACGGTTAGACCTTTATTCATTTGGAAATTATAAAGTTTTTTGACCAGGCTTCCAGTTTGCAGGGCAGAGGCCGCCGGTTTGAAGCGCTTGAAGTACACGCAGAGTTTCTTCAACATCACGGCCGATGTTGTTGTGAAATACTGCCTGATATTGAAGTTCACCCTCTGGGTTGATGATATAAAGGCCACGAAGAGCAACACCTTCTTCTTCAATCAGGACACCATATTCACGGGATACGGAATGGTTTGTATCCGCCGCTAATGGATAGTTTAATTCTCCGATACCGTTCTCTTTGCGGTCGGTGTTGATCCATGCTAAGTGTGTATGAATAGTGTCTGTAGAGACACCAATGATTTCTGCATCTAAATCTTCGAACTCATCGTAACGGTCTGACATTGCTGTAATTTCCGTCGGACATACAAATGTGAAGTCCATTGGATAGAAGAACAATACTGTCCATTTATCATTTTTCATATTTTCCTCTAAAGATACTTTACCGAATTCTTTGTTTGGCATTACAGCGTCCATTTCAAAACGTGGAGCTTGTTTACCAACCATGCGTTCTGCCATGAATAAATCCCTCCAATGAGTGTTTGATGAAATATTTTGTGAAAGGCAGACATCGAAGCCTGTCCTTTTCAATCACAATTTTCATTATATAGGATTGGGTTTTATTAGTCAATTATACTAAATATAACATTATAATCATTATAATGTAATTGAATCATCCCTTATTTGTTTTTCCCTATTCAGCAGGAATCTACTCTCTCCATCGAGGAATTAACATCGGATAAAAGGTTATCATCTGCTTACCTTGGGAATATATCAATATGCTTTAAAGGGAGGTCTCCTTTGACATAACCCATGGAGTATTGTGTATACTATAATGGTCATCATTTAATAGGAAAGGATGTTTTGGTTTGGAATACATATTTGGTCTTACCGCTTTAAGTGATCGACTTTCCAATTTTAATTGGGGCGGTCTTTTAGTGACGATCGGAATAGGTGCCTTGCAAATCCTGGCGATTTGGATCGCTTTTATCATTGTAAAGGGAGCAGCCAACAAAGTGATCGAAAGGATCTTTGACAAGTATCGAAAAAGGAACGATGTGTCTGAGGGACGTGCGCAGACATTACAGGGTCTTTCCAAGAACATAGTCGGTTATATCCTGATATTCGTTTTCTTCGTTACGATTCTACAAATCTTCGGTATAGAGGTAACGGCGATCCTTGCCGGGGCAGGGATTGTCGGACTGGCCGTCGGGTTCGGTGCGCAAGGGCTGGTAAGCGATGTCGTTACAGGATTCTTCATTCTTCTTGAGAAGCAAGTTGACGTCGGTGATTATGTGTCGACGGGGAGCTTCTCTGGAATCGTGGAAGAGGTCGGTTTACGGACGACGCATATCCGCGGATTCGATGGAACCCTTCATTATGTTCCGAACAGGGAAATTACGAGTGTCAGCAACCATTCCCGTGGAAACATGAGAGCACTTGTCGATATCGGGATTTCATATGACGATGACATCGATAAGGCAATGGTCGTGCTTCAGCAGGTATGCGATACGATTGCCAGGGAAGATGATAATATTGTCGATGGTCCAAATGTGCTGGGCGTTCAGACACTTGGTGCCTCCGATGTTGTTCTCCGGGTATTATGCAAAACGAAAAACATGGAGCAATGGGGAGTGGAAAGAAAGCTTCGAAAGGCACTGAAAGAAGCTCTCGATCAAAATGGAATCGAAATACCTTATCCTCATCAGGTTTACATTGAGAAAAAAGAAGACTGATGAAAGTTGAAAGAGAAGGCAATCGCCTTCTCTTTTTATTTATCTCTTCTCTTTTTGGCTTCAATCAGCCGTTTCAGTCGTTCGTCATCCCCATTTGACACAGGTGCTGCTTTCTCCGGCTTCACTTTCTTCACAGGTTGCTTTTTATCATGGGTCACTTCAGACGAGGTCATACTGTCAGTTTTCTTCCACTCATCCTCCCGCCGTTCTCTTTCAATTTTTCTGCCAAGCTTTTCAACATTTGTCTTCTCCTTCACCACACTTGAAGTCTTGCGGGGTTTAGCCAGGTCATACACTTTCTTTAATGGGCCAAGCCCGAATCTCCTTATGAAAATCTCACTATAGAATAATAGGAAGCCTGTGATGATCAGCATGCTTTGAATGGACTGTTCTTTAAAAGATGGGGTCATTAGCTCCCTGAATGCTTCTTTCGTGGAAGAAGATTTCCTTCCACCCGTTTCCTCTACGATTGTGTCCAGTGACTGGACTCCCCCCTTGAAAGAATATTCTTTGGAATAAGGGACTGAGAAGCCTGTCTGAAATGAGCTTCCAGCCTCCTCTCCCTTATTGGAAATAGTCATATTGTACAGACCGGGTGCTAAACGATCTTCAAATACAACCTCATAGTCCCCCGGTGCCTTTATCCTGGTCGTTGCAGGGATCGTTTCTCCTTCTTCAGACAGGACCGACACCTCAAGCGGCGATACGTTTCCCTCGGAAGATGACAGCTTTAATCGTGTATTTTCGCCGCCTTCCTTCATATCGATGGAAAATGGATTGGACCGGATGTCAGGAAACGAACGGGTAACAAGCTCATTCACGAACTTCGGCCAGCCTTCCCACCGCGCAAAATCACCCGTCCATTTCCCACTCGTATCCGACGTAAAAGCAAACGACCTTCCTAGGCCGTACCTCCAGGTAGCCAGGACAGGATCTTTCTTTCCGCTCTCCATTTCCATCCGGGCAGACCCTTTCAGGGAGGTCGCAATATAAGCATTCATCTGGGGAGCCCCGTTTTTAAACAAGCTGGACCATTCGGAAGATTGGAAGCTTGGATAAAACGGTTGATCTTCTATATAGGTTCTGGTCGTGATCACGGTCTCCCTCGTTAAGATGCTCGGTATCACACTGGCATCGTTGACATCATAGAATCTGCCTTTCCCCCACAGAGACAAATCGTTCAGCAGTTTCCTGTCCGCACCTTCTCCGATTGAAACGGTCGATAAAGTGATTTGTTTATCATGGCCGTCTTCCACAAGCGTCTGGTAACTCTCCGTCGTGGCTGATTGCCCGTCTGTCAGAAGGACGATATGCTTTCTCTTCAGAGGGAGATTCTCAAGACTCGCATACGCCTGTTGTAAGGAGGTGAAGATTTCTGTCCCACCCCCTGAAGAAATCGAACGGATCTGCTCTTCAACTTTTTTTCGATTCGTGAGAGGCTTGGTCTTGACGATTTCCCATGGACGGTCATCGAAGGCAATGACTCCCAATGTATCTTTGTCCCTTAGGAGAGAGACCGTCCTTGCAGCAGCTTCTTTTGCCAGGGCGATCTTTTGGCCATTCATACTGCCTGAACGGTCGAGGACGATCACAAGGCCCAGGGACGGTAATTCCTTCTTCCCTTTCACTTCCATATCCACGGGGAGTAATCGTTCGATCGGTGTTTTAAAGTATCCCCCAAGGGCAAAGCTGTCACTTCCTCCGAACATAATGAATCCTCTCCCGAATTCTTTCACACTTTTTTCCATTAGAAGCATTTTTTCCTCAGGGATGGTGGTGGCAGCTACATTATCAAACAGGATGCTTTGATATTGCAGATAGGATGTCAGCTTCCCCGGCAATTGTTCCGGCTTATAGACATCGACGGTAAACCCGGCAGCGTTTAGTAATGGTGTTAATGCACTTTCACCGGATGCGTTTTCCACCAGCAGGACTTTCGCGGGTCCTTCCGAGCGTGCCAGATGGTAGAGTGAATTGTTTTCTGGACTTTTATCTCCCTTAGAAAACACTTCTGCCTTATATACCAGCAAGCCTGATTCACCTACTTCATGCCGGAACTGAAACTCATTGTCGCCTTCCTGCACCTGAAGGTCTTTCTTTATGATCACTTGATCATTCAGTGCGATGCGCATTTCTACCTCTTTTTGTGTCGTGCTATACGTATTGACCGTGATGGTTGTTTCTTCTCCTTCATATTGGATAGAGGGCGCAGATACATTCACTACGGCTACGTCTTCCTTCGTATCGGATTCAAGGGGCACCCAGTCAACCTCGATCTTCTTCCCCTTTAATAAAGGAATGACATCTTCCCCTGTCCCCATCGTTTCCTTCCCGTCGGTCACGGCGATAATCCTCCCTCCATTCGAAAGAAGATTCGATGAGTATTCCAATCCTTCCTCAAGGTTTGTATTCCCCTCCTTGATTTCTCCTGCAAACTGCTCCGCATCCTCCATCTCACCAGCAACCGTCTGTTCAATTTCCGCGTTCTCACCAAATGAAACAATCCCGTATCGGTCCCGATCATTCTTGGTAGCAGCACCTTGGTTGATCAAATCAAGAATATGGTCCTCCTGAATCGAAACCGAAGCTGAACGATCCGCTAAAAAGATGACCGGCTTAGCCTTTTCAGGAAAAACGAGAGACGGAGTGGCAAGGGCCAGGATCAATAGGATCATGGCCCACCCTCTTAGGACGAGAATGGTTATCCTTTCTTTCCTTTCCATTCCCTGTTTTGCATAGAGAAAGAGAACGAATCCAAGTGGAATCAGGAGCAAAAGCCAGAGAACTTCTTCAAACTCGATTCCCACGTCTGTATACCTCCCACTCTATAAATAAGATCAGTATCGCCAACAGGAGAAACCAGAAAGACAGGGTTTGTGGAATGGTTTCTCCCCCCTCCTCCCCCTTTTCGTCCGTTGGTTTCAAAGAAAACGACTCGCCGCCGGGCTGTTTTTCTCTGTCGTCAAGTACGACGCTAAAGTATTTCATCACATTTCCTTGTACTGCTTGATATACTCCGGGGATATGCGGAGCTTTAAACCAATCCCCCTGGTCCCATTCTTTAATAAATTCATCGTCACTTGAGTATATGTCCCATTTCCCTGTGGAAAGTGGGACAGACCTTTCTTCTCCCGGCTGAAAATACCCGATGAATCCTTGATCTTCTGATAAGTACTGATAGGCATTGTGAAGAAAGATCGGAAATCCCGGGTGAAGGGGGAAATCCGTGTCCTTCATGTGGAAGTTCAGGACCACCATTTTTGCCCCTTTTTGTTCACCCTTCTGTATAATCGGTACGGAACCACTGTGAGCGGTTGAATCCAAGTCTTTCATTTCAATGGTACCCGCTTTTTCCACATACACTTTTTCTAAGTCGACATGCTTTAAAAGCGGGTCGTCTCCTTTCACTTCAATGCCGGTTGTAAGGACCGTGGACTTTCCGGATTGTCCAGGTATGATCATGGCAGGATTGGTGACGGATAGCTCTCTCCACTTCTCATTTGTGGTCACGATGATTTCATCACCCGTTTTCACCTGATCCTCTTCGACAGTCTTCATATTCACGCCAAGTGATTGAAATCCCTTTAATATGAAAGGATTGATTTCCCCAATCACTTGGATGGCCGGTTTTGACGTGGCCTGAACACTGGTAAGCACGTCATCTCCACTGTAATCATCCTGAAAGTCAATCTTCGCCTTAAGTACGGGACCTTGCGGTAATTCATCAAGTGGAATAACGGCTTCCTTCCCGGCATCGATTGTGAGCCGCTTAGACGTTACTTCTTTGTTTTCATCGTAAATGGTGATCATCCCGGTCTGTAATTCATGGCTTTGATTTTCGATTACGGCGACTCCCTTGTATAAAGACCCCACTTGTTCCACCCCGAAGCTTGTAAGGGAAACATTTCGAGGATCTTGTATGAGGTTATGTACCTGAATTGGTGTATGTATAATCTCATTTGTGAAATCGGCTTTTTTTAACGAGTCAGAATAGACGTGAATGATGGATTTGGACCCCTTCCCAAGTGCTTCACCGAGGCGAAGAGCTTTCTTCATCTCCTCATGATCGTTTGTTACTTGCATCGTTTCCAACTTCTTGAACACCGCTTGATCGTTCGATTCTTCTGAAACGACGGTGGAGATGGAATTCCCCACTCCTAAGAGGGTGATGTCCCCATCACTTTCTTTTATCAATGATTGAATGTCTTTTTTCGCCAGTTCCAAATGGGATACCCCTGTCACTGAGGCATTCATCGATGCAGAGGTATCCAATAAAATGATGACATGATCTTTCTCCGCCAATTCATCGAGGGTATACGGCTTCACCAGGGCGAGCATCAAGAAGAGCAGAATGAGCACCTGCAGGAGAAGCAGGAGATTTTTCTGTAATCGATGAAACCATGGTGATGCTTGCCATTCTTTCATCACCTCTTCCCATAATAAATTAGAAGGCACAATGTGATCCCGGTATCGCTTCCGAAAAAAGTACATAAGTATAACGGCTGCTATAAAAAAAGAAAAGAAAAAAAAGGTCGGATTTCCTATTCCCATACCATCACCTCAGCGGATCCATCCATTTTCTTTGAATTTCTTAAAAAACACTTCGTTCAATGATGTAAGGCAGGTTGTTCGGACATAGCCGAATCCCCACTTTTTGCACAACGATTCGACCATTGCGTTGTGTCCCATTAAGCGTTCCTGATACTTGGCCACCAAATCCGGGTTCAATGATACGTCCACTTCCCGACGGTTTTCACTATCAATCAATTTCACATCACCCTGGGACGATGGTGAAAGCTCTTCCTCGTCCAGCAGTTGAATAAAATAGGTCATTTCTTTTTTTAGAGACAGCTTTTTAAGGGCATCCTCAATACCTGAAATGGGTTCGAGGCCGTCCGAAATGATAAAGGTTACTGAGCTCTTATCCCGGACGCCTTTTATCATTTCTCCAAAAAATGAGGTGCCCCCTCCACTTTCAGGCGAAAGCTGCCCGATATCAAAGAGAATGCCTTTTGCGTCCCGGGAACCTTTTTTCATGAAACTCTTTTGAGCTCCGACGCAGTGGAGGGTGAGCCGGTCGTCATTCGACAGGGCTAAGAAGGAAAGGGCTCCGGCCAACTCTCTCGCTCTTTTCCACTTTCTATCTCCGGTTATCATGGAGTTGGTGCAATCAAGGTAAATATGAATCTTACATTCCCTCTCATCCAAATACCTTTTAACATAAACTTTTTCCGTTCTGGCATACACATTCCAATCGATCTGCCTGACATCGTCACCAATTTCATACAGTTGGTAATCAGAGAATTCAAGGGAACTGCCTTGATAGCTTGCCAGGCGCGCTCCCTTATGGTGTCCCATCCTCAATCTTCCCCCACTGATCCTGTGCCTTTTTAACTGAGCTAAAAACTGGCTGTGAAAGTTCAACGTTGAACACCCTTTTGAACAAAATCGATTAATTCATGGATAAGATCATCGGTTTTCACATTCATGGCTTCTCCTTCAAAGTTCAGGATGATCCGGTGTCTCAGAACGAGAGGGGCCACCTTTTTGATATCTCCTGTTGATACATGGTATCTTCCCAGTGTCAACGCTCGGGCTTTTGCCATCAGGATGATGTTCTGAAGTCCTCTGGGACCACTCCCATACTCGACAAATTGTTTGATTCCTAAGGTGGTATCGTCACCAGAGGGGTGAGTCGCGTCAATGAGGTCGATGGCAAAGTCAATCATTTCTTCTGTCACGATGATTTCTTTCACAAGCGCCTGAATGCTCAAAAGCTCCGTATGACTCAGCTTTTTCTCAAGAAAGACGGCGTCGGTTCCCGTTGTCCTCTTGATGATCTGTTTCAACTCTTGTTTCGAAGGATAGGAAACGAGTAATTTACTCATGAAACGATCAACCTGTGCTTCCGGGAGAGGATACGTCCCTTCAAGGTCAATCGGATTCTGAGTTGCCAGGACAAAAAACGGCTTCTCCAACGTCATCGTTTCTCCTACCACCGTCACCGTACGCTCGGCCATCGCCTCGAGCAAGGCACTTTGGGTTTTGGGCGTTGAACGGTTGATCTCATCCGCCAATACCAGGTGATGAAACAATGGACCTTCATGAAAGACAAAAGGATGTTGATCATCACGGGCTTGTTTCATGACCATTGTGCCAGTTATATCTGTAGGCATCAGGTCGGGTGTGAATTGGATGCGGGAAAAGCTAAGATCCATCACCTCGGAAAGAGAGCGTACGAGCATTGTTTTCCCTACCCCTGGCAGCCCTTCCAGCAGAGTATGTCCTCCCGCCAGGATGGTCCAAAGCACAGCCTCTACTATATCCCCTTGTCCGACGATGAACCTCTGAACCTCTTCCTTTACCTCCGCGATTCTTTTAGAGGCCTCCTTGAACTGTTGTTCCTTTACTTCTATATCCATCCACTTCACTCTCCTGGATCAATTTCACTAAAATACGATTCGATGATATGCTCTAAATCTTTCGGGATGGTAGCTCGATCCTTCCCGCTCCGGTACGAGGAATAGTACTCTTGATACACTTCTTCATACGGCCTAAGGGATCCTTTTTGAACCGGTCCATTTGCCTTGAACTGGTCTCCCTGTTTTCCTTCGCCCAATTTCCCCGAATCAAGTTCTACACGACTTTCCCCTCCTGTTTTTTCAGGAACCGAAAGCATTTCACGGGACCCCTGACCACGGCCTGCACCGTTTCCAGCTCCGCTGCCGCTTCCACTGCCATTCCCGCTGCTGCCGTTTCCGCTTCCTGAACCGGCACCGGCTCCTTTTCCATTTTGTCCTGTTGAGCTTTGTGTACCGCTTCCCTGACCACCTTTTTTAGTAGGTGCAGTCTTATCATTTTCTTTCGAATGGCTGTTCGGCTGCTTGGAAGAAGCTGCACCATTTTGATTCGATGCCGTATGTTGAAGAGATGACCCGGGATCTTGCAAACCGCTCTTCCCCATGGCTTCCTGTAAGATTTCTGCTTCCTGCTGCATCTCCTCCTGAAGTGCAGCCAGTTGCTGAACTTGTTCAGCTTTTTCGGCTTCCTTCAGCAGCTCTTTTAATTCTTCCATAGAGGTGATATCTTGACTTTTCAACGTATTGATCATCTTGTTTTTCTGTAGTTCCGACAATTGATTGAACACCTGCTGTAGCTTTTTACTGTCAGTATGTTGAATGGCGGTATTGATATCGGGTAAGTTTAAGCGACCAAGCTCTTTCTTCACTTCCCGAAGCTTAGCGAGTTGTTTTTCCATCGTCTTCTTTTGAAGATCGAGTTCCTTCACTTTTTTGGTTATTTCTTCATAACGCTCTCTTGCCAGCTTCTTTTTCTTGAGCTTTTCATTTTCCTTTAACAATCTTTCTTTAATCGCCGCATTCTCTTTCTTTTTCGCCTGGTTGCTTATTCTTTTAGTCGACTCCGCTATGATCTCCTTATCCTTTTCCATTCGTTTTGCTTCTTGAAATGTGACATCACGTTGAGTGAAAATCAGCAGGCATAAAAGAACGAGCACAGTGGTGAATATCAACGACCGGGGCTGAATGATCCTCTTTCGATACCGCTTGATCTCAGGGATGGCATCTATCATTTTCCCCAGGGCATCACGGATGACCAATGGAGACAATGCATGTTCACTGTAAAGGCTGCTATATGCGGCGGTGACGTGATTGTCCTCGATGAACCGGTCAAAGAACCGGGCACTATCCTTCAAGGTAGCCCTTCTTTGATAAGACACCACTCCACCGCTGATAAATAGGAAGGTGACACCGATCCATAAAAACCTATCCCAATAAGGGATGGCAATGATCGAAGCCAATGTTGTGATGAATAGAGCAAAGGCTCCTGCATAAACAAGCAGGAGCTGGATGGCATACCCTAATTGGCTGATCAACAATTTTTTTCTTATTTGTTTCAGTAGTTGAAGAAATTGTTGCGATTCCATCTTCTCACCCTTTATTTTGTGCTCTTCACTTTCATGCTTGGTCTTAATTTCATGATACTTAGGAACAGGGCAAGCACTGCAAGTAACGTGTATATACTCAGGAACGAGATCCACAGTGGGAACTTGATCCCGCTGCGTGTATAGATTTCATCGATCGCCATCGGTTCAAAGTGCCCCATGATGACAATGGCAGGGTTGAACATAGCAATCAGATAGGGTACTGGAGTGGTCTGGTTCTGATAAGGACCGTTTCCGATTGCCATGGAAAGCATAAAAAGAAACAACGTCCCCCCTACCAGAAATAGAACCGTTGCATAGGTTGTGACCATTGAAACGATCGTTTTCCTTATGACCGTTGAATAAAACACCCCTATTGAACCGAATGTAAAGACGAGAAATAAACTGTAACCGAACACAGTGAGTAAATCTGAAGGAGATACGCCACCGAATAAGAAAACAAAGCTGTATAGAGGCAAGCTTGATATCACCAGCAAAAGTAAATAAGAAACGGATGAAACAAGCTTACTCAGGATGATGCTCATGGAGCTTTGTTCTGTCGTCAACAGCATGCTTAAGGTTTGTTTCTCCCTTTCTCCGCTGATCACGCCCCCAGTTAAACCAGGGGTTATGAATAATACGAGAGCAAGCTGCAAGAATGAGAGGATCATAAACATCACCCGGCTCTCTTCAGGGCGAAAATAGCCTGTATTTGAAAATCTGGTCTGCATATAGATGAAGCCGATCACCACAATCCCTACGGCAAGCAGGTAGCATAACATCCCGATAAACGCTTTGAACGATCGGAAGCGAAGCTTGAATTCTTTATTTAACATCGGATTAATGAGTAATTGTTTCATGAAAGGGTCACTCCTTTCGTGATTTCCATAAAGACATCCTCTAAATTCGTTTCGGTTTCTTTGAAACTCAAGATGGGAATATCATTCAGGACGGCTTTTTTCAGCAATTCGGTTTGCTCGGTTTCTTCACCCTTATAAAGGAATTGAAGAGTTCTGTTTTCTTCATTCACCTGGATCTTCGTAACGAAAGGATCATCTTCAAAAAACGCCACAGCGCTTTCAACCAAGCCTCTTACTTTCACTACGATCAGCTTATCAGCCTGAAGTTGAAATTGGATATCCGATACAGAACCATGGGCCACAAGCCTTCCATTATCGATGACTCCGATTTCATCGCACATTTCTGCAAGCTCAGGTAGGATATGGGACGAAATCAATATGGTTTTCCCCATTTTCTTCAATTCCTTTAGAATTTCCCTCATCTCGATTCTTGCCCTCGGATCCAGTCCGGAAGCAGGTTCATCGAGTATCAGTACCTCCGGATCGTGTATGAGGCATCTGGCTAGACATAGACGCTGCTTCATCCCCCTGGAAAGAAGGTCCACATACGAATCCTTTTTATGAGAAAGGTTCACAAGTTCCAGAAGCTGAGGTATGAGCTTCTTTCTTTGATCAGTGGGAATCTTATAGCTGGCTCCGTAGAAGTCCAGGTACTCCTCTGCTTTCAATTGATCATACACACCGAAGAAATCGGGCATATAGCCGATTTGTCTACGGACCATCTTCGGTTCTTTACTAATATTGTATCCATTGACTGTAGCTGTTCCCGCCGTAGGGGCGAGAAGTGTGGCGAGGATGGAAAATGTGGTCGATTTCCCTGCTCCATTTTGACCGACAAACCCAAATACGGTTCCTTTTTCAATGGATAGATTCAGATCATCCAGCGCCAGGAATGATCCATAACGTTTAGATAAATTATGAATTTCGATCATGGTTGAACCTCTCCTTTCAATACTATGGCAGGAAGACGAACAAACGGATCGCCTTGTGAGCGTTTTTCAAACTCAAATACGATTTCCCCATAGTCATTCATATACTTGTTCAAATCTTCTTTGACTTCTATTGAGTTGGCCGATGTCTCATTTAACAGCACCTTCTCCTCCGTGTGAGGGTCCACTAACGAGAACTGAAGGACCCCTCCTGTGTGGAGCGTCATATTCAACGAATGGAGAGTGACCTTTGACAAATCGATTTGCTTTGGAATTTGAATGGTCATTTCATACGTTCCATCCTCAAGTCCCATTTCATCTGCCCCATTATGGGAATAATGCTCGATGATTTGTCCCTTTACTGGTTTCACATCAAGTGCCAGCTGCTCGCTTCTGAGGGTAAAGGCGCCTTTATAATTCCCAAGAGAAGGAAAGTGCTGATAAAGCAAAGAGAAGTTTTCAGATTTCGTTTCTTTGTTCTTGATGCTCATCTTGAAAATCTCTGCGTCTGTATACCCGAAAATGACCGGTGAGTTATTTTCGTTATCCGCAGAAATCATTTGTGATGCGAAGTTTTCCAAACGTTCCTTTTTCTGCTGCTTTATATTTTGTAGATTCGGAAACGGTGCTGACATGTTTGGATTCCCGATCGGGGAAGATAAATAATCCGTCGATAGCTTCTTATCAATCGTCAGGGTTTCCCCTGCCTTCACTTCCCCCAATCGATAGATGCGTGATCCCGACCAGATGTATACATCGGTGAAATCGTATGGGAAATCATTCTGAATCGTGCCCGTCAACGTTTTATCCTTGAGGACTAATTCAGGGGAAAAATTCCCTACTCCTTCTCTTTCACTGGTTCCCAAAACGGTTCTCGTCGACCAGTACTCTACATCCCTGAAGGTAATCTTCCGTTTATCCCCTGTAGATTCTTCGATGGCAAATTTATACTGATTCCCACCACCTGGATTATTTCTCATCCTTGCCGGTGTAAGCTTCAAATGGTTCTTGTCGGAAACAAAGTCATAGTCTCCACCGGTGTTTGAAAGGGCTGTAAATGCCGAAATGCCATGAACGCTTTGATCATCCTCCACCTTCAGGATGCTCATTTGATTTAAATGGGGCTTAGAAATCCTGTCTTTCGCACCTGTGATGAAAATTCCTGAAGAAACAAGGATCGAGATGGCAGGGATGATCCACCATGCCTGTTCCCGTTTGTCCAGTTTCCTTAATAGGAAATACAGGAGAGGGACAAGGACAATCAAGTAAACAATCAATATGATTACTAATGTACTAACTTTGAAATTGGTTGATGGAAATAGTTCATTACTATCGGCGACCTCATAATAAATCCTTTCCAGGAAGCTTTGATCACCGTTATTCTGCCCCAGTAAAAAGGAGGATTCTGTTTTCGTTAGCATGTATGCAAACCATTCATCATAGTGTTCCCATCCGTTCAAAGCGGGATCTCCCAATGAGAAGGAGGTTTGCCATACTTCACCGAGCCCACTTTCATTCTTTACGACCATAGGGATATCTCCTTGGACGGCAATGACTTCTGAATCGGGCTTCACCTCTCCTTTAAAGACTGATAAAGAGCTGAAAGACGCCTTTATGCTTTTCTTCACATTAAAGGAGGAAGTATCGGAAAGTGTTACTTCTTCCTGTTCTGTCATAGGGGCCATGCCGGCTAAAGGACCAAGAGTATCATCCAGATGAGGGGATGCCCCAATGAATAGTACCCCTCCATTGTCCACCCAGCTCTTTAGGACCAGCTGTTGATCCTGACTGAGCCCTGAAACGTTGAATTGGTCGATGACGATATAATCAAGCATCTCCAGTCCGCTCTTTTCCTCAGGGAAGGTATCCTTGGTGAGAGTCAATGCCTCTACACGGTTGCCCCCCATGGTTGATCCTTTGATCCCCTTCAAGCGGTCGGGATTTTCACTTAATAAACCGATCGTTGTATTATTGCTATAAATGAAATTAGGTGTTAATCGTTTATCTCCTTTAAATTTCACTTCTTTTCCATCTTTCCATGATCCTTCAAACAGATGAATGGTCTCAAGACTTGCATTGTGCCGAATTTCATCATTGAACCCGGGTATGGAAAATGTGTATGTACGCTCTGAATTCTGAGGAACGTCAATGGACAGTGCCCTCGCTCCACCTGTTTGATAAGACGGGGCATAATCAAACAAAAGGTCCCCCTTAAAATCGGAACCGGTGTTTTCTATCGTCACTTTAATAGGAAAGCCTCGACCTTCCTTTACTTTCCCGTCGATCCCTTCTTCCACTGAAACTTTTATTTGTCCTTGTGCTAGTGATGTATCCTGCATGAACAGAAACATCAACAAGCCCAGGAATAGAACAAATATTGCTTTTCCCCACCTATTCACTTGCATTCCCCTTTCTCTTTCTTTCTCATATTCTCTTTCTCTCTAAAACATAGACGAAGCGGAACAGGAAAAAGTTTCTTTTTTTATTTTTCCCTTAATTACCCAACTACTCTAAGTGTAATTTTACACTAATGTCATTTTTTCTCAAGATGAAATTTGAAAGTCATGACATTTCATTTTCTTTAATGCCTTTTACACATAAAAAAATCACGGAAGGCATCCAAAGGTATGCTTCCGTGATGTGCGACTAACTATTTTAAAGTACTTATATAATCGGTAAGGAGAGAAATGGCAAAGTCAATGGCTTCTTCATCTGGATTGAGTTTAGAATGATGAAGCCCATATGGGGAGTCGACTCCCAGCCAAAACATAAAGCCGGGTATTTCCTCAAGCATATAACCAAAATCTTCCCCAGTCATCGCCTCTTTACAGATGATTAGGTTCCGGTTCGTATCCTTCAGGAATGACATAAAATGATTTGTCCATGCGGGATCGTTGAAGACCTGGCGGTACATGCTGCCATAATTCACTTCAATTTCACACTCATAGCTGATCTTCATTCCTTCGATCAACGATTCCAGCCGCCTTTTTACACCCTCCATCGACTGTGCTGACAGGGTACGGATGGTCCCTTCCAATCTGGCTGTTTCTGCAATGATATTCTGGACCGTTCCACTTTCCATTTTCCCGACAGTGATGACCGCACTGTCTAGTGGATCGACATTCCGGGAAACGATCGACTGCATTTGTGTGACAAAGGAAGAGGCTGCGACTATCATGTCCCTGGTATGATGGGGATAGGCGGCATGGCCGCCTTTTCCCTTAAAGTCGATAAATAATTCGGAGGTATTGGCAAAAAGGAGCCCCTCTTTAACGGCAACCGTGCCTACTTCATACTCTGGGGCAATGTGAAGGGCGAATATGCAATCCGGCTTCCATTCTTTCATGATATCACTTGCAAGCATCGGCTCTGCCCCACCTGGTCCTTCCTCTGCGGGCTGAAAGATGAACAGGAGATCATCTTCTATCGGGTGATGAACGAAATGGGTAAGGACCCCAAGTTCTATCGACATATGAAAATCATGTCCGCAGGCATGCATCCTTCCTTCATGTGACGAAGGGAAATCCAATCCTGTTTCTTCCTGTATCGGCAGGCCATCAATATCCCCACGGTACCCGATCGTCCTTGTAGGATTGGTTCCATGAACTTTGACGAAAAGACCCGTCTTCCAAGGTTTGATCTCTAATCGGTCAGCAGGCAGGCTTTTCATATAATTCAGTAAGTATTCCTGTGTTTTAAACTCTTGAAACCCAAGTTCCGGTATTTGGTGGAGATCTCTCCTGATCGACTTAAAGTCTACTGTAGACATGGGAATCCTCCTTAATTGAAAAATAGAGTGATGGATTATGAAAATGAGAACCTACAAGAAAAGAACAGACGTCAGCCGCCCGTTCTTTCAGAGGTCATCTATTGCACAATGAATTACAGTTGACGTAATTCCTGTTTGATTTCCGTTTTTGATTTTGTTTTGTCATCAATGTCTTTCAATTTCTTAGCTGGGGTACCGGCTACAACCGTGTACGGAGCCACATCATCCACGACAATCGCCCCGGCTGCCACAACTGCCCCTTTTCCAACCGTTACACCTTCAAGGACAACGGCGTTGGCGCCAATGACTACATCGTCTTCAATGACAACCGGTTTTGCAGATGGAGGTTCAATGACCCCGGCAAGCACTGCACCGGCACCGATATGACAATTCTTTCCTACCGTAGCGCGGCCACCGAGCACGACGTTCATATCGATCATCGTTCCTGCACCTACTACAGAACCGATATTGATCATGGCCCCCATCATGATCACCGCATTGTCACCGATCTCTACTTGATCACGGATGATGGCGCCCGGCTCGATGCGTGCCTTGACCCCTTTTAGATCCAGCAGTGGGATGGCTGAATTGCGACGGTCATTTTCTACCACGTAGTCTTCGATTTTATCTTTATTTTCTTCAAGAACAACGGAAAGCTCACTCCACTCCCCGAAAACCACTCCGGAATTTCCTTGAAGGAAATTCTGGGATGAACCGAAGTCGACCCCGTCAAGATCCCCTTTAACATAAACCTTCACAGGTGTTGATTTTGTACTATTTTGAATAAAAGAAATAATTTCGTTTGCGTCCATCATTTTCATAAGAATTCCCTCCGTAATTATGTATAAATTCAGAATTCGTTTCTTGAATTACTTTATCAAATTAAAGGGTGGAAGACAACCCATAAACGTGATTCCTATGAGTTTTCATGAATGAATTCGTTTACAACTTCTAGAAATGCCCTCACTTGTCTTAATTGAAAGGCAGACTCATAACCGAGCAGCCATGTATCCCTGTGTATGAGGGAATCATGTTCATCGATTAAAGGAATTTTATATATATCCTCTTCCATGCCGTCCAATGTGATGGCCGGCAAAATCGCGTAGCCGATCCCGTTCAAGGTCATCTGCTTACACGTTTCAATTTGATCGACCACAATCGTCCGCTTGGGGGTTGTCTGGAATTGACGATGCCACCAGTCCTGTATTTCCTGATAGTAATTAGAGTCACTCTTAAATTGAATAAAGGGACGATCCGTTTTCATGACTTCATCAATCGATTGAATTTCTCTATCCACCAAGTACAGCGTATCCTGGAAGAGATGATGTTTTGGTCCCTTCCAATCAGGTGTCCCCCTGATGATCCCGATATGTACTTCATCTTCATAGATGGCTTTGAGGATTTCACTGCTCCATCCGGTCATTAAAGAGATTTTGGCATGTGGATACGTCTCGACGAACCGTTTGAGTACTTTAGGTAGCCAATTCTGACCCACGATGGAAGCACAGGCAATCTTCAATGTTCCGTGCACCTCGAACTCAAGGGCCTGTATGCGTTCCTTTACACTTTCTTCCTTCTGAAGCATCTCATCAGCCAGCTTCACGACAAGCTCTCCGGCCGGAGTCAGTGACAGGCCTTTCTGGGACCTGAGAAACAATTTCGTTCCCCACTCCTTTTCAATCGTCTGGAGTCTCTGGGACAAAGCTGGCTGAGATACGAATAACCGTTCAGCAGCTTTCCTCATATTCATTTCCTGTGCAAGTACGTGTAACAGTTGATATTCAGAGAATGCCATTTCTTTCACCTTCATAAGTTTTTCTTATATTATATCTTAAATTATATAAAATTTCATTATTAGCGGAAATCGAATACACTGAGGGTAGATGGAAAAGAGGTGTAGATCAATGGAAGTCATATTATTTTTCACTGGTTTCATTGTAGCTCTTATAGGTACGCTGGCAGGAAGCGGTGGACTGATCGGCATGCCCGTGATGCTTCTTGTGGGGTTACCCATTCATACAGCCATCGCGACGGCTAAATTTTCGAATATAATCAGTTCGTTTTCGAGCTTTATTTATTTAGTCAAAGACAGGAGAGTTGTCTGGAAGGAGTGTTTACCGATTCTTCCCATCGCCTTGGCCGGGGGACTGTCGGGGGCCTTTCTATCAGATAAGATCCCGCCATCCCTGCTTGAATGGATGGCTTTTTTCTTCCTGCTCATTGCTCTGTTATTAAGTCTTCTCAAGGGGTTTCAACCTAAAGAAGATAAACAGAAGCATTATAGGGTTTTCGGGCTTCTGTACCTCATCAGTACGTATGACGGATTATTCGGACCGGGTCAGGCGACCATGCTTATGTATACTCATTTATTTCACGGACAGTCCTATTTAAAATCAGTGGCCCTTACCCGTTTTCAAACCTTTGTCAGCTGTTTAGGGGCATTCACTGTTTATTTTCACAATGGTCACGTCGAGTGGAGTGTCGCCATTCCTTTTGCATTCGGTGCGCTCTTGGGCGCTCAATTGGCAGTCAGGCTCGCATCCAGGCTTTCTTTGAAACATTTACGTATCCTTTTAAACATTTTGACATTCATACTTATCCTTCAGCTGGGTAAAAACCTATTTTTCTAAGAAAAGGAAAGCGATGAACAGGATGGCGCTACTTACAGGCCGTCCTATATATTTTTGAACGAAAAATAAAGAAGATGACAAAGATGCCATCTCCTGTGATGTTGATTATTATGTAACTGCCATGAAGGGTTTAGTCCCTTTTGAACAGCTGTCGTTGAAGCTGCTTTAACACAACACGCCTCGTCATGATCCCTTCGAAATAGCCATCATCGGACACCACGCATAAAAATGGGTGGTCGACCAGTAATTCCAACGCTTTCTTGAAATCCGATTGTAAGGAGACAATCGGAAAATCCGTCGTCATGACTTCCTCTACCTTTTTTGCTTCCAGCTTTTCAAACTCAAAGCGTTCGAGTCCCAGAATCGAATCGGTTATTAAACTTGAACTGATCAACCCCTGGAAACGAAACGTCGGATCGAGTACAGGGATGGCTGAGTAACCACTTTTTGTGAGCAATAGTAACGCATGTTCCAGGGAATTTCCTACTTGTACATGAGCGACCTTCTCAGAAGGAATAATGAAATCCTTAATATTCGTTTCTAATAATTCCTTGCTACTCAATGAAATCATGTATAATCCCTCATTTTTAAAAATAAAAATTTTCTTGACGATCTTATTCCTAAGAAACGGACACTTTCCATTTTAACATATTGAAAAGAAAATGTATGTTTTGGAGCTTGGTTTGAAGACTAAAAAAGATAACCTATTGGTTACCTTTTGAATACATCAATCCTGTTGTGCTTCTTGTAGGAGTTCAAAAATTTCTATCGCTGTAATGTCTATGTTATCAAAAGGAAAGCTGTTTCCTTTTTCATTCATGACTTCGATTTCAAATGTATCCTGCTTGGGCAGATACTTGACCTCACAGATTTTCTTGCCATTGTATTCGAAGAATCGTTGTTGTGTTTCCCCTTGTTCACCTTGTTCTTGTAATGATTTTAATCTCTGTATAATTCCAAGAAGCTGAGACATATTCACTCTCTCCTTTCCTGATCTAATTCTTGGTCATAGCTTTTGCATTGTACCAGATTCTATCCTGTTAAATCTAATGTTTTGTCCTTTTTCTACAAAAATTCCTTTATAATGAAAGGGTATAAATATCTTCTTTCAAAGAAAGGATTGATTCGATGAGTATTTACCGTATAGATTCCCGGATATCATTAGTGGATCTAATGGATTTATCATTAAAGGAACGCACAGGTAGTTATATATTGAACGAAGAGGCCCTGACCATTATCGAAACATCTGCCAGTCCTTCTATACCTCATCTAAAAAAAGGTCTCTCTAAGTTAAACATTAATCCTGAAGATATTCAATACATAATTTTAACCCATATCCATCTTGATCATGCTGGAGGTGCAGGTCTTTTTCTTAAAGAGTGTCCCAATGCAGAGATCATTGTGCACCCGAAAGGCAAACGTCATTTAATCGATCCCTCCCGGTTGATTTCAGGCGCCAAAGCCGTATATGGAGAAAAATTCGATGAACTGTTCCACCCGATTATCCCGATTCCTGAAGATCGCATCCTGGTGATGGGACAAGGAGAGAGTTTAAGCATCGGGGATACCTGTACGTTAACGTTTTATCATACACCAGGACACGCCAACCACCACCTGAGCATCCATGATTCCGTTTCAAACGGGATGTTCACCGGTGATACGTGCGGGATTCAATATACGATAGGGTCGAAGCGTTTTTATTTCCCATCCACTTCCCCAAATCAATTTGATCCTAAACAGATGAAGGAATCCATCCGGATGTACAGAAACCTTCATCTCGACCGGTTATATTTTGGACATTATGGTGTAACGGAGGAAGTTTCATTTGCCCTTTCAGAAGTAGATAAATGGCTGGATCTTTTCATGAAAAAGAGTGAGGAAATGTACTCATCCCATGTTACAATGAAGGAGAATGTAAGTACCATCACATCTGCACTATTTGATCTTACAAAGCATGAATTGGTACAAAAAGGGATCGATCCCCTTAACCCTGTCTTCTCATTACTAGAGCTTGATATGAACGTTTCTGCAATGGGGATCGTTGATTATTTCATAAAGTTACAAAAAGGAGATCACACATCATGAAGGAAGTCACTCTATATTCTCAACCGGAATGCCCCCCCTGTGAAGTGGTAAAGATGTTTCTGAAAGAACATGCTGTAAAATATAACGAAATCAATATAAAGGAAGACGAACAAGCGAGACACTATCTTATCAACCACTTGAAATCTTTTTCCACCCCTACGATAACCATTGGCTCGGAGGTCATTTCCGGCTTTAATTTGGAAGCCCTGAGAGCTGCTTTACACATTTAAGTGTTTGGTGGTTTACATTTAAAAAAGTTGGCCCATATCCCTGTACTTTTCAAGCCTCGGGAACCGGACCAACTTTTTTCTTGTTTATCGGGATTGAATGTCTTCAGGTAAATCGTACGTGATGGAAGAAACCTTCCATGTACCCTCTTCTTCACTTAACACTACAGCTTCAATACCATTCGTGCTTGAAAACGGACCGTCTTCTTGATTCTTTCGTTCCTCCCAAACATACCAATGACCATCTATGTATTTTACCCTGGTAGATTCATCATAATCAAAAAATGGAACATAGTGAGAGGCGAAATCAGAGCCAAATGTAATGTACCCACCATCTACCTCATATAGATTTTCGCTCATGAAGCTTGTTGTAAGACCCTCTGTAAGATACTTTGACAGCTTTTCTTCTATCTGCTTCTTCGATTGTGGTTCTTCACTCAAGGATACTTGAGTACGAAAGGCATCTTCTACAAGATTCAGTGCATTTTCCTTTTTGAATTCCGATGCTTGTGTTTGACTGACTTGTCCACAAGCAGCTGTAACAAGACCTAATATAAAAAATAATAGCCATAACTTTTTCTTTTCCATTTGCTTTCCCTCCCTTAATCACTAGATGAAATTATTGTAGCAACGGAAAAATGTCGATGGGCTACGATCTTTTCGTTAAATCGCAACAATGACTGACATATTTTTTGGTTTGGTTGTAAAATTCCCCCTGTTCCTGCCGGTTAAACACGTTTTCTGATGGTACATTTAACCAAAAAAAGATGCTGCATGATGTTCATACAGCATCCTTCACTTATGATTAATTATGTCAAATAGCGAATGGACCAATAGATTATGAATAATGTAATCAGTATGGTTCCAATCAATATAGACAGGAATACAGGATTCCGAATATAAGAGTGCTCCTTCACAACGTCGGGAATATCCGTATCATACTCACCCTTCAACCTTTTCTCCTGTCCCGCTATCCTAAAGGTATACACAAGTGAATAACCCGCAATCGCCAATACAATCAAGGCAAGCACAATCATAAATATACTCATTACAGCCCCTCCTTACATTATGTCCTTTAGGATAATTTGTCCTAACAACAGGAGGTTATGCAAGAAAAGCGGAGGCGGCTTGCCCAGGCCCGACAAGCATAAGGCGAATCAACCGGAAAGGCGCCCTTTGCCTTTTTGGTTGATTTGACTTATGACCTCGAGGGACTAGCCGCCGGAGCTGGACAATTCGAAAAGCGGAGGCGGCTCGCTCAGGCCCG
>NZ_NTUP01000019.1 GCF_002561455.1 Bacillus sp. AFS015802 | reverse complement strand
ATTAATTTAGGTTAGTCTAACCCTCTCATAGAGGATTCCGGAGGCTTTTCTATTTTAAAGCTGCGTCAACGTATTCGTCACCGTCATGACTGTAATGATAAACGCATTGATGAATCCTGCTAGATAAGGATTTCCCGTCACCTTGTAAATCTTTCGGGAGACAACGGCGGCCACCATCAGGATCACGATGATCGGGAACAACCAGATTCCGATGATGTGGGACAAATCATTGTAATATACTTCCCCGGTCACAAAGAAGGCAATATACTGGATGGCCACCAGGATGATGATGGCAAGTGAATTGAACAGGGTTAATACTGCCGTGTTCATCCATTCTTTCTGCCCGAGTTTGATAAAGTTAAAGCTATTGATGGCAATGGAGTTCGCTACATAGAATACCAGGAAGAAAGGCAGATACTTCAAAGCAATCAACAGCTTATCCGGCGTAAATGCTTTCACGGTCAACACCCATAACCGGAAGTCCGTCTTGAAGAAATAATCCGCTATGAACACGATGCTGTAGGATAATGCCGTGACACAAAGGGCAAGGCCGATTGTTTTGATCAGTGTTCTGAAGCTGATGACCACCCCTGTCGCCCTCAGGTCCATTCCGTTTTTCCTGGAATAGAAGAAGTAGCATGCCCCCACAACAATCACCGTAAATAGACCCGTGACCAAACACCACATCCCTATATAAAAAGGCGGGAACTGTGGAAAGAACGGCGTAATATGTTCCACGGACCAAGTGGATAATTTCAAGTAACTGAAGTAGGAAACGAATGCACCTGCAATGAGGCCACCCCAGAACCAAAGCTTCCCTCGTCCATCACGGAATGTCATCGGCTCTGCTTCCTTTTCAGCCCGCAGTGAAGCAAATGCTTCAGTGAAGAGAAGCCATTTGGTGATGCTCACGATGAAAATCACAAATCCTACCAAGCCCAAAGCATTAAAGAACACTTTGTACTGCCACACCTGATTGTCCGACGCTATTGGATGAGGCGCTCCAAGAGAATCCTCGAAAAACTCCAGGGTACTCGTGACCACATTCTTTGAAATATGGTTCCATGGATGGATCTGGGCAGGATTATAAATGACCCTCGCTGCTTCCTTACCGTCTACGTCTTCCTTATAAATCTCGTAGCTTTTCCTCTTCTCACCGCCGAATGGATCAATCCCGAAATTCAGGAATGATTGGGCAGCCTCTGTATTAATAAAGTCCCTCGGTACGGTCGCAGTTCCGTCCTCTTTCAAACTTCTAAAGAAAAATTCATCGTACTGGGCTGCCACGATGCCGACATCCCTGGATCCATATACATTCACATACTCACGATCCTTCGGCTGCATGGACCAATATAATGGCTCTGCCGGATCACTCGTATACATGGCATCATTGGCAATTAACAGCACCGACGAAATCAATGGCTCATCCTTTTTATTGTCTTCATTGATGGACCAGTTGGCGGCACGTGCCCCATTGGAATGACCCGTAACACCAATCTTACTACTATCTACATAAGGAAGATCTGCCAGAAGCTCCACGGCATCATACATGCCCGTGCCCCGATTCATCCATTCCTCCGGTTTCACGGCATCCGAATTCCCGTGCCCGTACATATCAATGGATATGACCACATACCCGCGCCTCGCAAGCTCCACATAATTCAGATCCTGCATCTCCCGCGTATTGTACCAGCCGTGACTTGTCACAATCCCAGGTACAGGATTGTCCTTCGACACCCCATCCGGCACATATAGCAAAGCACTCATCATGTGGCCCGAAGGCGTTTCCCAGCGAAGATCCTTCACAGTCACCTTCCCACCGGAAGTTTGCACCAACGATGCGCCTATCGCGCTAATTAAACACAAGACCAAAGCAATGACAACCCAACGGAACGACTTTCTCCTGCTCATCTGTTTACCCCCTGTAGCTCATTCTTATAGGCTTGTGATATGGATAACCCTACAGTATAAGGATATTGGGGTTGTCAGAAAAAAAGACCAAGGGCAACAGATTGATTGCCTATATGTGTGAAGGTCCGTCCCTCCCTCTCGAGGGACGGACCTTCTTCCTTACTCATTCATCCGATTCCAAAAACCGGTCTGTCACTTCGTCGTGTTCTTCTAAAAATGTGGCTATGTTGATGTCACTTAGTTCGAGGAACTTCTTTCTTGATTCGTCTCCCCATGTGGTTCAACAGGAGAACATACCCATTCCTTTTTATTCAGTTCACCCTGAAAAACAAGTAAAATAAAAGAAACATAAAGGGAGGAATAACATGATTCAACTTCAGCAAAATTCTAGTACGCTAGTGATAGTGATCCACGAAATCTATGGAATCAACCAACACATACAAGACTTCTGCGCATTCATCTCATCCCAAGGAAAGGACGTCATCTGTCCGGATCTTCTAGAAAAGGGATCGGCTTTTGATTATTCCCAGGAAGAGATGGCTTACCGTTATTTCGTCAAGGATATAGGCTTTCACGTAGCGGTTGTCAAAACAAAGGGCATTCTCTCAATCTATCGACAGAAATACAAGCGAATTGTGATCATAGGGTTCAGTGCAGGGGCGACGGTTGCCTGGTTATGCAGCGATGATGAAAGGGTGGACGGTGTCATCGGCTACTATGGTTCACGGATACGAAACTATTTAGAGGTCACACCACTGTGTTCAACCATGTTGTTTTTCCCCGAAGAAGAACCCTCTTTTCAAGTGGATGACGTGGTTGCCACATTAGGACGAAAGCACATCGACATTGAAAAATATAGTGGTAAACATGGATTCAGCGACCCCTATTCGACAAACTATCATAAAGAATCCGCACAAAAAACGAGGCACAGAATCATCGATTTTCTGGATGAAGGTTGAATGGATATCTAAGTCATGATTGTTTTCGTGCCCCCATTCAGAACGCGGAAACAATTTCCCCACGCGCGCCCGCTACACGCACGTTGTTGGTGTTTTCTCTCTTCTTTCTCTAAAGATCTACAGTCTGTTTTCGTTTGGGTTCCATGGGTGATTCACATCGTTTTGGGCAAGGGAAATAGGGGGTCGCAATATTGAGTCAAGACCCTTGAATGATGTTATTGTTCTACCTTACATATGTATTGCCCCCATTCACCCTCGACCTTAATATACTGACTTGGGTCTAAACTGGATACCTTGTGATACAAGTTTTCCGACTTGATTAATTATCAGAAAATTAACTTTATTTTTCTTCATCCCCATCATACAATGAATATATCGAAATTAAAGGAGGCTGTTTTCATGAGAAACATCGCGATGGTAACCGTACCTTCGTATAAGGGTGGGATACCTTTTTAAAGATGACGGTCTTCCCCCTTATATGTGTTTTGTGAACTAACACATAAAGGGGTATGTTATGACTTTTCCTGTGAAAAAGTTTTTTTCGTATTACAAACCGTATCGTTCGATTTTTCTGATTGTGTTGTTCTGTGTATTGATCACGTCTTCCCTCACTCTCGTTTTTCCGTTGCTTGTCCGCTATGTGACGAAGGATGTTCTCTCAGGAAGTCTGTCCACGGCTTTTACCGATGTCCTTTTGGTTGGCATTGTGATGGTGATTCTTGTCGTCGTCCAAAATGTAGGAAATTATATCGTGGATTACAAGGGGCATGAGATTGGGGCACGGATGGAGACCGATATGAGAGGTGAATTATTCGCTCATCTGCAAAAGCTGTCTTTCAGCTTTTATGATAAAGAGAATACCGGCCGGTTGATGAGTCGTGTGACGAATGATTTGTTGATGGTATCGGAGCTTTATCATCACGGACCTGAAGATTATGTGAAATATCTGGTTCGTTTTCTTGGGGCGTTTGTGATTCTGTTCTGGATCAATGCTCCTCTTACCCTTATCGTCTTTTGTTTCTTTCCGGTCCTGGGCTTCTTCTCCCTTTATTTCAATAAAAAACTGAACCGTGCGCTGACGGATAATAAAGAGCGGATCGGAGACATCAATGCCCAGGTGGAGGATTCCCTATCAGGCATCCGGGTCGTTCAGTCGTTTGCCAAAGAATCTCTTGAAATCAGTAAATTCAACATGGAGAATGAACGGTTTTTGGAAAGCCGAAAAGGAACCTATCGTGCAGAGGCGTACTTCTATAACGGGACGGAAGCGTTCATTCAACTGATTACGGTCACCATTGTGATCTTCGGGTCCATTCAGATTGTGAATGCGTCCCTTGACCTGGCCGACTTGATTACGTTTCTTCTGTATATCGGCTTTATGATCGAGCCCATCCAGCGGCTCACTCATATGAGTACTCAATTTCAAGAAGGTGTGACAGGGTTTCAGCGATTCATGGAGATCATGAATCTCAAGCCTGACATCGAGAACGCCCCTGATGCAAAGACTCTTTCAAGCGTAGAGGGCCATATTTCATTGAAGAACATATCATTTCATTATGATTCTGACTTAGAACCTGTATTCAAGAATTTAACTCTTGAAGTCCTCCCAGGGGAATTCGTCGCAATCGTCGGACCATCGGGAGTGGGAAAAACGACGCTCAGCTCCCTGATTTCCCGTTTTTATGACGTTTCTGCGGGTGGGGTTTTTGTAGATAAGGAAAATGTGAAAGATCTGGACTTGAATTCTCTCAGAAGCAATATCGGGATCGTGCAGCAGGATGTGTACCTTTTTTCCGGAACCGTCATGGATAATATCCGATATGGGCATCCGGTAGCGACAGACGAAGACGTGATGATGGCGGCTCAACAGGCGAACGCCCACGAATTCATTTCCCGTTTACCTCAAGGATATCATTCCGAAATCGGCCAGCGCGGCATCCGGTTATCCGGCGGGCAGAAACAGCGGCTCAGTATCGCCCGTGTCTTCTTGAAAAACCCGCCCATCCTCATTCTCGATGAAGCGACGAGCGCCCTTGATAATGAAAGTGAAAGCATCGTCAAGGAATCCCTGGAGTTGCTGGCAAGGGGAAGAACGACGCTCGTCATCGCCCATCGTTTATCTACGATCCGGAACGCCGGAAGAATCGTGGTGTTGTCAGATGGAAGGATTGTCGAAGAAGGAACACATGATGCGCTGCTTGAGCAAGAAGGTCCATATTCCAGACTGTATTCGAAGCAGCTTGAGATTCAGATGTAAAAGGAGAAGGCTTTCATATCATTTTGGTATGAGGGTCTTCTTTGTTTTGACATAAGATATTCTTATAGATTTCTATAAAATAATCATTATTACCTTATCCGTTGAATTCAGTTAGCATTAAACCTATCAATAGGTTTCACTTAGAGGAGGATTCATTTGGAGAGAGATTGGCAGTTTAGGGAAGCTACTGAAAAAGATGTAGAACGTATCGTCGAGATGCTCGCTGATGATGTGCTCGGAAGGAAACGGGAACGTTATGAACATCCCCTTCCTGAAAGCTACTTACAAGCGTTCAAAGCCATTGATTCTGATCCAAATAACGAATTGGTGGTCGCTTGTGACGGAGAAAGAGTAGTCGGGGTGCAGCAAATCACGTTCACTCCATTCCTCACCCATCAAGGCGGGTGGAGAGCAACGATTGAAGGCGTGAGAACCGCTGCTTCCGTAAGAGGGGAAGGGGTTGGAACGAAGCTGATCCAATGGGCCATCCGACGGGCTGAAGAACGCGGGTGCCACCTCATTCAACTGACCACGGATAAGCAAAGGCCGGATGCACTGCGATTTTATGAGAAGCTGGGCTTTAAAGCCACCCATGAAGGATTGAAGCTTAAGCTGTAAGACATGACAAAACGCTTGGGGCTCCAAGCGTTTTTTGGGTATTATTTTACTTCCACCGAAAACACATAACTCCCATCCCCCTGCCTCCAGTGGGCCACTAGATGATACACATAGACCCCTTTCTGCTCAGGAACCAAGAGCATATGATCCTTTAGCTCGACTCTTGTCACCTCTTCCTCCCCGATCCATTGCTCTGCATCGATCTTTTGAGGTTTCTTATTAAATTTCACTGTGATCTTTTCACCTGGTGACACGACGGTTGGTTTCTCTTCCCCCGCCATCGCTACTACACTTGAATACTCCTTATCTACGCAGTGACCTGAAAACAATCCATTCCAGCAATAAGAACCTTCATCTGTCGGAATGAAAATCTCTCCTGCTGTGACATTCGGTGTCGGCGGAGAAGTTCGGAATGGTTGGATGATAAACAGAATAATAGCGAACACGGCAATGATATTGCTGATTGCCAGTATCTTTTTCATAAACGTCACCCCTTTTCTATTTTGACGTATTTAGTGAGAAAAGGGTTACCCTTTGACCCTCTCCCTCTTCACAAGCACCCCCATTGGAATATACGTCACGAAAAACACGACAAGTGCCGCAATTTCCAGATTAATATAATATATGATTCCTGTTCCGAAAAAGGACAAGATCGTCTTCGATTCTGTAGGGTTTGCAAGGTAAAAGAAATTTGTATCGAGAAGGAGGTTCAGGAAAAAGATCGGCAGGGCGAGAAGATTGACCATGAGGTATCCGGTCCATATCGCTTTTCTTGGGACCCGGTAACCCTCATACACGATGAAATAAAGGACGGACCATGCAATGGCTGCATGATGGAGGAAGTATTTAAGAAAACGGTAATGAGGAAATTGATAGGTCATTTCAGGTGTCACCATGCTTAGGATCGGAGGGAGAAAACCGATAAAGAATAGCAGATAAAAGGCCTTCTGATTTTGTTTCATGAATAAATAAATGGCGATGAAGGTGCTGACGGAGCAAAGCTGCAGAGGCATATCCCCTACTTCCCACTGGCCTGTTGCCACGAGCCAGATATGCCATGACACTTCACTCAGGACCAACATCGTGAATAACGTCCACTTCAACACGGATTGATACCTCTTCAGGTAATGCCGAAAGGTCACCAGCCAAAACGATAATGCCACAAACATCAAAAGCACCGAGATATGGGGAACAGAAAACAACTCGAACGTCTGCATCTCTGTCACGGAAAACATCACGCCACCCCTATTCCTTTTGAAAAGTGGTTATCATGAATAGTGTATTCGGCTTACAGGATGGCTAAGAACGGATTTTAGAAATAGAAAAAGCCCCCTTTAAGAGGGGACGTCCATCCTACATCGTGAACGGCGGAACATACCGCCCATCCACATCTGTAAAGTCGTATTCCTTCGCAAGATCTCCTGCCTTCAACGCCTGACCCGTCTTCTCCATCACATTTGAGTCCATTGCGAGTGCCGTAATGGCACGCCCCACATAATAAGGGGTTTCGGATTTCTTCAAGTCCTCTGATTCCTGCCAGTTTTCCTCGTCCACACCCATATGTTCAAGTACAAGCTCTGTCCTCATGAATCCGGGGGATACGGCCATGACCGCAATTCCGTCTTCCTTTAACTCCTCCGACAGACCGTACGCCATGCGGATGAGGGCATTTTTGGCCAGATCATAATAAAATTGTCCCGTGTACTTGCCATCATCCCAGAATGTCGTATGAATGATGAGCGCCCCTTCACTTTCCCGCAGTAGAGGGATGGCGAAATGATTGGTCGCAAGCTGAGCCCTCACGCCTGCTGTGAACATCGTATCCCAATTCTCAAGAGACTGTTCCCAGAATGCTCCTGGATTCACGCCGATATCATGTGCGCCCCATACGTTATTGATGAGAATATCAAGCTTCCCCTGCTCTTCACGGATTTGCTCGATGACTGCTTTCGTTTCGGCATCGACCGTATGATCACAGCGTACCGCGATCCCTGTACCACCGGCTTCATCAATCTGGGCTGCCGTGTCATCAATCGTACCCGGAAAGTTCTGTGTTGAATTCCCTTTCGTACTGCGCCCGGTCACATAAACCGTGGCTCCTGCTTTCCCAAGTTCTATGGCGATTGCGCGCCCCGCGCCACGGCTTCCACCTGTTACGAGTGCTACTTTTCCTGTCAGTGTTTTCATCCAACCATTCCTTTCATCATCTAAGATAACCTCATTATACGATTCCATTCTTGACATCCTTTGTCATATTTCATTAAATAAAAGAAAATCCAAGAAAAAGGTGAGACATTTGAGAGGCGATCGATTGGTATCCATTCTGTTACTACTGCAAACTCACGGCCGAATGACCGCAAAGGATTTGGCGAAGAAATTGGAGGTATCCGAGCGGACCATCCACCGGGACATGGATGCCCTGAGCGGCACCGGGATTCCCGTTGTGGCGGAGCGTGGACAAAACGGGGGCTGGTCGCTTCTGGAGGACTATCAGACAGATCTGACCGGTTTGAAGGAATCGGAAATAAGGGCGCTGTTTGTGTCCCCTTCCGTCCATCTTCTTGAGGATCTCGGCCTGACCCGCACATCCGAGGAAGCCCGGAACAAGCTCATCGCCTCCCTCCCATCCACCTACCGTGAAAACGCGAAGGACGTATGGAACCGGATCCACATCGACACGAGTTCCTGGCGAAAGCAGAAGGATAAGACTGCCTCCCTTGAAATCATCAAAGAGGCGATTTGGAAGGAAATCAAACTTAGGATCACCTACCAGCGTGCGGACGGAGAAACGGACGAACGCGTGGTGGAACCACTCGGGCTCGTGGCGAAAGGGGATCTCTGGTACCTTGTCGCCGCCAAGGAAAATGGGGACCTCCGGAATTACCGGGTCTCCCGTATCCACGGAGCCGACCCTTTGAACGAAACGTTCGTGAGACCAGGGGGATTCGATCTTGCTCAATACTGGTCATCTTCTACTCAGTCCTTTGTTAAGACGCTGCCTTCTTTTGAAGTGAAAGTCGAGGTCTCACAGCAGGCATTCTCGAGGCTGACATTTACGGGACGATTTGCCCGGGTCATGGAAGTCGGGGAACGAATGAGTGCATCCTGGATTCCCGTGACCCTTTCGTTTGATACAGAAGAAGAAGCGACGGGATATCTCCTCGGATTTGCGGATCAGGTCAAGGTGATAGAACCCGTCGACCTTCAGGAGAGGATTGTGGCGATGGCAGAGGCTACAGTCGCATTTTATCGTCGAATGGAATAATTCCCCTCTTTCTCAGATAATTTATAGAAATACGATTATCGTGAGGAGAATTTCAATGAAGAACATCATATTATTTGCCGATCCGGGTATCGATGACTCTGTGGCCATCATGTATGCTCTCTTGAATCCTGATATTAATGTTCTCGGCATTGTGTCCAGCTACGGAAATGTGAAGAAAGAACAGGCTACCGATAACATCGCTTATCTGCTCAAGCTTGCCGGAAGGACGGATATCCCAATCATAGGCGGTTCCAATAGCCCTTCGTCAGGAAAGATCCCCACCTACTACCCGGAAATACACGGACAAGAGGGTCTGGGTCCGATCCGACCACCCGATAACTTCTCAGGTGAACTCACTAACTTTTCAAGGCTCTATACCATCATAAAGGAACACGAGGACATCACCATTGTCGATGTCGGAAGAAACACGTCACTCGCCGCCCTTTACATTTTAGGTGAAAATATCGCCAGGGAAGTCAAGGAGTTTTATATCATGGGCGGAGCCTTTTTCGTACCCGGCAATGTCACACCCTCAGCCGAAGCCAACTTTTACGGAGATCCCATAGCATCGGAGCTCGTGGTCAAGAATTTCGACAACCTCTACATCGCTCCCTTGAACGTCACAAACAGGGCCATCATCACCCTGGAACACATCAACATCATCCAGGAGATGAACGGTAACCCCCTCGTCGAAATCATCGATGACGTCATGAACTACTACATCGATGCCTATAAGAAGCTGGTTCCCGGCATAAACGGGGCTCCCCTCCACGATGTCGTCACCCTCTCCCTGATGGTGAACCCGGACATGGGGAAAGCGATCAGAAGGGACGTCGAGATCCTGACTTCAGGACTCGGACAGGGTACTTCCATCGCCGATTTCAGGGTCAGTTCCAAACCTGCTGAAAAGAATATCAACATCTACATGGAACTTGACTACCAGATGTTCGTCGAGGATTTCATTCAGGTCATGACAGGAAAGAAATAGTGTCATCAAAGAAAAGGGATGGGGCGTTTACTTCACCCCATCCCTTACCATTCAGCTCTTCTTCCCAATCGTGATCAATTCCTCAAGGAACACGTCTATGTCACCCACCAACACGCCGCCATGTCCTGTACACAGCACATCCGCATCATAATCCTTCATGATTCTCAGTCCGTTCAGGAACACAGGAAGGTCACTAACCCCTCCGCCCCGAAGATACTCCATCCACGCTTGTCTAAGGTCGTCCCCTTTTGACACAAGTCCACCCTCCGACAAAGGATCCCCAAAGAAACAGAGGAAGTCCCCCGTGAACAGTGTTCCGCTCGGCCGATGGAAGAACACGACAGAACCCGGAGTATGATAGCCGACTCTCGTATAGTCGTAATCCCCTATAGTCCCTTTATCCACGAGCTCCCCGGTGATGGAAGACCCGGGCGGCAGCATCTCGTCAGCATGAATGACCTTCCTTGCCTTCGTAAATAACGTCTCCCCTCCCACATGATCCTCATGACCATGGGTGACGAGCATCAGCTTTACATCGTCTGCCGTTTTCCCGATTTTATGCAGGGCGTGCTGTAGAAACACCAAGTGACCCTCTTTACACGAATCGATCACGGTCAGACCATCTTCTTCCTCAATCAAGTACGCATTATTGTATGAATTCCATTCAGCATCCCAAACCGCCAATACATATAGTTGACCGTTCACCTGTTCCAATCGATAATCCACTTTCCATTCCCCCTTCAGATTTCCACTTGAATCCATTCCACAAGCAGGGGACATTCTCCTTTATATGACGGAGAAGTCAGTGGATAAAGTCTTTGATCGTGACCAGGATCAAGAAAAGGGATACGGCAAAAAACAGGTAGCTTCGATACGATTTCCTATCCTTTTGATGCTCCTCCGCTCCCATGATGACCATCATGACCGCTAAGCCTGCCATCGTAAACGGCAGTAGATCGTTATGATCCGAAAAGAGACCATAGAGTGCTACTGCAAGGACGACGATGCTTATTGTTTTCCTTATCTTTGTTAACATTGGATTCCTCATTTCTTCAATAGAAACAACAAATTCAACAAAACGGCAGAAATAAATCCCAACCGCTTTTTCATCTTGTGTTGCTCACTGGTTCACGACGTATATAGTCTCACCTATTCATGAATTCCCTCACAACCGCTGCCATTTTTTCCGGTTCTTCCATCTGGATATAATGGCCGCTTTCCAGGAAAATCTCAATTTCGCTATTAGATAGATTCCGTTTGATATCCCTTGCCATATCAATCCCTGTATTCCCATCATAAAGCCCTGTCATGACAAGGACAGAACACTCAATCTCTTTGATCCTTCCAATCAGATTTGAGAATGGAACTTCTTGGATTTTCTGCTTCATCTTTTCATTCCCCACTTTTGGGGCATCATCCGTACTGATTTCAACCAGCTTCGCATAGGATTCCTTTTTAAAGAAGGAGAATGCCATTGTCGTTTGTTCATCCGCTAATTTCCATGCCTCTCCGTTCCTTCCAGTATAGGGACCCTCTTGTTCGAGAAGGTTCCTAAGCTTTTCTTGGACCTCCCCGTCGGTGATGGATATAAAACTCATAATCTGATTGAGTGCCAATCGTTCCCAATCACCAATGGCGGGTCCCTCAAGGATGATCTTCTCTACATTTTGAGGGTATTTCAACGCATACTCCAGTGCCAGCTCCCCGCCAAACGAATGGCCGATTGGGATGAAACGGTCCACCTTCAGGGCTTCTCTAATTTGTTCCAGATCATCGATGAGCACCTCAATGGAATATTCCTCTGAATCTGCCGGGGGATCTGAACGTCCGCATCCCCGCTGGTCATAATACACAAGCGTTGCGAATTCCTCGAGCAGCTTTCCCCCTGTCTTCTCCAAAATCCATTGATGTCCCCCAGGCCCACCATGAATCGCAATCAAGGGGATGGTATTGTGTTCTGCTCCTGCAACCCTCACCCAATGCTTCACACCATTTGCCTGTATCCACAACTCTCCATTTTCCATTACCTGTTCCTCCACGATCTCAACTCATCTATTAAGATTCTACTTGGCGTCCTTATCCGGCTGATGAATCCCGAACACATTGCCTTCCGTGTCTATGTAATACCCTTGCCATGCCATTCCCGGCAGAGCATACTTCGGCATGGCGACCTTCCCGCCGTGCTCAAGTATCAGTTTCTCGGTTTCATCATAATTCCCGACGCCCATCGTACACGAATACCCGTTCATCGGCTGATTCGGCTGAGGTGGAGGACTTTGACGCTGCATTAGAGCACCATTGATCCCCATCTCATTCTCATCCCCTGTCACAGCCCCCACATAAGGCATTCCGGCGTATTCGCTCCAGTCCTCGAACTTCCATCCGAATACTTCCCCGTAAAACGTTTTTGCCCGTTCCATATCATCCACATGCACTTCGAAATGTACCATTCTCCCCATTGTTCATCCCTCCCATATAGTGTCTTTCATTATAATGATTTCGATGTTGAGAGGAGAAAACCTTTTTAATATTTTTAAAATTACGGTTCATTCTAGTAGACTTGTTTTCTGATAAAAAAATCACAGAAGAATAACAATAACAAACAAAATAAACGGGTAATAAATAAACATTTTATGATCCAAACCCTCTATTATTACGTATTCTCCATATAAATCATTTGTGAGGAAATTCAAAAGTTTCTATGACGTTTATGTTACATATCAACATTTCTTCACTTTTTTTCACACAAAATCCATTGAACAAAGGTTGGAGCTTATCTATTATGAATCTAGTAAACAAAGAAGAAAGGATGATCACATGCTGCCGATCGATCGACAACAACAGATTTTGACATGGCTAAAAGAAGAAGGAACACTGCGAGTAACAGACATCAGCTCCCGCCTGGAGGTATCGGAAATGACGGTCTACCGGGACCTAAAGCCACTGATGGAAGCGAACAAAGTCCGTAAGACTTCAAACGGCATTTCGGCCATGGAATCTGAGGGCATCCCATCTGATTCCTGTGTATATTGCCTGAAACCAACGACCTCAAGAAGATCGGTCCAACTCGTTAAAAAGGATCATACGATCGAACAGGCCTGCTGCCCTCACTGCGGATTACTCCGCTATGAAGACATCCAGGAGGAAGTCATGCAGATCCTCTGCCGGGACTTCCTGACGGATATGACGATCAGCGGAAAGACAGCCACATATCTGATTGATGCGGACCTGAACCTGAACTGCTGTCAGCCACAGGTCATTTCCTTTGAATCGAGGAAGCAGGCTGAACAGTTCCAAACCGGATTCGGAGGTAAAATCTACACGCTTCCACAAGCCATCATGGCGATTTCGAATGACATGCAAGGATCGGGCTGTTGCCACGACTAGGAAAAGAGGAAAAAACGATGGACAAAAAATCATATCAAACGATTTGGAGATGGCATTTTTATGCGGGCCTCATTATCACCCCATTTCTATTGATTTTGGCTGTAACGGGATCGATCTATCTTTTCAAGCCCCAGATCGAACAGAATCTTTATCAAAAATACTACGAAGTCAATCCACAGGGTGAGAAGCTTCCTCCAACTGAACTTATCGATAAAGTGAAAACGCTTCATCCCGGTGCACAGATCACGAGCTTCCGACCCGGGGAGAGAGCCGACCGTTCCAGTGAAATCGGTATCAGTACAGAAGAAGGTTCTAGTACAGTCTTCTTGAACCCATACACAGGGAAGTCACTGGGAGAATTGAAGCCTGAGGACCGGATCATGAATAAAGTCGAGGAAATCCACGGAGAGCTGATGGCAGGTACCATCGGCGACCGCATTGTCGAACTTGTTGCCTGCTGGGCCATCGTCCTGATTGTAACGGGATTATTCCTGTGGTTCCCGCGTAAGAAAGACAAGCTATCAGGCGTGTTCCTCCCCCGCTTCAATAAAGGAAAGAATATCTTCAGAAGGGATCTTCACGCAGTACCGGCTTTCTGGGTCACAGCGGGAATGCTGTTCCTGATCATGACGGGACTGCCTTGGTCCGGCTTATGGGGAGCCAATTTCCAGAACCTCATGACGAACGCAGGAGCGGGGTACCCTCCTTCCATCTGGAGCGGGGAAGCTCCACAGTCCGTCGTCCAAACAAAGGAAATTGCCGACGTCCCTTGGGCGGCGGAAAACCTGGAAGTCCCTGTATCGGCACTTGAAGGGTACACACCACTATCATTGAATGATGTCGTCAATATTGCTGAAAGAGAAGGCATCGATCCAAGTTACACCGTATACATCCCTCAGGATGAAAAAGGGGTCTATACTCTATCCGCCTTCCCGGCCAAAGCACAAAATGAAGTCACGATGCACCTTGATCAGTACACAGGAGCCGTCCTTGCTGATTACCGTTTCGATAACTACGAGATCGGTGGCAAGATCGTCGCCATGGGGATCACCCTTCATACAGGAACCCAATTCGGCTTCATCAATCAGCTGATCAGCCTGCTCATCTGTCTTGGCATCATGCTGGTCGCAGTCAGCGGATTCTATCTGTGGCTGAAACGGAAACCGAAAAAAGAAATGGGAGCACCTAAATCACCTGGGATCTTGAAAATGAAGTACTTCCTGCTTGTCATGATTGTACTCGGGATTCTGTTCCCACTTGTGGGGGCTTCCTTGATTGTCATCCTGCTTCTTGACCGGTTATTGATCAAAAAAATCCCTGCTACGAAAAGATTCTTCGGTGCAGCATAAGAAAGGACGATGAGATATGAAAACAATCTTAAAATATGGTAGTATCCTCTTTCTTTGCACGCTACTTGGTGCCTGCGCCCCGAAGGAAGATGCAGCGGAATTGTACCATCAGGAATCACCTCTTCAGGCGGATATTACGATGCCTGACGATTTTTCCGGAAATGACCCGATCAAGATTGAACTTACACAAGACAACAAAACAGTGGAGGATGCCGACTTTGTTCACGTGGAAATCTGGAAAGGCGACGGATCCTTCCATGATGGAATGGAAGAAGCAGAGAATGCAGGAAAAGGCATTTACACATTCAAAAAGGACCTGTCTAAAGACGGACTCTACTACATTAAAGTCCATGCAGGAAACAACGGATCCACCATCATGCCGACACTGCCCTTTGCCGTCGGTGAATTATCCAAAGCAGACGTGGAAGCCTTAAATGATCAAGCTCCGGCTGAGAGTGGAGATCACAGTCAGCACCACTAACGTTCCAAGATCGAAAGCCTACGCTGCTTTCGATCTTTTTTTGACAGAATACGAGATGTCTTGTTTGCTATAATGGTCATAGAAAGGGGATGTTCATTTTATGATTATCCGGGAGACCGAGGACTCCTTCCTCATGATCAAACAGCACGATCACGCTTTCGTATCCGGTGAAACGATCAAACATATCAATCGCAATCTATTAAAATCCGATCAGTTTTTCGATGACTTCGTATACGCATCCCATCAGCACGACCGGAGCTGGATCGGACTCGACGACACGCCGGTCTGGAACGACGGGAAGCAGATTCCCTTCACCTTCTCAGACTATCCCCTCCTCCCCAAGCTTGCATTCTATCAAATCGGGCTGAATGAAATCGAGGAGGTCAACCTCTATGCGGCACTACTATGCAGCCTTCATTTCTGTTCATTCTTCGCCAAATCGAAGGACCCGCACTGCCTGCAATTTTTACAGGATGAAGCAAGTAGGCAACAGAAGATCCGAAAGCAGCTGCCAGAACTCGAGGAAGAACTGCTCATCCAGCACTTTCAGCTCCTTCAACTGTCAGACAATCTATCCCTCTATTTTTGCCTGAACGAGCCGGGGGTGGAGAAAGAAAACGAGCACCCGTGGTTCAAGGACGGATTTAAGAATACGGAAGGTTTCCATTCTGGGAATCAAAAGCTTAAAGCCAGGTGGGTGAATGAACATGAGGTGACGTTGGATGATTATCCTTTTGAAACGGATTTTCAAGTAACCTTGCCTTATAAAAAAGTGGACAAGTCGGCGATCCTGAAATCGGGCATCGCAGAGGCTTATGGAGAGAGTCAGTTGGAGAAACATACAATTTTCATCAGAAAGTAAAGAAGACCCTGCGATTAGGGTCTTCACTTGTTATCTTGCTTTCTCGTAAATGGATGGTGCAGGAAGTCAAAGTGAAGGCTTCGGTTCCTTCTATTTCTTTTCACTCATCAAACGCCCCGTTCATCCGAACCAGAAGTTCCCCGAACATTTTCTTCTCCCCATCTGACCAGCCTTCTAGCAGTCCCTCATACCACTGGAGCCTCATCCGGCTGTCGACGGCAAGCTTTTCTTTCCCAAGCTCCGTCAGGTCAAATAAGCTTACCCGTCCATCACTTGGATCGGAAAATCGCTGGATGAGCTCCTTCGATTCAAGGGCGGCCGCTTGCCTTGATAGCGTCGAAATATCAAGTTGGAACGCTTCGGCCAGTTCCTTTAATCGTGATGGTCCATGTTCATCAAGCTGCCTCATCAACAGGTATGCCGACCGCTCCAATATCCCGATTTTCCGTTCGGATTGATCCCGGAAGACCGCTTTTCTGATGAGACTGGTCAATTCATATTCAATCCGTTTAATCTCTTTGGACATAGATATCCCCCCTTTTCATTGACAACGGTTCAAGTACTTGTATAATACAAGTATATAGTTGTATAGTACAAGTAATCCCAGAGAATGTAAAGCGTTTTCATTGAAAGGTGGGAAACTAGGTCTCTTCTTAAGAAAGACCTGTATCATGAAAATCATTCGAATCATTTTACAAATCGGCATTCTATATGTCTTTTCCTTTATAGGCAGCGTCATTGAACAGCTCCTTCATATCCCGATACCCGGAAGCATCATTGGATTGATTCTGCTCCTAACTTGCTTATCGTTAAAGGTCGTCCCTGTGATCATCGTGGAGGATGGAGCAAGCTTTCTACTCGCCATCCTGCCGTTATTATTCATCCCGGCCATGACGGGGGTCATGAACTATCCCTCTCTTTTATCCGGGAAAGGTGCCACACTCTTTCTCATTGTAGTGATAAGCACCGTTGTGACCATGGCCGTATCCGGTTTTGCCAGTCAGCACTTAGAGAAACGATCTGAAAGAAGGGAACAAGCATGCAGCAAGCACTGATCGCCATCCTGATCATCATCCTGACCTCACTCCTTTATTTTGCCATGGTGAAGGTGTATCAGCGATTCTCCTATCCGATGCTGATCCCTGTCCTGACCACAACGATCGTGATTGTCGGACTATTGGTAAGTATGCATATTTCATATGATGATTATATGATCGGCGGTCAGTGGATCCATTCCCTGCTTGGCCCGGCAGTCGTCGCCCTTGCCTACCCCCTGTATAAACAGCGGACGATTCTGATGAAGTATCGTTTCCCCATCATCGGCGGCGTTTTCGCGGGACTCTTGACGGGAATGGTAAGCGGACTCCTGTTTGCACGGATTCTCGGCATCGACCATGACCTGATCCTGTCCATTGTGCCAAAGTCCATCACCACACCCGTCGCCATCCAGATCGCATCGGGTCTTGGAGGCATTCCTTCCATGACCGTGGTCTTCGTCATGATCGCCGGCTTCTCAGGGGTCATCCTTGGTCCACTCATCCTCAAATGGGGACGCATCCACAGCTCCCTCGGCCGGGGAATCGCCCTCGGCAGCGCATCCCATGCCCTTGGCACTTCGAAAGCGATGGAGTACGGGGAATTGACGGTCTCGATGAGCTCGGTGTCCATGACGTTGAGCGCCCTTCTAGGTTCAGTGTTTGGTCCGATTGTGGTGTGGTTGTTTCAGGTTTGAGGTTGAGCACAAAGATTTTTTGACAAACCGGTTGAAATACCGGGAAGCGGGATGAAATACCCGCCCAATCCTACAAAAAGACCCGTTCACAACGGGTCTTTTTGTATTTTTCCGTTTACGCGCCAGCAGGAACGAACAGAATGATACCAAGTATCCAACATTGAAAGGACCAACAATATGTCAAAAAACAAAATTGGCTATTCCCTTTTGATCATCATGATCTTAGTCATCATTCTGTCGTATTTCGCCATCAACCCGATCGGGGGTAAAAACCGGGAAGATGACGCCCATTCCCTGATCTCGAACATGACCCTCGATGAAAAAATCGGTCAGATGCTCGTAGCCGGCGTCAATGGCACCCAAATGGATGAACCGACGAAGAATTTGATCCAGAAGCACAAAGTCGGGGGATTCATCTTCTTCACGGATCATTTAAAGGAACCCGATCAAACCATTCAATTCCTGAATGAAATGAAGAAAGCCAACAAAGAAAACGCCCTTCCTCTTCTTTTGAGCGTCGACCAGGAAGGCGGGAATGTAACAAGGCTGCCCGGAGGACTCGCGGACTTCCCTACCAATCAAAGAATTGGGGAGGCAAATAATTCTGACGTGTCATACGAAGTGGGGACCCTTCTCGGCAAGGAATTGAAAGAGTTCGGATTCAATTTGAATTTCGCCCCCGTCCTTGACGTAAACAGCAACCCTGATAATCCGATCATCGGCGACCGTTCCTTCAGCCCCGATCCTGAAATCGTCAGCAAATTAGGGATTCAGACGATGAAAGGGATTCAATCCGAGAACATCTTGTCATCAATCAAGCATTTCCCTGGTCACGGTGATACTTCGGTGGATTCACATCTGGCCCTTCCCGTTGTCAACAAGAGCCTTCAGGAGCTGGAATCCATGGAACTGGTTCCATTCAAGCGAGCGATCAATGATGGAGCCGACCTTATCATGGTGGCACACATCCTGCTTCCCAAACTAGATGACACGTATCCGTCATCTTTATCAAAGGCCATCGTGACCGATCTTTTACGAAAAAAACTGAACTACCATGGGGTCGTCATCACCGATGATATGACCATGAAAGCCATTGCGGACAACTACGGAATGGGTGAAGCAGCAGTGCAAACCGTCAAAGCCGGCAGCGATCTGGTCCTCATCGCCCATGACGCCCGTAAAGCAGAAGCTGCGATTCTCGCTTTGAAATCAGCAGTGAAAAACGGCGAAATATCCGAAGAACGAATTGATGAAAGCGTCATGAGGATCATTCAGTTGAAACAAGCCTACAATCTGGAAGATACCCCAATAGATAAGGTAGACCTGTCGGAACTGAATCAAGAGATCCAATCAGTGAATAAAAAAATCCAGTGAAAAATAAAGCGGATTCCTCTATTTAGAGAAATCCGCTTTTCTTAAGACAATGCTCTTTCAAATATAATCTCATAATCCGTCGGCTTTCCATGCCCGTTTTACTTGAGGGGAAGCACCTGGACGAGCCGCCACCCGTCAGCGGCATACTCCTCGATGATCTCCCTGTGTTTAGGCTCGGTGAAAAATCCGCCCAGACTGGTTTGGACGTATGTGTATTCGTACATGGTTGCACCTCCGTGGGTTTTCTTTCTTTACGGATAGACAGTGCTGATGGTTTCATTTTTTTCATTGGAACAGACCAGCTCAACCAACTTTTCAACTGCTCTAACCACGACCTCAGGTTCATCCCGTTGAATGTAATGGGTACTATTCTTCGCAAGTTCATATTCCCCTTTTGAAGAAATCAGTGCCATCTCCCTCTGCATGTCATTCCATAAATCCTGGGATGCTTCGGAATAGTGATCTTTTTTCCCGGCTGCAAGCACGATGACAGGCATGCTTAAAGTCTCCTTATATCCTTTTAACTGCCCCAGGCTTTCCATAAATTCTTCGTAATTTCCTTCACGGACAAATTGCTTGCGGTACGCTTCCTGGAAATCTTCCGGCATCGTTGGGAGAAATCGTTCCCGATAATCCACCGGTGTGGCGTCCACCAGCACCAAACCTGCCACCTCTTTAGGATATTCGTGGGCATACACGCTCACATTCACTCCACCGAAAGAGTGCCCGACAAGAAGGTAAGGAGGCTTCATGTCCAATCTGTTTAGCAGTTCTTTCAGCTCTTTTACCATCTCAAGGCTCGTCCGCGGATTCGGACTCTTCTCGCTTTTGCCAAGTCCGGCACGGTCGTATACGACAACTTGGGTGGATTTTGATACATCCTCCATGATTGAATCCCATGCTTTGGAATAATCCCCGTAGCCGGCATCCATCACGACAGTGGGTTTACCGTTTTTCTTCCCCATCAGTTTGGCGTATAATTTGAAGCCGCCAACTGGCACTAGTACTTCTTTATTCATTATGTGAATTCCTCTCTATGCTATGATTTCTATCCTCTTCCCCTGTCACACGCTCAATCTCCCCGATCTTCCATTCTATGATTTCGCGAATCCTCTCTTCGGACAGATACCCTTGAAAATACTTCTCCACTTCCCAAGCAAGCATCATCGTCAAATGGTCTATGTATAGATAGCTCAGATCACTCCAAAAATCGTCATCATCCAGAATGATCCCACGTTCTCTCATGCATCTCAGGTAGAATTCAGGGACGAACGCAATCAACTCATCTTCGTATACATCCTGCATCAGAATCGTCACGTCTCTTAAAGGAGACCCGATCGCTGCCCATTCCCAATCGATGAGCCAGATCCCTTCATCTTTATAAAAGACGTTTTCCAGATGTGGATCCCCGTGGGTTATAACAGGTGTACATTTTGTTTGATAATGAGGGATGTCCAACCGCTCATAGGCTTCCAGGATTGTTCTCTTCCATTGTGGCCGTGCCCACGATTTTCTTGAGTCCAGTTTACCTAATTGATCTAAGCACCAATCCAGCCATTCCGAGCTTATTTGATGAACAGGAAGTTTATCTTTAACGGGATTCAACCCATGAAAAGAAGCAAATACTTTTAAAATATCACCAATCATGATCCTCTTTTCCTCTGCAGGCATTGTATAAAATCCTTCTTTTAGAGGGGACCCCAGATCCTCCATCAGCATCGCTTGAGGTGAAGCATCCCAGACGTGCACGACTCTACTGAATGGCCTCACAATGTCTGCTATGTTTCTATGTATCTCTACTTCCTGATTCCGTCCATCAGCAAATTCTTTGTAAATATATCGGACTCTTCTATTTCCACTTAAAGCTTCTATTCTATAGATATTTCCGGCGTGGGCACCGCCGATTTCCTCCATACTCAGAAGATCCCGGTCCATGTCCCTCAATCTGCGGATCATAAGATTCACTCGCATCCCCCTCACCTAAACCTTATAATGTCATTATTTCAAATTAATGGTACGAACACAAATAAAGACAGCCCCTACTCGAGCCGCCTACTGTCCTTCTTTTCTTATTTATCTGTTGTTTCCTATGTACGATATTCCATCAACCAACAATCTTGATATACCCCTTCATGAAGCTCACGCTCAGGGAGTAGCTTCACTTTTTTAAATCCACACTTTTCATAGCATTTAATCGCCCTCTTGTTTCTTGTTTGAGGATCCATAATAATATAATCAGCGTGCTTATCGCTCTTTAAAAATTTGATCATTCCTTCAACAAGAGACGATCCAATTCCTTTGTTCCAATATTCTGGTTCGCCTATGAATTGGTCCGTCCCATAAATGCTTCCGTCCCCATATCCGTATTGTTGTTTCGTTTCATCATCGACTGGATAGAATTGAACATATCCCACTTCTATTCCTCCGAATTCCACTATACACTTTACTTCATCCACTTCGTCATCAAAGAAGACCTCGTTCACTTTAACGAGATCAAAGGGGTTATCCCTTCCTTCATAAAATTCCAGTACCCTTGGATCGGATAGCCACTTGGCCAACAAGTGTGCATCCTTACGCTCCATTTCGCGAACTCGCAAACCCTCATTCTGAAACAGCATCAGTATCTCCCCCTTAATTCATACAAATACAAGAACCGATCAAGAGTCTGCTCCCAGTTCACATGCCTGCTCTCTTTCACAGCATACACCAGCTGATGAAAAATCGGCTGAAGTCCATAAAAATCCTGTACTCGTTTGAATATCGCTTCCTTACCTTCTTCCCTGTAGTGAGACAACACTTCCTTCGTTACACAGGGCCCGTAAGACCAATATAATCCTGCAAAATCAAAGGCGGGATCTCCCCATTGAGCGTCCGTGAAATCAATGATCCCACTCACGACTCCTGCTTCAGGTTTATATAGTATATTTGCAGTCGTTAGATCACCATGGATGACTCCTAGATTAATCGATTCCTTTTCATAATCTATCAGGTACTCTTCGAAAAAATCTTGGACTTTCGTTCTATGTTGGGGAATCAGGTGAGGAAACACAAATGTCTGGACCGACAGAAATAATTCATTCCAATATTCTTCGGTGTGATTCGTCTGTAGATTCGGCAAATCTGATTTCCTTATGCTGTGCAGCTTAGTCAAAAAATCCCCGAGTAACTCAGCACTTTGAGCTGCAGAAGGTGAAGATTCACCCAATGGCTTACCCTTTAGATAAGGATATTTCACCCCTGCCAGCTCCCCATCCATATGAATGGGCTCATATTGGGGAAATTCAAGCAACGGTTTCTTTGCTGCCAATTGTTTCAGCAAAACGACTTCATCTACTACTTTAGATGCTATCTTTCTTGTCTTTGGGAATCTGAATACCATTTCTTCGTTGATAATTAGGATGTCATTGTCCCAGCCCATTGAATTGTTTTCTACACTATGAATTTGATCTTTTGGAATGGTTTCGTTCACAATTTGCAGCATTCGTTCCATATTCAACGAACTATCCCTCCATCTTGATCATCAAGTTAAGATAGACTAAAAGAGATCGCTTCTTTGATTTTCTCATAATACTCTTCCCAGTCCCCATCACCATTCTCAATCAGCTCGTGCCTAACCGGTAAACTTCCAAGTATCTTAAGCTCCTGATCCCTGCGCATTTCAAGATACTCCAATAAACCTTGGTACCCCTTCAAGCCATTCACTTTCCCAAAACCTTGATTCACATGATAATCCGTAAAGAACTCACGCCATTCCTGACTGCGCTCTTCATAGACACGATGGAAAGATTGATCAATATTCTCCTGGTAAAAATAGAATAGCAGAGGATGTAATGGCCTGATCAGAGAGCTGACCTTCATTAAGTAATTCTCCAGCCTCTTTGGTTCTGCATTATGCTTGGCTATGAACTTGGTAAACGGATTTTGAAGGAAACAACATTCAAATATGTACACGTCCTCCCCAAATTCCGTTTGTTCCATGAATTCCTTCCAGTAGTTCAGGGAAACTTCTTCGAAGGTATCCAGATCCAATTCGTAGACATCATAAGAAGCCAACGACTCAACCAGGGAAGAATCTGTTTCAAAAAAATCACGGTATGGAATAAAATATTGATTTCCCTTCTTCTTTGCACACTCTTGGATAGTCTTCCGGTGTTCAGGGAATTTTTCGAGTATACCTTTGAACTGTTCCTCATTTAAACAAGCTGTCGATTCATAATCAGCAGGATGACGGCTGTCTCCTTCTTGAAAAAGCTTAACCTCGATTCCTTCCCTCTCCAAGTGTTGCTTAATGAACTTAGCCGTGGTCGACTTACCTGACCCCGGTATCCCCTCGACGATTATTAGATTGGTATGCACCCCAATCCCCCCATTCTGTATATAAAAAATGCCCTGCAATCCACAGGGCATTCCTTCTTATTCACTTAGCTATACGCAACCTCTTTATCCCTTAAACCCAACGCCTTCGCAGTCGACGTATGGATTTCCCTGAAGAGTTCAGGGTTTTCACCCAATGCCACTCCATAGGAAGGGATCATTTCCTTGATTTTCGGCTCCCACTCTTTCATGTGCTGCGGGAAGCATTTGTCCAATACTTCTAGCATGACGTGAACGGCTGTGGAGGCACCTGGTGACGCACCAAGAAGTGCCGCGACGGATCCATCGGCGGCGCTCACCACTTCCGTACCGAACTGAAGGGTTCCTTTGCCTGCTTCGGTGTCCTTGATGACCTGCACACGCTGGCCGGCTACGACGATATCCCAGTCTTCGCTCTTCGCGTTCGGGATGAATTCGCGTAATTCTTCCATGCGTTTCTCATTGGACAGGAGTACCTGTTGGATCAAGTATTTGGTCAATCCCATTTCCTTTACGCCTGCAGCAAGCATGGTGAAAAGGTTATTTGGTTTCACGGAGGTGATCAAATCCATATTCGATCCCGTCTTCAGGAACTTCGGTGAGAATCCGGCAAACGGCCCGAACAGAAGTGATTTCTTGTTATCGATGTAACGGGTATCAAGATGCGGAACCGACATCGGTGGAGCCCCGACCTTGGCTTTTCCGTACACTTTCCCGTGATGCTTTTCGATGACTTCAGGATTGTTGCATACCATGAAGAGTCCGGATACTGGGAATCCGCCGATCTGCTTGGACTCAGGGATGCCGGTTTTCTGAAGTAACGGAAGACTTCCGCCACCGCCTCCGATGAAGACGAACTTCGCTGTATGATATTCCATCTTGATGCCGTCGATATCATGGACCTTCACTTCCCATGAACCGTCGGATTTGCGCTTAATGTCTTCTACACTGTGGTTGTAGTTGATTTCGACGCCTTTCTCACTCAGGTGATCGAACAATTTGCGGGTCAGCGCCCCGAAGTTGACGTCCGTCCCAGAATCGATCTTCGTCGCCGCGATCGGTTCCTCCGATTCACGGCCTTCCATGATCAGTGGAATCCATTCCTTTAATTTCTCAGGATCATCGGAGAATTCCATGCCTTCAAACAGGGGACTCGCTGACAGCGCTTCCAATCGTTTTTTCAAAAACTCCACATTTTCTTCACCTTGGACCATGCTCATATGCGGGATCGGCATGATGAATTCCTGTGGTTGACCAATGAGATTGCGGTTGACGAGATAAGACCAGAATTGTCTTGAAAGTTGGAATTGTTCATTGACTTTGATTGCTTTCGTAATGTCTATAGATCCATCAGGCTTTTCGGACGTATAGTTGAGCTCGCATAGTGCAGAATGTCCGGTTCCGGCATTATTCCATTCGTTCGAGCTTTCTTCACCCGGCTTCGCGAGCTTTTCAAACACTGTGATTTCCCATTCCGGCGCCAACTCTTTCAGGATCACCCCTAAAGTCGCACTCATGACACCAGCACCAATTAAGATAACATCTGTTTTCTTCTGTAAGCTGCTCATTATAACCTTCCTCATCCACTATATTTGCAGGCGCTTTCAACCAGGCACCTTCATGTGTCAAAAAAAATCATACCATCGTCTATTATAATGATTCATAGGGTAAAATATCTAGTATTATCTGATTATTATAAACTATTTTGCGAAAAAACAAAAGTGAAAATAGTGTCAAGAACGCTTGATGGTCAAGGTTTGGAAGTCCAACCATCTCCCGAAAAACCACGCATATCAATGGTAAACCCGACTATATTAGTGGAGATACTGATTAGTTTTTCAGAAAAACAATTTTCTTAGAAAACAACCCGCTCCTTCCATCAGAGCGGGCATCTATCAATCTACTTATCTGTCTTTGGTTTAAACGGCCACCAGACACCATTGCCGAATGAAACGGTCATGGCCGGGATCAATAGTGGCAGGACGATGAGTCCGTACAGAAGCAGTCCGGTGATGACGATGGTCGCGATCTGCACGAGGCTTAGGACCCCCGATGGCACCATGGCTCCAAATGTTCCGGCCAGGATGATGGCAGCGGTGATGATGACGGTCCCCATCTTCGCCATGGAAGCTTTGATGGCGTCCGTCACCGTCATGCCTCCTGCCGATTCTTCGCGGAAACGGTCCATAAGGAAGATCGAGTAATCGACCCCGAGTGCCACGAGCATGACGAACCCGAAGAACGGAACGGCCCAGCTGATGCCGTCATACCCAAGTCCCTCCACGAAAATCCACTCGGCTACGGCTACAGACGTGAAATACGTCAGAAGCAGGGAGCCAATCATATAAAGCGGCATGATGAAGGAACGGAACAGGATCGCAAGGACGACGAACAAACTGATGAGCATGATTGTCACCGTCTGTGTGAAGTCACTCGTGGAGATATCACTCAGGTCCCGGTTAATGCTTGAGACCCCTCCGATGGCGACTTCGGTATCTTCAAGCGGCGTATCCTTGATGACTCTTTCCGTCGTTTCATTGATGCGATCGACGGTATCAATGGCTTCCGGTGAATAAGGATTATCGGACAGAATAACTTCAAGCTTCATTCCCTTTTCGTCACCAAATGAATAGCGGTCGATCACCTGGGCAAATTCCTTATTCTCAAGCGTTCCCGGTGGCAGGTATAATCCCGTATCACGGATGGTCTGGCTATCACTCATTCCCTGCAGCTGGTCACCTGCCTGCTTCAATCCACCTGTGATCTGGTTCAGACCGTCCAGTGGATTTGGCGCTCCCGCTTGAGGTGCCTGACCCTGACCTGCTAAGGCTGCCTGCTGGCTAAGTCCTTTTACCGCCTGATCAAGACCATCCGCGGCTCCATTCACCCCTTCAGCAATCTTTCCGAGCTGATAGTCTGCATCGAATTCTTCGATCGCATCGCCGGCAGGTCGTGTAATGGAGCGAACGTTCTTCACACCGTCGACTTTTGCAAGCTCCCGGCTCAGTTTTTCCACATAAGGGACGATTTCCTCCGTCACAAGCTTCTCATCGCTTGAAAGCAGGACCTGCACCGGCAGGGAATCTCCTTGACCAAAGCCATCCTCTATTGCTTGTAGACCTTTGACGGAATCATAGCTGTCCCCTATTTCATCCACCGTATTGAATGAAAGGGCATCATCATACGTAAATAACAACGGAACCGTAATGATTGCCACTACTGCCATGGAAAGCAGGGGACGATTGACGGAAAGCTTGCCCATCCATGCCCATAATTTACTGTCATTGTGGGAAACAGACTTCTTCGATGGCCAGAACAATTTTTCCTTCAAAGTGGCCATAAAGAACGGCATAACAGTGCTTAATACCAAGAGCAGAACCGCAATCCCGACCGCCACGGCAACGGCTGATTTAAAGATTGGGAAATCGGCAAACCCGATGGCGAAGAATCCGATGAATACGGCGAGTCCGCTTATGTAAAGCGTGCGTCCCGCAGTCTTATACGTACGGATGATCGCTTCGTTGATGGGCTGACCCGCTCCCAGCTCCTCCTTGAATCGGCTCAGTAACAGTATGCAATAATCCGTCCCGATCCCAAAAAGGATGGCGACAAGGAAGATTTGCGTGTAGTTCGATACGGGAAACCCGAACCAATCAATGAAAAACGCCACGATCGATTGACTAAGTAGATAAGTGATCCCAACGGCCACTAACGGAATCAATGGAGTCACAATCGAACGGAATACGGCTAATAACAGGGCAAAAATCAGCACGACCGTAATGATTTCCGTCCGTTTCAATCCTTCCTGTGCGCTCAGATTCACATCGTTATTGATGATGGCTTCCCCTGTAAGGTACACCGATGACTGCCCTTTGAGGATATCTGATGTAATGGAATCAGCAAGCTCCACGACTTCCTCCTGTGTTCCATCGACGGTGATGGGAACGAGGACGGTCTTTTGATCTTCCGAGACGAGCTGGTTTTCCAATTCCTCGCTTTCAAATGGATCAAGAACCGAGCTGACAGGATCCCCAAGCTCTTTCAATTCATCTACATCCGACGCTATGTCTTTCTTTTCGGAATCCGTTAATTTTTCATCCAGTGAGTACACCAGGGAAATCGTTTCTTCCCCTGCACCGGCATCATTCAACATTTCCATCGCTTTCTTCGATGCTGCATCATCCGGGAGCTGGAACGTGCCCGCATCTTCTGCCTGCTTCGTGAGGTTCGGTGAGATGACAAATAGTAATGCCGTTATGATGAGAAGGCCAATCGTAATCGGCCACTTGAACTTAATAATGGATTTCATTCTTTTTCACCCTCCAATTTTAAAATGGATCTGATCTTCCGGAACATCATCAGGAATTGATCCAGTTCCTCCTCCTTCACCTGATCGGCGAATAAGGCTTCAATATAGGCATAGACCGCTTGATCGGACTCCGTTACGACCCGGTGTCCTTCCTCTGTCAGGCAGACGAGTTTCGAACGCTGATCTCCCTCTGCCTTCACGATCTCAATCAGCTTCTTTTCCTCAAGCTTCTTCAGACGGTTGGAAACCGCACTCTTATGGACACACTGTAGCTCTGCAATCATACCGGCAGGAATCGGTCCGTTCTTACTGACAAGCTTCAGCATCTGGATCTGCTCAGGCGAATACTCCTGCCATACCTCAGCCTTCACATTCTTCAGCACCCGCTCTGTCCCGAATACCATGACATCCTCGAACAGCTCGACTGCTTCGATTAAACGCTTATCCAACTAGTTGACCCCCTAAACTAAATATCGCTATTTTATAGTTTAGGGGGTCAACTATACAGAGTCAAGTAATAAGATGGAAGGAGATACAATAAAAAACCTCGGACTGCCGTTTACTTCACCGCAGCCCAAGGCTCTTTTAATCCCGGTATCCTTTCCCGATCACTTTCAGTTTGTCTTTTGAAACGTATACATCAATATCCCCTATTGAATGGTTGTCTCCCGTATAGAAGATGATGATATACGCTTCTTTCCCATCATAGTGCTGATTCGTTAAGACCCCCGTATGGTTACTCACAGTCGCCTCTTTCAGAATGGCTTTTTTCCAGTCCCCTTTTATCTCACTCTTTTCTGACCGGGAAAGGGAGTCATAGGCGGTTTTGATCACGGGATTTGCGTCTTGATCCTCCTCCAGGCTACACCCGCTAATGAAAAAACTTATGATTGCTATAGCCATTAAGACCTTCCTCATCGGGATCCCTCACACTTTTCCTTTATTATCTCTAATGATAATAAGGAACACAATATTTTTCAGAATATATTGACAAATGCAAACACCGGAATCATACAATGGTATTACCATTGTTGAAATTGGTATTACCACTCAGGAGGTGCCTACATGAAAGAACGTTCTTCGGATATAATCGCCCAAAATATTTCCCGCTCCATATTGGCAGGTAGCCTGAAGATGCAGGAATCCATTCAATCTGAGAGGGAACTGGCTGCTCAATACAAAGTCGGTCGCCCCACCATCCGCGAAGCTCTGCAGCGCCTGGAACGGGACGGCTGGATCACCGGCCGTAAGGGTATGCCCGCAGTCGTGAATGATTACTGGAAGCAGGGGAACTTGATGACGATCGTCACCATCCTTCAGCACGAGGAGGAGATTCCGGATGAATTCATCGTCCATATGCTGCAGCTGCGGGTCTCGATTACACCGGCTTATTTCAAGGATGCCCTGGAAAACAGCAGGCTGAAGGTCGTTTCCCTCTTTGCCCCGTTTGAGGACATACCGGACGAAGCCAATGCCTATGCGGCATTCGACTGCCAGATTCAGCACGGGGTCGCCATGCTGTCGCCGAATCCCATTTATCTCTTGATCCTGAACAGCTTTAAGGATATTTATATCAGGATGGCAGAGAAATACTTCTCGGAACCTGAACACAGAACCGCTTCACGTGACTATTACAACAGACTTCTGGAATGGATATTGGCCGGGGACATCCAACAAGCAGGGCAAACCATACAGGACATGATGGAAACAAGCATTACGCTTTGGAAACAAAAAATGGATGGAGGCATGGAGAATTGAAGGAGAATCGATTGTATCGGGATTTCTTTTTACACTTTGATATTTTGATCATGATGGCCATTTTTCTTGTGGTACTCGGCTTTTTAGTCACGATGGAGATTTCCCTGTTCAGTCTCTTATTTTTTGCCGTGGGGATCGTCACCTACATGTTCAGTGAATACCTTACCCACCGCTTCCTCTTCCACATCAAGTCACCGAAGAACCCTTTTTTACTGAATTTAATCAAACGGCTGCATTACGATCATCATAAAAAGCCGAATGACCTGAAGTTGCTCTTTCTGCCGATCTGGTACAGTGCACCCAACCTCTTTGTCCTGTGCCTGTTGTTTTACTTCATAACCGGGTCGATGTCATCTACCCTTGCTTTCACCACCGGAATCCTCTTCATGTTCTTTGTGTACGAATGGAAGCACTATGTCGCCCACCGGCCCATGAAGCCGAAGACACGTTTCGGCCGCTGGCTCAAAAAGACGCATATCCTGCATCATTATAAGAATGAAAACTATTGGTACGGGGTATCCACTCCATTTGTCGATGTGTTGTTCGGAACCTACAAAGAGGGAAATGACGTGGAGATGAGTGAGACGGCAAAGGATTTGGAGAAGAGGGCATGAAAAAAGTCCAATCGGGTGATCCGATTGGACTTTCTTTTCTATTCCCACTTAAACACATAACTGGCAAGGGCAAATCCGCCAACGAGCCACGCCCCCAATATCAGGGTCTCTGTTCCAAGCTCCAAAAACGGCGTCCCGAGATTCATCGTCTCCCTCAAGGCTGAGCTGAGGTGAGCGATCGGCAGCACCTTCACGATGGGCTGAATGATGTCCGGCATATCATTGATCGGGAAGAACACCCCGCCAAGAAACAGCATCGGAAACGTCACAAACCCCGCAATCGGCCCCGCACTTTCAGGATTCTTTGCCATCCCCGCAATGATGAAGCCGAGGGACATAAACGCAAGTGTCCCGAGGATAATAAAGAAAATCATCGCAAGCCACGAGCCCGCTACGTTGATGTCAAAAATAAGATCGGCAATCAGTACGACAAGGAGTGCCTGGGTCCCGTTCAGCATCAGGCGCGCCGTGATTTGAGCTGCGATGAAGGTGGATGCCTTCAGTCTCGTGCCCTGCATACGTCGGAGGATTCCACGTTCCCGCCATGCGGAGATCTGACCTGCCACCCCGTTCATATTGTTGCTCATGATCATCATGGCGACGATACCAGGAACAAGGAAATCCACATAGCGAATGTTCAATGCTTCGATCCCGACTTTTTCCACCGTCACGACAGGCTTGTAGTCGACAAGGTCCTTACTGTATTGATCGATGATCCCATTCACAACCGTAAGTCCAAGTTCAGCGGTCGCCAGGTTCTTTTCGTTATAGTAGACGGGGATCGAGAACGCTTCTTCCCTGTCCTTCACATTTTCCCCATATCCTTCCGGGATTTCAATCAGAAGCTGGATATCGCCATTTTTCACGGCTTGCTTCCCCGCTTTGACATTGTCATATGCCGATGTTTCAATGCCTTCATTTTTATTGAATAATTCCTTTACATCCTTTGAAGCATCGGTTTGATCATTGTCGACCATTCCCACTGTCATTGAAACGGAATTCCCACCGCCAGCGAATGAACCCAGTGCTACCATCAGGATCACCGGGAAGAGCAGGGTAAAGAATAATACTTGTTTGTTTCGTGCAAATATCCTTAACTGTGCCAGTGTCAGCTGCCAATATGCTCTCATGATTCCCGCAGCCTCCTTCCTGTCATATGGATGAAGACATCTTCGAGTGTTGCCTGACGGGTCTGAAGGTCCTCGATTTTCAAGTCATGCTCTGTTGAAAGTGAAATCAATGAAGTCAAGGCACGCTGAAGTTCATCTGTATAGAGCTGGACGAACGTATCCTTGATGGCGACTTCTTCCACTCCATCCATCTTCATGAACCAAACTTGCTCAGGAGGATTGTCCAGATGGAATTCGATCGTGCTTGTCGACTGCAAGGTTTTCACGAGATTTCCAGGTGTATCGAGGGCAATAAGCTCCCCCTGGTCCATGATGCCGATCCGGTCGCAGAGCACATGGGCTTCATCCATATAGTGAGTCGACAGAATCACCGTCTTCCCCCGCTCCTTGAGTCGCAGCACAATATCCCATAGCGTCCTTCTTGCCTGAGGATCCAGTCCCGTCGTCGGTTCATCAAGGAACACAATATTCGGATCATGAATCAGTGCCAGGGCAATCGCCAGACGCTGCTTCTGTCCACCGGAAAGTCCCTTGATCCGGTCCTTCCGTTTCTCCGTCAGCAGCATGTCCTCAATCAGTTGATCGATGTCCACATTCTTCGGATAAAAGCTCGCATACAAATGGAGGATTTCCTCCACCTTGAGCAGTTCAAACAATGAGGTCGACTGAAGCTGGACCCCGATCACTTCCTTCACTTTATTCACATCTTTCTTCACGTCAAATCCGGCTAAGCTTGCCGTCCCCGCGTCAGGCTTCCGGAGTCCCACGAGCATCTCGATCGTCGTCGTCTTCCCGGCCCCGTTCGGCCCGAGCAATCCGAAGATTTCCCCCTTCTCCACCTGAAAGCGGACTCCCTTCACCGCCGTAAAGGAACCATATCTTTTCACTAACTCTTTCACATCCACCATGATTTCGTTCGGCATAACGAGCCTCCTTCTAAAAAAACGTAACCGCCCATGAATGAGCGGTCCAATCCTTGTTGTTTATACGCGATGATGATCTGCACGCCAGTTCTGCACAGCTTTTTTAATGTCATTGGGTGTTAAGTTTTCCGACAGTGTTCGTTCGACCAACACCGGGAATTCTTCATCCGGAGCAAACCTGAGTGCGATGATCTGCTTCAGGGATAGCCGGCCATCCAGTTCATTCCCTGTGAGACGGTAGTAACGGAAATTCTCTTCCGTACGGATCACCCGGTCCTGCACCTGAAGCGCATACGTCCGGAGTCTCACCCCGATCAGGATGATGGTGATCACCGCTACGAGGACTAAAAAGCTAAGCAGTGGTTGACCCCCCACATTCTTCACGAAAAAGGTGATGGTCAAAATGAGTGTAATAAGTGCTGAGAGGGCAATTCCTACATGGAATACCGGATCTACCTTACTGTGATTTTCATAGTTTTGCTGTTTCATATGTACCTCCTGAAGGTGATAGATTCATTATATACCAGATGAACGGCGGATAGGACCGTCCTGTATAAAAATCATATTCGGCAACATCTCGGGGTATGCGGGGGATAAAGGAGATGCCTTCCCGGAATGATTATCTATATTTTTCCATATCATATGTGGTACGATAGTATCAGATATGACAACAGTTGGAAGTTCACCTGCTTTTCCTACTAAAAAGGAGGTTGTGCTGATGGTTTGGTTATTCGTTCTGATCCCCATGTCGTTCATGGTCGGAGTTGTCATCGTGGGCAGCATAAAGGAGAGATACTTTTCACAAGGGTATCTTAAAGGAGAAAGCTACAATACTCATAAAACAGAAGGGTTTAACACCTCCTGCCGCGGGCAGTCCAATTCTTACAAATGGTATACAGGGGGTAACTGAAAACGACACGAATCTTTTCAATGGCCTGGGTTTCCCCTATAAAAAGGGAAAGATAAAATTACTATTTATAACACCCTGATATACACCTTTGTTTTTAAAAAAGGAGGTTGTGAAATGGTTTGGTTATTCGTTCTGATTCCCTTTTCCTTCATGGTCGGAGTCGTCATCGTGGGCAGCATTAAGGAGGCCTTTTTCTCTCAAGGATACCTTAAAGGTGATTGTTATGATACTTATAGAGGTGAGGGATATGATGCTCATTGCAGTGGTGAGTCCAACCATTTGAAGTACTTAGTAGGCGGACGATAGTGATAAAATGGTTACTTTTGGGCTGTGATCAGGCCCTTTTTTTGGTTCATTCTTCGCGACGCCTCAATCCCCACTTTCGTGCACCGAACGCATAAATAATGATCATCAATAACCCTGCCACCATGGCAATGAGTAAGCCCACGAACCCGATCAGACCAGCCCATCCAACGGTCGTCACTTGAAATAAAAAGGCATACCATACCCCACCCACTATCATCGCAAGTGGAACATTAAAAGGAAACAGCTTCTTCCATCCGAGAATAAGGAGAAGGGTAATGCTCCCCAGAATCAAAGCTAAGATGGTCTCTGGCTGTTCCCACTGAACTCGAAATCTCGATTGTCCCTCTGTTTCTTGTTCCGGTGTTAAGTTTTTTAATTTGGTGAGGGTGCTCCCGGCAGAAACGAGACCAGCTAATGTCATCACTCCAAACAGGGTCCAGTTTATCGTCTGTACTTCTTTTCTTACATTCAACAGATCGCCTCCTATTTATGATGTCCGAATGGAACCTCCCGTAGACACAACTCCCTCTCCCTTACAAGCTCCTTCTGTGAATCAGACATTCTCTCCAGGTCTTCATCTTCCATCAATTGAGACACCATCCTTGCTTTTTCAAAATAGCCTTTGGAAAGTTCATTCTCTGATTGATCCCTATACACCCTCCCCATTTGAAAATATAACTCTCCCATACCGTAGAGGATTCTATTTTCACGGCACTCCCTGATTCCGTTTAGAGCAAATAGAAGTGATTCCTCCAACTCTCCATTCAAATACAAGGAACGCGAATAGTTGTAATACACCTTGATCAATAATTCCTTATCCCGGATGACAGGCAGCCGATTGATATAAGTCAGGATGTCTTTATACATGGAGTGTGCTTTATTCAGATCCTTTCGTTCAGTATGTATATTCGCCTTCGTTAAATAGATTTCGATTTCCTTCTCGGAGTGACTCTTTGAAGTGGTATGCCTCATGGAGAGTGCCTCATCCAGAAGCATTAAGGCCCGATGGAAGTCATCGTGAATTTTATAAAAATAGATCGCTTCATACCAAAGCAGCTGCTGCCTGTTCCTCCCATGTACAAATAGAGGGTTGCCCCGCTCATGATTGACCAATTCTTTAATCTGCTCATAGTTCTTCTTCTTTAAGGACTCGCTTAATTGCAGGAGAACCTCCTGTACATAATCTATGCGGGGAACATAGACGCTTTCAAGGAAATAATTCATATCCACCCCCAGCCTCATGGATAATCGATACAATAGGCCCGCCGACGGAGAAAGATCGCCGCTTTCAATCCTGCTTATAAACGATTGACTGCAGATATTCTTGCAGAGCTCCTGCTGGGATATCCCGAAATGGTTTCGCAGTTCCTTGATCTGCACCCCAATCCTGCCTTCCTCCACCTACCTTCACCTCCAAACCGATGACTCTCTTCTTCATTCGGCTATCAATATAGAAATCCCTTCCAAATACGTAAAAAAAGCCTCCGGTTCTGGATGCTTTTTTTCATTCTTTCATTGAAGCCCTGGCCTTATTTATTTTATATTCCGAGACCTGAACGAGCCCGATGGAATCCTCTTCTCCGTCACACCCTGTCAAAGAGATGAACCCGCTCCTTTCTTCGATTCCGTCGCAAACCGCACTCCTCTTTTCTTCCCCGCCCCCAGTCTTCAATACATAATTCACTTTACTTCCATCGTACGCTATTTCATTCACGCTTACCTGGTTGTTGAAAAAGTTTGATACCGTCAATTCAGACTCTTTTTTCTCCTGTATCCCGTCTACGAAACGCAATAATTTGTCCAGATTGGTTACTTCCCCTTCTTCATCCACGATCGTGTCACCATTGTCAGTCGCTTCCTTCACGGTGTATGCATCAGCTTGTTCTGTATTCGAACACCCTGCAAAGAGTAAAGAGCCCGTTAGGAACATAAAAGTCATTCTTTGCACGATTTCCCCACCTCCCATCACATTCATTTATTTGAGTATAGTTGATTTGGAAAATGGGTGGAAATCTGTATCATGAGGTTCCTTCCAATTTTTCTTGACATGAGCTTCTATTTCCAAGTGGTTTCGTCGAAAATTATGAAGATAGTAATAAAATACAAGCACCCGACCACTGCCGGATGCCTATCATTACTTCAGCTCATTAATCCGCTTAGTCAATTCAATAAACTTCCTATCGAGTTCTGCATACCCCTCATCCTCATGTCTCATAAAACTGAGGCGCCCCAGCACTTCCTGCCTCTCCGTCTCGAGTTTCATCCGCTGTTCTTCTTTGTCATCCCGCTCAGATGCCGGCTCATCCAGCTGCTTTTTAATGGTCCCGCTTTCGATCAAAAGCTGGACTTCTGTCGTTTTTTCAAGAAAATAACGGTCATGGGAGACAACGATCAAGGTACCATTGTACTCGGACAGGGTTTCCTCCAGCTGCTCCCGGGAAGCGAGATCCAGGTGGTTCGTCGGTTCATCGAGGATCAATACGTCCCTTTCTTCGAGGATGTATTTCATCAGTTTCACCTTCACCCGTTCCCCCATGCTCATATTTCGAATCGGGGAATGCCAATGAGACGTCTGAAATCCGAGATGCTTCATCAGCGTCTGAACCTTCCCTCGCTCTTCATAGGTTTCTTTATGAAAGAGCTCCCCCGGCGTCTGGTCGAGGGGCAGATCGAACACTTCCTGGGTCAGGTAGCCGATATTGGCAGATGGTGACATCCATACGTCGCCTTCTGCCGGTTCCATTCCCATGATGATCTTCAACAGTGTCGTTTTCCCGCTGCCGTTCGGTCCAAGGATCGATATCTTTTCACCGTGTTGGACGGTGAAATTTGCGTTTTCAAATAAGGTCCGTCCCTCAAAAGATTTCTTAAGTCCCTTTACTTCAAGGAAACGCTTCCCCGTTTTGTGGGTGGATTGGATGGAGAAGTGGACGCTATGCTCCTTTTCGACTTCTTCTACTTTTGTTTTTTCCAGTTCTTTTTCAAGACGCTTTTGCTTGGATTTGACCTGGGTGTCCATACGTTTTGCTTTGACGCGGTAATGTTCTTTGTATCCTTCCTGTTTCGTGGACTCGGCATGGGCTTTTTCAGACCAGGAGGTGAGTTCCTTCATCTGCTTCTCAATCCTCTCCACCATCTTCTGTTGCTTTTCATACTCCCGTTGTTGAGTCATCCTACGCTCTTTGCGCGCCTCCATGTAGCTGGAATAATGGCCTTTATGCTCAATCAGCTTCTTCCCTTCGATGGACCATATCCTCGTCACCGCTTCATCGAGAAAAAATCGGTCATGGGAGACAAGGAGAATAGTGCCTTTGTACTCTTTAATCTGTTTAGTCAGAAGCTCCAGACTCTGTCGATCCAGGTGATTCGTCGGTTCATCCAATAAGAGAAGGTCTGATCTCTCTGAGAACCCTTTGGCGAGCCTTGCCTTCAGTTTTTCCCCGCCGCTCATCTGCTGGAATTCTTGACTGGGAACTTGCCATTTTTCCAGTAAAGCGGCTTGTGATGGTGTCATCCCTTGTGAGGAATGGGTTTCGGTTTCCTGCTCTACCATGGTGATCGTCACATCGTGGTGAAGCCATTGGATCTGTCCCTCCGTTGGTGTCCGTTCACCCGCGATCAGTTGCAGCAGGGTCGACTTTCCGGCCCCGTTATTCCCTATGATTCCGATGACGTCCCCTTCCTGCACGCTGCCATTCACCTTTTCAAATATGGTGTGGTCCATGAATTCATACCGTATATTCAATAATTTCATTATTTCTCTCATAGTATCTTCCCCTTTCTTTAAAAAGGGAGAACAAAAAAATCCTCCCAATCGTTCTGGAAGGATTAGCCGTACCGGTCACGTACACAAAGAAAGCTATCAATCGTTCAATAGCTAAAAACGCATATAAAAATGGGCAGACTAATCCTATTTTAAGTTAATTTGAAATATGAAATTTCAAACGTCTCGAAAATAAGATTAGTTCTTCATCGTCCACCCATCACTCCTGTCATATTTAGTAAATACACTATACCATGAAACTCTCTGGGGATGCAAAAACATTTTTGAATCGTATTTAATAAGAATTAAGTGGTAAGATAAGTTCAGGACTCATTTTTGTGAAATCCTGGGCTTGTAAAAGCTCACTTTGTATTGGGGAGTGATACATATGGATTCAATCTGGCTGGAATATGGATGGACTTTATTAATCCTGATCGGCCTCGAGGGCTTATTGTCAGCAGATAATGCCCTGGTTCTCGCTGTCATTGCGAAACACTTGCCTGAGGATGAAAAGAAGAGAGCCATCAAATACGGGATCTTCCTGGCATTTGCCTTCAGGTTTGTAGCCCTTTTTGCCATTTCGTTCATCGCAAATGTCTGGCAAATTCAGGCGATCGGTGCAGCTTACCTGCTGTATCTCGGTCTCAAACATGTCATCAAAGCGAAGTTTGGGAAGGATAATGAGAAGAATCAGGAAGAAACGGAAGAAGAAGCAGCCGGCAAAGGATTCTGGCCGACAGTTGGGAAAATTGCCCTCGCAGACCTTGCGTTTGCCATCGATTCCATCCTCGCAGCTGTTGCCCTTGCCCTTGGCCTGCCTGACTCTCCACTTGGGGATTTCGGAGGTATGGACGGTGGACAATTCATCGTGGTCGTCCTTGGTGGGATTGCAGGATTGATCCTGATCAAATATGCGGCAACCTGGTTCGTTCAGTTATTGGAAAAACGCCCTGCACTGGAAACGACGGCTTATGCCATTGTCGCCTGGGTGGGAGTGAAGCTTGCGGTCATTACCCTTGCCCATGAAGATATCGGGGTGCTGGATCATGATTTTCCGCATAGTACCGTATGGACTTTGATTTTCTATGGAGTACTGGTGGGGATTGCCTTGTTGGGCTGGTTTGCTCCCGGTAATAAAGGATCTAAGCAAAGTTCAGTTTAAAAGAAAACGGATCAAGGATGCTGTTTTGGTGTCAATCTTAAGAGAAAGACGTATGAATGGGTATACGTCTTTTTCTTTATCTATGATTGACATTACGTATAATGATGGAAAAAGAATTGCACTTTAAAAAGAGGGGAAGCACTTACCGATTGGGAGATAAGGTTAAGCATCAGAGCGGAAACATAGACGGAAAAATTCCGCTTAATTGGTCATTACTATTAAAAAAGGGTTGAAATAGACGGAAATATTCCGCCTATTAACTTAAAAAAACACAAAAATGGGGAAGATTTATGTTCTTAAGCGGAAAAACTACCCTTATTCACCTCAAAATAAGTTCCATTCTGAGTTTAGCCGGAAAATTTCCGCTTAATTTTCGGGAATTCTGATGACCGTATCACCTATCATAAGCACTTAAGGATTCCTAACAAAAAAACTCGCTAAATCTGCTGCGTCAAGTTCTCCTTTTTTCTACAGCTGTGATTCCGGCACATATTATTTTAAAGCACACAAAACGTCCTGCGAACGAATCACAGGACGTTTTTTCATATTATACTCCTGGGAACCAGCCAGGAGTATTCACAATCGCATTCCATAACGGATCAGGAACGACCAATTCTTCCTGCTTTCCTTTATCGATCTCCGTCACGATTTCATCTTCTCTTCCTTCTTGGATTTTCTTCAGCCAATCAGGATCAATGATGAGTTCGCGGCCGAGGGCAAGTAGTGGAACGCCTGACCCAAACGCTTTATGTGCATCGTCTGCAGAGTAGATGGAACCTACCCCGATCAATGGCGTGCGGTCACCGATCGTTTCCAACAGATAGTCCATTCTTGTTTTCTCCAGGTCCTCTACGCCTTTTCTTGGTTTCGAGAAGAAGTCAAAGAGGGATACGTGAAGGTAATCTAAATCTTTATCTGCAAGGGCATCCACGAGAGTAAGGGTATCCCCCATCGTAAATCCATTCTCTTCCGGCTCCTCAGGTGAGAAACGGTATCCAACGAGGAAAGATGGATCGGCATGCTCTTCTACCACGCTCTTCACCTTATCCACAATGGCAAGTGGGAATGTCATACGGTTCTCAAGACTGCCGCCGAAACGATCTTCTCTCTGATTCGTCATCGGGGAGAAAAATTGATGGATCAGATATCCATTCGCTCCGTGAATCTCCACGCCGTCATAGCCCGCTTCAATGGCGCGGCGGGTCGTCTCACCGAAGGCTTCGATGATATTCTCGATCTCTTTTTCAGATAATCCTCTCGCTTTCTTCTCTCCGTTCTCGCCCATTACGTCACTAGCACTCACAACATCCCCGTCCGGAACAAGATCAGGCGGGCATTGTACACCTCCGTGGAAAATCTGGAGGACGGCTTTTGCCCCTTGATCCTTGATTCCCTTCGCCAATCGTTCAAGGCTTGGGATCATTTCATCCGTATCCCCTCCAAATTCACCCGGGAACCCCTTTCCATCAGGCGTTACATAGGTGCATGCCGTGATGACCATACTCACATCTTTCGAACGCCTTTCATAGTAGGCAACCTCTGCATCCGTGACATTGCCTTTCTCATCCGATGAAAAGTTCGTCATCGGTGCCATGATGATACGGTTCTTTAATTCGACTCCGTTTTTAAATGTATAGGGAGATAATAATTCTTTATATTTGCTGTTCATGATTTTTTGCCTCCTTGTGGTTGTTCAAAGGAAATCTTAATAGATGTTAAGCTATTTGAACAGACATCTGCTTGAAGGATGTGCCCGCAAAATTCAAAATGGGCATCCCTTGGTGATGGAGGGATGCCTGTAATTTGTACTTTTTAATAGAGAGATATTATAAAAACATTTTATATGTTCTTGACCTGAATCCATCTTCAATTAGTTCTGGGTTTAATGATTCAATAATTTTCAATCCTGTCTCAAGACTTAGTAGTGATAACACAATTTCTTTTATTTGATCTTTGTTTGCATCATGTCCATTGTTACTAAAGTGTTCGGTTATTGATTCTGTCATTGATAACATGATTTGTTGATATCTTTCAGCCAGCTTTTGTTTAGCACTTTCATTTCGCAGTGCGAACAAAGTGAACTCTAACATCAACATTGTCCATTGGGTATCCACATTTCTTTTCTGATGGGTTATAAGCAATTCCTCTACTTTTTCCGCCCTGGATGCATTATCTAATTTTTCCTCAAATACGTTTCCCCACTCACCTGCCTCTATATTAAAACGTCTATCAAATAATGCTAAGAATAAATTCTCCTTATTATTAAAGTTTGAGTAAACTGCTCCCTTTGAATAACCTGCCTCTTCGGCAATCTCTTCTACAGATGCTCCGTTATATCCTTTTTTAGAGAATACAATCTCTGCTGAATCGAGTAGTTTTTCTATGGTTAGTAATTTTTTCTCTTCCATTGTTAGTCTTTTCGGCATAAATATTCTCCTTATTTCTGTTTGACATACTAATAAGTATTATTGTACCATAAAAAAGAAAATACTAATTAGTATCTAAATTCTATATAGTATATTTAAGGAGAGTATTTATATGTTTAAAGAATTAACAGTAAAAGAAAAATGGATGGGAGTATTGTTTTCAATTGGAACATTGGTGGTTGTGATGATTTCTGCAGGACTAGGTTTTCATTTTGCACCTCCGAACGAAAACCTAGATACTGCTCCAGGCGAATCCTTTTTTTGGGTGGCATGGTTAATCGTCATACCCACTTTTGGGATTGCAACATGGCTTGTTTGGTTGAAGAGGGAAGAAGAGGATGTACGTGGAGCCATGGTTATTTTCCTGTGGTTTATACTGGGCATTATTTCTTTTTTTCCAAATACCGCCGTTACTGAACAAAGCGTGTTAGCCATTTTTATTAGTGATGTAATGGGTATCATACAGAGTTTAATCATTTTATGGTTATATTCACGTTATTCGAAGGTTGCCATCTGGTGGTTACTACCCCTAGTTATCTGGTTTCCAATAACAACTTTTATTAAATTTATAAATTTGTAATAGTATTTTTCTTGAAGTTCCACGAACAAAAAATGAATAAGTGTAAAATCGAACATACCTTAAACAAGACGGTATAAGGTTGGGTTCACCGCTATCATTTTTTATTATATTTTCACCTAATCCAAGAAGGTATTCGACTAATTCAATACCCAAACAGGGCTAACCCATATGGGATAGCCCTGTTTTCCTAATGTTTTTTAACGAAATCTTATTCACTTGTGGATGAAATCAGGATAGTGAGCTAATTGGTTAGTTACAACTTAAGAACCAGCTTCGCCACAACCTCCACATGGGCGGTCTGCGGGAACATATCCACCGGCTGCAAATACTCGACACGATACTGCTTCTTCAAATAATCAATGTCTTTCGCGAGGGTCGATGGATTGCAGGAGACATAGACGAACGTCTTGGGCTTCACTTCTTTCAACGTATCGAGAAGCTTGTTGTCACAGCCCGTCCTCGGCGGATCGACCACGACGACGTCCGGACGCCACCCTTCATTTTTCCATTTTGGCATGAGCGTTTCGGCACCGCCTACGAAGTATTCGGCATGCTCGACTCCAAATTTTACAGCATTCTTCTTCGCGTCATCGATTCCTTCCTTGATGACGTCCATGCCTCGGATCTCTTTGGCACCGTCTGCCAGCCATAACCCGATGGTACCGACTCCGCAGTAGGCATCGACAACTTTTTCTTCACCTGTGAGGGCAGCTGCTAGTTTCGCTTCGTTATACAGCTTGCTCGTCTGGATCGGATTCAGCTGGAAAAATGCCCGTGCGGACAGTTCATAGGTGAACTCTTCCAGACGTTCTTCAATGCTTTCTTTTCCGGACAGATGGATTGTTTCGTCCCCGAAGACAAGGGCCGTTTTCTGCGGATTGATGTTTTGGGCAATGGAAACGACTTCAGGAAGACGTTTCTGAATTTCCGAAATCAGCAATTCCTTTCGTGGGATCTTTTTCTCGGACGTCACGAGTACGACCTGAACTTCCCCTGTTTCAAACCCGACACGCGTCACGATCGTTTTCAGGATCGGCTTTTTCTTTTTTTCATCAAAAACAGGGATATTGAAGTCGTTGATGATCCGCTTGATTTCGTTTGTCACTTTATTCGTGAGCGGGTGCTGCACGATGCACTCATCGATGTCGATCAGCTTGTTGGAATTCATGCTGTATAAGCCTGCAATAGCTTTCCCGTTTTGCGTACCGACCTGGAACTGGCTTTTGTTCCGGTAGTGCCACGGGTTGTCCATTCCGATCGTCGGACGGATATCCATGTCATCAAGCTTGAGCTTTGTGTGACGCTCGAGTGATTGAAGTAGGATGTCGCGCTTGGCGTCAAGCTGTCCTTCGTAAGACAAATGCTGAAGCTGGCAGCCCCCGCACTGCTCGTATACCGGGCATGGTGCTTTGGTACGCTGTGGTGACTTTTTCCGGATCTTCTTGATGCGGGCTTCGGTGAATTTCGGGTGGACCTTGGTCACTTCCACGACTACTTCTTCGCCTGTAAGGGCTCCCGGAACGAAGACGATTTTACGTTTGAAGAAACCGACCCCTTCCCCGTTGATGCCGATTTTCTTTATGGTCAGAGGAAACTGCTGTTTCAGCTCGATTTTCACTTCATTGTGTTGTGGTTTTTTTGCGTATTGCTTTTTCATTGGTTCACGTCCGTTCTATTCGATACTTCTCCATAAATACAGTGATGCGTAGCTTAAATAAGGATGCCAGGCTGCGCTGAATTCATCCAGCTCGTCCATGGTCGGTTTCTCTTCCATCTGGAATAGCTTTTTGATGGCGTTTTGGATGCCGATGTCCGCTTTCGGAAACAGATTCGGGCGGCCGAGTCCGAATAGGAGGAAGCTCTGGGCGGTCCAGGGTCCGATTCCGCGGATTTTGGTCAGTTCTTTGATGACTTCTTCGTCGGATTGACCGGATAACTGTTCAAGATCCAGTTCACCACTTGATACCTTCTGAGCGACTTCAATCACATACTCCGCTTTCCGCTGACTGAACTGAAGCTCCCGCAGTTCTTCCACCGTGAGGTCCACTACTTTTTCCGGTGATGGATAAAACCACACTCCATCCTTTTCCCATCCATATGTCGTGACAAAACGATGGGTCAAGGTGAAGGCGAACTTCAGGTTCAGCTGCTGATGGATAATGCTTTTGATGATGGTGGCGAAGGGATCGAACTCCAGGACGAGCGGGGTTCCGATATGTTCCTCAAAGATAGGTTTCAGGTCGGTTTTAAGAAAATGCGCGTGCATATCGTGGAGACCGGTTTGCCATTGGAATATGTTTGCGATTCTCTGTTGCTTTTCTTCAAGATTCTCGTCATTCTCAAAGGTGATACTAAACTGCGGCTCGTCCGTTGTGCCAATTGCCTGAACCTCTATGACCTCTCCCATCCCATCCGGGAGATAGTAAGGGACCTTCACGCTCCGGTTGACCGGATCCACAGCATTCAACGGATCCAGCGCCAACCGCTCCAGCACCCGATCAAAATCATACGGACCATCTATCTTAACATTCCTGACTGCCATCGTCCTCATCCTTCCGCACAAAACTTGTATGTGTATTATAGCATAAACAGAAGAGGGACGGACCTTCATTCCTAGGACCAAGTCCTAGGAATGAAGGTCCGTCCCTCTTATTCAGGCTCTTATTTCATCATCGGATGCTCATCCAGGCTTTTGAAGGTGTAGCCCCGTTTTTTTAGGTCCTGGATGGCTTTTTCGAGTGCGTCTGCGTTGTCTTTAGAGACGGAGTGCAGCAGGATGATGGCACCAGGATGGGCCTGGGCCATGATGTTGTCATAGGAGTATTTCCATCCTTTTTGCTGATCGGTCTTCCAATCGATGAACGCGAGTGACCAGAAGACGTGTGTGTAGCCTTCCTCTTTTGCAATCTGGAGCGTACGTTCTGAAAACACGCCCCTTGGAGGTCGCAAATATTTCATCTTTTTTTGCCCCGTCAATTCCTTCGTTTTGACTTTCACTTTTTGGAGCTCTTCCCTGATCTTTTGATCGGAGCTTGCCGTGAAGTCAGGGTGATGCCAGGAATGGTTCCCGATGATATGTCCTTCTTTCACCATTCGCTTGACGAGGTCCTCTGCGCTGAGCAAATAGTGACCGGTCACGAAAAACGTGGCTGGCACTTTTTCCTGTTTCAGGACATTGAGGATTTTTTCCGTATAGCCATTTTCATATCCGTTGTCGAATGTGACGTAGAGCACTTTTTTATCCGGTGAGCCTTTATAGAAGGCATCGTACTTCTCAAGAAGCTGATCATAGGCAGCTCCTGCTTCCGGCTGCTCTTCATTTTGACTCTTTTTGAATCCCCAGCCGATTGGATTATTCGATACTGCATAAGCCTGAGCCGGTATGAGCAATACTAAGATTGCCGCTATCATCAACACTTTTAGTGATTTTCGCAAAATTGAACCCTTCTTTCGCTTCCGTTTCCCTTAGTTTTTGAGAAGTGGAAGGATTCATGTGTACTAATAGTATCCATAAATGGGTGTTCGTGCAGAATCAGCCTGATGGGCAGTGGATTTATACGGTTTGTTGCGGCTCTTGGGCGATCGTTGCGGCACCTTCACTTCAAATGACCATCAAAGGTCCCTCTACTCAAAAAACGTCTGATACTTTGTCGCCATTTGGGTCAATTTCCCTTTGTGTTCGTCGATGAAGGTGGAGACGGTTTTTTTGTCCCAGATCTTATCGCCTTTTGGAAAGTCGCTGAATTCTTTGGACAGACCGGCGACCATTTTGTCCCTGGAGACGGATACCATGGATTCATCGACGGTGAAGTGATATTCTTTTGCGTTGGGAATAAGGAGTGTTAAATAGATGGCGTTGTAGTAAAAGTTTTTCCGGTTGACGTTGGTGCCGTCGAACCAGTACTCATTCACATCACTTTCAGACAGCTTCCCTTCTTCCTCAAAGCCGTATGTCACCTTCACCATTTCACCGGAAAGATCGATTTCCTTTATCGTTTCACCGCCTGGAAGCTCTTGCAGGATCGCCTGAACTTTAGAATTATCCCCTACATAGGTTCCGCTATTTTCCTTTAATGTATCCACACTTACATCCTCGATGGAGGTGATATCCGCCTCTTTTTCGGGATTTGCGGCACACCCTGTCAAAAAGACCATCAAGCTAAGAATCAACATGCCAAATAGTTTATTGAAAATCATAGTAGCCCTCCACAACCTGTTTGTATGTAATACGGAAGAACGCACATAAAGGTTTCATCCTGATTTTAACATAAATACCCAATAGAAAAACCACCCCGCAACTGTGCGAGGTGGTTCCTTTTTCTTATTTGAAAACCTTCTCTTTGAACTGAGCCAGTTTTTCCAAAGAGGATTTGTCGACTTCTTCATGAAGGCTGTTCCCATGTGAATCCATCGTCACAACGGCTGTGAAGCCTTCTACATTCAAGTGCCACATCGCTTCAGGGATACCGAACTGCATCAGGTCGACGCCATCTACGCCTTTGATGCAGTCTGCGTAGTACTGAGCCGCTCCCCCGATGGCATTCAGGTACACGCCGCCATGATCTTTCAAGGCAGCAAGGGTTTTCGGTCCCATTCCGCCTTTTCCGATGACTGCGCGGATACCGAAACGCTTCATGATGTCCCCTTGATAAGGTTCTTCACGAATCGATGTTGTTGGGCCGGCTGCCTTCACATGCCAATTCCCTTCATCGTCCTTCAGCATAACCGGACCGCAGTGATAGATGATCTGTCCGTCAAGATCCACCGGTGCATCATTTTCGCTCAGATGTTTGTGGATCGCGTCACGGCCAGTGTACATGCGGCCGTTGATATGAACGACGTCTCCCACTTTCAGTTCACGGATTTTTTCTTCCGTGATCGGAGCTTCAAGAACGACAACATTTGGCTGTTCACCAGAACTTGCCGCTGCCGTTTCAAGCTCAGCAAGCGACCCTTGAGTCAGGTCGATCTTGTCGCCTTCCTGATAGAACCATTCGTCCACCCCACCAGTCGCCGGATCAAGCTTCACGCCCAGACGACGGAATGCCCAGCAGTTATACGCAACGGATACGAAGAAGCTCGCAGGGATGCGGTTCATCACGCCAACCTTACAACCAAGGAGCGTCGTTTCCCCGCCGAAGCCCATTGTGCCGATTCCAAGCTCATTGGCATTTTCCATCACGTACTCTTCCAGTTTACGAAGATCTTCATTCGGGTTCACGTCCTCAACGGAACGGAATAATTGTTCTTTGGCCAGATCATATCCGGAAGAGCGGTCCCCACCGATTCCAACGCCGATGAAACCGGCGCTGCAGCCTTGTCCCTGTGCCTGATACACAGAATGCATCACGCATTTGCGGATCCCATCGAGGTCACGTCCGGCACGGCCCAGTCCTTCAAGCTCACAAGGAAGGCTGTACTGGATGTTTTTATTTTCACAACCGCCGCCCTTTAAGATCAGGCGCGCGTCGATATAATCCTTTTCCCACTGCTCGAACTTGATGACCGGCGTCCCGAGTCCAAGGTTGTCCCCTGAGTTAGCCCCCGTCAAAGAATCAACAGAGTTTGGACGAAGCTTCCCGTCCTTCGTCGCCTGTACCATGGCCGCATAGATCGCTTCTTTGATCTGGAGCTGATTCACGCCGACCGGTGTTTTTATTTTAAATGTAGGAAGACCTGTATCCTGACAAATCGGGGATACATTGTCATCCGCCATCTTCACGTTATTTGAAATCGTATCCAAGCTCATCGCTGCACGAGTACCGGCGTTCTCACGGGCTTTCGCAGAGCGGATCGCTCGGCGCACATCCTTTGGCAGATTCGTGGACGTTTCCACAATCAAATCGTACATGCTTTGCTGTAATGTCTCTTTATTCATCGTTCTCCCCCTCTAAAGATCTCAAACAGTCTCAATTTTCATTCATTATTATACTCCTATAAGAATGAGATTGAAAGGGATTTCACAATGGAATTTCCTTCTCGTAATAACACGAAATCTCGTCTTCTGACTTATATGTATAACCGTTTTTTTCGTAAAATTGGATGGCGTCGGCCCACTGCTTATTCGTTTCAAGAATGAGCTTTCGTGCGCCAAGGGAGTGTGCTTTTTCTTCCAGATGTTTGAGCATGATGCCACCTAGTCCACGCTTTCTGAAGGAGGATAGCACCGACATCCTCACGATCTGATACGTATCTTCCGCTTCTTGCCGGATTGCGCCTGTACAGATGATGTCGTCCTTTTCTTTCCCGACAAAAAAATGATGCTGCGTGCCGTCATACTCAAGTGTGATGTCATGGATATCTGGGTTCAGGGTGTGGTCGATGAATCCGAACCGTTCGAGGAACCCGGAAAGTATGACATTTTTCGCCTGCTCGCTTTGATGTTTTTTAATGGGGGTGATGATCATGGGGTGTCGCTCCTTTAATAGATGGTTTTATATTAAAGTTAGACGTTTTGGCGGGGAAATCCTGCTTGGGGCAGGTCTTTACGGGGTGAATGGGTTGAACTGCGTGGGTTGTCAACCGTTTCTACAAAAAATGACATATTCCGCCTCCGGCCACCCAGGACCGGTCTCGACACCCCACACCATCCAAGGTCCGTCCCTCCAAAAAAATAAGAGCCCCATCCAGGACTCCTACTCACTTTTCTTAAATTGCTCGCATTTTACTTCTATGTCATCGATCATGGCGATCAGGCGATCGATATCGTCAATGTCCGCTTGTTCGGGGTCGATCGAGTCCAGAACGTCGACGAACAGATTCAGGCGTTGTTTTAAATAGCTCACTTGTGAGTCTTTATCGTTGATAGCTTTACCCAAGAGTTCTCTCTCCTTTCAATACGTTTACTATGGTAACCAATAACTTTCCGATTGACAAGGGCTGGCCCTTTCTCAATAATGGATGAGTGACTTAATCATAAAGGAGCTTTTACGAATGAAAACTGAACCTCTCTCCAAGAAAATGTCCATTGATCATGATCCTTGGGAGGCTTACCTGGATGTGGATGAGCATGGTGACATCACGCTCTCCAATATCGAATTCACCACCACGACGCTCTGCAATATGAGATGCGAGCACTGCGCAGTTGGTTATACCCTATCACCGAAGGATCCGAGTGCCCTGCCCATTGAACTGATCCTCGGAAAACTCGACGATATCAAAACTCTCCGTTCCCTTAGTATTACCGGCGGGGAACCGATGATGTCCAAGAAATCCGTAGAAAATTATGTACTTCCATTACTCAAGTATGCACATTCCAGGGGCGTACATACCCAAATTAACTCGAATCTCACCCTGGATCTTGACCGCTATTTGATGATTGCCCCGTACCTTGATGTCCTGCACATCTCCCATAACTGGGGAACGATCGACGAATTCATCGATGTCGGGTTTGCCAATATGGAACGGAAACCAACGAGGGATCAGCGCCGGAAGCTGTTCGACCGCATGATTGAAAACAGCCGTGCCCTTTCAGAACGCGGGGTCCTTGTCTCGGCAGAAACCATGTTAAATAAAAACACCCTGCCGTACCTGGAAAAGATCCATCGTCAGATTGTCGATGAAATGAAATGCGGCCGTCACGAAATCCATCCCATGTATCCTTCTGACTTCGCTTCAAGCCTGGAGACTCTTTCATTAGAAGAAACCCGTGAAGCCATCCGGGATATTTTAGCATTCCGCGACGAGAATGTATGGATGCTATTCGGGACCCTGCCTTTCTATCCATGCAGCTCTTCACAGGAGGATCTGGAATTCCTGAAGAACCTTTACTCGGCAAAAAATGTGAGCGTTAGGAATGACCCCGACGGCCGTTCCCGTTTGAACGTGAACATCTTCACCGGCGATGTCATCGTCACCGACTTCGGTGATACCCCGCCACTCGGGAATATCACGAAGGATACGCTGCCTGCCATTTTTGATAAGTGGAAAGAACAGCCCCTTGCGAAAGAATTGAACTGCCACTGTCCCATGGCCCGCTGCCTCGGACCAAACGTACTCGTTAAGTCCATGTATTATCAGGATATAGACTTTTCGAAGCGTGAAGCGAAGATTTCCCGTTGAAAGGAAGATCAAGGCTCAAATCTGTGTTGGGTTTGGGCCTTTGATTTTTGAATAAGGTCCGTCCCTCATATTCACTCGAAATCAACCTACAAACCCTTATATACCGGCCTTCCCACCTCTAAAACCGAGGTCCGTCCCTAAAAAAATGCTCAAAAAACTCAAAAAAAACACATCGGATATTTATCCGATGTGCTTTTATCCTAGGGGTTTGCGGTCGTTGGTTTGGGTGACTTTATGGAGTGCGGGTTCCATGACGTTGTATTTTTGTTTTTTGATCTGGGCATAGATTTTGGCTCTTCTGGCCCCGAACCAGACGCGAAGTGTGATGAATGCGATCAGCAGTCCTCCGAATAGTAGTAAGTATTCCATGTTATTGTTCCTCCTTTGTTAATTCAGAATATTCTAATTATTATAACATATCACTCGACATAATAAAAGAGTGAAATTAGGATATACCCGATTTCACTCTTTGTTAAACCTTTATCTTGGTGTTTCGCTTGCCATGAAACCGAAGTGGACGTGATCCTGGACTGGTATCCATGCCCCGACTCCTTGAGACGTCACGTTTTTCACGACGATTGACCGTTTGGTTCCCTTCATGACGAGGAATACTTCCCCATAGGTCACTTTCCCCTTTTCATTGATGGCAGGTGCATAGGCGTACAGGTAACCGAGTCGTTTAGGTGAGATATTGTACACTTGATCCTTCTTCGTACCGGCCCCTACGATGGTTTGGAAGGCAAGTGGGAGCTTGGATTTATCCATGGCTTTGATGAGCATCATTTTTTCCACATCATCTGCATGGGGAACCTTTGCTGTCAGTCCACCTTTTACGACCTTTTGTGCTTCCTGGACGTAGTGGATTTGATAGTTTGATTTCCCTCCGCGGTTATCGAAGTAATTCGTATTGACCTTTTGGTACTCCCAATTCGGGGAGGTTTCCGTTGATGCATAGTTCAGGGGCCATTCGCCCAGATAGATGGTGGCACGAAGTCCGATCGTCGGTGCTTTATTGACCGTTGATTCGTTCAACATGCGGATCAGGTTCGGATTTTCGATTCTCACATTGGAGGTTTCGATCAGTTCCTGGCTCCACTCGCTGGGTTGAAGATACGGCTGATCCTGTGTCGAATTGGGATACGTATTTTCTTTGGCGATATTCAATACTGAGTTCGGGATTTTCACACTGGTATCCTGTGTTGATTTCGGAGCTTTCTCCGTTTTTGGCTTGCTTTCCTTTTTCGGAGTGGTTTCAGCGTGAAGTCCTGTGGTTGCAACAAAAAATGCGAGAATGACCATAAGAGCAGTGCGCATTAGTTTCATGAATGTGACTCCTTTCAATCATAGCTTAAGGGTTTGCCGTTAGTTTTTCCTAGAAGATGAACCTTATCCAAAAAACTTTATTTGAAAGAATATTTACAAAATTCAATTTTTATTTTATACTATCAATGAAGAGAAAGCGCAGCTTCTCCTACAAAGCTGGCGTTTTCAATCATTCCTACATTCCCTAAAAAAAGCAGTGGAATCCGTTGAAGGATTCCACTGCTTTTTTTGCTTTGGCAATCACTGGGCGATCCCCAGTGACTGGAATGGTTCTTTTAAAATCTTGCAGAGTCTGATAATCAGAAATTGTGCCTGGCCTTAACTTCATACTTATAGTAAATAAAATCCGATCCCCATGATGAAGTAAGCCGCAAGTAGCGTCAATCCTTCAAACCAGTTCGTTTCCCCATCATTGGAGATGACCACGGTAAGTAAGACCGCTGATACCATGGCCACCAGTTCAGGCAGGGTGAACACAAGTGACATGCTTTTTTCAAAGAATAACGAAACCAGTACCAGGACTGGTGCCACGAACATGGCTACCTGAAGGGTGGAACCGACGGCGATCTCCACCGCAACATCCATCTTGTTTTTATACGCCATGATGACGGCTGATGCATGCTCAGCGGCATTTCCGACAATGGCGACGATGATGACCCCGATGAATAGCTCACTCCAACCGAACGCTTCCCCTACCTCTTCAAAGGTATGAACAAGACGTTCAGATACATACGCGACGGCAAGGGTCGATGCCGCAAGGATGAGTAATGCTTTTCCCTTGCTCCACTCAGGCTCCTCATCATGACCATGTGCCCCTTCGCTGTTCTCACTCTGATACACACCGCGGTGGGTGACGAGTTTGAAAAACAGGGCGAATAAGTACAAGGCAATCAAAATGATCGAGATTCCGATGGAAAGACTCATCGTTCCCGTTTCATTCATATCCATCGAGAACACTTCAGGGATGACGAAGGCGACGATGATGGCGAACATGAGCAGTCCTGAATTATGACGGGCATCGAACACATTGAATTTCTGGCGCTTGAACTTCACGCCCCCGACGAAGAAGGACAACCCCGCGACCAATAGCAGGTTCCCCAGGACAGACCCTGTCAGGGAGGCGAGAACGACCCCGATCAAACCGGCCTTCAGGGCAAAAATGGAAATGATCAATTCGACCGCATTCCCGAACGTCGCATTTAACAGGCCGCCGATACGTGGACCCGACACGACGGCTAAGCTTTCCGTCGCTCTTCCCATAAACGCGGCAAGGGCGATAATCGTGACACAATAGACGACGAACATGATGACGCTGGGCCAATGAAGCAGGGAACCGATCACCGAAACCGGAACCCCTGCCAATACAAGGAGAGTAAATACTTTATTCACGTTTATGATCCATCCTTTGTAAGATATTTGGTTAAAACTGGCCTGTTTAGACACATTATAGATAGAACCCAATTAGGAGGAATATCCATGGCACAAACCTTGAAAGATAAAATAACAGAGTTGTTTTCCCACCATAAAATCGGCACCCTTGCCACTATCCGTGACAACAGACCGTACTCACGATTTATGATGTTCGATCATGACGAGCTTACTCTGTACACGGCAACCAACGAACATGCCCACAAAGCAGAAGACATTGCAGAGAACCCTCATGTGCATATCCTGCTCGGGTATGACCGTGATTCCGATCACGAACACTATGTAGAAATCGAGGCTGAGGCTTCGGTCGAAAACTCTCCGGAACTAAAAGCAAGATTCTGGAACGACCAGCTCAAACACTGGATCGCAAGCCCCGATGATCCCGAATACCAGCTTCTCAAGCTCACCCCCAAAACCATCCTCTACTACGAAAAACCCGGCAGCGAACCCCAGGAGCTGTAAAGGGTAGGTGTTGAGGGACGCCTTAGAGGGACGGACCTCTTAACAGAGGAAAAGGGTAGTTCTTGTCGCTGCTTTGAGGGACGGACCTTCGAAAGGATAGTGGACTGCTAACGGTTCTATCCATTCAGAGGTCCGTCCCTCTTTTATTGATGCCGTTCACTTAAAACACTCATTTTTGAGGGGAGGACCTCCCACATTGATGCTGCTCAGAGTTCCGTCCCTCCATCCCTCTCCATCACTTTACCCAACCAATTCAAACGTCTCTTCAATCTTGATGCTGTCCTTTACGGATTGCACCATGGAGCAGTTCTTGCGTGTGAGCTTCATGGCTTTTTCGATTTTCGCTTCGTCAAGGTCCGTCCCTCTGATCGTGAAGTGGAGAGAAATGGCTTCGACACGGTTAGCCTCGGCTTCGTTGCGGGTGACGTCGGCTTTGATGTGGATGTCGTCAAATTGAATACGCATTTTCTCCAGCACTTGGCGGAGCACTCCCCCGCTGCATACGGCAACGGATGATACGAGTAGTTGGAACGGGCGGAAGCCATACTCTTCGTTACCCGATACCTCCAGCTTCCCAAACCCTAAATCTGTGTAAAATCCGCCTTCCTGCATCTTATATTCCATTTCTTAATCATTCCTTCCTTAATATGTTAGTGGATGTTTTGATTTTACTCTATTCCCATCGTATTGCCAAACAATGAAATTGAGGGTACCATCAAAGAAGATATTTACTACGATTGGGAGTTTTGACAAATGAATCAAACATTAGCCTTCCGTTTCAGGGTGTTGGTCGGGATCGTCGCCATCTCGGGCTTCTCACAGGGAATGCTCCTTCCCCTCATCGCCATCATATTCGAGCAGGACGGCCTGTCCTCCTCCCTGAACGGTTTGAACGCCACCGCCCTCTACATCGGAATCCTGCTGGCCTCTCCATTAATGGAAAGACCGCTTCAGAAAATCGGATACAAACCGATGATCATCATCGGAGGAATCATCGTCGCCGCATCACTCTTACTGTTCCCGGTCTGGAAATCCTTCTGGTTCTGGTTCATCCTCCGCCTGCTGATCGGCATCGGGGATCACATGCTCCACTTTGCCACCCAGACGTGGATCACCTCTTTTTCACCAAAAGAGCATCGGGGACGGAACATATCCATTTACGGGGTTTCCTTTGGGATCGGATTCGCCGTCGGCCCGATGATGACACAGCTCATCACGATCCATCAGGCGTTGCCATTCATCATCTCTTCCTTATTAAGCTTAACGGTGTGGATGTTTGTCTTTAAATTACAAAATGAATACCCTGAACAGCAAAACATCGGAAGTGCTTCGTTTCTCGGGTCTTTCCAGCGATTCGGAAAGGTGCTCAAATACGCATGGGTCGCCCTGCTGCCGCCTCTCGGATATGGATTCCTGGAGGCCTCATTAAATGGGAATTTCCCTGTTTTCGCCCTGCGAAACGGATTGTCCATTGAAGCCGTGGCGATCCTTCTGCCTGCGTTTGCAGTGGGAAGCATCATCTCACAGGTTCCCCTTGGCATTTTGAGCGACAAATACGGTAGACAGAATGTCCTCCTCATTGTCATGATGATCGGCTTCCTGTGCTTCTCGGCGGCAGGAATCGTTTCTGAGTCCACGATCGGACTATTCATATGCTTTACACTGGCCGGTATGGCCGTCGGATCGACGTTTTCCCTCGGCATCAGCTACATGACCGACCTTCTGCCGAAAGAATTACTGCCTGCCGGGAACATCATGTGCGGAATCTTCTTCAGCTTCGGCAGCATGATTGGTCCTTTCATCGGCGGGATCACCATCGACTGGTTCAAGGGATCAAGCTTCTTCTATTTGATCGCCTGTATGATGCTGGTGATTTTCGTCAGCCTTCTCGTCTTTTCCCTGCAGAACAGGCGTAGGGAAATAACCCAGAATAACTAGCACAAAACACTTCCCATCCTCATATACATGTGGTAGGATTAGATTATAATCATTACAAATTACTAACTTCATATACTTTCAGCTAAGAGCACGTGCCGTTTTGCTGTCACCTTTCACTGGTGGCAGCTTTCGTCGTTTTATAGGGGTAATGACGTTGATTATTATTCTCAATGAGAATCTCATATTTTCAATTAACCAAAGGAGGAAAACACTATGAGCTCACAATCCAAAGCACTATCCATGGGGGCATCGAATGAAAACATGCACTTCCTTGAAAAAATAAAGCCTCATGCCGAATTGATCGCCGCCCTCATCAGCGGTGTGTTCATTCTACTGGGATGGCTGACGTCTAACGGCGACTCCAGCATGAGCATCCTCTTCTACCTCCTTGCCTTTGCCATCGGCGGCTTCGCCAAAGCAAAAGAAGGAATCGAAGAAACCATCGAAAACAAGGAACTCAATGTCGAGATGCTGATGATTTTTGCCGCGGTCGGATCCGCCATCATCGGGTATTGGACGGAAGGGGCGATCCTCATCTTCATCTTCGCCGTCAGCGGTGCCCTTGAAACCTATACAATGAACAAAAGTCAGAAGGAAATCTCCGCCCTCATGCAGCTCCAGCCGGAAGAAGCATGGCTCGTCACAAGTACCGGAGAAAAGAAAGTGAACGTTTCAAGCCTCGAAATCGGCGATCATATCCTGATCAAACCCGGTGAACGGGTACCGACGGACGGCGTCATCGTAAAAGGCACGACGTCCATCGATGAAGCAGCCATTTCCGGCGAAGCCGTCCCGGTCACAAAGGGGCAGCGGGATGAAGTATTCGCCGGTACCGTCAACATCAACGGTGCCATCACGATGGAAATGACCAAACCGAGCAGCGAAACCCTTTTCCAAAAGATCATCGACCTTGTCCAATCGGCGCAAAGCGAAAAATCCCCTTCCCAGCAGTTCATTGAACGCTTCGAAGGAACGTATGTTAAAGTCGTGCTCGCCGTTGTGTTCCTGATGATGTTCGTCCCTCACTTCGTCCTCGGATGGAGCTGGACGGAAACATTCTACCGGGCCATGGTTCTGCTCGTGGTCGCTTCCCCTTGTGCCCTGGTCGCAGCCATCATGCCGGCGAGTCTTTCCGCGATCTCAAACGGTGCCCGCCACGGCATCCTGTTCAAAGGGGGCGCGCACTTGGAAACCTTAAGCAACATCAAGGCGATAGCCTTTGATAAAACGGGGACGTTGACGAGGGGGAAACCCGTCGTGACGGATATCCTGGTTGCTGACGATCTCGATGAGGATGACGTGATAAATACCGTTGCTTCCATTGAAAATCAATCGAACCATCCACTCGCCCAGGCCATTGTCGGTCACGCAACCCGTGAGCTTGGGGCAGTGCTATCCCAGCCCGATTCCCTTGAAGATGTGTCCGGCTGGGGAGTCAAAGCCCTTGTGGACGGATCCGAATGGAAAATCGGGAAAGCAGACTTTGTGGATAAAATGTTGGCAGAACGGTTTATGAACGGAGCATATGAAAGAATTGCCTCTGAAGGGAAAACGACCGTTTTTGTCGCAAAGGATGAAGTCATTGTGGCATTGATCGCCCTGAAGGACGTGGTCCGCAAAGAAACGATCGAAGCACTGAAGCTCCTCGAAAAAGAAGGCGTGCAGACCATCATGCTGACAGGCGACAACGAAAAAACCGCCCATGCCATCGCAGAAGAAGCAGGAGTCGCAAGCTTCATCGCCGATTGCCTGCCGGAAACGAAAGTAGATGAACTGAAAAAATTGAAACACCAATTCGGCACCGTCGGAATGGTCGGGGACGGAATCAACGACGCGCCGGCCCTTGCAACGGCAAATGTCGGAATCGCCATGGGAGAAGGAACCGACGTCGCTCTTGAAACCGCTGATGTCGTGTTGATGAAAAACGACCTGACCCGTATCGCAGAAGCCATCAAGCTATCGAAAAAAATGAAGCGCATCGTCCAGCAGAACGTCGTCTTCTCCATCGCGGTCATCATGCTGTTGATCGCCTCCAACTTCCTGCAGATCCTCGACCTCCCCTATGGAGTCATCGGGCATGAAGGAAGTACGATATTGGTGATCTTGAACGGTCTTCGATTATTGAAATGATGTTTTCGAGCATCCAGTCCTTTAAGGATTGGGTGCTTTTTTATCGTGAAAGATATATTCGTATAGTGGATCCCCGGTGGTTTCTCCACTTAATCCACCCCCTCACGTTTATCCACATGTGAATAACACCCCCTAAACTACTAAATCGCTGGTCTTTCCGAATCCCTGTCCTACCAAGGTCCGTCCCTCTCTGGTGATATTTTACTAAAATAATATTTTGTTGTTGCTTTCTTGAAAGGGATATCATAAAATGTGTTTAGCTAGTGCAAACGGTTGCATCTATATTGCACCGAATCACCTGTACATAGCAAACAAATGATGAAGATAACGCGACAGCATTTCTTTTAATTTGAAATGTAAACGCACACATGTCATCCAATGTAAGAAATATAGTCCAATAGATTGATATTAAAGGAGGAAACGGGTTTATGAAGAATTTATTGTCATTTGATTTTTGGCAGAAATTCGGGAAAGCATTGCTTGTGGTTGTGGCTGTTATGCCAGCTGCAGGGATCATGATTTCCCTCGGTAAGTTGATTGCCATGATGGGTGGAGACATCACATTAGTGCAAACGATTGCAAGAGTAATGGAGGATATTGGTTGGGGAGTCATCACGAATCTTCACATCCTCTTCGCCGTAGCCATTGGTGGCTCATGGGCGAAAGAACGTGCAGGCGGAGCATTCGCTGCCCTGATCGCCTTCATCCTGATTAACCGTATTACAGGAGCCATCTTCGGAGTGAGCGGAGATATGCTTTCAAACCCCGAAGCAACGGTCTCTTCCCTATTCGGCCAAACGCTGGTCGTTTCAGATTATTTCACATCGGTCCTTGGCGCACCTGCCCTTAACATGGGGGTATTCGTCGGAATCATTTCCGGTTTCCTTGGAGCGAATCTTTTCAACAAATATTATAACTATAGTAAATTACCTGATGCCCTTTCCTTCTTTAATGGAAAACGTTTCGTACCATTCGTCGTGATCGTCGGCTCTGTCATCATCGCCGTCATCATGTCGGTTGTATGGCCGTTCATTCAAGGATTACTGAATGACTTCGGTCAATGGATCGCCACATCACGTAACACGGCGCCCATCATCGCGCCATTCGTATTCGGTGCGTTAGAGCGTCTGTTATTACCATTCGGTCTGCATCATATGTTAACGGTACCAATCAACTACACAGAACTTGGCGGGACTTACACCATCCTCACAGGTTCAAGTGCAGGATCGACGGTTGCCGGTCAAGATCCATTATGGCTTGCCTGGATCGCCGACTTGAATAACTTCCTGGCTGCAGGGGACACAGCGAGCTATAAACAACTGTTAAATGACGTGACACCTGCCCGTTTCAAAGTCGGTCAAATGATTTTATCCACAGCTGCCCTGATCGGTATCGCTTATGCCATGTACCGCAATGTGGATAAAGATAAAAAGAAAAAATACAAATCCATGTTCTTCTCAGCTGGTTTAGCTGTATTCCTGACTGGCGTTACCGAGCCGATCGAATTCATGTTCATGTTCGCTGCCCCGCTTCTGTATGTTGTGTATGCGATCATGACGGGACTTGCCTTCGCGATTGTGGATATCGTTCATATCCGCGTTCACTCTTTCGGATCCATCGAGCTTCTGACTCGTGTACCGATGATCATCAAAGCAGGTCTGTGGGTAGATCTTGTAAACTTTGTCATTGCCTGCGTCGTATTCTTTGGTCTTAACTTCACGGTTGCCAACTTCCTGATCAAGAAGTTTAACTTCCCGACACCGGGTCGTAACGGAAACTATATTGAGGATGAAGCTTCAACAGGCGGTGGTACGGTAAGTGCCGATTCCATCGCTCCAAAAGTGGTTGCCATGCTTGGCGGGAAAGAGAACATCGTAGACGTGGATGCCTGTATGACACGCCTTCGCGTAACAGTAAAAGACACTGCCCTTGTCGGCACGGAACAAGAATGGAAGAAAAACGGAGCACTCGGACTCATCCTGAAAGATAAAGGCGTCCAGGCCATCTATGGTCCAAAAGCAGACGTCATCAAATCGGATATTCAAGATTTGTTAGGAGCGTAATCCATGAAATTACTGACGCTTAATTGTCACTCCTGGCAGGAAGACAACCAGCTCGACAAGATCTCTATTTTAGCCGATGACATCGTGGAGAAATCCTATGATGTCATCGCCCTTCAGGAAGTCAGTCAGCCAATCGATCGTGGAATCGTCAAGGGGATGGTGAAAAAGGACAATTTTGCACTGGTCCTCCTTGGGGAACTGGAGAAGCGAGGGATAACGGATTACACACTTGTCTGGGACTTCGCTCATATCGGCTATGATATCTATGAAGAAGGCGTCGCCATCCTGACGAAGCACCCGGTCGTGGAGGAACACCGCTTCTTCATCTCGAAAAGTCATGACCAGTCCTACTGGAAAACCCGTAAGATCGCAGGGGCCACGATATCATATGAAGGAAAGCCCCTCACCTTCTACTCCTGCCACCTGGGATGGTGGACGGACGAAGAAGAGCCATTCACCTTTCAAGTAGACTCCTTAATGGAGCAGGTCACCCCTGAATCCCCGTTCTTTTTAATGGGGGATTTCAATAACAACGCACTTGTCCGTGAAGAAGGGTATGATTATCTTCTCTCCAAAGGACTTCACGACACATTCGATACCGCTTCAGAAAGAGACAGCGGTATCACCGTTCAAGGAAACATTGCCGGTTGGGATGAAAATACAGTCGATTTGCGACTGGACCTTATCCTGTCCAGCGAAAAAATGTCTGTAGCCTCGTCACGGGTCATTTTTAATGATGTAAATAAGCCTGTCGTATCGGACCATTTCGGAGTGGTAGTGGTGCTCAGTGAAAGCAACTGATCTTGGATCGGTTGCTTTTTTTTGTTTGGAGTGATGGGTGTCCGGGGCTAAATAGTTCGACCGTTCACCCGATATATCGACCGTTCTTCATGCATCGACAATATCCGCACCTCACCTCAGCCCATCACTACTCCCCATCTCCCCAACGTTTAACAAATCCGCCACAGTGGTAAAAAATCATTATACAAATTAAGGAGGTACAACGATGGGACATCAACTCGCAGGACAGGCAGCAGCCGATATCATGGAGCAATGGAAAATCAAGCATCTATTCGGACTGCCGGGAGATTCGATCAATCACTTTGTGGACGTACTGCGAAGTGAAAAGGAGGAAATGGAGTTCATCCAGGTCAGACATGAGGAAGTCGGGGCACTCGCCGCCTCATCCTATGCGAAGCTCACAGGTCACATCGGGGTATGCTTATCGATTGGCGGACCCGGGGCCATCCACCTGTTAAACGGCTTATATGATGCGAAGGCCGACGGGGCACCCGTTTTGGTTTTGGCGGGACAGGTGGCCACAGAAGAACTCGGCATGGATTCATTCCAGGAGGTTCATCTGGACCGAGTGTTTGCAGACGTTTCTGTTTACTGTGAACGGGTATCTTCACCAGAGTCGTTTCCCGATTTGATGAATCAGGCGATCCGGACCGCTTACGCGAAAAAAGGGGTATCCGTATTGATCATCCCGGACGATATCCCCGGGCAAAAAATCAAGGACACCGTAAAGGCTACATCGAGCGTCCCGGCTTTTGCCATCCCCGCTCCCCTCGATCAAGACGTGAAGACCGGACTGGAATATGTACATAAAGCACAACGTCCGGTCATCCTGGCAGGAACGGGAGCCAGGCATGCAGCCCGTGAACTGGAGGTATTGGCGGGAAAAATCGCCGCTCCGGTCATCTTTACGCTTCCAGCCAAGGGAATTTTCCCTGACAAGCATCCGCATAATCTCGGTCAGCTCGGCCAAATCGGGACAAAGCCTGCGTATGAAGCCATGGAAGAGGCAGACCTCCTCATCATGATCGGGACGTCATTCCCTTACCGTGATTTCCTTCCCGACGAAACACCGGCCGTCCAGATCGATGCGGACCCGACTCAGATCGGAAAGAGATACCCTGTCACAGTCGGGATCGTCGGTGATTCAAACCTGGTCCTGAAACAATGGAACGAGCAGTTACCACACAAAGAAGACCGATCATTTTTAGAAGAATGCCAGAACAATATGAAGAACTGGTGGAAGCATATTGAAAAGGATGAAGTGGAGGCGACGACACCCATGAAGCCTCCTCAAGTCATCGCGGCCCTTCAGAAGATTGCGGACGACGATGCAGTCTTGTCCGTCGATGTCGGTAACGTGACGGTCTGGACCGCCAGACATTTTAAGATGACCAATCAGAAAATGATCATCTCAAGCTGGATGGCGACCATGGGCTGTGGACTCCCGGGGGCCATCGCGAGCGGCATTGCAGAACCGGGACGCCAATCGATTGCCGTATGCGGTGACGGCGGTTTCACCATGGTGATGCATGATTTCGTCACGGCAGTCAAATACAAACTCCCGATCATCGTCGTGATCATGAATAACCGGAAGATCGGAATGATCAAGTATGAGCAGGAATCCATCGGTCACCTGGAATATGAAACGGATCTACAGGACATTGATTTCGCTCAATTTGCCAAAGCCTGCGGAGGGGAAGGCTACCGCGTCATCAAGCATGAGGACCTTCAGCCCGCCTTTGAAATGGCGTCGAAATCCAATAAACCGGTCATCATCGACTGTGTCATCGAAGACCAGCCTCCCCTTCCCGGAAAAATCAATTTCGAACAGGCATCAGGCTATTCCAAGCATGTCCTGAAGAAATTCTTCAAACAGCATGAGGCCGAGATGCCTCCCCTGCGGAAAGCGTTAAAACGTATATTTTAACAAAAGAGTGAGCCTGTAAAAGGGCTCACTTATTGGAGGTTTGAATATGAACAGCACTAGCATCATTTTGTGGTTTCTCATAGCCCTCATCGCTCTCGCCTTTCTTGTACCAGCGGCCTTCATTCTCTATCTATGGCTGACCGATGAAAAACAAGAAGAGCATGCCGTGTTAAGGAATTTCCCGGTCCTCGGAAAAATGAGATACATCCTCGAGAAGATCGGTCCTGAACTCAGGCAGTATCTCTTCCACAACGACAACGAAGGAAAACCCTTTTCACGGCTTGAATACCAAAACACCGTCCTCGCGGGAAAATACAAATCCCGGATGCTCGGCTTCGGGTCTGAACGGGACTTTGAAAAGGAAGGCTACTACATACGCAACACCCTTTTCCCTGTCCAACGGGACGAACTCCGCATCGACAACGCACAAAAAGTCAAAACAAAAATCTACAAACTGGATAAAGATAACCTGTTGAGCCGCAAGGAACATCGTGAAGAAACCGATGCAGACCCGTTCCTCCTGAAAGAAGAGGATGCCCCCGTCATTGGCGAGGATACTTGCAAGCACCCTTTTAAAGTGAAAGGACTCGTCGGGCAGTCCGCCATGAGTTACGGTTCACTCGGCGAGCAGGCCATCACGGCTCTGTCGACCGGCTTGAAACTGGCTTCCGGATCATGGATGAACACCGGAGAAGGCGGATTATCCAAGCATCACCTGAAAGGCGGCGTCGACATCATCTGCCAGATCGGACCGGGCTTATTCGGTGTCAGGACCAAGGACGGTGAATTCTCATGGGAAGAATTCAAGAAAAAGAGCGACCTCAAAGAAGTGAAGGCCTTCGAATTGAAACTCGCACAGGGGGCAAAGACCCGGGGCGGACATGTTGACGGCAAAAAAGTGACACAGGAGATCGCCAACATCCGAAACGTGGAGCCTTGGAAATCCATCGACAGCCCGAACCGCTTCAAGGAATTCAGCAACAACGAACAAATGCTGGACTTCATCGAACGACTGAGGGACGTTGGCGGTAAACCCGTCGGAATAAAATTAGTCGTCGGAAACACCAAGGATATCGAAAGCCTCGCATCCTATATGGCCACTTCAGGAAAACATCCCGACTTCATCACAGTGGACGGCGGAGAAGGCGGAACAGGTGCATCCTATCAGGAACTGGCGGCTTCTGCCGGGGTCCCGATCAAATCGGCCCTTCCTTTCCTTCACGACACCCTGGTGAAATACGGCGTCCGGGACAAAGTGAAAATCTTTGCTTCCGGAAAATTGTTAACGCCCGACAAGATTGCCTTTGCCCTCGCCCTCGGTGCCGACTTTGTCAACATCGCCCGGGGACTGATGTTCTCTGTGGGCTGCATCCAGGCACAGGTATGTCACACGAACAACTGCCCCGTAGGCGTAGCCACCACCGACAAGAAGCTGCAGCGTGCACTCATCGTCGAAGAGAAAGCATTCCGCGTCTGCAACTACATCATCTCCCTGCGGGAAGGCCTGTATAATCTCGCCGCAGCAGCAGGAATCGATACCCCGACGAAATTCGGACGGGAACACATCGTATTCCGGGATGAAGATGGACGATTACATCCGATCATGCCGGAGAAGGCTTTGTCATAATGGAAGGAAGCAGCCGATTGGTGTCGGCTGCTTTTTTTTGGTGATGGCTATATGTGTGTAGTTTGGTTACCGACCGTTATTCGGATTGACCGACCTTATTTTCCAGTCGCCCACATCACCCGGATATCGACCGTTTTACCAATCTTGACAGCATCCGCAAGCCCTGACCGAGCGCTCAATCAAAACCAATCCCTCCCACAACAAAAAAAGCACAGCGCCCTAAGACGCTGCACTCCACTTTCTACTTCAACTCCACATTATCAATCACCACATCGTGAGCCCCGAGGGGAGAAGATACGCTTTTACCAAGAAGGAACTTAAGGCTCGTTAATTCCTTAAAACCAACTGTAAACGTATATTCATAATGCGCCTTATCCCCGCCAAGCTGAACGACTTTTGATAAATAGCGATAGTAACCGCCATTCTCCACGGTCACTTCCATCGTCCGGTCAACGGTCGAACTCGCATCAAAGGAAAGCGTGTATTCCACTCCAGGCTCAAGCTTCAATCCACCTTGGAACAATTGGACACTCCACGGTTCGTTCCCTTCATTCCCGATCGAAATCTTCGCCTGCCCGTCTTCAGAAGAAATTCCGGCAGAAGCATCGTAATGGATGTAATTTGCCCAGTATTCTAAGTCAGTATCAAACGATCCGTTTTGGATCACATTCGCACTCGGCGCTCCCGCTATTTTCTTCAACTTTAGGTTATCCAGCTTTACCCCGGTCTTACTGCCACCCAGATCGATGACCAATTGTGATTCCAGATCACTTACATCCGGCATCGTGAACGTCATGGCATGACTTTCCCAATCAGCCGTCAGAGGAATTGTGTCACTTGCATAAACGGTGTCCCCATCCTTGCTCCTTAATTCAATTACAAGATCACGGACACTTTCACCCGCCCCCTCAAACGTCAACTCATACTCATTCAACGCTTTCAACTGGACACCTTTTTGTACCAGCGCGACCTCGCCCGTTTCACTTGAAGGCTTGGCCGAGAATACCCGATCTTCAGGGTCCACTCCCATGGATTCAGCACTCTCTGAACCTATTGGATGCCAAAATAGAAGTCTATCAGGGAATCCCTGATCGAACGTTCCATTATAAATTAGGTTTCCGGTCGGAAGGGCAGGCTTTGAAGCATCCGGATCCACTTCCACCGGCGGGATCTCTTCCACGCGGACATTTCCTAACCACACAGGGAGCTTGGACAATCCTAGATTGAACTCGACGCGTGCTGCCAAATCATTTTCCTCGGTCATCTGGAATACCATTTCATAGGACTCCACTCCGTCACTCAGTGAAAAGGATTCACTGTTTGAATAGGCGTTGTATCCCCTGTCCTCGCCTCCCCCAACTTTTACTTGGATCGGGCGTGTTCCCGTCGATTTTGCATCGAAGGACACACGATAGTACCGTCCCTTACCAAGAGAAACGTCCTGGATGAGCTGCACGGAATATGGCTGGTTTCCCGGCTCTTCCACATCGACTTTAGCAAAATTCCTTCCTTCAATTTGATCGAGGGAGACATTTGCTTTCGCTCCGAAGTCAGGTACGGTCAAGAAATACCAGTAATCCGTATTTTCTACACCCGTAATCCCCTCAACTTCTTCCCACTCCTGGTCGAACCCATTATTGTAAATCAAGTTTCCGTCTTCCAGTGGCTGCTTCGCATCTTCCGGTAACGGTGCCTGTTCGAATACTGGCAGTTCCGGTGTTTGATACGGTCTTCCCGTCAGATCATACACCCGCACATAATCAACATCCATTGATTGAGGGAACATCGTCTCCTCCGTCGGCTCTCCATCGAAATTCCCGCCGATCGCGAGGTTCAACAGCATATGGAACGGTTGATCGAATGGGGCCGGATACGTGAAGTTGGCCGCATTGCCGGTTCCTTTACTGTACCAGTTGTTCTGGGTCTGACGGAGCTTGCCGTCCACATACCAGCGGATCTCCCCCGGCTCCCATTCAACTGAATAGACATGCTCGTCGGCAATGGTCGATCCATTTTCGAACTCATATTCCGCTCCTGTATATTTATTATTCGGCCATGATTCTCCGTAGTGAATCGTCCCGATCGCTTCATGGGGAATGCTTCCCTTTGCTTCTAAAATATCAATCTCTCCGGAGGCAGCCCATCCGCCATACCGGTCATCTTCCGGAAGCATCCAAAACGCTGGCCAATATCCCTTCCCGACAGGCAGGGATGCCTTCATTTCAAATTTTCCATACGCCTTTGAAAACAGCCCCTTCGTCTTCAGGCGGGATGACGTATAGGAATATCCATTATAGTTTTCCTTTTTGGCCGTGATCACAAGCTTTCCGTCCTCTGTCCTGGCGTTTTCCGGGCGGTCTGTGTAATATTGCTTTTCATTGTTCCCCCATCCCGGGACGAATGCACCGCCTGCATCGGTGTAGCCGTTGCCGATATCGAACGTCCATTTCCCGCGGTCGATCTCCGCCTGATTGAATTCGTCATTCCATACGAGGGACCATGGTGAGGCGAAAGAAGCTGCATCACTTGTTTCTTCTCCCTTGTATGTGATCGTACCATTCAAGGTCGCGTTTTCCACGTTACCGTCTCCAGAGATGACCGATCCACTGCCGGATGTCGATACGGTAAGCTCCTTCACCAGTGAATCCTCAGAAAGGTTGACGGATGAAAGCGTGTTCATTTCCAGCCGCTCTGCCACCCCGTCAAGCTCTACAATGGCCTCTCCTTTTTTCCCGGTGGTGGTAATCGTCTCGAACTCACCTTCGAGTCCTGCTTGCTTCCCTTTCACAGTGGATGCCGATACTTTGACATCTTTGAATCCGACAGAAGTAATATCGCTTTCTTCTAACAGCACATTCCCATCCAGCACGGTTTCTTCTACCTTCGAATCTCCTGAGACGGTGATTCTGGTAAGGTGGGCAGGCCCTTGCACTGAAAGACTATCTAACTCGGAATCTGACAGTTGAAGGGTATCCGGTGCCTCCCCCTTGATGAGGGTTTTCCCTTGAACCGTCACGTTTTCAAGCGTAACATCCTTCCCGGCATCAGGTGTAATCACCAGGTCCCCTTTTATCGTTACGTCTTTTAACGTTGAGTCATTGAGATGATAAGGTTTCTCTTTTTGTGGTGCGGCTTTGCCGATGGTTCCCGGTGGCAGAGTGAGAATGAGACATGCAGCGGTAAACGAAGTGACTGCTTTTTTTAACATTGAAACGCCTCCTGGTTTTATTTATGTCTCACGTGGGACATTTGTATATAACTATAAAACCCTCTACACCGTTTGACAACATTTTTCTACCATAATAATCTATTCTTCTATTAAAAAAAGCCCTTCCCAAGGGGAATCAGGCTTTTTTTTCATGACAGGAGTCCCTGCTTACGAGTGTTGCTTGAAAAGGATTCATCTTTTCATAAGGTACACCCTCAATCAGGTGAATCAGCTCCTCTACCAGTGCCACAGCCATCTCCACCCTTGGCACATTCATGGTCGAGAGTGCAGGGGACGTATATTCCGTAAGAAGCAGATTATCGAAGCCGATGAGCGATACGTCCCCTGGAACGTTCCTGCCTGCCTCTTTTAACGCCTTGAGGGCACCAAAGGCAATGTGATCATTGGAACAGACGATGGCAGAAGGAAGGATCCCTTCATCCAGCCAATGCTGTACAGCGTCCCGTCCTGATTCTTCAATAAACTTCCCTTTATACAGGTATTCTGGTTTAAAGGGAATCCCTGCTGCTTCCAATGCCTTTTGAAACCCAATGAGGCGTTCAACCGCTGCAGGATTATCTTCATCACCCATAATGATGCCGATTTCCTCATGCCCAAGCTTGAGAAGGTGATGGGTCGCCTCCATTGCACTCACTTCATTTTGCAATACAGGCATGGGGATGGAAGGAGATCGACGGGTGACATTGTTCTGATCGAACACCCCCACCAAAAAGTCAGCGGATAGGATCTCATCGACAATCGACTGGACGTTGCTCCAGCTGATGATGATACCTGCATCGATACTTTTTTCCCGGTACAGCTTCATAATGGGAGAAGGATCTTCCACCTCCGCCATCGTCACGAGCATCTTATATCCCCGGAGTGAACAGGCGTTGATCATCGCCCCGATCACCACGCTGTAAAACAGATCATCCGAATAAATCCGGTCCTTCTGTGGATCCTGAATGATGAACAGACCGATTGTATGGGTCTTTTTCTTCACGAGTCTCCTTGCTGACACATTCGGATGATACTGATGCTCCTCCATGATCTTCAAAATCCGCTCGCGGGTCTCGGTGCGCACCTGGTCCGAGTCATTCAGGACCCGCTGCACCGTCTTCCGTGACACCCCCGCAATCCTCGCAATATCAAAAATATCCATGACTTCCTCCTGTATGGTTACTTCTTCCTATTATAGCGGATGAGGGCTGGATTGGGTAACCCGCCAGCCTGCAATAAAATGAAACCTTCCCTCCCTTCCATCCGTATATACACTATAAACAGAATCACAACCTTGAAAGGGGAACATTATGGGAAACATCTTACTATTTTCAGTGATTGTCGGATTGGTCATGGCACTATTGGTCGTTCCGATGGCGGTCATGAAAAAACAACATAAAAAAGAGGGGTATCCATCCTTCCCGGCCCTGTTCGGAGCCACCCTCATCATCACATCACTTGTCGTATTCGTCTTTTATTACCTGACGAATCTCGATCAGAACTTCACAAGCATGTGGGTGCTTCTGATCATTGCTTCAGGATTCGGGGCAGCTTTTGCCGTGGGAAAAGAGCGCATGGTAAAAGGGGTTCTATTCCTGGCAAGCCTCTTCGTCGGTGCATACTTCCTGACAGCCTTCGTCTTCAATGCCGATGAGAAATTCGAATCGGCCAAAATGGACGTCAAGACAGAGATAACAGCCTTTGATGAAACGGAAACACCGGCAAGCGTCCCTCCGCAATTTGCCCGGAACAAAATGAAGAAAGCCTTCGGTCAGGTGCCGAATACGAGTTATTATGAGCTCGGCAATCTGCAGATCCAGAAGGTAAACGGAGAGTATGTATACATCGCTCCCGTTGAATTCTCCGGTTTCTTCAAGTGGTTCAAGGGAGACGTGACACCAGGGTACTTCAAGCTGAGTGCGACGGATTCAAACGCAAATCCTAAATTCGTCAAAGAAGAGATGGTGTATACCCCTTCCGCTTATTTTAATAAAAAAATTGAGCGTCACATCCGCTTGAACTATCCGAAAGAGATCTTCAACGGGGACGTGCAGCTTGAAATCGATGATGAAGGAAAGCCATTTTATATCCAGACTTACGGCAACTTCATCTCTGCACGTAATGGATTCGAAGTGAAAGGGATTGTCATAGTCGATCCGCAAACAGGTGATACCAAATCCTATGCCATCAAGGATGTTCCTGCGTTCATCGACGGCGCGGTTTCACCTGAAACGGTCAGCCTTCAGAACAGCTATTTCGGTAACTATGTGAAAGGGTTCTGGAACAGCCGCTTTGGTAAATCGGATGTGAAACTGCCTTCTGATGAAGGAACGGAAGCGAACGTGAGTCCGATTTTTGACGAAAATGGTGACATGTATTACTTCACCGATTTCACGTCGCCGAAAGAAGGCGTGGATTCCATGCTCGGTTATTCCCTGACAAATTCAAGAACCGGTGAAGCAACGTTCTACACTGGTAACCTGGAAGAATCGTATATGGATTCACAAGGGGCCCTGCAGATCATCCAGAAGAAATTCATCGAGAAAAAATGGGACGGCGAAATGCCGGTGCTCTATAATTTCTACGGTGAAGCAAGCTGGCTGACACCTGTTCTCGATGCCAATGGTTTCTTACAGAACTACTTCATCGTGTCAGCTGCCAATCCTGAAATCTCAGCTTATGCGAACACGCCGAATCAGGCATTGAAAGCCTATAAAACCGCTCTCCAACGCGGCGGTGGCAGTGTCGACGGCAGCTCCAAAGCCGAGGAGAAACAAGCAAACGGTACGGTCGTCCGTGTTTACAAAGAAAAATCCGGTGACTACACTGTGGTGTCTTTCCTTCTCGACAATGGGAAAAACTATATCGTATCTTCTGAAAACAGCTTACTTGCCATCTATCTGAAAGAAAATGACAAGGTCAACGTGACGTACATGGATACAGGTGAAGCATTCCTGCCTGTAAAAGACATGACCATCCAAGGACTGCAACAATAAATAGAAGGCCGGGATCCATGTTGGATTCCGGCCTTCTATTACTCCCCTGCATTCACATAATACACCAGATTATCCGTCCACTTCCCGAACTCATAAATGAACCCTTTCCTTGTACATTCATATTTCATCCCGACACTTTCAGCAAGGCGGATCGACGGGGTATTATCCAGATTGATATGGGCCTCGATACGGTGAAAATTCAACTTCACGAAAGAAAGGTGAAGAGCCGCTTTCACAGCTTCCTTCCCGTATCCCCGGTTCCAATATCGATTATGTAAGGTGTAACCCACTCTTCCCCAATTAAAGTTGTACCTCATGAGGGTAGAGAAATCGATGGTCCCGATATTGGCTCCATTTTCCTTCAGGAAGACCCCCAGAATATACACCTGATCCAACGCAATCATATGATCATGCTTCTCAAGCATCTCCCGGAACCAGAACTCCGTGCACTCGCTCATATCCTCGTAACCGACATCATATTTATGCTGTGACGGAAGCCTGTTCACATGTTCCCTGAACCAGTTTCCATAATCCCTGTTTACGAATGGCCTGATGACCAGGCGCGGTGTTTCTATGGTTAAGTCCCTATGATTCACCCTTCAGTCCCCCTTAACCTATTAGATATTCTTAATAGTACCAACCGCTTAACTAGAATGGTAGCTCTTTTTTCCAAACGGAAGGCGCTCCTCTTTTTGAGAAACGCCTCCAACCTCATTTATCTTTATTCCACTCTTCCTCTAGTTCCTTCTCGATTTGTTCATCGGTCAGATACTCCTCATCCAGCTGCTGAACATGCTCGGTGATCCGGTTGAGCTTGGAATGTACGATCCAAAGGCTGATTACCACGAAGACCATGAAAAAAATGACGATGAGTCCCACATCCATATAATCGACGCCTCCTTTACCTATATTTATTAAGGAAACATAGGAAAAAGAAGGCTTTCGTCAGAAAAAGTACGGAAAGGTCCGAAAGTCCCCTGCCTATCCGGAGGTGACGAAATACCAGTGTTCATCGAGCTGCTCGACAAAGGATTAAATAGGAGAATGACACTCACTTTCCTCAATACGCCTTCGCCCAATAAACCAAGTGCTTCGCATCCTTTTCACAGCATACGCAGGTATCGGATACTTGCTCCTGCTCGAACGGCATGCATCGTGAAGTGGCACTCGTTTCTTCCTTGATTTTATCTTCACAGTCACGGTCACCGCACCACATGGCTTTGATGAACCCGCCTTTTTCACTGACCGTCATCTTGAATTCTTCAAACGTTTTGGCGACTGTCGTTTTTTCATCGCGATGAGCTCTCGCTTTTTCCAGTAGATTGTGCTGGATGTCTTCGAGGAGTTCCGCAACTTTTCCTTCCAGTTCTTCCATCGTGACCGTGATTTTCTCACCCGTATCACGTCTCGCCACGATCACCTGCCCGTTCTCGATATCCCTTGGACCGACCTCCAAACGTAGTGGGATTCCCTTCATTTCATACTCATTGAACTTCCAGCCAGGCTTTTTATCACTCGCATCGATATCGACACGGGCAACCCCTGCCAGCTGACGTTTCAGATTATAGGCAAAATCAAGGACGCCTTCCTTATGCTGGGCAATCGGCACGATCATCAGCTGGGTAGGCGCAACCCTTGGTGGCACCACCAGTCCCCGGTCATCTCCATGGACCATGATCATGGCCCCGATGATACGGGTCGTGAATCCCCAGGACGTTTGCTGCACATGCTGAAGTTTTCCGTCACGGTCTGTGAACTGGATGCCGAACGCTTTCGCGAATCCGTCGCCTAAATGGTGGGATGTCCCTGACTGCAGGGCTTTCCCGTCATGCATCAGACTCTCGATCGTGTACGTATATTTTGCACCGGCAAACTTTTCTTTTTCGGTTTTCTGTCCCTTGATGACCGGGATCGCGAGCAGCTTTTCACAAAGCTCTGCGTATACTTCAAGCATTTTCACGGTTTCGTCGTGAGCCTCCTGATCGGTTTCATGACACGTATGCCCCTCCTGCCACAGGAACTCAAGCGTTCGGAGGAATGGACGGGTCGTCTTTTCCCAACGGACCACATTGGCCCACTGATTGTAGAGCTTAGGCAGATCCCGGTACGAGTGGATAATGTTTTTATAATGCTCACCGAATAATACTTCTGACGTCGGACGCACGCATAGTCTTTCAGCCAATTTCTCTTCGCCGCCATGGGTCACCCAAGCCACTTCCGGTGCGAATCCTTCGATATGATCCTTCTCCCGCTGCAGCAGACTTTCCGGTATAAATAGTGGCATATACACGTTTTCATGCCCGGTTTCCTTGATTTTGGCATCAAGGGCATCTTTTATATTTTCCCAAAGGGCGTACCCGTAAGGCCGGATGATCATCGACCCGCGGACGCTGGAGTAATCGATGAGCTCCGCCTTCGTCACGACATCGGTATACCACTGGGCAAAGTCATCTTCCATGCCCGTAACATCTTTTACAAATTCTTTAGCCATTTTAGCGCACCTCATATTTTAGTGGATTGGTTTTATCAGCGAAATCTCCATTTTATCAGCGAACGGCCCAACACCCCATGAAACAAAAAAAGCCCTGCTTCTCATCAGGGACCATTTCTGGCGGTACCACCCTGATTCAAAGCAAAGCTTTACACTCATTCCATGATAACGGTTTCGGACCGCTGATATCTTCATTCGATACAGAACTTGGAGGCAGGTTCAAAGGTTCATCCATGGGAGCTTCTCACCAACCGCTCCCTCTCTTTAAAAGACAAGATCCCTTTACTGATCCTCTTCAATGTTTCAGTTATTTTAGATGATTATATAGAGATTTGATGAGGGTGTCAATTGCATTTTATTCCCCCGATCGTACAGGCGTTACCTCTAACGAATTATAGTCTGCTTCATGAATACTGTAATACAGGCGGGAGCCGTTGGTGAATGTCAAATCCTTTTGAGGTCCGTCCCCCGATAGCACCATCTTTTCAATGCTTGAATCAAACGATTTCCCACATATAATCGGAATCTTGACTCCACTCTCCGTTAAAAGTTCAAATCCTCCCGTAGAGTAATCGCCGCCTCCTTCAAATCCGAAATGAGGAGCCGTTCGATACCAGCTATATCCTTTTTCACTCCTGGATATACTGGCCGCGCCAAAATCACCTGCCAGGTCAAAGAATACCAGCGTTTCTCCGCGATACTCTTCCGTAGAAAGTATTTTTGGAGGAATCCCTTCACCATTTTCCATATGCAATCCATATTGAATGGCTTCTGCCTCCGTCTCAAACCATTCCCTGGAATCCTGGTTACTGCAGGCATACAAGGAAAGAATGCTTAGTATGATCACAGCGTAAACCCTTACACACTTACAAAGCATAAAACCTCTCCATCTCCCGCTCAAAAAAATCATTCCCGTTCCTTGAGTCGAAATCCCCTGCAATCTCCTCGGCCACTTCACTCATCACGTCAACGGCGAAGCCAGGGCGATGCCCCGCTTCCATTAACTTACGGTGGAGGACGATCGCACTCATATAAAAATAGAACATCCCATACGGGTCCTTCCCGCTGTCGGCGTACTCGATATGACGCTCCAGCACCTTGATCCCCCTAAGCGGCTCCGTCAAGGCAAGAAAACGGATATGTTCAGAAGCCTCCACCAGGAAGTGGGGTTTATCGTAAATGAAGAAGTACCCCTGTGATTGGTAACGGGCGGCTTCCTCCACCCGGCCGTCCTCATAATAAGGGAGGAGCAGCTTGCTATACGTCAGGTGGGGGATTTCCCCACAGGTCACTTCCTTTGATAGTAAAAGCTTTTCAATGGGAGCCGCTTTTTCCTTTTCCCCGGTAAAATAGTAATACTCCAGCTGTGTCTGATATTCACACGCTTCACAGTCGGCAAGGGAATCCCGCTCGGCGGCTATCCACTTCTGATAATAAGCCTCGGCGTCTTCCACTTCCCCCGCCTTCAACGCCCGTTTATGCTGGTGCTGATAATAAGGCCGTAGACTATACCCATAGCGGTCATATGCTTGTTGAAAATCATTGAAAAAGGCATCCAGCAGTTCCATGTCAATGCCCGGCATCTTCACCAGATGCTCCGCCATCCATTTATAGATCCAGAGTAAGCTCTCCACCCAATCTTCCAGATTCTCTTCATTGTCTAAAAAGAATCCGTTGCACCACTCGAAGTGATCGAATAGCTCCTCATACTCCCCGAGATAGTTGACGGTCCTCATGATTCCGAACCGCGAGCAAAATTCCTTATAGAGATCCCCTTCTTTTTGGGCAATGAACAACAGATCTTCCAACCCGTCCCACTTGTCAAAGCTTGCTTCTTCCCGGTTCATCAGCTCTTCCCATCTGTCCCAATATTGATCCACCGTCATCTTCATCCGCCCTAAAACCTCCCTTACCGCAGTATGTTTTATTTATTATAACATTCAGAATTATAATTTAACTGTTTTTTCCAATAATTCTTCCTTAATGCTCCCCATAAAACCAAGGTGATCCCAAGCATGAAAATCGAAGCGGCCGCCACCGCAAACCGGATCGACAACACCTCTGCCCCCACTCCGATCAGGAATGTTAAAACAATGACGAGGAATCCCTCAAGCAACCCATACAGGCTGCCCACCCTCCCCATGATCCGGGTGGGAATATGTTCTTGATAAAAGGTCTCGAACCCAGTCGTCGCAAACGCCAATGCGAAAGAGAGAAGGGCGAATCCAATCGCTGCCGTCAGGAAATCGGTTGAGTAAGAATACACCATATACCCCGAAGAGACAATCAGCGATCCAAAGCCCATCAGGTGCATATGATGAAGGCGATGGGACAACGCCGTATTGAGGAGGGACCCCAGTACAAACCCGGCCCCTGCAATGCTCACAAGATATCCGTACGTACTATCTGTGAGGTGCAGAACTTCTTTTGCAAAAGAAGCTTCAAGGGAATCGATTACCGCCGTCATCACAAGCATACAGGTGAACAATACGTACAGTACCATCACATACACAGCCCCACGGCTAAAATCCGTTACCACACGCCAATCAGCCTTGATCACTTCCCATTTGGTCCCGCTTGTGTGAACCGGATTCCCGTCCTCAATCTTCGGTAAAAAGAGGGTGATCACGCCTGATAATATGAGGGCAAGGGCATTCAAATAAAGGGCAAGCACCGGAGTCCCCATTAAGAACATCAGTCCGGCAATCCCCGGTCCGATCAGAAACGCGCCGGACCCGATCAGTCCCCGGAGAGCATTGAACCGCTGCCTGTTCTCCCTCGGGATAAAGGTCGTGATATACGCCATCGATGCCGGATAAAAGACGGCGCTCCCCATATTGATGAAAAGCACAATGGCATACATCCACCATTCCGCCGAAAAGAAGGGGAGCGAAGCAATCAATCCCGCCCTGAAAAAGTCCAGGGCCGCCATCAGATTCCGTCTGTTCACCCGGTCGATCATACTCCCTGCCCACGCATTCGTGAAAAGCGCCGCCACCGGCTTCAACACATATAGCAACACCACCGCCATAGGTGATCCCCACTCCTCCAATACAATCAAATTAAAGGCGATCAGATAAATCCACCCGCCGATATTCGAAATGCCGATCCCAAGCAAAAGCAATAAAGGATCCTTCCACTTTTTCATACACTATTCCCCCCGCGATTTTATTTCTGAAACAAAAAAATCCCACCCCCAAGACGTTGATCTTGGGGGCGAGATTATTGATCGCGGTGCCACCCCAGTTCGCCGAATATGTCACCATACCGGCCTTTTCAGGTACGGCCAAAGGACGTATACCCTAGCTCTATAACGGGAGCTCCCGTCACACCATCCCCCTTTGGTTCCGATGTGCTGCTCAGAGTCTTGGTTCAATACCGTCCTTCCTGCCCCTTTTCAGCTGCCGGGGCTCTCTTTAAAGAATTCGTGATACCTACTCTTCTCTTCATGGCATTTATTTGAAATTTTTATAATGGTAGCATGAATGGGACGTGAGTGTAAATAGGAATTTTCATGATCTTTTCCTGGTGAGTGGAGAGTTCGGGGGTTTTACAACAAATTCTACACATCACACACCCCATAAAAAAAAGAGCGCTAAGTGCGCCCTCCGCATTAACTACCCATCTTACGGCGGGTATTACTCGGCTTCTTCGTCTGCTGACTTTGCATGCGTTGGTTTGAAGCGAGTCCGCCTGTTGCCTGCTTGCCGCCTGCCTGGGCTTCTTTCTTCTTCGCAAGCTGCTGCTTCATGGCTTCCTGAAGGCTGATTTTTTTCTTCTCTGGCTGTATTTGTTGGTCATTAGTATTCGACATAATGGGATCTCCTTTTTGAGACTGCTAATTTTTTGAAGCTATCCCTATTATAATACATCCTCACCCATAAAGACATCTGCACTCTAAATAAAATGGCCAACCCCCTAAAGGATTGGCCGGTCTTTCTTAGTGGTATCCATTCTGTCCGTTTGCAGAACCGGATGTTTTATGTTTTGGCTTGGCGTTTTGATTTTGCTTCGTACCGCCGTCTTTTTTCGTTTTCTTTGTCATGCTGAATCACTCCTACATCATAGTTTGTGAATCAACTTTATTTTGTGCAAAAAAAGAAAAGAGTCTCCCGGTAATAACCGGAAAACCCTTTTCTGATCAAGCTGCTGGTTGCGGCACTTCTTCGTCGACCTGGATGACGGTACCGTCATTTAAGCGCTTTCTCAATGTGTAGATAAAGGCAAGGATCGCCGCGATGGTCACCAAGGCTGCCCCCATATAGGCCGTACCCATGGAAAGACCGAATCCGATCGGTGCGTTCAGGATATACGTGAAGGTCACCATCGTCATGAAAATCGCAGGGATCGTTGCGACCCAGTGCGGTTTTTTCTGAAGGGCCAGGTACATGGCACCTACCCAAAGGGCAATCATCGCAGTGGATTGGTTTGCCCAGGAGAAGTATCTCCACAGGAGGTTAAAGTCCATGCGTGTCAACACGACTGAAATCACAAACAGTGGAACCGCGATCCAAAGACGGCTGGAGATTTTCACTTGTCCTACTTTGATATAGTCGGCAATGATCATTCGCGCACTTCGGAATGATGTATCCCCGGACGTGATTGGAAGGACGATGACACCAAGGATGGCAAGGGTTCCACCGATGGAACCAAGCATCAGGATCGACACTTCGCTTACGACTGCTGCCGGTCCGCCTTCTTTCAGGATGGCGTTCAATTCACCAGGCTCGAACAGGCTCATCGCTGCAGCTGCCCAGATCATCGCAATGATTGCTTCTAAAATCATCATACCGTAGAAAATTTTGCGTCCGTTCTTCTCGTTTTGAGTCGTTCTCGAGATGATCGGTGACTGTGTTGCATGGAAGCCAGACAGTGCCCCACATGAAATCGTCAAGAATAATAAAGGGAAAATAGCGACAGAATCAGGGTGCATATTCGTTAAAGAAATTTCAGGAATATCCGCTCCCGTAATCACCAATCCTGCTCCGATACCGACTGCACTGATCAGAAGCAATGCTCCGAATAGCGGATATACTTTACCGATGATTTTATCAATCGGTAACAGGGTTGCGACAATGTAGTAGATAAAGATTGCGGCGATAATGACCCCTAATGAAATCCACGCTGGCGTCAGATTCGCAATCAGTGCTGCAGGTGCTGTGACGAAGACCGTCCCGACCAATACAAGCAGGAGAATCGAGAATGCGTTCACCACATGCTTCATCGTTTTCCCAAGGAAACGTCCTGCAAGCTCCGGTAAATGAGCTCCCCCGTTCCGGATTGAAATCATCCCCGTCAGGTAATCATGAACCGCCCCGGCAAAAATCGCCCCGAGTACGATCCAAAGGAAGGCAACCGGTCCGTATAACGCTCCCATGATCGGACCGAAGATCGGGCCGACACCGGCGATGTTCAACAGCTGGATCATGGAGTTTTTACCCGTCTTCATAGGTACATAATCCACTCCATCCGCCTTCGCATAAGCAGGAGTCGAACGGCTTTCATTGATTCCAAAAATCTTTTCTATTAATTTTCCATATGTGAAGTAACCAATGATTAATACTACAATCGAGACCAGGAATGTGACCATGTGTATGATCCCCTTTCGTTCAGTTATGAATACGCTTTCATTATAGCAATCATATTCACATTTTCGTCACAAACTGTCCAAGATGTTATAAATCAGTCCTGAAATGCAGGAAGCAGGGGTTGACGTGCTTTGGGAAATGGGCCGGTGCCTGGCACCAACAAGCTTCATTGTGCCAGGCACCCATCAACCGTTTTGTACCTGGTACAAAAATAAAAAAATGTACCTGGTACAAATCCCACCGATTGTACCTGGTACATATACACACCTACAACTCCAACCGCTCCCGCAATTCCTTCACATAATTCCGGCTCACGGGTATCGCCTCGTCCGCCCCGTGGACCTTCAGCTGGTACACGCCGTTCCCCCATGGAATCAACTCCTCCACGAAGGGCAGCTGTACGAGATAGCTTTTGTGGACCCGGAAGAACGGATAGGTGCTGAGCTTTGCTTCGAGCTCCTTGATCGGCAAGCGGCTCGTGTATTTTTTCTTTTCCGTACAGATGAACGTTTCGCGCTCTTCCCGGAAGATATACAGAATGTCTTGGGGGGTGATGAACACAATCTTATCCTCGTCCTGTACCGCGAGCTTCCCCATGGATGGATTTTCACGGGCTTGGTCCTTATCCCCCACCTTTAACAGGTGCTTAAGCCTCTCCATCGTTTGCGCCAGCTGGTCCTCTTCAAAGGGCTTCAGCAGGTAATCGACAGCCTCGACCCTGAACGCTTTCAGGGCATAGTCAGGGTACGCCGTCGCGAAGACGATTTCAGGCTTGTGCTTCATCTTCTGCAGGGCTTCGGCAAGATCCACTCCGCTCATACCGGGCATTTCGATGTCCAGGAACAGGACGTCAGGCTCTTTCGTTAAAATGATTTCCAGGCCTTTTTCGGCAGAGCTTGCTTCTCCGACCACTTCCGCCCAGGGATACCCCCTCAGGAGATGCTTCATTTCCTCCCGGCTATAGGGTTCATCATCGATGATGGCGACTCTCATTCTTTTTCCCTCCTCACCTTGAATTCTACGGTGGTTCCATTTCCAATGGATGATCGGATTGATAGACCCGCATCTTTCCCCATCATCATTTCCAATCGTTTGTTCACGTTATACAGTCCGATGCCGGTACCGGAATGTGATGGCACCGGTTCGTGCAGAAGCTTGCCGACTCTCTCTTCACTGATTCCCGCACCGTTATCCTCGACCCGGACGGTCACCTCATCTCCATCCATTGAGATCGAAATGGTCAATACAAACCCGGCCTCCACATTCTTCATTCCATGCTTGATCGCATTTTCCACAAGGGGCTGCAGGGTGATGGAAGGGACTTTTGCCTGTAAAGCGTCTTCCTCGATCTGATAGACAACCTCCAGCCGGTCAAAAAATCGTGCTTCTTCGATGGCAAGATACGCTTTCACGTGCTGTCCTTCTTCTTTCAGGGTGGACGTCGATTTCGTGCTCCCGGTAAGATTCTGCCTGACGAATTGGGAAAGGGAAATCAACAGGGTCCTCGCCTTATCCGGATTGATCCGCGTCAGTGACACGATGACATTGATGGTATTGAACAGGAAATGCGGGTTGATCTGAGCCTGCAGTGCCTTTACCTCAGACTCCTTTGCGAGCTCTTTATGGGTATCGATTTCCGCAAGCTCCAGCTGATGGCTCAGGAGGGTGGCAATCCCCTTCGTCAGTTCCATCAGGATCGGGGAGATTTCTTTTTCCGAATGAAAATAGAATTTAAGCGTGCCGACGATCTCTTCCCCTTTTAAAAGAGGAGCCATGATGGCCGCCCCGAGTGGGCACCCGTTCCGGTCACACTGGATGTCTTCCCTCCCCACCTTCATCAGCTCACCGGTTTCGATGACCCTCTTGGTCGCTTCGGTCTGGATCGGCCTGCCTTCGTGATGATGATCGGAAGCGAGTCCGACATGGGCCAGGATATGGGACGTATTCGTGATGGACACGGCGAGGGCGTTCACATCCCTCATCAGGATTTCACACGTTGCCCGGGCTGACGATGCATTCAGCCCCTTCCTCATATATTGCACCGTACTGTCGGCCAGGCGGAGCGCTTTCTGGGACTGGGCTGCTCCCATCCTCTCTTCTTCATAAAAAACACTTTTGATGATAAGAAGGAATATGCCGGTACCGATTCCGTTGGCCAGGATCATCGGCCAGCCGATATCCGACACGAGCAAATAAGCATCATCAAATGGTTTGGATAAAAGAAGGATGAGAAGCATCTGCATGCCTTCCGCCACAAACCCTACAAGAAATGCTTTCTGAGGGGAAACGAGCCTGTTCTTCTTTTCCCGCTTCCCGATCCAGCCTGCCAAAAGCCCTGCTAAAACCGTCGAGATCCCGCAGGAGAAGGCCGTGAATCCGCCAAGGAAATACCGGTGCACACCTGCAACCAACCCAGCCCCAAGACCGATCCACGGTCCACCTAGGAGTCCGGCCACCACGACTCCGATGACCCGGGAGTTGGCAATTGCTTCATTCTGCTGAAGATGCCATTGCCACTTTGTATATTCTTCCTGAAACGGGTTCACGATCAAGCCTGTATATGTACCGACGATCCCAAAGAATCCAAACAGCAGGATGAGAAGCAGCGTCTGCCTTTTTTTTACATGGGTCCGCTTCTCGATCAGATGACGGAAGAAGCCGATCCTCGTCATCACAAAGGCAATCGTCACGATGATGCCAAGCCTCTCGACCATTGCCGCAATTAACATTCGCTCCCACCTCGCTTTTCACACAAAAAAAGAAGACCCACTAAACGTGTCGTTTAATAGAATCTTCCCCTTCTTTATCCTCTACTATGTCAGGGGAGTGCTTTTTCCCCATTTTAACATGAATCGTTGTCCTTTATGGTGACGAGGGCATTGATTTCCCCGCCGATCATGATGATGATCCCTGTCAGATAGAACCAGATCATGAGGACGATGATCCCCCCGATGCTGCCATATGTGGCTGAGTAATTTCCGAAGCTCCCTACATAATAGGAGAACGCCAGGGAAACAAGAACCCACCCAAGTGTCGCAAAGATCGCACCCGGAAACGCACTTAAACATTTGATGCGCTTACTTGGTGCAAAATAATACAATCCGACAAACACGATGAAGAGAATGATCGGACTGATCGCCCAGCGAATTCCGTTCCATATTGCTAAAAATTGATCTGAAAATCCAAATTGAGAAAAGAGGAACAGGCCGATTTGTTTTCCGAATACCGGCAGTAAGAGAGCGACGACAAATACCAGGATCATGGCGAATGTCAATAGGATCGACATCAGGCGAGTGGCAATGAATGATCTTGTTTCCTCTACATCATACGCCCGATTCAAGCTCTTCACGATGGCGTTCATCCCATTCGAAGCCGACCAGATCGTGGCGATGATACTGACGGACAGCAGACCGGAGTTCCGGTTCGACATGACGTCCTGAAGCGTTTCCTCAATCATCGACATCGTTTCACCCGGAGCAAAATCCCTGACGACACCCAGTATGTCCCCCTGATTCACCGGCAAATATGGGAGCAGGGTTACGATAAAAATAAGCAGTGGAAAGAGCGATAAAAGAAAGTAATAGGCAATTTGCGCGGCAAGTCCCGTTACATCATTCGCACTGATACTGCCAAACAGGCTTTTTGAAAATCCTTTCCATCCTCCTTTGACCGTCTTATCCGTCATGCTTTCACCTCATTTCATTAATACCCCTTAAAGGAAGAAGCAATCGGCTGACTTTCTTCATCCTGTGCAGTGAGCTCATTTGATGCTTCGTGACCTGAAAACGTATCTTTATATGCTTCTGTCGAGTCTTCAAAGGTTTCTTTCGTCTCTTCGATGATTTCTTTCACCTGCGGGGTCAACCCTTTGATTTCATCTACCTTCTCACTGATGAAATGAATGTCCCTGCTGACCTGATCGGCCGTGGTACGTAATTTCTCATACACTTCCCTCGACGACTCGACCAGCTTCTGAGGATTTTTTGAATAGGTGGAAATATAATGACCGCTGTTTCTTAATGTGGAGCCCACTTCCTGACGGGTCGATCTGTCCAGCAGGGAAAGAAGCCCCCCTGTAACGGCACCCAGTATGACCCCTTTGAAAAATTTGTTACTACCCATATGTATTACCCTCCTTCAAATGATTGTCCTCTTTTATTTTATTTAGTAATCGGCTGCAGCCGGATTCCACTGAATCATATATTCGACAAAGATACTGTGAACTCATCTTTTTCTGCCGTATTAGCTTATCTACTCATTTCCCATTCCTTTATAGTGTAAAACATCTTCCCAAAAAAATCCTCCACGAGTCACTCTTTCCACGGCTTATTGACAGGATGAACGAATCATGGAAAGATAAACATAAGAATAGGTACGTCAGAAAGGACGATTTTAGATGGATTTATCACAAAACACAACGGAAAACATCGAATTCATGGTCACAGCCATTAAAGAAAAACTAAGAATGGTCAATGCGGGTGCCGTTAAGCCCGAGGACTTTAACGAAGAAATGTACGAAGATCTCCACGACCTGTATGTCATGGTGAATCGCAAAGATCATTTCAGCCCGAGTGAAATGAACGCGATCATTGAGGAAATGGGCAGCCTGAGAAGAAAGTAAGAACAAAAGCGCAGGCGATCCGGTCAAGTCCCGACAAGCATCATGCAGGGAACACCGGAAAGGCACTCTTTACCTGAGCTGAATGTAGAAAAAAGGGGCATTCCCACAAAGGTATACAATACCTTGGGGAATGCCCCCTTTCATTTACCTGTCTTATTTAGAAAGAAGCGCCAGTGATTCACGGTTGAATGCCGGGATGTCATCCGGCGTCCTGCTTGTGACAAGCTGGTTTCCGCAAACGACGACTTCCTTATCCTCATATGTCACACCTGCATATTCCATATCTACTTTAATGGACTTGAAGCCCGTCGCTTTTCGTCCTTCCAATGCTTTTGCCGTGATCAGTAATTGTGGACCATGGCAAATCGCGAATACCGGTTTTTTCTCATCCATGAAGTGCTTCGTGAATTTCACGAAACGGTCATCTGCGCGCAGCTGATCCGGAGAGAATCCGCCCGGCAATAACAGGGCATCAAAGTCTGAAGGGTTGACGTCATCGATGCTTTCATCGATTTTCACCGTTGCATCGCCCTGCTTCCCTTTGATTGATTTCCCTTTTTCTTTTTCAATGGTCACGACTTCATGACCTGCTTCTTTAAACGCTTTTTCAGGATCTGTAAACTCTACATCTTCAAACATGTCTGTAATTAACGTTGCAATCTTAGCCATAAAATGTAACACTCCTACTCTTGTTTTATTATCACACTTGTACTTTACCCTTCACACACAAATTAAAACCCTTTATTATCCATCGTGAACTGGGAAAAGATCGTATTCCTTTGTACTTGATACACTTCTTTCCCGACAATATCATTGATGATCTGGATATTCCGGTCAACGGCCAGTCCCAGATTCGTCGCCCCTGCACCATGGGAATGCTCAAGGCTCGTCACCGTGTAGAAATGATGATCGCGTTCCGGCTTCTCTTTAAACTGGAGCTTATAATTTCGGGAGACTTTATATTTCTTGTCATCTTCCCACTCTATTTTGTCCTCGAACTCATCAAAAAACCACTCTGGGATATTCGGCTTGTACCCCGTCGCCAAAATCACCTTATCACTTTGATGGGAAAAATCGCGCTCTTCCTGCCATTGGCGGCAATTCAAGACGTAGCCATCCCCCTCATCCCGGATCTTATTCACTTCCGTCAATGGCTGGATCGTAATGCTCGGTGACTGGTCGCCGACCGAATGGTTATAAAGGATGTTGTAAATCTGATTGAGGGTATCGGGATCGATTCCATTCCGGAGCTGATCCAGCGTTTTCAGGGCTTCCATCCGCTTTTCATACGACAACCCGTGAAAATAATCCACATAATCCGGCGCAAAGAATTCCTGCCCGAGCTTTGATGACTCAAGCTGCAGGATCCCTTCTGAACGGGTCAGCCACGTCAGCTGATAGGAATGATGTTCCTGCTCCTTCAGCAAATCAAAGAATACCTCGGCAGCACTTTGACCGGATCCCACAATCGTAATCGCGGATCCTTCCAGCGTCTTGTTCTTATAAAAGAGGTATTTGCTTGTATGATGAACATCCTCATCCGGAAGCCCTTCCATTCCGTCCAAAATCAGAGGCTTGCTCCCTGTCCCCATCACCACGTGCTTTGTATAATAAATTTCCCGCTCATCGGTCAAGCGGTTATCGATCACGACTTTATAGCAGTCGCCAACATCCGTGACCCCGATCACTTCGCTATGAAATTGACAAGAGCCAAGCTGACTGACTACCCAGCGGGCATAATCATTGTACTCCTGCCTTGGCATTTCAAATTTTTGAAAAAAGAAAAATTTATATAAACGATTATGGGTATGTAAATAATTCAAATAACTGTACCGGCTCTGGGGATTCGCGAACGTCACCAGGTCCGCGATGAACGGAACCTGCAGATCCGTCAGATTGATCAACATCCCGGGGTGCCACTGGAACTCAGGCGTCTGATCGAAAAACTTCACCTTCAGATCCGTCTTCTCCTCCATCAGGGCCGCCAAGCTTAAATTGTACGGACCGATCCCGATTCCGATACAATCATATACATCGTGTCTACTCAATTGGCTCTCCTCCACATTCATGATCTTCCTTTCTATTTTTACCCTAAACCGATGGACGATTACCCTGTTTGGTGAAAATAATTGTGACGGGTGTGCGGTCATGGGGGTTCAGCCGGTGATTCAGCTTAGGGTTTTGACAGGTGATATTTGAGGATGTTTCAGCTGCTGACTTTACTGGGTTATTCAGCTGCTGATTTTCACCAATTATTCAACAGCTGAAAACACCAATATCCAGTACCCTCGCCCCCCCAAAAAACAAAAAAACCAACCCCCTTCAAAAGGATCAGTTTTTCCTGAAAATCATCACGTACCATCCGCCTTCTTTCACGATCGGTTCGACGGACTCGACCTTGAAATTGGTTTTCCCGGCGAGTGTTTCCATTTCCTTCTGGGAAGGGATCGGGTATAAGTTCTGGAAGGTCATGAAGAAGCTGTTGAAGGCACTCGAGAACTGCTTCCCGTGCTTTGATTTCTGCATCGGAGTCAGAACAAAGAAGAGTCCTTCTGACCCGAGCCATGTCGAAGCCTTTTCAAAGAATTGCAGGCGTTCGGATGGATCAATATAGTGAAAGAGATTATTGGCCATGATCATGTCAAAGCGCTGTCCGGGCTCATATTCATGCAGGTCCTTGCACAGGATTTCAATATTTTCATAGTCACTGAGCGATTCTTCAGCTGCTTTCGCGACTGCCTCATGTATCTCGATCCCTACCATTCTCTTATCGGGATAGCGGTCACCTATCCTCTTCACATAACCGCCTTCACCGCAGCCAAGGTCCAATATGGAATTCACGTTGTATTTTTTAATCGCTTTCTGCACCTTGGGAAAGGCAAAGCGTTCCAACAGGATCGACGTTTTCGCGACAGTCGAACCATGGACATCCGAGTTGAAGTGCTGTCTCGTCTGATTGCGCAATAATTGAGGGTACGACAACAGGGCCGGTATATGCAGTTCCATCATTTCTTTCAGGAGGATCCCTGATGAATGGGGATCTTTTTTGGATGTCGGAAGCTTCCACCTGTTCCTCGTCGTGACTTTCGAATCCTCCACCCGTTTCAGATGCTTGATGGTTATTCCTACCTCCACCCATTGTTCGAGGAGATCCATTTCGATGTTTCTTGCAATCGCCACTTCCTGAATCGAAGCAGGCTCTGTAAAACTATCGAACAGGTCCATCTCATATCCGACGTAAGCATGCCAGCTGTATAGGAACGGTACATTCTTTTTCATCCATGTCCGTGCCCGCCATACCTTCACCATCTCTCCAATCATTGTAGTGCCTCCTTTCCTTTCCAGGGGTAATCCTGGTCTGCCGTAAATTTGGTCATTGATTTCTCATCTTCTGTTAACGAGTCACGCCTGATGGGGAGCATGCCTCCCTGTATCATCCGGTCATAAAGGGTTTCCCTCCACATGCCGAGACCCGAGATGTTGAGCATTTGCTTATAGTGGGAAATCGAATCCCTTTCCATCCTCTGCAGGCTCTTATTCCGGAGCCATCCCACGGGCCTGTATGGGTAAGAGTAGACAAGGGCAGATAAGTGACTTAGATGCATCTGGTGGGCGACCCTCCTTTTCCGTACCTTTGGATACCACTCCAGATTGGCCGGATCCAGTTTCCCTTCTGCATACATGTCACAAAGAAGTTCCCCGAGGATGCTGCCATCCTGTATCGCCATGTTCATGCCTTCCCCGGCCATGGGATGAACCGTATGGACGGCGTCCCCGATGAGGGCAAGGTGATCCTTCACATACGTTTCCGCATGATATTTCAACGGGACCATCAGCTGGATCTTCTTCCAATCTTCTATCTGGTCCACATACCCGTCGAGATCCGGGCACATTTCGACGTAGAGTTTATGAAACTCGGAAATCGGTTTTTTCCGGAGTGTTTTGTATTCACCTGCCGGGATGAGATAAACGGATCTCACTTCATTATTCGGGAGCGGAAAGAGACCCAGGAATGATTGATATGTAGAAATGATCCGCCCCTTCACCATTTGTTCCGGACGGGGGAATGTGACGGTCAGGAAATGATGATTATACTTCTTCTCCTTTACTTCCACATCCATATAGTCACGGGTCACCGAGCTCCTTCCCTCAGCCCCGATTATGAAGTCACTATGAATCTCTTGTTCCACCTTCGTCTCCCGGTCCTCGATGGTCACGGTATGACCGCTTATCTTTTTACAGGCGGTATTCGCCCGGTAATGGAACGAGGGATACTCCTCTCCTTTTTCCCTCAGGATATCCTTCAGCGTTTCGTGATGGATCATGAGTGAAAAAGGGTATGATGTCGGAAGGATCGAATAGCTCATGGTGGAATGTTCAGCTTTCGATTTGGAATGTTTCAATTCGATCAGTTCCAGGTCCGAGATGCTGTGTCCGTTTTGAAAGACCTTGTCAATGACCCCCAGTGAATCGAATATTTCCAGGCTTTTCGGCTGGAGGAGCTCTCCTTTGTAGACGGAACCCGGCCCCGGTAACCGCTCGACGACGGTCACATCGATCTTGCATTGGGCGAGTTTCAGCCCTAGTGTCAGACCGCCGATGCCTCCACCGCTTATCAACACGTTCGTCTTCATCTCTCCTCACCTCTTTCACTTCCTATATCCTATTTCCTGGATGTTGAAACTTGCCGGTGTGCTCTCGCCATGAGGTGACAACTTTCTTTCTTTAAGAGCACAACGAAGAATTTTGCAGAACCCACTATTTCCCGGAAAATATCAGCGATGCAGGCTTCCCCCCTCCAATACATTTCATTATTTGTCGGATTGTCCCCCTTTGAAAAATCGACAATACCAGAGGAAATAAAAAAACTCCACGACAAGATTCAACTCTCAATCGTGGAGTGCGCTCTACTTTTCTTTTGCAATCGGTAAGAGGATCGTGACGGTGGTCCCTTCGCTTACATTGCTCTGAATGGATAGTGAGCCGTGGTGCTCTTTGATGATCTTTTGACAAATCATCAGTCCGAGTCCCGTCCCTTTTTCTTTCGTACTGTAGAACGGTTCGCCCAGATGCTTCATGCGTTCGGGCGGGATCCCGCTTCCATTATCCTGAATCGAGATTTTCCCGTAGCCGTCCTCTTTTTCAAGATGGACACTGAGGAGTCCACCTGAAGGCATCGCTTCCAGGGCATTTTTCATCACATTCAGGATGACCTGTTTCATTTGGTGGGAATCACAGTAGATCTCGGCTTCTTCCACTGAGAACCTCACATCGACCCCCTGCTTCAGGCACTCCATCTTAATGAACTCTACAGAGCTTGTAAGGAGGCTCGTCAGGGATGTCAGGGAAAACTTGACGGCCCTTGGTTTCGCCAGCGCCAGGAATTCATTGGTGATGATTTCGATCCGGTCAAGTTCACCCTGGATGACACCAAGGTAAAAGTCATCCTCGGCATTTTCCTTCATGAGCTGAAGAAAGCCTTTCAGAGTGGTCAGGGGATTCCTGATTTCATGGGCGACCCCGGCAGCAAGCTGTCCGATCATCGCCAGCTGCTCTGACTTCTTCAGTAGATCCTCGTTCCGCCTCTTCTCTGATAGGTCACGGATGATCGCGGAAATACCGATCAGGCTGCCATTATCATTTAAGATCGGATTCATATTAAAAGCGATTTCCACCGGAGAACCGTCTTTTCGGTACCGGACGGTTTCATAATCTTTGATCCGTTTCCCGTCTTTCACCGTCTCAAGATTCTGCTTGAACTGCCCGACCTGATCTTCCTGATGCAGGAAGGTGATCTTACTTCCGGTAATTTCATCCTTCGTCCACCCGAACATCGATTCAAACTGTTGATTCACCTTCAATACGTTTCCTTCGGGATCCAATAAGGCAATGCCATCCCCGGCATGCTCAAAGTACGCTTCAAGCAGTTCTTTCGCTTCCTTCAGCTCTTCTTCCATCTTCAATTTTTCCGTGATGTCCTGCCCGAAGCCGTAAATCCCGATGACCTTATTTTTCACCCGGATGGGGATATTGGTCACGGCTACATGGCTTTTGCCACCTTCTCCATTTTCAAAGGTGGTCACGAATCTTGACGCTTCTCCCCTAAGGGCGACTTCAAATTGTTTGATGGCCGTCTCCTTGCTGCCCTTTGCGATGAACTTACTGAAATGACTGCCGATCATATGGGGAGAGATGTGATCCCACTGGGTTTTCACGGCGGGATTCACTTCCTGGATGATCCCATTTGTATCGACCATATAGATATTGTCCGGACTGTATTTTACGATCGATTTGTACTTCTGCTCGCTTTCCATCAGTTTTCTCTGGATATCCTTGATCAAGGATATGTCTGATATGGAAACAATGATCTCGACGACGACACCTTTTTGAAACACAGGGACGATGGAGGCCAAATACTCCAACTTCTTGTATTCATCTTCATACGTCAGTTCTTCTCCTGTTTCCCATATCCGCTTCAGCTTCGGCTGGATTTTCCCTAAGTGATGGAAATCGAACACTTCCTGGATTGTCTTCCCGATCACCTTTGATGGCGTCAGGTTCAGCTTATTCAAAAGCTCACCCGCAGCCATTTCAATGATAAAGTCTTGATCTTTTTTCTTAATCTTGTAGGTGATCGTCTTTTGAAGGCGAAGGGTATTTTCCAGTTCCACCTTTAAGGACATCAGCTCATTTTCATAGTTTTTCTTTTCGGTGATATCGTGGAGGATGATCCCTACACTATCCACGGTCCCATCTGTTTTATAATTCGCCGGTGAAATTGTGATATTGCAGGTGATCTTCCCCTGTTTCCCCATATCGAAGGTCACTTCTTCACCTGTCGTATTCAACCCTTTCAAACCATTCTTGACGATTGTCATAAAGGGTTGATTCTGAAGGGGGGACTGCCTGCACAGGGACTCACCGAGAATATCATCGGAAATCTGGAACAGCTCCTGGAAGGAATGATTCATTTCCATGACATTCCCGTCTTTATTGATGATACATACACACGTCGGGGTGTTGTGGATGAGGGACTCATAAATGGCCGAATGAGAATGATCATGCGGCACACCGGAACCCTGTGGGATCATCATGACCAATGCTTTGGAATCATCGATCGGTTTTCGTTTGAATTTGTACGATTGCTGATTCAGGCGAATGGAATAATCCTCGTCTTCCATAATTTTCAGAAGAAGATTGTCTTCCTTGAGGGTGATCCCTCTCCATTCTTCATTTTCTTCTATAAAAAAATGCTGTTTCACATCGATTATTGCTGCCGGGACTGGAATTGAATCTACATTCAATGCATGATAGGGGTGCATTTCAGCCATAGTACCTTCCTTTTTTGTAACGTTATTTATCACCATTTTACCCTACCTCTAAGAACATATAAATGGTCAATGTCCATTCACCCCAAAAAACCGGGTAACCTGCTTTCATCCACGATCAAAATACTTCGACCCCGCTACTTTCAGCGTATCGAACGGCAATTTCGGCCCCGACACGGGCATTATGCTTGACCAGCGCGATATTCGCCGTCAGGCTTTTCCCATCCGTCAGCTCCTTCACTTTCCCAAGGAGGAACGGCGTCGCTTCCTTGCCTTTAATCCCTTGTTCCTCCGCTTCCTTCAAGGCTCTTTCAATGATGCGGTCCATTTCGAATTCGTCCATGGCATCCTCTTCAGGGATCGGGTTGGCGACGACGACTCCACCCTTAAGACCAAGATCCCATTTGGCTTTTAATAGATTCGCTATTTCTTCTGCCGATTCGACTTTATAATTTACGTCATAAGGACTGCTCCTTGTATAAAATGCCGGCAGGCTGTCTGTTCTATAACCTAAGACGGGGACTCCCTTTGTTTCCAGGTACTCGAGGGTCAGGCCGATATCCAATATCGATTTGGCTCCGGCGCATACGACCGCCACATTCGATAAGGAGAGCTCCTCAAGATCTGCCGAAACATCCATCGTCACTTCCGCGTTCCGGTGCACGCCACCGATTCCACCCGTGACAAAGACCGGAATGCCGGCAAGCCCGGCACAAATCATTGTCGCCGCCACCGTCGTCGCCCCGTCCTTTTTTGATGCAAGGATATAAGGAATATCCCGGCGGCTCGCTTTGATCACACCCGTCGCCTGTCCTAAGTATTCAAGCTCTTCATGGGATAAGCCGATTTTGATCTTTCCGTTCAGAATGGCAATCGTAGCCGGTACCGCTCCCTTCGAGCGAATGATATCCTCCACTTCACGTGCCGTCTTCACATTTTGAGGATACGGCATCCCATGGGAAATGATCGTGGATTCCAGTGCGACGAGGGCCTTTCCGTTCTGTTTAGCTTCCTTTACTTCCTCTGAGTATTCCACATACGTATTGATATTCATCACCATTTCCCCCTAATAATATAGACTGAATTCCTGTTGCAGCTTGCTTCTGTTCAGAGTCGGTGCCACCGTGTGTTCAGACTGAAGCGTGATCGACGAGCAAATCACACCGATCCGGCACGCCCCGTCTGTATCGGACCCCTTTAAATAACCGAATAATATGCCGGCGACGAGGGCATCCCCTGCTCCCGTTACGTCCTGTACGGCTACCTTTGGAGGCAGGATGGCCGTCGCCTCTTTGTATGTCGTGTAATAAACAAGACCCTGATCTCCACGGGTGATGACCGCACGCTCCGCTCCTCTTAAGGTAAGGTCCTTTGCGGCTTTAAAATAATCGCCCTCCGTTTCGATCTTCATATCCAGATACATCTCGGCTTCCCCTTTGTTGCAGATGAACCATGAAACGCCCTCTAATGAAGAAGGGAGTTTCTTTACCTTTGGAGCGGAAACCGGGATGACCGTCAACGGCACCCCCTCGGATTGACATCTTCGCATGATGTATATCAGCACATCTTCTGGAAAATTCGTGTCCAGAAGCACCATTTCAGAAGACGAAATCAACCCCCACCGCTTCTCAATAAATGAGATGTCAACGCTTTCATAAATGTTCATATCTGCCATGGCGAACATCATCTCCCCCTGTTCGTCCAATATGGCGGAGTAAGCTCCTGTACTTTCGTTTACAAGTCTTTCTGAACCGGAAACATCCGCGAAGGTTTTCGTCTGCTGCAGTAGCCAGCTTCCCTCGGTATCCTCCCCGACAACTGTGATCAGTTTAGCGGATTTCCCGAGCCGCCCAAGGTTCTCGGCGATATTTCTAGCCACGCCCCCACTCGTCTGTTCCGTTTTCACAGGATTGGAGGTTTCCGGAATCAGTCCGCCCATCAACCGCATCTTCCGGTCCACATTGGCACCGCCTATGCAGGTGATGCCGTTTTCTTTCGGCACGACATAGGCACGGCCTAAAATCTTACCCTGTTTAACCAGATTTGAAATATAACCGGCTACAGCCGACCGGGAAATCCCACTTCTCTCTGAAAGCTCCTGCTGCGTCATGAACGGATTCTCTTCAATTAATGACAATAAAAGTTTTTCTTTCGCGTTCACTTTCTCCCACCCCTATAAAGAAAAGTAACTTTTGTTAATATTCTAAACTTTTGTTTAAATTTACACAAGTTGGAAGTTGGCAGACAAAAAAATAGACCTGCTTCTCCCTCGGGAAAAACAAGTCTATCAAGCTAAGATATTTTCTTTTCTTTCACCTTACCTGTATCTTTTAAATAATATTCATCCGACGTAAAGAACTCGTTGGTAAGCCTCTTCACTTCTTTACTTAACAGAAGGACCGCAATGATATTCGGAATCAGGATGGCTGCAAGGGCCAAATCGAGGAACTGCCAGATGACCTTTGCCGCTCCGACGGAACCAAGGATGATGGCAAGGGTATACACCACTTTGATTCCCTGTGCCGTTTTCCAGCCGAACAGGAATTCAGCCTGTTTTGCTCCATAAAAGACAATGACGATAATTGTCGATAATACGAAGAAAATCAATGAAATCGTGACAAGGATTCCTCCGAATTCACCGAAATAATTCGTGAATGCTTCCGTGGTAAGCGCTGATGGGTCATCCAGTGCATTCTCTGCTGTCCAAACCCCGGATGATAATACGACAAAAGCCGTCGCCGTACATACAATGATCGTATCGATTACGATCCCAACAATCGCCCAAAGCCCCTGTCTGACGGGATGATCGGTTTGCGCCGCTGCATGGGCGATGGGTGCCGTTCCAAGTCCTGCCTCATTGGAGTATAAACCACGGGCAAATCCCCAACGGATCGTCTCCGCCACTGCTACACCGGCAAAACCGCCCATTGCCGACATGGGTTGAAATGCGTTCGACAGAATGAGACTGAAGAATTCGGGCACTGCGTCAACGTTCATAAAGAGAATGACCAATGCACTCCCTACATAAATCAGGGCCATGAACGGAACAAAGACCTCCGTTACTTTCCCAATACGCTTTATCCCGCCAAATACGATCAATACGACGATGAGTGCAACGACAATGCCTGTGATCAGACCGTCCACTTTAAATGTTTCCTCTACCGTCGACGCCACTGCATTCCCCTGCACCATCACACTTGGGATCAGCTCGATCATGAGGGCAAAGGCGAACCAGACGCCAAGCCACCTCATGTTCAATCCTTTCGTCATATAGTACATGGGTCCGCCCACATATTCTCCCTTTTCATTCTTCTCACGATAACGGACAGCGAGCACACTCTCCGAAAACTTAAGTGCCATTCCGATTAAAGCAATCACCCACATCCAGAAGACCGCACCGGGTCCCCCGAACATGATGGCTGCCGGGACACCGACGATGTTCGCTGCCCCGATCGTGGATGAAAGGGCAGACGTCAACGCCTGTAACGGCGTCACCGTCCCCTCACCTTTTGGCTTCTTAAAGACGCTTCCTATCGTTTGCTTAAATATGTAGAGAGGATAGCGAAATTGTATGAACTTCAATAAAAATGTTAAGTACAAACCAGTTGCACCCAGTACGATGATCAATGGTGGACCCCATAACCATGCCGATACCTTACCTACGATGTCAAAAAACGTATCCAATCGTGCTCCTCCTTTGATAGAGGCAATGGCTAACATTTGGAATACTGACCGGGGTGAATAGTTGAAGATGCCTAAGTATGTAAAAAATGATCGATTTCCTTTGTGAAGACCCCGAATCCAGGAAGATTAGCCACTACTTCTATATGCTTTTCCAAACTTTTCCCTAAATTAGGAAAGCTAAAACATATTTAGGTGAATTCCTGCCAAATGGGGTCTATTGTCATGAAGGTCTTTTTTGCATTCATGCTTTGCCTGTCATCCGACAATTCCCCCTTTCCAACGACAGCATCCAACCATTTCCCCGGAAATATGCTATTAACTACACACAAAAAACTGCAGCCGACAACCAGCTGCAGTTTCTTTTTCTATTCTGTCACCCTTGGCAGTATCAACACTTCCACCCGACGGTTCTGACCCCGTCCTTCTGCCGTCCCGTTGTCGGCGATCGGCTCGAATTCCCCGAAGCCTTTCGCACTGAACCATTGAGGATCAAGGGCGGGGTTGTCTAGAATGATCTTCATGAAATTGACCGCCCTCATGACGCTGAGCTCCCAATTCGAGTCGAATTCCGCATTTCTGATGGGCACATTGTCTGTGTGGCCGCTGATGATGATGTTCCGGGGCGGGTTCATGACAAGGAGTTCTGATAATTCCCCGGCTACGCCCAGATCACTCCCCTGGACCGTCGCAGATCCCGAGTCGAATAATACATTGTCACGAATCGTCAGGAGCAGGCCTTCATCCGTCAGCTTTGTGACGAATTGCACTTCCAGATTATTCGTCTTGATATATTCGTTGATTTTTTCCTGGATTTCCTTCAGCTCTTCCTGATCCTTCAGAAACGCCTGTTTATCCAGCTCTTCCTTACTTATATCCTTCTCTTTTTCCTCTTCATTCCCGGATGAAGCCGCCTGCTTCTCTTCCTGGTCACTAGACTGCTGGGGTGCAACAGGGCTTGGATACTCCATCATCCCTGTGCCGCCGGTGAAGATTTCACTGAACACCTGTGAAAGCTCCTTGAATTTTTGGGCATCCACCGAGCTCGATGCGTAAAGGACAATAAACAGTGCCAGTAACAGGGTGAGTAAGTCGGCATAAGGAATCAGCCAGGATTCATCCATATGCTCGTCATCATGTTTCTTCTTACGCCGCCTCATCCTCATCCCCCTTTAATAACAAGATCCGTTCGCTTGCCGGTAAATAGGATGCCAGCTTCTGTTCAATGACCCGGGGAGATTCTCCCTCAATGATGGAAAGGATGCCTTCCACCATCATCATTTTCATTTGAACTTCACGTTTGGATTTCCGTTTCAGCTTGTTGGCAAAAGGGTGCCACAGCACGTATCCCGTAAAGATACCAAGCAATGTCGCAACGAACGCAGCTGAAATCGCGTAACCAAGCTCATCGGTATTATCCATGTGACTAAGGGCTGCAATCAATCCGATGACGGCTCCGAGCACACCGAGTGTAGGCGCATACGTCCCCGCCTGGGTAAAGATGAGAGCACCTGCACTGTGACGCTCTTCCATGGCATCGATCTCCTCATGGAGGACATCCCTTATGTAATCGGCACTCTGACCATCCACCGCCAGTGAAAGTCCGTCCCTCAGGAATGGATCTTCCACTTCCTGTGTTTTGGCTTCGAGTGCAAGCAGTCCTTCTTTCCGGGCAAGATCCGCGACTTGTGAGAAGAACTGAATCGTTTCCTTCGGGTCCTGCAGTTTTTGTTCTTTAAACAGTATGCCGAAGAGCTTCGGTACTTTTTTGATTTCGTGTGTCGGGAAGGCAATGGTCACAGCGGCCACCGTCCCCAGTAAAATAATCAAAATGGCTGCAGGGTTCAATAAGGCAACCGGGCTTACCCCTTTAAATACCATCCCCACCCCAACCGCTATCAATCCTAAAATGACTCCTATCAAAGACGTCTTATCCATCTGATCGCTCCACCTTACTCATCGTAGTCTATTACTAATATCGGATGGAAACGCTGATTCTTGAGTGGAAGTTCCGTTCAAAATTTTCTTGAAATTACCGTAAAACGTTATGAAAGCGCCATCTGTTTTTGTCGATATATGGAATATATGGGTGTTTTATTAAAAAGGAGAGAAATGTCATGACCCCTAAGCAATTGAAAGAAGTCGATAGTAAAAGAAAGAATCTTCTGCTCTTGATCACGTACGGAATCAGCCTTGCAGCCGCCCTCTCGTATTCGATCATCAATGAGTCGGGTACGATCACTGTAACCATCTTTTCCCTGCAAATTACTTTTCTTGCAGGATATTTCGTTGTGCTGCAAATGATTTTAAAGAAACCGCATTCCTATGTTTATTTCAGCATTCCGACAGTATATGCCCTGATGGGAGTCTGGCAGTTTTTAGAAGGGGCCAATCCTACCGATTTAGTTACACTCCTCTTTTTAGCAGTGGTCAGCGCCATTCATTTCAATCCGGTGATCTTTGGAGTCGGTTATCTATCCGGTCTGGTATTGATTATTCTGAACGGGGTGCTGGCACCTGAAGGCGATGTCATCTATGCCGAGTTATATGTACCTGCCCTTCTGGTTTACGTCTTGATCGGCGTAGTACTTGGCGTCGTGATCCATTTAAACCGCTCGCAATTCAAACAACTTCAGGAATTCATCCACATGACTGAAAGCGAAGGCAGGAAAAAAGAAGAACAACGAAACTTTTTGCAAAAGGAATTAGCGACCATCTCATCGAGCATCAGCCAAATCAACGAACAGGTTCAAACCCACCTCGTCTCACATGATGAGATGAAAACGGCTGTGAATGAAATTTCTGCGGGAAGTGTCACTCAAAGTGATCAGATCAACAACATCGCTCTCGTGACCGAAACGACGATGAGTAAAATGGAAGAAGTAGCAAGGCTTTCGGACGATCTTACCTCCCACTCCAGCGATGCGAATGCCATTGCCGTTACAGGAAGCGAACGCGTCATGGATCTTCAGGAGAATATGATCGAGCTGAAAAATATCATCGAAGGCCTTCATCAAACCTTTAAAGAGCTCACAAGTAAAATTGAAGAAACCAATACCTTTATCGGAAGCATCCAGGATATTACGGACCAAACGAATCTACTGGCTCTAAATGCGTCCATCGAGGCTGCAAGGGCAGGGGAAGCAGGTCGTGGATTCAGTATAGTGGCCGATGAAATCCGGAAATTGGCGGAAATTACGCGGAACACGGCGACACGCATCAACGACAACCTGGCTTCCGTTAACGCCGTGAACTCTTCAGCCGTTGACATCATGAATCTAAGCTCTGAGAAACTAAATGAAAACGTAGGGGCAACAGGAGAAGTGACATCTTATTTCACGACACTTCGTGAGAAGCTTGACGTCCTCTCAAACGAATTCCAACGCCTTACCTCCACCGCTTCTGATGTCAGGGGTCAGACCGAGGAAGCCGAGCTGTCAACCAAGGAATTGGCGGCTGTCATCCAACAGACATCTGCGGGACTTGAAGAAATCAGTGCCACCATCGAAACCCTTCATGGTGACAACCGTACGATCGCACAATATGTTCAAGATACTGCCACAAGTGCAGAGCGAATTCAGCACAGTGTCAACGCGTAATCTGTGGTAAACTAAGTGCAGCAGCTTTAAAGGATGTGGCACTATTGAAAAAACGATTCACCATGATCATTCCCATCATGATACTCGTAGCCGTTGCCTGTTATTGGATGCTCGGCAAATACTATTCCGAGATCGAGCTTGGTTCTAAGATCATGCTCATCATCGGGGGCACGCTCCTATCCGGAGTGATTTCCTTCTTCTTATTTAAAGAGGACCAGGAGCCGAAATAATAAGAAAAACACCACTTTCATCGCAGAAAGTGGTGTTTTCTTATTTCAGCAGCTTGCCTTCCAGTTTATGCTCATAATTTTTGAATAACAAACTATTCGTATTGATCCGCTTCTTCGAAAGCATACTGTTATACTTCAGCATTTTCTCATTCAGGTTCTGCTCGAGTTCCTTCTTTTCCAGATCATCATCACATACCCTGATCAAGTCCTCAATCCGCATCATTTCTTTTTTGACATTCATTTCATCCATGGTGTACCCTGCATTCTTCATCATCCGGTGGGCCATCTTCAATTCTTGGGGGACACCAAGATCATCGTCCAGATTAAGCGGTTTCCCGTAGCCAGGCAGCTTCTTGAACTCCCCGTCCTCATATGCCTTCTTGATTCGATGTTCTGACACAATCATTGAAAAATCCAACTTTACCCCTCCTCAAGTGGCCTTCCTAAAAGCAGCGGGCCTGTTATGACCAGTATATCCAATCCGACAAAGTCCTGAACAGATCAGATGCGTCTATTTTCTGACAATTCATCTTCACATATTTTCAGGTTGGGCTGGAAAAACTATCTGTATCACGAATGAAAAGGAGTGGCTGACATGGCACGTGGAAAATCATTTGAATCAAAGAAAAAGGGACATCCAGGAAACTTCCCTCAAAACAGTACATCCCCTAAACACTCTGAAGACGCAGCGGGCGATGAAGAACTGATTGTGACACAAGAAGCGTTTAAAAATCGTGAAGATAATGATGAACACCGCTACTAAAGACGAAAAACGCCAGGGATACCCTGCGCGTTTTTCTGTTTCCACCGTCGACATGCATTAATTTTCAAATCGTTAAACCGTCACGCTTTCCTGCTTGCTTAAATCCATCGCAGGACCGAAGAATTCAAATCGGACCGTGGATACACCCATCTCCTTCAAGGTCCCGATGACCGCTTTCATAAACGGAGCCGGACCGCACACATAGCATTCTGTACCCGCGTCCACAAACTGCTTCAGGATTTCTTTGTTTACGTATCCTTTAAGGGATAGAGATTCCTCCCGCGGATTTTCATAGATATAGCAGGCTTCCCCGTTTTCGAGTTCCGTCATGAGCTTGTCGACCTCACCTTTAAAGGCATGGACGCCTTCATGTCTGCTCGCATGGATAAACGCCGTTTTACGCTCCGGTGTGGTTCTCGCCACCTGTTCGAGCATGCTCATCATAGGCGTGATCCCTACTCCCCCGCTTATAAACGCAACTGGTGAATCGCCATCCTCTAAATAGAAATCTCCTGCCGGTGCACTGACTTCAATCTCACTTCCTGGGAATACTTGATCATGAAGGAAATTGGACACCTTGCCTTCCGGATTACCTTCTGCCTCTCTTTTCACAGAAATTCTGAAAAGATTCTCCATTGGCGCGCTTGATAGACTGTATTGACGAATGTGAGTGAACTCTTCACCAGGGATCGTCACCCGCACAGAAATATATTGACCCGGCATGTAAGTCGGGACATGGCCCCCTTCTTTTGGTTGAAGATAGAAAGAAGTGATGACTTCGCTTTCCACTACCTTTTTTGCGATAATGAACGGTTTGAAGTCTCTGTATCCAGCTTCTTTGTTCTCCGTTTCTTGATACATCTCTTCTTCCACATCGATGAACACTCCGGCGATGACACCATATGCTTCTCCCCATGCTTCAATGATCTCATCTGTCGCTGCCTCACCCAGCACCTGTTTGATCGCTTGAAGCAAATGCTCCCCTACGATCGGATAATGCTCAGGCTTCACTCCCAAACTTCGATGCTTGTGGGCAATCTGCTTCACTACAGGAATAATACTCTCGAGCTTATCAATGTTCTGTGCAGCGGCATACACCGTATTGGCCAATGCGGTTTGCTGCCTTCCCTTTTTCTGATTGGCATGATTGAAAATATTCAGTAGTTCCGGATGGTTTGTGAATAGGTTTTTATAAAAAACAGACGTTATTTCCGTTCCTTTGACCTCTAAGACAGGAGCAGTGGATTTCACGATTTCGATGGTTTTTTGAGATAGCATATCGGTCACCTCTAAAGATATATTTTGAATACATCTTTAGACTACTCCTACTTTTCCATTAAAGAAATATCATAAATACATCTTTAACAAAACAGCCACATTTAGACACAGGCTTACTTCCTTCTGTATAATGGATATAACGGAACGGAAAGGTGAGATACATGAGACTAACATTATATACTGACTACTCACTGAGGGTCCTGATTTTCCTCGCTTCAAAACCGAAGGACGAGCTCTCTAATATAAAAGAAATCGCAGATGCCTACAGCATCTCAAAGAATCACCTGATGAAAGTGACATATGAACTCGGAAAAATGGGGATGATCGAAACGATCCGTGGCAGAAACGGCGGAATCAAACTTGCCAAGTCCCCTGAAGACATAAATATAGGAAAACTTGTCCGTGCGACCGAAGAGGATTTTCATCTTGTCGAATGCTTCGATGCCGAAAACAACTCATGCATCATCACACCGGTATGCGGTTTGAAGCATGTCCTTGGTAAAGCATTGAACGCCTATCTCTCTGTCCTCGATGATTACACCCTGTCCGACCTCATCCAGAATCCAATGGACTACCGGTTCCTCTTTCAGGAGCAGGAGCGGGATGAAACGTCAACCTGAAAAAAACTTCTCACCGGATGCCGGTGAGAAGTTTTTTTGTGGGCTTTGAGTTCAGCTGCTGAAAATAAACCATTATTCAGCTGCTGAATAATCCTCCATAATCAGCAGCTGACCACTACGATCCAAACGGCTGAATATCAACCGGGAACGCGCTTTACTTTTTACTTTCACTGTACGTAAATGTCATCAGCACAAACAGGAAAAAGCTCAGTAACAGCGTGCTTCCCCCGACTATGTAGAATACGGTCGTAAAGCCTGAAGGCAGATTGAATGGATTCAAATTATACATCCACATCCCCACGGTCAATCCGATCGAACCGATGATCGTTGTCCACACATGGGCAAATGCCAGTTTAGAAGATTTCGGCACCTGATAAGAACGATAATAAGAAGAATAGGCAAATAAGCTCAACCAGCCGACCACCAGTATATGGGCGTGGATGGGCTTGAATGCATACGATCCTGCTCCTGCCATATGAGACCCGAGAAACGCTCCGATAAACCCATAAATGGCGGACATTCGTAATAAAAGGACATTCCAAGGCACTGGATTCCTCCCCCTTTTCATCAAAATCATACTTCCATCATTATAGTACAGTTGTCCAAATATACGCTATGCTTCTTGCCCCGATGCCATAGAACGTTCATATTCGTAAAGGCCATGCACAAATACTTTCCCTTTCTATTGCATACGATACAAAGATAGGTGTAAACACTTGCAAACGGTGTCCGCACTGATACAATAAGAATGTAATAGAACATTCTGAAAAAAGGAGAATACATATGACTAATTTCCAACAAAATTTAGAGAAATACGCTAATCTTGCAGTCGAAGTCGGAGTGAATGTTCAAAAGGGTCAGACCCTTGTCATCAACACGTCCATCGACTCTGCAGAATTCGTCCGCTTAGTAGTAAAGAAAGCCTATGAAGTAGGAGCGAAGCACGTATATGTAAACTGGAGCGATGACACCGTCAACCGTACGAAATACGATCTTGCCCCGGATGAAGCATTCCAGGAGTTCCCTGAGTGGAAGGCACGTGAAGTTGAAACGCTTGCTGAAGGCGGAGCTGCTTTCATGAGCATCGTCTCTTCAAGCCCGGACCTGTTAAAAGGCGTCAATCCGGATCGCATCTCGAACTTCCAGAAGGTTGCCGGTAAAGCGATGTCCAAATACCGTCAGTTCATCCAATCGGACAAAGTCAGCTGGTGTGTACTGGCCGCTCCTTCAAAAGACTGGGCTGCAAAAGTATTCCCGGATGCATCTGAAGAAGAGCAAGTGGATCTGTTATGGGATGCCATCTTCAAAGCGGTCCGTGCCGACCAGGCTGACCCTGTACAGGCATGGAAGGATCATGACGCAAACCTTCACGAAAAAGTCGAATACCTGAACGAAAAGAACTACCAGAAGCTTCATTACACAGCACCAGGGACGGACCTGACCATCGAGCTTCCGAAAGGCCATCTGTGGGTTGGAGCCGGAAGTGTGAACGAAGAAGGAACGACATTCATGGCGAACATGCCGACGGAAGAGGTATTCACGGTTCCACTTAAGACCGGTGTAAACGGTACGGTATCAAGCACGAAGCCGCTCAGCTACGGCGGTAACGTGATCGACAACTTCACGATCACATTCGAAAACGGTCGCATCGTGGACGTAAAGGCTGAAGAAGGCGAAGAAATCCTGAAGCGCCTTGTGGATACCGATGAAGGATCTCACTACCTTGGTGAAATCGCCCTTGTTCCACATCAATCCCCGATCTCTCAATCGAATGTATTATTCTACAACACATTATTCGATGAGAACGCATCAAACCACCTTGCGATCGGGAACGCTTATGCATTCTGTATCGAAGGCGGAAAGAAAATGAGTGAAGAAGAGCTTGAGAAAAACGGCCTGAACAACAGCATCACGCACGTTGACTTCATGATTGGTTCTGACAAAATGAACATTGATGGAGTGAAAGAAGACGGCTCGACTGAAGCAGTATTCCGCGATGGTGGTTGGGCGTTTTAATTTTAGTATGTAGTGTGAATCCCCGGGAGGCGGCTTGGGCTGCCTTTTGGGGTTTTGTTTTTTGATGGGGGGGTTTGTTTTTAGTCAGGTTGACTGAGCGCTCAGTCTAATGGTTATATTTGTAAAAAGACGCAATTAACCAAATTTTGACGCAATCCCTTTGTAAAATGACGCAAATATTAAAAAAACGACGCAATAAATTTTATTTTGACGCAATAACCCGCGAAAATGACGCAATCCCCTCTCCAGACCATGACCAATCCAGCACCGATCCCTCCATTCTCCCTATCGATCTGCCAAAAACCAATACACATAGTCTCTTTTGCACCATTTCCACCGCCGATGACCTGGATCCACACTCCCGTAAGGAGATTTTCACTATCAACCACCCCTCTATTCAAAATAGGGAATTTGGTATCTCAAGCCTTCATACCGAATGAGTAAATAGTTTGTAAATACCAGTAAATCAGTCTTGTTTATTTCGTCCTGTCGGGCTATGATAATCTAGTTCATCTAGAGTTTCATAAGGGGAGGGATTTAGATGAGAATTCGGGATTGGGACCGCAATTTAAAGGTCCGGCTGTTTGGGGAAGCAGCGATTAACATTACCTTCTGGATGTTCTTTCCGTTTTTGACGATCTATTTCACAGAGTCGTTCGGAAAACAGACAGCGGGATTATTATTGGTTCTTTCACAAGTATTCGCCGTACTCGCGAATCTGATGGGAGGCTACTGCGCGGACCGTTTCGGCCGCAAGAGGATGATGGTCATCTCGGCCTTTGGACAAGGCTTTGCTTTTTTGATCTTTGGACTGGCCAGTTCACCTTGGCTCGATTCTGCCATGATCGGCTTCATCTGTTTTAGCTTGGTCGGGGTGTTCGGCTCGTTTTATTGGCCGGCAAGTCAGGCCATGGTCGCAGACGTCGTGGATGAGAAAGACCGGAGTCATGTGTTTGCCGTCTTCTATACATCCATTAATATCGCCGTCGTGGTCGGGCCTATATTAGGAGGCATTTTCTACGTCCACTACCGTTTTCAATTATTGCTCGCAGCTGCTCTTATTTGTATGCTTTTAGCTCTGCTTCTATATAAAATGACGAGGGAAACGGCACCGGCAGATAAGAACAAGCTTCTTGTCACAGAGGGAAAAAAGAAAGCCTGGCACAGTGTGTTGTCGGATCAATTCAAAGACTACAGCGTCATTTTCAACGATAAAACGTTCTTATTGTTTATTTTAGCCGGAGTCCTGGTAGGTCAAACGTTCATGCAATTGGACCTCCTGATTCCCGTATATATTAAAGATGTCATGGATAAAGCCACTCTGTTCAGCTTCGGGGACTGGTCATTGACCCTTGTGAGTGAGCAGGTATTCGGACTGATCCTGTCGGAAAATGGATTCCTGGTGGCCCTTCTTACAGTGGTCATTACGAGATGGATCACGAAATTCCGTGAACGAAATGTGTTCATTCTGTCTTCTGTCATCTATGCGGTTTCGATCTTCATGTTTGGTCAAACGAGTTCCGTATGGATGTTTGTGATCAGCATGGCGGTGTTCACGTTCGCGGAACTGATGACGGCCGGTATCCAGCAAAGCTTCGTATCCAAGCTTGCACCGGATCATATGCGCGGACAATATTTTGCCGCAGCCAGCCTGCGCTTCACGATTGCCAGGACGATTGCACCTCTATCCATCACCCTGTCTCTATATGTGGGGTATGATTGGACGTTCATCATTCTTTCCATACTTGCTCTTATCAGTGCCGGACTCTTCTTCATCATGTTCGAGCGCTTTGAAAAAGAAGAAATGGAACTGAAGAAGGCTGTTCATTAATAAAAAGGAATGATCCGAGATGGATCATTCCTTTCGTTTTTTATTACAGTCCTAGATCAATTCCTTCATCATCAGACTGAAACATTGTATTTAGACCAAGATCTGTTGAAAGACCAAGGTTGAACTCTGAATCTGAAGACTCTTCATTTTCCCATTGAGTGTAGCTGGCATCAGCATTTACACCAAGTTTTGATAGAAGAGAAGATTCATTGTCCTCACTAGAAGATAAGAATCCAAGAGCTGTATCCGTACCTGCATTCAACCCGGCACTCGTATACTCTTCTTCAGAATCCATGGATTCAGCCCATAGTCCCGCTTCCACTGCGCTCATGACAGTAGCTGCAGATTCATTGTCTTCATCGTTCGTCATAGCACCAAGCATGAGGTTATTCGCTGCATTTGCTTCGAACTTGGAATAGTCGTCACTGTTTTCAACTGTTGTCATGAAAGAAGTATCGTTCATCGCTTCTACTTGTGAAGAATCACCATCTTCTTTGTCTTCTGTTCCAAGTACTAGACCATTTGCAGATTCAGTACCGATGGACGTTTTAGAAGAATCGTTTTCTTCACTGCCCTCTGTCATAACCCACACATTGGAATCCGTCATCGCATCGGCCATCACTTCATTATCTTCATCAGATGCAGAAGCTTTCAGGTCCGAAGCAAGGTTCCCGGAAGTGGTAGAAGTATACGAATCATCTTCTTCATTGTACATGGTTTCATTCATGATTCCAGCGTCAGTCATAGTTTCTACGGCTGCCGATCCGTCTTCTCCTTCAAGAGCAGCATTCACATCTTGTGACGCTCCCGCTTCTGTTGTTGAAGTGAAGGAATCATCTTCTTCGCTGTACGTAGTTTCATTCATGACTCCTGCTTCCGTATCAGCGTTCACTTCTGCTGATCCGTCTTCTCCTTCAACCGCTGCGTTTACATCCTGGGATGTCCCCGCTTCTGTTGTTGAAGTTGCTGAATCTTCCTCTACTGTCGTTTCATTCATGACAGATGCGTCTGTGTCTGCATTCACTTCCGCTGATTCTTCTTCTCCTTCAACCGCTGCGTTTACATCTGAAGTTGCTTCTGTACCAGTGTTAGTTGAAACAGAATCATTTTCTTCATCTACAGCCGTTTCATTGATGACATTTGCATCAGCACTGGCATCCGCATTCGATTCATCATTTGATCCGCCGATGTTAAGTCCATTCAACAGACCATCTTCTGAATCAAGGATGTTGACGTTTTCCAGTATTCCATCATTACTGTTCAGCAGTGAATCATTCCCTGCTGCTAAGCTTGTGTGACCTCCGATTGCAAGACTTGCTGCTAATCCACCTGTCATAACCAATGTTCTAAATACATTTTTTCTCATTTTATTTTTCTCTCCTTTTAAAAGTTTTTAAGTTTATATACTTTTGAAAAGAAGAGAAGTTTGAGGTGGTTGGGACGGTGGTGCGTTTAACCACTGATCATAGTAAAGATTGTTTTTTTCGTACATATTGACCTTTTGGAAATGGACGGCCGTTGCTTGCTTCTCCGACACAACCCATAAAGAAGAAGCTCCTGTTACCTGACCGCTCATCCCGCTTGTACTGGATGACTGATTTGTTGAATTCATCGTATTCGTCGTCAGGACCGGTTCCACCTTTTTGCGGGTTGGAAAAGGCTGTTGTTTCTGATTTACAGGTTCTGCGTTCTGAACGGATTCCTTTTCCTCCACTTTTCCCGGTTTTGTAAGTATGGTTTCACTTAAACTTTTCGCTTTGCTCATCTTAATGGAGCTCCTATCAGACTCGACCGGAACGTCCTTTTTGACTGGTTCCTTTCGAACATCTTCCGTCTCCACTGGGACATCATTATCCTGATCCTCTGTGTCGATTATAGGCTCATCGGGCGTTTCAACGACTCCCGTGTCCACTTTGACAGAGGGTTCTTTTGAAACGTCTGCTTCGACTGTACCGGTATCCACTTTCACCTCTGGATCTTTGGATACTTCGACATCGACGACGCCTGTATTCACTTTCACTTCGGGATCATCCGACAGGTCCACCTCCAATAGAGGTTTATCGTCTGACAATGATTCTGTCACCGGTTTCGTTGTTTTGTCTACCGTGTTGGTGACCGTTTTCGTGGTTGAATCCACTGTTCCGGTTACAGATTTCGTTGTTTGTTCAACGGTTTTGGTAACGGCCTTGGTAGTGTTGTTCACCGTTTCCGTTACAGGAGCCGCTGAGTCCCCTGCGATATCTGTAACTGGTTTAGTCGTGTGTTCAACCGTTTTGTTAACCGTATCACCCACGGTCTTCGTCGCTGAATCCACCGTTTCGGTAACCGATTCTGTCGTCTCATCGACCGTTTCCGTCACCGAATCAACTGTATTGGAAAGGATATTTCCTCTCGACTGCTGACCATCCTCAGAAGGTTTGTCCTTCTCCTCGTCAGGAGCGGACACGGCTTCATTCACGGTTGCTGTCGCACTGTCCGTGACAGCGTTGACTCCATCCGTCACATTGGAGAGAAGTCCTCCCTCTGCTGAAGCAAAGGTTGGAATACTGATGACTCCAAGAAAAAGCAAAGCCTGAATTAGGCGTTTTTGCACTGCGTCTTGTCACCTCCTTCCGATTCATATAAGGAATGCAGGTTTGGGGGTTTCTGGTCGCCGCTTGTACCAGGTACAAATGTTGTTGATTGTACCTGATTCTCCACGTGTTATATCCGGACCGAGATCCGCCAAGCCTCCCTTTTTCAACAAGGTAACGGAGGTGGTTCATATTTGGATCACTTTTTTCATAAAAAAATTTATTTTTCCCCCAAAAAATTTTCAGAAAAGGATGAATCCGAAAAATTCCGTTTACCCCCTTTTCCCATAAAAAGTGAGATGTTACAATGTACAACCGTAAGCAATCTTAACGTAGCTCTTTAAGAGTTAGTCGGAGATTCCAATCAATACTACGCAAAGAAAGGATGTTGATTTCAATGCATATCGGAAGCAAAGGCTGGTACGTAGAAGAACTAAAAAAAGCGGGAGTGCGCCGCTACGAAGAACGCAAAGTAGAATCATACAAAAAACACGTTCTGGCAAACCTATTAGAACGTACAAAATAAAAAATAAGAGGGACGGACCTCGATTCCTATGACCAGGTCATAGGAATGAAGGTCCGTCCCTTTTTCTGTGAAAAGAATT
>NZ_NTUP01000018.1 GCF_002561455.1 Bacillus sp. AFS015802 | reverse complement strand
GTTCCGCCACCCCGGCTAGTCTGGAGCGGAAGACGGGATTCGAACCCGCGACCCCCACCTTGGCAAGGTGGTGTTCTACCACTGAACTACTTCCGCAAAAGAATTGGTGCGGGTGAAGGGACTTGAACCCCCACGCCTTGCGGCGCCAGATCCTAAGTCTGGTGCGTCTGCCAATTCCGCCACACCCGCATATATTTTTGTTTTTCACATTGGAGAAAAACAATGGTGAGCCATGAAGGATTCGAACCTTCGACCCTCTGATTAAAAGTCAGATGCTCTACCAACTGAGCTAATGGCTCACAAACCAAATGGTGCCGGCAAGAGGACTTGAACCCCCAACCTACTGATTACAAGTCAGTTGCTCTACCAGTTGAGCTACACCGGCACGGTAAGTTTTATGTGATTAAAATGGTGGAGGATGACGGGATCGAACCGCCGACCCTCTGCTTGTAAGGCAGATGCTCTCCCAGCTGAGCTAATCCTCCATATTGTATCGGCAAGCTATTTTGCTTCCGCAAAAAACTTTGGTGACCCATACGGGATTCGAACCCGTGTTACCGCCGTGAAAGGGCGGTGTCTTAACCGCTTGACCAATGGGCCGTTTATTACAATGTCCTCTCGAGGACATTTATTACTATATCAGTTAATTTCGCAGAAGTCAACTTCTATTTAATAATTTTTATTGTGGCAAACAAAATACCTCAAACAATATTCATCACAGAATTTAAAGATATCACAGAACATACATTCATAGCAATATATTTTAGATTCTCTAATTCATATAGTTTTTTCCTATTACTACAATGAGACCGTGATTAGTAAAACTATCTATGATTGTTCATCATTTTGCCTGCCCCTCTTTCCTTTTAAGTATAAAAAGACCGAGGAATTAATCCCCGGAATTTAAGATTATTAAAGTGCTTTGTCCTTATATAGTAGATGATTAAGCTTGGACGTTGGAGACTGGAATGAAAAATATAGTTCATATCCTGCTTCCAATCTATAGTACATCAGCCAAGAATCGTCGGCTTCACTATAACCTTGAGAGAGGGGGTTGCCAATTCGATCCTTTATTTCAGCAGGGGTTTTACCGATCTTTCCACCATCCATAATGATTGCTCCAATGGGTGAATCTATATTACTATCTCCACCAAAGTAGGTACACCCATTAAAGTCCCTTCCATAACCGCCTTCGTAATATCCTTTCCATTCAGGGTCAAACGGATAATAATTCATGACGTCCCTGGATTGCACATCGTCTACTGAGAATTCACATCCATTTAAATAGCCGTTATTAGCGAGATCCATAAAATGTTTATTTAATATGGAAGCTGAAATGTCCTCTTTTGCACCTATAAGTACCTTGTAAGTATAAGCTTTCTTCCGATCGTTTTCCCCTGGGATTATGGTGATAGACCCTATTCCGGTTTTTATAGGCACTATAGTCTGTTCGTTTTCAAATCTTAATACATCGTTATTTACTATTACCCGATCTTTTTCATGTGTTAATTTATTTAGAGAAATGAATTGGAAAGGTTTCAGCACAAAAAGCTTTCCATTATGGTGATTAGATTCTATTCCCTCACCAATGATATGATAATTTATCTGTACAGGCTTCACGACAGGCATCGTTACTTTGAATTTGCCAGCCAGGGCTCTAGCGAGAAAAGCGGAAAATTGTTCCCTTGAAAGCTCTTCCTCTGGCCGAAACGTTCCATCATCATACCCCTGAGTTATTCCTGCAGCTACTATTTTTCCTATCGAAGAAAAGGCATTCATGTTTGGAGAGATATCATAGAAGAGTATATCCTTAGATATTTCTAAGTGAAACGCACGAGCGATAATGATCGCCATCTGCCCCCGAGTCACGATGGCATCCGGTCTAAACATTCCATCAGGAAACCCCTTTATGACTCCTTTATTCACAGCTTCAGCTATATAACCAGATGCATAGCTCTCCCTTGAAACATCCGGAAAAGGTGCTTCTCTCTGTTCTCCATCGAATTTCAAGGCTCTACCGATCATTGCGGCAGCTGCTGCTCTGGTCACCTTTTCCTGAGGACGAAAGGTACCGTCTTTATACCCTGTAATGATGTCTTTATCTAGAAGATAAGTAATTTCCGTATAAAAACGTTGTCCTTCATTAATATCATTGAATGTTGCAGCATAAGTAGCAGGTGTCAGAAGTAAAAGAGTAACAAGTAACGCAGGCAAACAAGTAATAAATTTTTTCATTTTCGCACCCCCATTATGTAGATATATTGTGAACTGGAAAAGTATATTCCTTTTTATTCCATTCTCCATAGAGAACACCAATACCTCCTTAGATGGAAAATATATCACCTAAATATATATCTATTAGACTTGAGTTAAAGTGAACATTCTTCATTATTAGTAGACTTACATTATTTTGTCTTGTTCGACTGAGGAAGTTGTAACGGTAGAGCCGGGCGGGTTTTACCTACTTACATACCATTGTGACATAACATTAACATTTGTTACAATTCTGTTGTAATTATTTCAATAGGGGGAATGACGGTGCATTACATAAGGACTGGATTGATTATTTTACTTTCATTTCTGTTAGGGGTTGGAGCTTTTTCCAATAATGCCAGCGCAAATGAAAATTCGTTACAAAGCTACTACATTACTGATATGGATGTCAGCGACTTCGGGTTTGGTGAAGTTAACGACTTTGTTTCAGCAGATATTATTGATGGATTTCTAGATTCTAAGACCGGTGATATGCTTTTTCAACCGAATAAGAATATTACCAGAGCTGAGTTTACTAAAATATTAATAAATGCCATGGGAATTGAAACGAACTCATCTTCCCAAATTTTTAAAGATGTGTCCCCTAATAAGTGGTATTTCGATTATATTAATACTGCTAGTTCACTTGGGATTGTGAACGGGTTTTCGCCAGACCAATTCCAACCAGGAAGTTTCATTACACGTGGGCAAATGGCAGCTATGATTGTCAGAGCTTTTGAAGATACCATCCCTTTTCCGGCTTCCGTAGGGCAAATCTTTCCGGATGTACCCTCTCACACCAGATTCGCAGATGAAATCAACAAAGCCGCTTCATTAGGTATCATTCAGGGTCATCGTGATAACACGTTCAAACCAGGGACTCTTGCTGATCGTGTGCAGGCCGTAGTCATTATGTTCCGTGCGCTTTCAAATGAGACTGAAAGTTCAGGAGAGGAAAATGACGTAGCAAGTTTTGTACAGGAATTTCTAACAAATGAATCCGAAGCATTTTCAAAGAACATTTCAATAGAAGTGTACAATAAATACACAACTGGCTTTTACAATGCTTATGCCACAGATATCGTTAGGCGTAACAACGAATTAATAGATCAGGGGTACGAGGTTACTTTATCTTCTGATTTAACTAATATGAAAATATCCGTAGAATTTCTGACGAATCGTTTTGCTGAAGTAAAAGTTACGGGAACAAGCAACTATGGGAAATTCGTTTCTCCAGAAGGTAAGATCAAAGAAATCAATTCTACAATGAATAATGGTTACTACTTCCTCAAAAAAACTGAAAAAGATGGATGGAAGATTTACGATCAGTATCCTGAAGAAAGTAAATAGGTATTTGAGAAATTAACAACAAAAAAACGAGCAATGAATCAAGAGATTCATTGCTCGTTTTTTTAATAACGTTTTCTTAAATGCCAATTATCTGAACTAAGGTCGTCATCTGTATCCGTTCACTTTTACTGAAAGTTTCTTATTGTTGTATTTAGGTTATTCACTTTCGTTTCGTGATAACTTACTTTTTTTTGTAACTTCACTTTAATTTTGGAGTCGATACAACTATCAAGTAAGATCTGGTGATAATGTAATCTCACAAAATGCCACTTGTGTTTTATTTTCACAATACGCTTTTTATACATTCTCAACATATCCTCCCTTTGTTTCATAAATCGCAGGAGTCCGTTTTCGGCAGCTGGCAGGCATCGCCCATAAAGACATTAGCCCCTTTAGCATTGCGTCACCATTTTTCAATGGATTTGCTCTTGTCGTACGAGTTATGAAAAGAATAAAACCACACGTCATCTATGAATATTTAACCACAAATAACAACATAGAAATGAATCATATTGCCCACTTTTAGAATCTTACCACATAAATTAGAAAGGTGAACGAAATATTCTTAAAAGAATATCTCGGGACGAATGGAACATATCCCTTGATCCTATTGTCATCACTTCTTCTCGATCACAATAAAACACGAACTATCCGGAAGACGTACTGGAATCCCCTCTTCGTCTGTAAGCTCGATTTTCGGTGCTATATGCCCCTCATACCCTTCTTGCAGGTAATGTTCAAATATCAGAATATCCACTTGGTCTCCAAGAGTCCTGTGGATGAACTCCCGAAAGGCAGATGGAGTGAAATAGCCGAACTGCTCCTGTACTTCGTGGGGGTATGCCTCCTCTCCCCATGTATACGTATAGAGGAATTCCATCGCATCGTTTACATTCAATAGGACCGCATCATCTCCTGCTGCACTATAGGTGATCGCTCTCCCTTTGAAGTCTCCGGCGTATCTCTTGAAGAAAGCGAGACCGTGTGGATCTTTGAAGCGAATGATCCGCTTCTGCTCTAAAGGCTCTGTCATGATACCGTCCCGGATGATGATTCTGCCTTTTGGTCTCAGGGCTTTAAGTGCGCTCCCCAAGGTTTGGGCGATGACCTTATGATTGAACTTTTTGCCCTCGTAAGGGATATAGGAAAACATCTCATGAAGGATGGAGGAGAATACAATCGTGTCTGCCCCCTCCATACCGATGTAGTTTTCAAGCTTGAGAGCATCCCCCTGCATGACTTCCCACTTGGCACTATCTCTTTGCTTCTTCCGTTTCAGTTCCTCTACCACATTGACGGCAATGTCGATTCCGATGACGGTGGCTCCGGGGTGGTGACGGGTCAACAGGTCCAACATGACTCCTCCCCCCGGACCAATATCGACCATTGTCTCTCCTACAGCGTAGTCAGAAATCTTTTTCTTGAAGTCCTGTGAGCTATTCATGTCACTAAGGTAGGTTTGCTCATTGTTCAGCCTGTCGTAGGCATCCTTCCTGAAGTTGAACAGGTCAAATAACAGGACGATGGCCCGGTCATAAAGAGGGGACTTTTCTGCTTCCTGGCAGAATTCAATCAGTTTCTCCCCTGCCCGTGAAAAAGAAAACCCGACCCCCGCCATTTCTTCCTGTTCATGAAGGGGCGCGGCCATCAACTGCACATGCTCGTTTGCAGGATGTTTTCCCTGGACGATCTCTTCGATTGTGCACTCGGCAAGATAGGATTCTATGATTCTTTTTTATAAACATTGACGGTCTTTCTGCCTTTATAGTCGTAATACAGCTCCTTCATCAAGGGCTCAAAGGAAAGCTGTTCCAAAGGAGACCCCTGTGTCTTTCGTTCAATGAGCAGAAAGATCTTGATACATTCTTCAAACGTAAAATCCGTAAGGGAGGCCTCGACATACCACATATCCGTTTTCCGAAAAAAACGTTCCAGAAGCTTTTCTGCATCGGGATTGGAACTCAGCCATTCCTCGTATACAGCGTCAACGTTTTCCCCGCGCAAAGAAGCAAGATTCCGCAGCCTTCGGAGTCTTTCTTGGAACGTTTGCTCTTTGGACACTTCTCCATCGCAAATCCAGCGGTTCACCTCTTCCATTTCCTTTTGTACCGAGCTCCAGATCCCGGTGGATACTCCCGCTACGATACAATGATTCAGTGCATACAGAAGAGGAAACATATCTTCTGTCGCCACCTCGATCAGAGGCTTCATGGATGAGTACCTGACTTCACCCCGTATGTATTGACCGGCAAGGCCGTGTGTCAGGATCAGCACGAATAAAAGCTTCTCCCTCTCACGATTACGTTTTGCTTCCGGTCGTTTTTCCATTTCCGAGGCGTAAATTTGAGCCGATCCAATATTATGAATGGCGAGGTGAAAGCCGTGATCAAGCCACTCTCTTCGTTGGTGGGGAAGGCCGCACTTAGCCGTTTCACTCCACATTAGAACTTCTTCCACTAATTCTTTGTCTTCTTGAGGAAGACTCAACCCGTCCAGTACTTGGAGTGTTCTCTCTACGTATTCCAGCACCGGATTTTGTGCCATCTGTTCAAGCGATTCGACTTGTTCTAGATTCACATTTTTCTCTTTTGTAAGAGAAAGGTATTTTAGCCACACTTGTTCCCGCAGTATGAGTGTATTTCCTGATTTCAGCTCGGCGATTGCACGTAAGGATGAAAGCATTGTTTTCGCTCCCTTTTTCTCGTTATTTACCTTTCCATCATACATCACTCTGGTAAAGGAATGTCTGAATTCCCTTTTTCATAGACTTAATGTAAAGGGAGGGAGCTGGTCTCAATGCTTGAATGGAGCGCGGCTATCGCAGCCATTGCGTTTACGATTCTTGTGGCTTATTTGATTTTGACATTAAGAAGAGTCATGAACACGTTGGACGAAACGAAGAAGACGCTGTCTGACACGAGGAACGCTGTGAATGGGATTACAGAGGAGGCCGAAGAACTGATCCATACGGCCAACCAGATTTCTGTTGATGTAAAAGGAAAGATGAAAGCCGTTGATCCGTTGGTCGAGTCCGCGCATGATGTCGGGGACATGATCCAGAGTGTGACAAGCTCCGTGAAAAGGGCCGCTTCGCAAAAACGGACACCCAAGACGATTCATACCGGGGAAAGCAAGCCGGTGCAGATAAAATTGAAGTAAACGGAAAGGGGGCAAAAACGGCCTCTTTTATTTGAGTTCATGCTCAAGCAACTCCACCGGCGACCTCCAACAGCCAATAACCATGCATGAGAAAAACACAGCTATAGGATACTGCCGCAACGACTGACACGAGGAGCAACACTCTTGAAGACCGTTTTTTCGTTTTAAGATAAAAAAGAAGGAACAGTAAAACGATCGAAAGACCGACCTTCAATAGTAAAAACAACCAAGGGTCTGTGAGATAAAGGGAATGCATGAGGGGATTGGATTCTGATATATAATGAAAGTGCAAACCATACATCGTGAGGATTGCGTCTACGAGGTTAAGGAGTAGGATGTAAAGCAGCAGATACCTCATCTAATCGATTCTCCTATTCGTTTTTATCGTGGCTTTAAAACAATCATATCACATAATTCATTATAACACTTATTTTTGTTCTCAATAATGAATATTAAACAAACGTTTATTTAACTTCTCCCTTCCTTTTATTGATAAGGATGGGGGCACTATTCAAACGTTTGTTTAAATTTCATCAAAAAAATCCCAACCCTACACATAAGGTTGAGATTCCATGATTCTATCAATGTTTCTTTTTCTTCTGACCTTTTTTACCCTTCTCATCCACCTTGATCACGACAGTAGTCAACGGATCGAGGGTCAATATGTCTTTAGTAAGGCTAAAGCCGGATTTCTTTGAAACAGGATGTGTCCCCGCTTCATCGTTATCCACGACCACTTTTCCTTTTGAGAAGTCATAATCTGCGATAGACAGTGTCCTTGCTTTATCATCCGCATTCACAAATACATAATACTCACCCGTACCATCCGTGGATACGTTCTTGTAAGCAAGCAATAAGTCTGTATCGGCGATTTCAGGGATATCCATCAGTGATACATTCTGATCGACCAGCTCTTTGTCGCCGAGTCGGAATGCATTGGTTGATCTTCTAAGCTTGATCAATCCTTCTGTATATTCCCTTGTCGTTGTGTTGATTTCGTATTTCTTCTTGTTTGTTGCTTTTTCCCAATCAAACATGTTGATAGCGTCGGATGAGTCGTAGGAGTCGTGGATGAAGTAGCCGAATGGATCTCCATTTTCGTCTTCTAACTCATGATATTTCTGTTCCGGCACGCCTTCACCCAGCCACTGCTTGGTCCGGCCGTATTCCTGTCCTCCATGAAGGAAAGCTGTTCCTTGTGAGGTGAGGATCATCGAGTTCCCGAGTCGGATCCGCTTGTGGATTTCCAGGTTATTTTCCGGGATGGCCGGGTCCTTTTTGATCGATTGGGCAATGACGTCGTACAGCGGCAGATTATCGTGGGCCGCGATGTACTGGACCATATCTCCTGGATCGTCGTCAGCCGTGTTGCCCGGCTGTCCTTTGATATTGTTAAAAATCGTATTGATGTCGCGGGCGCCACCGGTCAGGAAGCGCGGCTCACCTTCTGAACCGAAGCCCGATTTCAGTTCGTTCCGGATTTCGTCGGAGAAGACCCCCACGTCGTCAGTTTTGTCCATCCAATCCTGGTCGGCTCCCATTCCTTCTAATGAAGGATCCGAAAGTTGACCGGCGAATGTTCTCCAGCCTTCCCCGATGAACAGGGCGTCCGGGTTGATCTCAGCTGCTGCGTTATAGGCTTTCTGGATGGCAGGGTAGCTTGCATCTCCCATCATATCGAAGCGCATACCGTCGATCTTGTATTCGTCGAACCAGTATTTCACAGAGTCCACCATCAGCTTTTCAGCCATCGTGTGGTTTGTCGCCAGGTTGTTACCGAACCCTCCGAGGAAGTTCCCCTGCTCATCCTGGAACGCATAATAATTTGGAACGATGTCGTTCAGTGTACTTGTTTTCGCCATATGGGTGTAAACGACGTCGAGGACGACTCCCATGCCTTTATCATGAATCGCGTCAATCAATCGCTTCGTTTCTTCGATGCGCAGCTGTGGATCGGTGGGATCCTCTGAATAGGCACCGTCCGGGGAGAAGTAGCTGTGAGGATCATATCCCCAGTTGTACTCGTTGCCTCCCGCAGAATACTCAAGCTCCCGTTCACCCATCTTCGTTTCATCACCGTAATACCAGGCCATGATCGGAAGCAGCTGGACGTGGGTCACACCCATTGATTTGATGTAATCAAGCTTTTTAATGAAGGCGTCATACGTTCCCCATCGTTCCTTTTTCAAATCCTTCTCGATGGACGGGTCGGATGTGAAGTCACGGACATGGATCTCGTAGATGACCGCATCCTCCCGTTTTTCATAGCCGTCGATGGAGGCATGAGTGAATTTCTTAGGGTCCGTCCCTTTCAGGTCGACGATGGCCGCTTTTCCGACGTTATCGCCGTCTGGTCCTGCTTCACCCTCTGTGTTGACGGTGAAGGCTGCCATGGATTTGGCGTACGGATCGAGGACTTTTTTCGTTACACCATTATTGGTCACTTCGTATTGATAGTAGTAACCCTTCAGATCCTTCACTTTTAATTCTTTCGCTTTCACGTCTGCCGACCAGACGCCTTTTTCACCCAGCGTCAAATCGACACTGCCGATTTTCGTCGCCGCATCTTTTTTATCATAGAAATTAGCGACCACTTTGCTTGCTTTCGGTGCCCACAGTTTTAACGTGGCATTACCTTTTTTATACGTGGCTCCGAGGTCGTCACCATCGTAGGCATACTTATTATCAAGCAGTCGCCAGCCGGCTTCTGCAGAAACAGTCCTGCCCGAGTAGGTGATGGAGAGTGGCAGTTTTTCCAATGCAAAATCAGCTTTCACTTCCACTGTTTTGTCTCCCGTGATCTTGGCACTGTTTACTTTCACATCGGAATCAGCGCTGTCTTTGATGGCCAAGCCTGAAAGCAATGCCTCTTCCGTCAAGCCATCCGTCATCGTGAAATTCAAGCGGATCGTATCATCTGAAATGACTTCGGATGATACCAGTCCCGTCGCCACATCACCATGTGGAGAAATGAAGACGTTATCTTCACCCTGCTTCACCCACAACTGATCATATTTATCAAGGAGGTTAAAGGTTTTGTCTCCTCCGTCCTTCTCTCCCGTTGCCTCATTCAGCACAAGGAAGCCGATCTGTTTGGCCGCTTCGTTCAATTCGACATCCACGTAGGCACCATAACGATCCTTTTTTGAAAAATCGAGAGCGCCCGTCGGCCAGTTCTCTGTAGGAGATTTCACATCGCCCCACGTCCACAGACCAAAGTTTTCATAGTTCCCGTCTTCACGGTCATAGTGGATACGCACCGTGTTCGCAGGCAGATCCACCGGCTCATACGTATATACCTTATCCGATCCCTGCTCGATCCAGATTTCATTCACGTCAGGATTTGTAATGGAGAAGGCTTTGTCTCCGCCGTCCTTACCTGCATCTCCTTTCGTTACATCCATGACGAGGAATCCGATGTTTTTTGCCCCTTCAGCAAGGGGTACATCAATGTATGCCCCGTAGCTGTCGGTTTTTTCGAACATCGTCGCTCCTGTCGGCCAGTTTGCCGATGGAGATGCGACATCATTCCACAGCCATGCACCGAAGTTTTCGTAGTTGCCGTCGGTGCGGTTGTAGTGGATGCGGAGGTTGTTTTCAGGTACAGGTTCCCCTTCAGGATCTTCTCCTCCACCGGATGCTGCACCGGTGATCTTCCCGCCTTCAACAGTCAGAAGGGCCGTACCTCCGTCTGCTTTGGAAGGCAGGGTCAGTGTTACTTCATTCGTTCCACTAGTATCGTAGGTTTCTCCAGAGTAGGCGTTGGTCACCACTGCATCAGGAGAATCCACAGTCAACGTGATTTCTTTCGCTTCATCCGCTACATTCAATCCAACGTATACGGAATCGTCTTTGTAGTCTCGGGAGAACACCAGGAACTTGTCGCTGTTTGAACCACCTAAAGTCGTTCTCTCACCCTTCGCGAACGCATCCGAATGGGTCCCCCTGAAGTTCAGGATCTTCGTATAGTGATCCAGTACATCATTATTTTCTACATCATCCCAGTTTAAGTCATAGCGGTTATCATACTGAGGATAATTATTCGCTCCGCTCTGCCCGAGCTCTTCACCGTAGTAAATGACGGGCTGTCCTTTTGACGTTGCCTGCAGGGAGGCAGCGAGCTTCAGCTTCCCTTTGTCTCCGCCAAGTGAATACAGGAATCCGTCCTCATCATGACTTCCTAAAAATTGTCCAAGTGTAGCCGTGTTATCAATCTTACCGTTTCGGGCCGTCAGTTTATCATTGGCCGCTTTCAGATTACCGTCCACAAACTCACGGGCGATATCCTTGAATCCGAAATCGAGTAGGGAGTCCATCATCCCCGTATCAAGGTAGCCGTAATCATTGTCGGCACTTGCTCCCCATGCTTCCCCGATCATTTTGTGCTTCGGCATTTTTTCCGTGATGGCGTTTTTAAAAGCCATCCATGTGGCATCTTCTACATGCTTCACGGTATCGACACGGAAATAGTCGATGGTATTGCCTTTATCCGTTTTCGCTTTCTCGATCCAGTCGGTCTGCCAGTCGATGATCTGCTGACGCACTTCAGGATTTTCCGTGATGACATCCGGAAGTCCGGCGAGTTCACCGACCACTTCGTCTGTACCGACATTGCCCTGCCGAAGGATGTCGCTGTACTTCTCACGCTCGGCGTCCGTCGGATACCCGGCAGGACGTTGATCCGCAGGCAGCTCACCGTCGATTTCTTTCAATCCATAGCCTGTATGGTTCAATACAACATCTACCATGATCTTGATGCCGCGGTCGTGGGCCTCATCAATCAGGTTATGGAAGTCTTCCATACTTCCGAAGTGAGGATTGAGCTCCCCGAAATTGCTCGCCCAGTAGCCGTGGTAGCCGAAATACGGCTCTCCCGCTTCCCCTTTTCGCACATCGTACTTCACATTCTCCACAACCGGGCTGATCCAGATCGTGTTCACACCAAGCTTATCAAGGTAATCTAGTTTTTCCGTGATCCCTTTAAAATCTCCGCCTTGATACGAACCACGCTTGCTTTTATCATAATTCAGATTGTACGGATCATCATTTGACGTATCCCCGTTGAAGAATCGGTCTGTCAGCATGAAATAAATAATGGATTCATCCCAATCAAGGTCAGAATCACCTACAGACTGTCTAGCCTTCACTTCGATTTCAGTACTTCCTTGATAGACGTTTCCGTAAGAATCCACGGCGGTTATAGGGATCGTTTTCGTCCCTGCCGTAATGTCGTCATCAACGGAAAGGGTCACTTCATTCAGTGATGGATCGATTTCAAGCTTCTCCGCTCCACCTAATGAAGAAACATCCGCTGTGATTTTTTGAATCTCTAAACCATCTGTCAACCCTTCGATCTTAACATTCAAGACAGCGTTTTCATTATAGTCCACAGCTGCAGGAGTCACAGAACCGGTCACTGTCAGATCGGCTTTCTGGAAATCAAGAACCGATTTGCCGTCCACCGTATTGTAAGGATCGCTCACTTCCGTCGTCACACCATCTTTTGTGACTAAAAAACTGTACTCATTTTTTCCGTTAGGAATGTTATCGTATGGCAGAACGAAACGCTCATTCTCCGGCTCATACGTCATTTCCTTTGTTTCCCCGTTATACTTCAACTCTACTTTTTCAATCGTATCCATCGCATCGCTTGAAAATAATTCTTTATCACGATAGTAGAACGTCGCATTGCCTTGATCGATCACCGGCGCCGACCCGTCCGGTACGATACGGATTTCCTCGACACCGCTCGTTATGTAAGCCTTGGTGAGGGCGTCGTTTTTGTTCACATTAATGAAGCGGTCACCGAATTCTTTCTGGGCCGTATTCCAATCCTCTGTACTGCGCAGAACAAATCCGAACTGCTTGGTTTCAGGTCCGACGGCAATATTCGCCACGGCCACTCCATTTTCGTAGGAATCAAAATTGATTTGATCGTCCTGTACTCCAGTGTTCCAGGCCCATATATTCCAACCATCATATTTCTGATCTTCACGGGCGTACGTAAACCGTACTGTCCGCTCCCCTGTATCTGTAGACGCTACCGCTGCATCCCCGTCTGCCACGGCAGAAGCTGCAGGAGCGAATGGTGACCAGAGACTAATCAGCATCAACAGTGTCATTAAAATCGAGAAATGACGCTTTGTCCTCTTTCTCATTCATGTTTTCCCCCTCTTAAATTGGTAAATAGAATAGTAGAAGTGCTCGTGTTGTTTTTGTGGAAACGTTTGCACAATTGGTTAAAAAAATGTGAGGTGACTCCCGGGGTAGTTATTTTGAACTAGTGCAAACGCTTGCAATTATCTGTCTTCTTTATTTTACAATAGATGGGTGGAGGGTGGCTATATGACTATTGGGGGATTTTTGACAGAATGTGCTTGTTCAGTAAAAACGGATCTTCTGGTCTATATGATTTGGGTATGCAGATGTAGAAAAGGATGAGGTGAACCCGCCTTTGCCCCTCCATATAAAAGCCTATATTCCCTCGCACCTTCATATAATAAAAGGAGGGATTTCATGACAGGGGTGAATTTTATGAAGCACATGGTTTCACTTACCTACTTATTCGGAGTTGTCTTCATTTTAACCAGCGCTCTTTATTTTTTCGCTTCGAACTGGCAGGTATTTTCGCGGCTTGAAAAAGTGGCTTTAGCAGGGACGTTGATTGTATTGTTCTATGGAGCCACTTTCCTGTTGGACCGGGTTTTGAAGGGAACCCATTTCCTTTCCAATTGGCTGTTGGTCAGCGGGGTGATATCCTTTGGTCTTTCCGTTGCGTTGCTCGGACAGCTGTACAATTCCCATGCAGACAGCTACTTATTGTTTCTTGTCTGGTCCATTCCCGCCTTGCTGTTCAGCTTGTACACACGTTACGGCGGATTTTACGCATTAACCCACGTCCTCATCCATTTGACAATTTACTTTTATCTGTTTCCTTCCACTCCATTCGGGCACTGGACCCTCTCCCATACGTGGATTGCATTCGGAGTCGGCATCGGGAACATGCTCTTATTTTTGATTATCAAAAAAGGATATATTCATTCAAAGACATTGCTTTACTTGAGTCTCGTCTCTGCCAACCTTCTCCTTATCGTCACGGCTTTTGATAACCCGTATTCCGCTTTCTTCACCCTGTTTTATATAGGTATCCTCGGAGTCGGGGTGTACCGGTATTTTCATAAGGAAACATCCATCTTTATCATTCTATCGATGTTCGGAACGGGCTTTATCATCATCAAAATGTTCGAACTGATGGCGAGATACGTGTCCAGTCTGTTCTTCGTCGGTCTCTTACTGGCCGCGATTCTGTTATTAGTGGGAAGTGTGTTCCTTGTGAACTACTTACGAAAACATTCGGCTTCCCGGCACTGGACCAAGACGATCTTCGTGGCAAGTGTCACGACCATCGCCTCTGTTTTCATCGTGGCGTCTGTTTTCGGCCTGCTTTCATTGTTCATGGTGGATGTCTCCATGATCACCCTATTCGTATTGGCGACAGTCTTCCTCGTCATTCCGAGTACAGTAACGAACTGGCCGTCTCCTGTAAAATATTCGCTTATGATGACCGGCATCGTGATCGGGATGATAGCAAGTGTATTTGATGAATTTCCCTTTGTGATGTTCTTTGTTTTCGCCTTTGTGTTTTACGTTGAAAAACGGACTGCTGCGAGATTTATCTTTTACCTGCTATTTCAATTGAATACAGCGATCTTCTTAGGGCAAACGATGGAACTGGGTGCTCATCCCCTTCTTCCGGTGATGGTGCTCTTAAACGTGATCGCATACCTTGCCCTAAAAAATAAACAGGTCCCTCAATATGGAGCGTTTCTCAGTGGATTCATTGCCTTTTTCTTGTTAACGACGATCGACTTATCGTTTAGTCTTCACCTTGTCTATTGCACACTTTTCTTTCTGGTGACAACCTTATGCGTTTATATTTTCAAAAAGCAGAATCGCCAGATTTATTGGATTTCATCCCTTATATTCTGGTTCATGTTGATTGTCCAGTTGTATTACGATCTGGCCTGGAAGCTCGTTCATAAATCGCTGCTCTTTGCAGTGTTGGGCATCATCTTTTTACTGGTGGCCGGCTACCTGGATAGGAAAGGTGGCTTTGAACGGAAATCACACTCGATCCTTGCAGGGAAGACGCTCGGTATCCTTTTCATCATTTGTCTTCAAGGCGGATGGATCGGGTATCAGGTGTATTCGAACGAAACCCTTTTACAAAATGGGGAAACGGTCATCCTGGAACTTCAACCAGTCGATCCGAGGTCCCTCCTACAGGGTGATTATGTTGAATTGAACTACCGTATATCCCAACTCGAGGATACCTCCATCAATGACAACGGGCCCGTCACCATCGTATTACGTAAAAACCCACAGGGCGTCCATGAATATTCAGGAGTTTATAAGTTTAATGGAAAATGGAATGCGTCTTATGAAAGTAAGCCCGGGGACGTGCTCTTGAATGGAAAAGTGACAAGCTCGTGGGACAACAGTGCCCGGGTCACGTATGGAATCGAACATTTCTTCATCCCCGAAGGAACCGGTCTCGATGTCGAAGGGAAGGTGAAGACTGCGGTGGTGAAGGTGAGTGAGAAGGGGGATGGGATATTGGTGAGGTTGCGTAGATAGAATGTGATAGGAATACTATCAATTTAATGGCGGATGCTGCAGTGGGGATTGTTAAAGTCCCCTCTTGAAACTTTTTTAATTGCCACCTATTTTTCATTCATCATTGAAATGTATTTTAGAAATAAAAGTAGAAATTGAACGTTTTTGAAGATTGATTTAAGAGGCTGGAACAAAAGTATTTTAACTATATCCCAGCCTCTTTGGCTTTTCACGATCAGCTTTTCTAGTTTTTCTGACCCAATACTTCATGTCTTATGGATCCCGTTTTTGTCATAATTTAATTAAGGATGAAGTGAGTTATCTCTGCTCCTATCCCCTGTTTCATTCAAATTTCACGGCTTCAAGATGGTATTCATTATCTCCATTAGGCGGACCAGCATAATCTATTTGGACTTTTTGGCCTGGTTTCAGCTTTTTAACTTGAGGTTGCAAATCTAAACTCACTTGAAATCTCATAATGACGCCCTCTACTCGGAACTCCCAATTATGGAGATTCTCATTTTCCCCAATATACTCTGCTTCTTTAGAGAACCTCTCTATCACAGCAGGTTCTTCGGTCCCTTCATTCTCAAATAGGTATGATGTACACCCGGTCAAACTGATGCACAAACTAATGGCTAATAACATGGTACTCAATTTTGATATTTTCATATTTCCTCCTCAGAAATCGACTACCTGTCCACATGATTTATTAGACGGTAGAGATAAAAATACGTTACACACTTTTTCTATACTTGAGATCAGAAATGTATTAAGAAATCAACAAATTTGGCGGTTATCTAGGTATCTTGTTTCGGTGATTAACCATCTGTCCCAGTAAATCCTTCCAATTTTCTTCCAACTCTATTAGACTAGTACTGAGGAGGGAAATGAATATGAGAAAATTTTTTTGTATTTTACTAATGATTACATTATTCTCTGGATTAGGTTTTTCATCTGTCAGTGCCGAAGGGTTCACAGATATACATAAAGGGAGCTCTTTCTATGAAGAAATGATGTACTTATACAACGAGGAGATCATTAAAGGATTTGAGGATGGGGAATTTAAGCCTGATAGAGCAGTAAGTCGCGCCCAAGCTGCCATCATGATTGGCAGGGTTCTAGATTACGATGATGAGCCTCGAGAATCAACTTTTTCAGATGTGGGAAAATCCACTACAGGGTCAGGGTTTATCCAAACCGCATTCGAAAATGGGATCATTTCAGGTTTTGGAGATCACACGTTCCGCCCAGATGAACCTGTCACACGAGGTCAAATGGCGATTATGATTGCCCGTGCTTTCGATATTAAAGATGAAGCGATTGTTCCATTTAATGATGTATCGATTCATATGAAAGCGTACCGTTCAATCCGCCAAATTATTTCATTTGGAGTAACGGAAGGATATAGGGATGGGAGTTTCAAGCCTGACGCCGAACTGAGTCGCTCGCAATTCTCCGCTTTCTTAGCTCGAGCTGTCAGCGATGATTTCAAGTTGAAGGTCGATGCTTGCGGATATGACCCGGAGTCACGAGTAAATCCCGATCGTCAAACCGTCAATTGCTTAATTACGAAGGCTGCACTTGAATTTGACGAGGTGGTACCACCTGAAGTGGTAAAAAGTATCGCTTCGGTCGAAAGCAGTGGATGGAAGCAATTTGATTCTAACGGAGATCCGATTATTAGTGATGATGGCGGCATTGGAATCATGCAGCTCACTTCACCTTATGAAGTAGACGTTAACGAGGAAAAGTTAAAATATAACCTTACGTATAATATTGAAGCAGGAATCAGAACGCTTGTATCCAAATATAAAAGTTCTTCCCTGCCTACAATAGGTGATCAAAACCCTATGAACCTTGAAAACTGGTATTTTGCCATTATGGGATATAACGGCGCAGTGGCAGTGAATAGTCCTTTCTATAAAGAGACGGGTGATCACAACTTTGATTCTTATCAAATGAAAGTGTACCTTGACATGGTTAACAATGGAGTGGTCACTCCCCAGATTTTCCAGATACCAATGAGTGTAGATGATTTCCATTACGGTGAGGATACGAATTGGGATATTGTCTTTAAGAAAGATCATTACGATTTCTATGCCGACTATACGCCGTCAAGGCACTACTTTAAACCAGATGATCTGGTTGTTCACGTAGGAGACACTCTACGCAATGACGCGACAACCAAGTCGACAGGAACGAAACTTCAATCAGCAGAAAAGCTGAAGATTATAGCAGCGCCTGAATATGACTTAACCCCAAACTCAACAAATGAATTTGTTTGGTATCCAGTTGAAGTTGTAAGAACCGGACAAAAAGGTTATGTCGCTTCGTATAATGTGCGTGAGCTTCCATGATAAAGGGACAAGTAAAAGACGATGGGGATATCCCCATCGTCTTTATGAGATTTGGGACATGGCATCTGTCCCCTTATCATTATTCCGTTTCCATTTTCTTATCCAGATCCCTGCAAGTAGAAGGGCAATTCCTATTACGCTAAGAAAAATCATTGACGTAGTACTTCCCTTTTGATGCGGAAGGTTTGTGTAATAACCATATGATTCCCCAGATAGCCCTCTTATCCATTGCGTTTCCATTTTCGACTTGGTCTTAAGTGTGAAATCACTTTTCTTTATGACTCCATTTTCATTAATGCTATAGGTCCGATACTTTGCAGGAGCTGAGCCTTGGATTTCGTTTGGTGAATTCAGCTGCATGGCAATGATAAATGACTCCTTACCTGTCTGATTATCTACCATTGTTTTATACTGAATCATGTCAGCAAAGACCCTCATTCCTTCTCCCTTGGAATGGAGTTCTCTTCCTTTAAGGGCAACCACTTGTTCATCCTTTACCTCAAAAATCACATCAGGCTTTTTCCGGCTGTTTTCCTTCAGATTTTCCTCGAAAGTATTCAATTTCACCCCATGAAACACTTGAACCGGATCGATTATGCCGTCTTCTTCTAATGAAATGAACTCATACCGTTTATCAAAATGACTCTGATAAAATGATTCTCTAATCGTCTGGATGAAAAAATAAGCTACCAGAGTGATAGACAGGACCCCGGCGGCGATAGATAGTATACTAATATATTGAAACCGTTTCTTTTTACTATGTGTCATTTTCTCCTCACTCAAATCATTTAATTTAATGGGGGGTGAATTGAATAGTCTACGTATCTCCCATTTAAATCATCTTAATAAAAGTAGAACAAAAAGTTTGTATTTATTTGTTGATGAACGCTGAAAACTTTTCGACAGTTTGGGACAATGACATGGGCCCTAGTCTTTCTCCTTCAGGATTCCATTATTACCATTTTTTTCTGATAGCTAATTTAACATAAATGAAATATTATCAATCTGTTAGTAATATTATTTGAGAGGGGAAACACCAATTGAAAGCATTAAAAATGTTAATTTGTTTGGGGTTGGCACTTATTGCAATGCCTCTACAGTCAGCTCTTGCCGCTGGCGGAAAGACGATTGATCACTACATCCCGATGGACATCGATGAGGATCACTGGGCATGGGAGGAAATCAATGACTTTGTCAATGCCGATATCATTGAGGGATATATGGATGAAGATATGAATATGTATGTGAAGCCTGGCGATAACGTAACACGTGCGCAATTTACAAAAATTCTTGTAAAAGCACTATCTCTGGAGACTAGCGGCACCCCTAAATCGTTTAAGGACGTTAAACCATCTGCCTGGTACTATGATTATGTAAATACTGCAAGCAGCTTGGGCATTATCAACGGAAAACAAAACGGCACATTTGCACCTGATGCATACATAACACGTGATCAGATGACAAAAATGATTGTACTGGCATTCGAAAAAACCGTAAAATTCCCTTCCATGACGACTCAAAAGTTCCCAGATGTCAATAAAGATTATTGGGCATATGATTATATTAATAAAGCCGCAGCTAAAGAAATTGTACAAGGCTACGGAACAAGCTTCAAGCCACTCAATCTTGCTACAAGAGCACAGGCCATCGTCATGGTTCGCCGCGGGCTTGCTCAAGAGCAATCCAATTTACCTGATGCGGAAGGAGTAAAGTCCTTCCTTAAAGGTCATATTCTACAAGAGAATAGCCTAGTGGAAGCCAATGCATATGACAAATTGATGGCATTGTACGAAGAGAACGGCACCGGGTATTACTTAACGGAAGCAAGGGAGTTTGGAGGAATCTATTTCCCTGCCGAAGACGGGTATACTGTAGAGATTGACGATACCAACCTTTCATTAAACGTTCTATCAATCTCTGACAGATTCCTTACAATTGAAGCAACGGGTATGATAGGCAGATTCATATATAAGAGTGATGACTTCAACATGGACTTCACCTCTAAAATGGATGGTGTCTATAACCTGAAGCTTGATTCTGAAAGTGGAAAGTGGAAGATTTATAATTATCTTCCTTATTTCGATGAAGAGGCATTTGAAGAATAGGACTTCCAGTTGCTTTAATTCAAACAACCCGCCATGGCGGGTTGTTTTCTACCTTTTAATCGAATGAGGTGTTTCCTCTACCATTGATACTATCTTCTGTCATTTAGCTCTCTACTGACAGGTACAAAGTCTATCCTCCTATTTCCATTTAAGAATGCCATTCTCTTGACTTCCTACAAATGAAGATTTTTGAGTTATACTCACTCGAATCTGGATGTCATATTGACCCTCATCCCATACCGTTTTATTTTTTTCTTTATAGGCAGGTTGTGCATTGCAGATGGATGTAAATTGATTAAATAGCTCTTCTGCAGCTGCTTTGGCTTCTTCCTCTGTCGTCCCTTTCTTCATTACAACAACTTCCGATAGGGCAAAACCTTCTCCTACTATATAGGCAGATTCGATGTTAGGATGTTTTTTCATAGTGACTTCTTTTGCGAGATCAATCGATTTTTCTTCTATCTCCACTCTTGATTGTTCGATTAAGTGTCGATCTACATACCCCTCTGGTATCTCAGTGTTCAATGACATGGCCGACAGTTCATCATTCTTCTTTAATTCCTTAAGGGTATAAACAGATGATACTTGATTATTATTATAAGTGGTTTTTTTCAATATTACTCCAGAATCATATTCCACCTTTATTTCGCCACGACTGTATAATCCAGTAGCATTTCTATTATACAAATCAAATACTACCCAATTCTCATCCACGTTCTGATCAATTTCTCTCCATTCAAATCCTTTAAGCTCTAATTCGCTAAAGTAATATAAAGGATGATTCGAATATAAAGCTTTGTATTCTTTCCACTCATCAAACGTTTTAGCTTCTAATGATTCCCTCAAGAAATTTTTTCTCTGGTGATCAAGTAAAATATGTTGATTGTTAGTGGAAATAGCAGATCCATCAGAAACAATCTCCCCATTTTCAATTCTCTTCTGATTCACTACTTCAATAAAGTGATTCTCCTTTACATCCGTTATAATCTCCTGGTATGATACAGTGTTTTCAAGGGGTTCTTCTATCTGATACTTCAGCTTCAGTTTTTTGATGTCATTCGATTTTTCCTGGTAAATACCCCGAAAGTACTCCTTCCATTCCTCTTCAGATTTTAGAACAAAAGCTGGTGTAGTCTCTTCATTCCCTACATCACTTTTTTCTTCTTCACTCTCCTCCTGCACCTTCTCATTTACTTCATCCTCTTTTTTTGCTGGTTCTGGGACTACTACTTTTGGTTCTACAGGTTTTTCTTCTTTAGGTTGATCCACTTGTTTAATGGGAGCAATTTCTGAAGGATTTGACTTGATAAAAGAAATCGTCACAATGGATAAAAGAATGAGAGCCATGGCTGTTAATCCAAGATGATAATATCTCTTTACATTTGAAGATGTCTTTGTCCTTTCAGCTTTTTGAAGGATTTCTTTCTTCTGTGATTGAAATGAATATTTCGAAAATACATCTCTATCCAAAGATGATTTAATTTTATTGTACTCCTGTTTGGATTTCATGATTGTTGCCCTCCTTCTCTCAGGTCCGATAACTGCTGTCTTCCTCTGTGAAGTCGAGTTCTGACGGTTGACCCATTGATCTTTAACAGCTGACCAATTTCCTCCGTCGATAGCTCCTCGTAGTAATATAAAACCAACACTTCCCGGTATTTCACCGGAAGACAGAGTAGGTCTTCACCTAAACTCTCATTCTCTTCGCTTTGGAGAATGATGGTTTCAGGTGTAACCTCATCGCGGTTCTGAAAGGTTTGAAGAAGGTTGTTCCACCACTTGGCTTTTCGGTTCGTTGAGCGGATATAATCCTTGCACTGATTGGCCGTAATGCTAAACAACCATGTTTTCAATTTAGAACGTTCTTCAAACTTGCCTATATTTTTATAAACTTTGAGAAACACTTCCTGCGAAATGTCCTCTGCCACCGACCAATCCTTTACATATGTGTAGGCAAACTGAACAACCGCTTTCTCATACATTTCAATAATCTCCTCAAAATACCCTAAAGACGATCTGCTACGGTCACTAATGCCTAATTCTCTCTCCATTATTTCCTCCATCATATACCCCTCTACTTCTTTATTTCATAGCTTAGACGTTTAACAGGGGTAAGTTGTCTCAATGTATTTGAATAAAATGGAAGAGGGTCTGGTCCCTTGTTCCATTAGTCAGTTCTTTAGTAATGGATATACCTTTATTCTTACTTTCAAAAAATATAATGAAGGATTTAATAATTCACATGAAATTTGAATGACCATAAGAAAACTTAATTGGAACGTTGCTACTCTGTTTATATTAAGATAATTACTTGAAGGGCAATTTGCATACCACGTTACTTCCATAATAGAAAAATCTAGTAAACTAGGGGTCTACATCAATTACTTCTTTGAAATCGGGACCACTCCCAGGTTGGATTATATCAGGGAAGTGGAAAGGCAATTGAGATCCTTAAGAGACACATGAGGGGGATTTATATGAAGAAGATGACCATCTGGGGGCTAATCATTATTAGTATATTAGTAAGTTGGTACTGGCTTGAGAAAAACAAGCCTTATGATGAAGTTTTTATGATCCCAAAGGGTTATAAGGGCTGTGTGAATGTAGTGTATGAAATACAAGGAGTTCCACCACTGGAAGTGAAGGATCATTCCATTCAATACAAAGTGGATCATGACGGAATACTGCTTACCTCCTCTCCTCCTGACTTTGGATGGGAAGGAAAAGAGAGCTCAGGGTTACACGATATCGAATATTTCTATATTGATGAAGAGGGAGCGAAAACAAAGGAAATCCCCGAAGACAAAATCGGGCCCACAGTCTTGGGAGAACATAGTGAAAACGGGAAAATCCTTTCCAAACGATTAACCTTTTCAGTCAATAATAAAGGGGCATCCTGCGATCAAAATTTTGAAGAATTAGAGAAGAAGGTAAATGAAAAGTTGAGAGTTGATTGATTGTATCAGAGGTTTTCTACTGACCGGGGTTTACTTAATCTTATAACGAATATGTACCTTGTTTAAACACCTGTATAACCGCTTGAGAACTTATGCTATCAGCAGTAAATTTTTTTCATTAAACGTTTGATTAAAAAAGGAGGGCTGAACCAGAATAGACAGCCCCTTGCCTTAAGAATCTATCAATACAAGATACTATCCACATCAACCTTCACACTTGCCGCAGCCTTAAGGTTATCCTGGGATATAGCTTCAAACGTCTTCGTCTGACCAGGTCCAATGTTATCAACCACCCCAAGGCCCGTACCGACGATATTTTTATCCTTATCATAAAAAGTGACAGTGAGGGAATAAGAATGGTCCTCATTGTCCATATTGGTGGTTTCACCAGAAATGGTGGTGATGCCCATTTGAGTTCGATGGACGATATTTCGAAACTCAATCTTCGACTCTACCGAACTGGTCCCTAAAGGAAGTAAAGGATTGATTCCCCCACTTACCAATGCTTCATCGTCAAATAACGACATGCACCCACCTGTCCCAATCAATATCGCAATCAGGATACCGAACAGGATAAGATTAAGCTTAATGACGGCCCGGGAGAAATTCTTAATTGACGGATGTTCTTCTTTACTAAGTGCCCAAACCAACAGAAATACAACGTTCACTACAGGAATGAAAAGCAATATAAAGACGAGAATCCACTGATTAACGGTCAAATTCCGGTTGCTGCTAAACACGTTCCACTCTCCTTTCGTAAAAACAACTAGTCTTATAGACTGCCTTTATATGTTATAATAAAAAGGAAATTTTTACTATATAAGGAGGTGATTCCGATATCAACTTCAAGAATTCTAAAATGGACAACAGGTGCTTTTGAAGCGGTTTTAGGTGTTCCCATACTGGGAGCAGCCATCATCATCGGTTTTTTATGGTTTCCACTGGTCATCATGCTTGTCCTACATATTACGACTCTAGTTCTCACAATCAAAGATAAAGGCGCCACCACCGGAAGTATCCTAGGAATCATCACTTCCTGCATCGGCTGGATACCGTTTGTTGGAATGGTCATGCATATCGTGTCAGCCATCTTCCTCATGATTGATGGTGCTAAAACAGATAAGACTTCCAAAGAATATCTTTGAATGGGACGGAGGGACTGGTCCCTTGTCCCACATCATTCATATGATGGACGATTCAGTAGCTGATTTAAATCATCCGCTTGAATATAGAGTATCACCGTTATTGAAACCAATAAGAGCATGAGGGCATAAAAAGTAATATTTCTTCTTTTCACGGTAATAGTATATTTATGTAGAGCGGATGATAAAGGTATGGCAAATATGCAGCAGATCCCTATTATCAAGACAAGTGATGGATCCATAAATATTCTCACGTATAACCCTGGAGAAAAATCCTGAACGGACTGAGCGAAAAATGGCAGGGATAAAAACGTCATAGCCAGAAGATTCAAGACTGTCATTATATAAATCAATATTTTCATAGAACCTCTTTCCTTTCTTAAAATAGCTACCTCCATAATACCACTTTTTAACATCAAGGATGAGGTGGGATGGAGGCACATATCCCTTGTCTTAAAAGAACTCTATGTGAAAATTGGCCGGAATATCATTGAGATGTATGTAAAATTGCTTACCATAGGAGGGATTTTACTGAGAAACTTATGTGGTCTAATCATGTTAACCCTGATTGTTTTGGCTGGATGTGGTTTGGAGACACAAACCCTTTCAGAGTTTTACCCAAAAGACCTTGATGATGTTACAAAGATCACTTTAGTGGACGGGAGTACAGGAAATAAAAAATACACTACAAATCAAGTTGTAATCAAAAAGTTTTTAAATCAAATAAAGGCCATTACGTTTATCCCTGATGACAATCAAGAGGAAAGAACCGGCTGGCGGTATTCCATCACATTGTATCAACAAAATGAACGTACTTTTCAATTTACTTTAACAGAAATAGAAGAGCATTATTATCATTCCAAGCCGGATATTTTTCCGATTGTAGATGAATTTTATGAGAACGGTGAGCTGACGGAAGAGTAAGCGTTCTTAGAAATACAAAAAAAAGACGAGGGTCGTAACCCTTCGTCTCCTTTTGGGACAGTGTGCCTGCCCCCATGTCCCAGTTATTTGATAATGGACTTAAATTCATATGTGCCTTGTCCTGATTGGACCGTGTAGATTACATAGACACCGTTGGAGGCTAACAGTCCTCCAAAGTTGTAAGTGATCCCTAATGAAAATTTATCGTAAGAACCAATCTCTGTATTGATCCCCGCATTATTCAGCTCAGTTTCAGTATATTGGGACTTCTGTGTGTCACCTTCATAGACTTCCACTTTTTTAACGATTACGTTATTTGAGCTATAGTTATAAAAGGACATGTTCAAGCCTTTAATGACATCGTTAATTTGACTAGTGCCATGGCTAAACATAAGTTGTGGCCGGTCTGTGACTTCAAGCGCGCTCTCAGCCGATTGACCATTTTCCAGTTGAACGGTGATAACGGCCGTACCCTCTGCATGGGAAGTGACCAGTCCATTGTCATCTACCGTTGCAACGGTTGGATTATCAGAAGTCCAGGACATATCTAAATCATTGGACACCTCCGAAGGTGATACCGATGCATTTAGCTGATAAGTTTTATTCGTATTCATTTTCATTTGGCTTGTGTTTAGGTTCACTTGTGCCGAATCGATTAACAATTCCTGAATACGGGTCTCTGCCGCTTCTAATTTGTTTAACCCTTCGATGGTCATGTTCTGATCAAGTTGTAATGCAGCGTTCACTTGTTCACGTGCTGCTTGTATCACAGAGCGGTCTTCTAATGTAATCGTATCCGGGAGAGCGGCTATAAGCTCCTCTGCCTTGCGATCTGCTTTTAGTATCTCCACATCAGATTCTGCTTTTTTCAGGATATCGATTCCTTTAATGATCGCGTTTGCGTCCATTTTCAATACTTCATTCACTTTAGACCGGGCTGTTGCAATTTTATCTGCAGCATCCAACGTAACCGGACTCGGGATCATTTCGATCGCGTCCTCTGCTTCGTTTGTAAGTGAAATCAACTGAAGGGTATGCTCGGCATTCTCCAACTTTTTAATGGTTGGAATCACAGCTTCAGCATCCATCCCATAAATCGTATTTACTTTTTCACGTGCAGCTTCCACTTCTTTTTGATCAGCCATGGTGATGGTTTCAGGCAATGATCCAATGAGTTCTTCAGCATCCTTGATTGCATAAAGAAGTTCGATGGTGTCTTCTGCATTTTCAAGAGTAGCAAGGCCTTCTATCATATCTTCGCTGCCTCTTTGAAGGACTTCATCGACGAGCATCCTGGCTTCTTTGATCTTCTCTTCATCATCCAGGGTAATCGTTTCTGGTAATGAGGCAATGATTTCGTCCGCTTTAAGGGCATTGACGTTTTCAGGTGTCGTTTCAATGATGATTTTTAGAGATGTTTTTAAATCTGTTCCAATAATTTCGCCTTGAATAACATGTTCTCCAGGGGAACTGAAATCAACCATTTCCCAGCTCACCATTTTCTCTTCCAGGTTATTTCCCCTCATGAGAAGGTTGACTGTCGTTGGGAGCGAAACGTCCATATATGTACGCGCATGAATGTCTTCAGGTTGAATGACTTTTATGAATACTGGATTATACGGCGACTCTGAGCGATAAACGAATAGGGCAAACTCACCACGAGTAATTTGCTGACTCGTTCCGAATAGAGTATCTGTTTTGCCTTGAGTGATATCATTGGCAATCAGGGCTTTTACATATTCCATATAACGGCTGTTAACATCCGTAAACGGAACTTCCGCATCGCCTTTCAGTTGATAAGCTCTGGCCATGATGATCGCCATTTCCCCACGGGTTAATGGATCCTCCGAACCGAAACGAGTTGCGGTTTTACCATTGATAATCCCTTGTTTCTTAAGGATGTTCACCGCATTTTGTGCACGTTTAGGGACGTCTTTGAAGCCTGCATCCGGTGCTTCCTCCCCAACCAAATCCAGTGCTCTTGCAATCATAACAGCTGCATCCGCACGCTTGATTTGTTGAGTTATGCCAAAGCTTGATTCAGAAAGACCATTTGTAATGTTTTCATTTACCAAGTAATCGACAGCGAGTTCATACCTCACTGAAACGTCTTTAAATGTAAAGGCCGAGGCAGTCGGCGCTGTTGCAGAAATCACTGCAGTTGCAGCAGCTGCTGCAAGGACCTTACGAATTCTTGTTGAATAGTGAACCATTTACAAAACTCCTTTTATGTAATGAACAAGATGAAAGATTAGTAGTTTCCGAATAATTTTAATAAATTTACTAATCTGGCATGAAACACCATGGGTAATTTTATCATAAAAACAGGAGGAAATTACCCCTTTGTTATTGGTAAATTCCTCCTGATGGACGAGAGGCATGGGGACGGTTTTTCTGCTTCTCAAGGAATCCTTCAAATGGAACAAAAAGAAGCAAGAGAACCGCCCCCATGCTCCGCCAAAATATATTTTGACAAAATGTAGAAAAAGCTCACTCTATGTAATATACTGAATGAAAATGACCCATTGAAAAGTTTACTAGATTTTCTATTCTTACAAAGGAGCACCTATTTTAATGATCACATTATCCCTGATAATCGTCGTCTTAACATCTCTCATTACGTACATAGGGGTCAAGTTCATTATCCCCTTTGCCATCAAGATCAATTTTGTCGATAACCCCAACAATCGAAAAGTACACAAGAAACCTCTACCGATGCTGGCAGGAGCCGTGTTTACCGTCGTTACCCTCATTGGCATTCTAGTACTAAGCTGGTTCAATTATTTACCAACGAATCTGACCATCGCCTTACTACTGGCGGTCGTTATGCTAAGTACCATCGGATTCATCGACGATTACTATAAAACAAAATCTAAAGAATTTTCTCCATTTCCAAGGCTTCTGGTTCAGATCATCGCCGCCTTCCTTATCGTTCAATTCGGGGATTATGTATCACAGATTGATATTCCCGTATTAGGGTATATGGAGCTTTCACCTGTACTTGGTAAGCTGTTCACCATGGTGTGGATCATCTTCATCATTAATGTCATCAATTTCATGGATGGCCTGGACGGATTGGCAGGAGGAATGGCTGGGATCTTCTCGTTCACATTCCTGATTACGTCTATTCTGATGAACCAACCGGTTTCCGCACTACTCTCTGCCCTCATGTTAGGGGTGGCGATCGGATACTTACCTCATAACTTTTTCCCGGCGAAAATCATTATGGGGGATACGGGATCTACATTATTCGGATTCATGATTGGGGCTATCTCCATTATCGGGGCTATGAAGACCATCACGGTCATCACGATCAACATTCCTTTGTTGATACTGGCAATTCCCATATTTGATACTCTATTTGTATTCATAAAAAGGATTCAACAGGGCAGATCCATCTTTCATGCGGACAAGCTGCACCTGCACCATCGCCTCCTAAGCTACGGACTATCACAAGTCCAGGCAGTGATGATTATCTACTTGCTATGTATTACCACTAGTGCTTCTGCTATTTTTATATTGATGTCTATCCATTTTTGAGCCAGGGGGATGAGCCAGGGGGACAGGTCCCTTGGCCCAAACTTTAAATAAAGACGAGGGGATCCAACTCCCCCTCGTCTTTTTCCTTTTTGACAGAGTGCCTGTTCGCCTGTCCTCACAAAGCCAAACTCCCCGTGATTAAGCCGCTCCCTAATAGGCAAGAACGGGATTGAAACGATCCCGCCTTTTTTGATAGGGGAGGTTCGGATAATATCTACAGGTTTCTTCCGGGATCCCTCTGCCACTGCTTCTCCAATTTTCATTCAATATCCAGCGTAAAGCGACTTTCTTATCACTCCGCTTTCATTGATGCTATATTTATTTCTCCTTCTCATTATTTAGTATGTCTGACTTATCGCTCGTTTTTCATTCACACCAGCCTGCTACATGGATTGAAGAAAAAAGATTAGTCAAATACGAAAAAGGGTAAATCTGTACTAGACATATATAAATATGAAAGGATGGATCTCATGTTAACGACGATTTCGTGGGTTTTTCTAGGGATCGGCTTATTGTCCTCCCTCATGATCGTAGTGGATGTCGTCAAGCATCCTCAAAAAATGAAAATCATGAATGTGGTGTGGCCGATCAACGGCTGGTTTTTCGGACCGATTGCGCTATGGACGTACTTTAAATGGGGACGGGTGAAGGCGAAAGATCTCGACAAAGAAGACAACCGCGGGAAGATGGCAAAAGTATTCGTATCCACCAGTCACTGCTCGGCAGGCTGCTCCTTCGGGGATGCTGTCGGAGTACCGATTGTGGTGTTGACCGGTCTCATGATCGCCGGTTCGACGCTTTTTGCTCACTATACAGTTGAATTCATACTCGCTTACCTATTCGGCATCATCTTTCAATTTTATGCCATTTATCCAATGAACAAAGATAACGGAAAAATGAACGCCCTCAAGCAGGCTGTCAAAGCGGATTCCCTCTCACTGATCGCCTTTGAAGTCGGGATGTTCGGATGGATGGCCATCGTCCATTATCTGCTATTCACTCAACCGCCGAAGCCGACAGAGCCCACTTACTGGTTCATGATGCAGATCGCGATGATATTAGGATTTCTCACAAGTTATCCGGCCAATCAATTTCTGATTAAGAAGGGATTGAAGGAAGCAATGTGAACTGGTGGGTCATGGGGACAGGTCCCTTGGTCCATTAATCTCAAAAAACGATAGACCTGTCCCCCCTGCTCCCCAGGTCTATCTAAATGGCAAACTGAAAATATAGCCTATATAGAAAAACAATTCTCGTAAGAAAAACGGAACTTTAGTGTCCCACGTCTTATATACTGAACTTTGTGTAGGAGATGAATAGACATTCATTCCAGTGTTTTTTGCCATTAAGATGGCTCTTTTCATATGGAGAGGGTCGCTTACAATAGTAAAGGTGTTGAGGTCTTCTTTAATAGCAATCTGATGGGCATATTTTAAATTTTCTTCAGTGATTTTTGATTTTGTTTCAATTAGAATATCTGCTGGATCAATATTGTTTTTAATAGCATATTCCCGGGCAACCTCTGACTCTGCGTACTTGTCCCCCTTATCCTTACCTCCAGTAAAAATAATCTTCTCGACATAATCATTCTCATAGAGCCAGATTGCATGATTGATCCTCTCCCGTAAAACAGGAGAGGGTTCACCATCCCAAGCTGCAGCACCGAGAACCACAGCCGCATCCGTTTTAACTAACTGGATATTGGTACTGAACGACCAAATACTAAAAGCTGAATAACTAATAAAACTGATAAAAATCACTACAATTCCGGCGAAAACTCTTAACCTGATTGTTCTGGTCAATTTTATATCACTCCTTTGGCATGTGCCATGGGGACAGGTCCTTGGTTCTTTAGTAGTGTTAAATTGGGCCACTGGACCTGACCCCTTGGCCCTCCCACTCACTTCAATCGTTGCAAAACACTCTTCGATATTCCAGTGATTCTGGATAGTTGTCTTCCGGATACGCCCTCTATCTTTTTGAGTTCTACCAGGATGGCGTTCCGTTGGGGTTTATCCATTTGCTGCAGCATACTGATATGATTAATTCCCATTTCACGGAAATAACCCTTAAGTTCTTCATCTGTTTTACGGATGCGCGGGAGGTCATCCAGGTATTGGTCTTTGTTTGTTTTGTTCATGTAGTCTTTAAATAAGAGGAAGGAAACGTCTTTGTTTTCGGAGAATAGCTGTAGGGCAACATCGGTGTTTAAAGGGCTTGATGGAGAAAAATATTCATGGATGCTGGTCCATTTGCTAGAAAATATATCCTTGGCCAGGCCTGCTTTCAGGGGGTTTTGGTGAATGTAGCGAAGGACTCTGAGGAAACATGTAGTGGTCTCAACAATTTCACTTCGAAACCGTGCTTGGAAGAGGTGTCCACATCGATCGTATTTAGTATTGTACCAATAAACATAACTGGAGCTGATTTTTTTGATGATCTCAGACAACGTGTCATCTTTCTCTTTCAACAGCAGGTGAACGTGGTTATCCATGAGGCAATAACCGTAAATCTCGTAATCACATTTCTTCTGATATTTCAATATCGTCCAAACAAACCTCCCCTTATCCTCATCATCTTCAAAAATCGTCTGCTTGTTGATCCCTCTCAACATCACATGATAAATACCGCTCCTGCTCTTCTTCCTACTCTGTCTCGGCATTCAGTCACCTCCATACGCGGGCCACAGGGACAGGTACCTTGGCCCAAAAGAACTTATAAAACTTAGGGAAGTCCAGCTCAACTGCTTTCCCTTAGAACCTATTCGACATAAAGGCCAAAAATCCTGCATGGGTGGGTCATGGTGTCCGTTGACTCCTCTAGTGGACAAAGAAATGGAGAAACGCGATAAAAATATAGAGGAATGGCAGAAAAAGATTTTGGGTGATAAGGAGTAAGAGTGACAAGTGGGTTGTGGTGCATGTCCCCAATCCCTTAGCCCCTTAAAAGAAAAGGAAGCGCGGCACCATCAATCCCCACGCTTCCCATAAGTCTTTCTTTCTATATGTCTGTATTGGCCACTGATCTTGGCTTTAACTCTATCGTTTCACTGTGAATTTTCTTGGATCCGATGTGAGCGTCAATCCACTTTCATCCTTCACGGTCACCTTCACATAATAATCCCCATCCGGATAATCACTGTCAGGAACCCAAGGCAGATTATAGATGGAATGTTCGTTATAGATGTCGGCTTCCTCTAACGTGTTACCCTCTGCATCTGTGATTTCCAAGTGCCAGTCCAGGCGTTTATATCCGAAGAGCGTCAGGCGCAGAGGCTTGGTTTCGCTTACGCTTGATGCGTTGTTGATGCCTAAGTAGTTAATCAGGGGATCCGCATTTAAATACGATTCATCTCCCTGATAGGCAACCCCCACATTTCGTGCGTTATCAATGCCTGAGATGGTGACAAGCTCCGGCTTCACGTTAGAGATATATTCGGAGGCCCCGCCTTGAATCCGTTTGTATTTTCCGTTTATCCAAAGCATGCTGCCAAGGGGACCGGTGCCCGTATCTGTTAGATCCCAGCTGATATGGTAGTTTCCATCCGGCATCTCTTCCACCTGGATGTTTTCCACTTTAGGGGCTTTGGAATCTACTTTTATCGGAATCTTTGTCACTTGAGGCTCAGCACCTTCATAGTTCAACGTACTCGTATAAACGTAATAGTAGTGTCCATCTGCTATTGTTTCCTCTTCATCATTCGTCGAATTCCAGAAGAATCCTTCCATGTTATAGGAATAATTTCTAAAGCTCATGATGTTCTTTCTGAATGGATACGGACTGCCATCCTCTGTGAATTCACTGAAGTTGCTTATTTCTTTTATGGTATTGCCTTTTTCATCCTGAATGCTTAAGGACATCTCCTTCAGGTTGCGCAGGGCGGTGAAGGAAGGATATACCCCCTCACTGACGGCCTGTGGCGATACGCCTATCTTATCTTTCGTAAAGGTTCCCGTTGCAGGGTCATAACCGACCGGCCACGAATCAAAGTCATTGAACAGGACTGTATAACCGAGGAACGCATCCCCTGTCACCGGGCTTTCATCCACATTCGCCATGGAGTCCCAGTCACCGTAGTATCCCATCAGCGGGACGGAAAGTGTCGTCAGTTCTTTTACCGAGCTTCCCTTTGGCACAAAACGGACAAACCCTTCGATGAAGCGCCCTTCACTCAGCTCTTTTGGCAATTCAACTGAAATCTTTACTTCCCCATCACGGTGCGGTTTGTATTGGATCGGCTCTTCCGGATCGTACGCCTGACCGTTCATCTTGATGTCAGCCCCTGTCACCGGGACACTGTGAAGCGTCAAGTACTCTCTTTCCACTCCATCATGTGTTTGTTTGGTTGTTTCGTCTGTGATCAGATCGATCATAATTTCATATTGGTGGTTAGGTTTCACAAGATTTTTCTTTAAAGGCTCAACGTTTAACGTGAAATCAAAGCTGCGTCCCACCTCTTTCAGAGCAACAGAAGCAGCCTGTTCTGTTGGAACCCCGGCGCGTTGGAGGAGATAAGGCGTCTCCGTCGCACGGTCGATCTTCATGATTCCGGCACCTTGTCTTCTTGGTGAATAGACCGAGTGATCATCCTTTGGATTCGTCAATGTTTCAGACGTATTCATCAAGGCGTTTTTCGCTTTTAACACAGTTTCCTTATTTTTTGGGAGACCCAGATCCTGATAATAATGTTGTAAAAGAAGGGCCGCTCCGCCTGCTACCTGCGGGCTCGCCATGGACGTCCCGCTCATGGTTTCGTATTCGTTATTGATCACGGTGGAGTAAATCTTCCCGCCCGGTGCCGTGATCTCCGGCTTGAAGCTTAGATCTGTCGGGGATCCGAAAGATGAGAAGGTTGACATCGGCTCGGTTGCCGTGTTTTGAACCTTCAATACTTCGTCAGTCAGCTGAACCGTCAATTCTTCACCAGACTTCAATCTTTCTGCCAGTTCATTTCCGTTCACCTGATCCGTTGTAACGGCCGGAATGAAATAGGGGCTGAAGTAAAGACTTGCGTACGCTGTCACCTGGGGAGGCGGGATCACCATGACCGCCACCGCACCTTTTCCCGCAGCTGCTGTCTGCAGATAGGTTGACGGGGCATAGTATTGCGATGGCTGTGCGACCGCAATTTTCCCTTTCAAGTCAAGATCCTTGACCGCTGCCGAATTCCCTTCACCAACGTAAACCAGTTCATATTCCTTAGATGGATCCAGCGTCCCGGTCAATTTCTTGATCCCAGGCTGAATTTGATAGCCGAGTAGGCTTCCATCCGACAAACGCAGACCATCTACGGTCATCATGTCGTTCTCTGAAGAAGCGACCTGCAGGGCATAAGGCGTCACACCAGGGTCTCCCACCACCCCGATGTCAGGATTTTTCGCTAAAGGCAGTTGAGACCTTTCCAGCAAATTGTTCTTCGTGCTGTAAGACGCATTCCCAGCCGCCGCAACAACCAGTACGCCTTGTTCCGTTGCATATTGAATCGAACGCTGGACGGGATCATTCGGATCGACATTCCCTGCCTCGGAACCGAGACTGAGGTTGATGACATCCGCTCCCATTTCTACGGCATGATAGATTCCTGCCGCAATATCATCATCATAAGCTCCGCCGCCCTTATCGGAGAATACCTTTTCCGCTATAAGCTGTACATCTGGAGCGACTCCCTCTACTTTTTTCGTTGTTTCTTCATAAGCTCCTACGATTCCGGCTACGTGGGTACCGTGAGAATTGGAAGATGGAATGACGTCTGTATCGTTGTCTGCCCAGTCGTACCCTGTAGGGACTTTGTCTGTATACCAGGTTTCATTTACGTCTGTTTGATTAAATTCGTCTTGAAGATTTTGTTCGGTGAGCTTCGCTGATTTCTTTCCTTCTGCTGAAAGCTGCATCGCTTCATGACGGTGGTCCACCCCGGAGTCAACGATCCCTACGACCATCCCTTCACCGCGCGTGTTATACTTCGTCCACGTATCCATTGCCTTCACGAGTTCTTTGCGGTCGACAACGGTATGCTCATATTGCTTGGAAATGCGCACATCCTTTACCCCATCCAGCTTAGCGAGCTTTTGGGCTTCCCCAAGGGTTGTATCCACGCTGAATCCGTGGAAGCCTTTGGAAAATGTGTGTCGGACTTTGGACGTAGAAGACTTCTTTCCGGAGATCGCCTTCTTCACTTTCTCTACTTGGCCCCCAGTGGATGACTTTGCATGTTTGTCCACCTCGACCTCAACAATAACCCTCACCTTTTCGTTCGGATTGAAGGCAGATTGATCCTTGCCATACAGCGGATCATTATTCTGCTCCAACGCTTTTGCAAACGGATTGGATTTCTCTGCAAGTACTGAATGCGGCACCTTTTCTCCTTTAGAAAACTGGAATTCCGCACTTGCCGATGTCCCCAGCGTCCCTGCAGCCATGACGCATGCCAATAAAGATGGTACGATTTTTTTCTTCATGCCTCTACTTCCCCTCTACTATCTTGTATTCTCACTATTCTTACTTTTAATAGTAGATAGAGAAACCGGTGCAGTAAATGGGGGTTTTCCGTGCACCATTCAAAGGAAAAAGAAAGGCCTTTTCTATCAAATATGATCAATGAGAAGGTGAATGCATAGTTATATAGTCTGTCATTTTATGCATGGACCTGCCTTTTGTGGAACTATGTGACTCTCCATAACCCCAAGTTTCAGAACCGTCCCTATGCTTCCCCCCACAAACTAAAAAACGGGACCCCAAAGGAATCCCATTTCAAGAGTATTAGTTATTTTCCGGATCCGTATCATCATGGTAGGTCGAGTCACCTGTCTTGGCGTTAAATGTCCAGTCCACCTTTAAAGTGTCACCCTGGAATTCGTTTTGATTTTCGCCATTGTCCACAAACTCGAATAATACGAAGATTTTTTCTTCTTGTCCTACAGAAATTCCATCCGGTACTGAGAGGGCTCCCTCATCACTGCTTCCGATAAAGGAACCGATGGCCGTTACATCCGGTGTTTCCCCTTGCAGTTCAGCTAAGGTGGTTTCAACTGCTACGTTGGTGGCACTGCTTGTGTTGTACATGATGGTGACTTTGATATGTTCGGCCATGTCACCTGTGTTATCACCTTTCGCATCTTCTACTTGATACTTGGTGTCCAAGAGTACCTGGTGAATATCCAGGGTCCCATTGTTTTCCAGTGTGAATTCACGGTAAATTTCGTCACCCGGCTTGATATTGTCGATGTTCACAACGGCACTTGGGTTCATGGATAAATCCAGTGTACCCGCAGCGAAGGTATTCTCTGTCGCCTCTGCATCACTGAAATAGGCGAATGTCCCCCCTCCGATCAACGATAAACCCAGTGCTGCACTCATAATCCCTTTACTTACATTCTTTGTAAAACTCATTAAAAATTCCTCCCTTTAAATAGAAAAATATAATAAACTCTTATGTATGTTTGTGGATACATAGGAGATAAAGCCAATCATGCTTTGCTTCCTTCAAGCTCCCTCTTGGCGACGATGATGGAACGGAATGCAGAAATCATCAATAAGATCCCCGGTACGATCAACAATAGAGCCGAACCGGCTTTTGAATTGGCAAACTTCAGAGCATATCCTATATATGGAATCGTAAAGTTGGTGTACTTTCCGATGATCGTTTGAGAGGGGACCGTCCACAGGTCAGGGCCATTATTGTGATCCCCTTTGGTCTTGTACACTGCTTGTCCATTATCTTTGAGGACATCGATGATTCTATGTGTAATGAGCTTATCTTCCATACGAAAGGTAATGATATCGCCCTTTTCATAAGGAGTATGCTCATCCCCCAGTTTGATGGAGATGATGGAACCTGTTTGAAAGGTCGGTTCCATGGATCCTGATAATACGGCTTTCACCTGGTAGCCCCTAAAGGTTGGTTCCCCTCCTGAAAGCCTGGAAGAAAGAACGATGAATGCTGCCAGACAGATCACCACCAGAAGGATCGCTCCCATTCCACTACTCACTATCCCAAGCATTTTCTTCTTCATGCTTTGCCACCTGCTTATCATTGGTAATGTCGTTTGATGCTTCCTCCGTTATTTCCGTTTTCCCACCATCTATTATCTCCGCTGATGCTTCACCCTGAGATTCAGAGTAGGCTGGATCTGGATTAGTCTGAGGTTGCTCTGGTATTGGATCAGTCGGACTCTCTTCTACAGAAGGTTGCTCTTGATCTTCCAGCTCCTGAATCTGCATCAGGATAGAAGAACGTATCTCCTCTATCTGCGAATAATCGACGGTTGCTTGTACACCTTTCAGCATTTCTTCAACATGCTCGAAACCCTCACGTACATAATCATAGGTATGGACATTCGCGACCTCCTGTTTCTGGATCTCCCTATAATAGGTGGACACTTCCTCATATAGCTGATGCAGCATGCCCATTTGGTGGGTCAACTCCTCCTCCATTGCTGTCACTTTATCCAGCTGCCTTTGTAATTCTTCCCGGGATGCACCGGGTGAAGGAGCGCTGACCGTTTTCATATTGCGTTCCATGCTTTCTGACAGCTCCTGCCCACGATCCTCAAGCTCATGAATGGTTGCCGGAAAAACCAACGCCGCATTCATCGTGATGGAATCTGGTGAAGCCTGACTTGTAAATGCCGCTTCTGTTTCCCCCACAAGCTGAGTCCCGGCATAAAAAGTCATACAGCAGAAAGACAGCCGAATGGTTTGATGAATCCGTCCCCTCACATGATCACTCCCCTTTTAACCACTCATTTGACTCTAAGTATACAGAATCATCAAACAATTGAAATTGGGTTAATTTCGTTCAAAAACAGGAAGGAATTTTGTCGAATTCAGCCGTAAAATTGCACAAATCGCATAACAGCGCACAGGAAATAACCCAATTGCTTTCACGCTTTATTTTCCCAATAATTTAAATTGTTAGATATCTCAATTCGACGAGAGGGTGAAAGGGTTTGAAAAAGAAAAAGCAGAAGAAAATGAGTAAGAAAGCGGCGATTCCTGCAGTATTGGCATTATCGGTTACATTGGGAGGATTGGCACCGACCTTACCTGGATTGGCGGGACCTGCAAGCGTCGTTTCTGTACAAGCTGAAGGCTTAAGCAAGCAGGAGGTTGTGAAGGCTTTCCTTCAATCTAAAGTACTGGAGAAAACAAAATCCCTGACTGCAGGAGATCAGTTCAAAATCATCAGCGAGGAAACAGACAGCGAAACGGGTACATACCATGTACGCACAGTCGAGCAGTATCAGGGTATACCGATTTACGGATCCGGACAAACCGTTGCGTTGGATGCCAACAACAATGTGTATGCATCGTTTGGTACCGTTACACAAAAGCTTGCCCGCACCATCATTCCAACTGAAGCAGCCATTGAAAAGGAAGAAGCTGAGAACATCGCCAAAGCAGGTGTGGCATCCGAGATCGGCGTGGATGAACTAAAAAACTACGATGGCATGGACACGGAGTTAACGATTTATCCCCATGAAGGGAAATACTACTTAACCTATTTAGTGAAGGTATCCACTTCCACCCCGGCGCCAGGCTATTTCCATTACTTCGTGGATGCTACGAACGGAGAGGTGGTCAACCACTTCAACGCGATGCATGAAGTGGACCCGACAAGTCTTACTGTAGCCCAGGGAAGAGGATTGAACGTGTTCGGGAAAATGCAGTATTTCCCTGTTGGAAAAGACGAGGCAACGGGAACCAGCTACTTATATGGAGGCTCCATCGCGGGGGGATCATTTGGTAAACCAAACATCGTTCCTCTTGCAACGTTCGATGCCCGCCGTATGCCTGAAACACCATTCATCCTGCTATCTGCCCTATTTGGATTCACCGGATTTGAAATCAATACAAAGAGTTCCACCAATTTCTTCTATGACCCGGCAGCCGTTTCCGCTCATACCAATGCCGACAAAATCAATAAATACTATCAAGGTGCCCATAAGCGCAACGGGATCGACGGAAAAGGCACGCCGTTCATCAGCACGGTTCATATCGGTTCCAAATGGAATAACGCAGCCTGGAACGGAAAGCAAATGCTGTACGGTGATGGCGATGGGTTGACCCTTGGTTCTTTAGCCGGCGGATTGGACGTGGCTGGTCATGAAATCACCCACGGCGTCATTTCCAATACGGCCAACCTGACGTATGAAAATGAATCGGGGGCCATCAATGAATCATTGGCGGATATTTTCGGAGAAATAGCGGAAATGTACTCTTCCGGTTCTTATACAAATCCTTCAGAGTGGGAAATGGGTGAGGATATTTATACACCGAATAAAGCGGGAGACGGCGGTCTTCGTTCCTTGAAAGACCCACGTACCAAATCCCTTCCTGCAGCATACGAAATGAGGGATAACCGTTACCCTGATCACTATGAGGATCGCTACACGGGAGAACTGGATAAAGGCGGCGTGCACATCAACAGCAGCATCAACAATAAAGCAGCCTACTTGATTTCAGAAGGCGGCACACACAACGGTGTAACAGTGACGGGACTTGGCGCAAGTCAAACAGGCGCGATCTTCTACAGTGCGCTGACAAAATATCTGACACCTTCCTCCGGTTTCAAAGAAATGCGTGAAGCTGCCATCCAGGCCACACGCGACAAGTTTCCGGATAAAAATGGTCAACCATCGGCACAGGTGCAAACCGTCATCAATGCTTATGATGCTGTTGGGGTTCCGGCTGAATAGTGGGACGGAGGGACAGGTCCCTTGTCCCAGATGCTAAATAGTGACGAGGGGATTACCCCCTCGTCTTTTCAACGTTTTTGGAGAACCGCCCCCCCTGCTCCCCTTAAAACTCCCTCCGGACCCTCTTCATAAACTCCTTCACTCTCCGCGAAGGGACACTATCCTTTCTCCTGATCAAGGCAAGATGAAGGGGCTCTTTCCCGGTTCCTTCGATTTCAATCGGGATGATGGGTTGACTGGGATAGGGCGCACGTGTCCGGAATGAATAATCCATTCCAAGCGTCACAGCCACCCCGCTTTGGACTGCCCTCTTGATGGCCTCTATATTATTTGTCGTAAAAAGGATATCAATGGGGCCGTGGGGTGATAAAGTATCGAACGCGAACTGTTTAATGTAATCATCGTTGTACAGGACGAGGGTTTCACCGATGAGCTGTCGCGGGTTGATTTGGTCAAATGACGCCAACGGGGAATGCTCATGAACACCGGCGACCATTTTCCCTTCCATGAGCTCTTCCGCCACAAGCTCATGATGTTGAACATGGAACGTTCCAGACGTTAAAATCAGGCCAATATCCAGCTCGTTGTTCTCGACTCCTTCGACAATCTTCACCGGGCCCATTTCATGAATCTCCACCTTGACGTTCGGGTAATCGGTTCTATAAGCCGAGACCACATCGATCAGAAGGTTGATGGGACCGGGGATGATGCCGATCTTCAGCTCCCCGCCAAGGGTATCCGTGCACCGGTTCGCTTCTTCCTTCAGTTCCCCGATGGCAGCCAGGACATTGTCCACTTTCTTCATGATCGTCTTCCCATCAGCCGTCAACGCCGTCCCCTGCCGATTGCGGATAAAAATCTGGACTCCGAGCTCCTGCTCCAGCTTAGTAATGGACTGACTCACGGCTGACGCACTCACATGCAAATGCTCCGCCGCCTTCGTAAGCGCCCCTGCCCTTGCCACCGCTGCCACATGCTCCAACTGTTCCATATTCAAGGTCCGTCCCTCCTTAAGTTACGCTTAACTAAATGTTAGTTTTATTAAATTATAATAAATTTATGCGAATGTTAAAATAAATACAGAGTTAAAACAAGGAGGAATTACACATGACGAAAAGAGTAGCAGTCATTACGGGCGGAGCAAGCGGGATCGGAAGAGAAACCTGTCTGAAGTTTGCCAAAAAGGGAGACCGGGTTGTCGTCGCGGACTTCAATGAAGAATTGGGTAATGAAACGGTGGAAATGATCCGTTCCAACGGCGGTGAAGCCATCTTCATCAAAACGGACGTGTCCAAGCATGAAGACGTAACCAGCTTAGTCGAGAAAACAGTAGAAGAATACGGCAGAATCGATATCATGTTCAACAATGCCGGAATCGGGTCACCTACACCAGTACTCGACATGAATATGGACGCTTATCATAAAATCATCGATATCAACCAGCATGGAGTCGCATACGGCATCATCGCAGCGGCTAAGAAAATGAAGGAACTGAACATCAAAGGCGTCATCATCAACACCACTTCCGTATTCGGAGTCCTGGCATCACCGAACACATTCGCCTACCACGCCACAAAAGGAGCCGTCAACATGATGACGAAATCAGCGGCACTGGAACTGGCACCTTACGGAATCCGCGTCGTCGGCATCGCCCCGGGAGTCGTCGACACGCCGATCATCCAGGGCTATAAAGACCACGGCATCATTGATTCCATGAAAGCGAAGGTCATGGGGAACAAACTGACCCAGCCTGAGCAATTGGCCAACGCCGTTTATCTTCTGTCACTGGAGGAAGCAGATGCGATCAATGGCAGTGTTGTGATGGCGGATGAGGGGTATGCTTCGTTTAAATAATATGAATCTATAAAATTTAATTGGTCCAACCGTAAAAAAAGCCTTTTCTTTAAAAAGAGAGGGCTTTTCCCATGACACACTGTTTCGATATTAAGCTTACGTTCTTCGGGACACATCATCCTCTACGCCTCCATTATCCCTAACTATCTTAGTCGAATCGGTACCGTCCCGAATTACCTATTCAATTACCTTAATATTTTTTGCCCCCGTTATAGGGGGATCCGAAGTTAACGTATTTCCATTTTTCGAATATTCCACTTCAACTTTTACACCTATATTGAGTTTTTCGTATTTTTCTTTTTGAACACCAAACCATATACCATCATTTTTTTGGGCCAGTTTTATGATTTCTCCAATTTCTTTCTCTTCGATTAGTTCCTTAGAGACATTTTGAATGACTAATACTCTATTGAATTCATCATTTTTCGCACAAATTATTCCATCATAGTGTGAATTTAAACAACCTGATAATAAGAATAGAACCATAGAAATTAGTACCATTAATAATAATCTTGATTTACCACTCATCGAACCCTCCTCTGCCTTTTTAAGAAATTCGATTTACTTTTTTAGATTTGATTTTCCAATGTGATTAACGCACAAATGGGTAAAGGCCTTGTGAAGTAGTCAGCAGAATTTTTCTAATCCCATAGGCTTAGAAGATAGACCGTTCCCAAAGGATAAGCGTGGGGATTGCCCCTGGTGTCACCATTAATTGAAAAGGAAGCGCAGGGATCGGACCCCTGGCTTCCTAAAGTTCGTTCTCTATGTGTCTAACCAAGTAATTAATCTTAAAACCAGCTCGGAAGTGGGGCCAAGGGACCTGTCCCCCGGCTCTCCCCTACTTACTTGTAGATCAATACTTTTCCAACTGTTCCATCCACACTTTCACCGGTTACACGGAATTTCAGTCCGTAGTTTGGTACGTTACGACCTGCATCTACAAGTCCTGGGTTGCTATAATCCAAACTATCGTCAAATAATGGCGTGCGCTTAGTGAAGTTGTCTTTCATAGTAAATAGACCCGGATAGTCCAAGAACATCTTTTCTGATTTATTCAGACTAAATGCGGCATCATGGATTTGGTATCGCGTAGTACCCACAGTACCATCACTCCAATAATTAGTGTGCTGATCCGCATCCACCACTCCCAGGAAGCCATCGCCAGGGTGGGATCCTGTCCAGTTGTCACCATATGCTTCGTCCACATACCATACAACCAACCCTGGATCAAAGGACATTAAGCTTGCCCCACGGCGGATATTGCCCAATCCTTCATCTACGCCGTTCTGAGATCTCCACTCAAGTAAATAGTAATGAGGTGAAGTATAAGATCCGGTGTGAGTCTTGAAACCATCAAGTGTAAAGAGATCTTCACCTTCAGCTCCATCAAACAAAATTTCAGTACCATCTGCCTTAACAGAAACATTGTCTACAAAGATCCCGTTAAGATTCGCGCCCCAGTCAGTCATGGAACGGAACTGCAACTGAATCTCTTGCCCTGCATACGCACTCAAATCAATGGATTCATGCAGCCAGCCATTACTTGATCCTGTGTAGCCAGGCAAATTCTTTTGAATCGCCGGATATCCTCCTTCTACTAAATCGGAATTCGTGTTAGGCGTAGATAAAGATTCCCAAGTGCCTCCCCCATCTACAGAAACCTGAACCATACCGTAATCCCAGTTTTCTTCGGTTTCATACCAGATATCATAATCCAACGTAGCATTCGCTGCGGAAGTCAGATCCACAGTTGTAACCATTTTATGATCTGCCTCATCGCCCTTGCCACCGTAATACTCAAACTCGCCAGTAACAGGTTTATTGATTACGTTTACCTTATCAGGAAGATCCACGCGTACAGCATCGTTATTCGTTCCTTTGGTCACTGCTTCATCAAGCAGGACTTCAACACCCTTTTGGTTCACGTCCTCAAGTGATACAGAACCGTTTTTCAGCCAATTACTATCAGGCATCGTCGATTGCAAGAACTCTTTTGACCAGGCACTGAATCCAGTCGGTTCTGTCCCTGGAATATTACCCGCCCAACTTCCGCTTGCCATGATGGACCAGTAGCTTACTGCTTCGCCGGCGCCAGAGTAAATCGTATCATACTCATCCGGAAGACCTAGTGCATGTCCAAATTCATGGGTGAACACTCCTGCCGCCCCGTCTGCCGGTTGAATGGTATAACCGTATGCATACATATCAGTACCTGGAATTTTATGATAATATGCTTTTCCGTCTATTACATCATAGATACTCGACTTATGTGACCAAATGGCATCTTCACCTAATTCACCCCCACCAGCTTCTTCCCCTACACTGGAGTGAACAACCATCAGTTGATCAATGAAGTGGTCTCCATCCTGATCAAAATCTGACAGATTAATAGAAGGATCTTGTGCCGCTTGAGCCAATGCCTCTTTTATTAACTCACCGGGATTAGAGTCATTATCACTGCTATTGTTTCCACCATAATATGCTGCATCATGTTTTGCTTTATACCAATAGGAAGATACATGGCCATCTACAGAGTAACTCCCCCCGGATTGCTCCTCATAAAAGCGCTTCATGGATATTAATTTTTCACCATTTGGCCCTGCATAGCTTTCATCATTAAAGAGCATATCCTCATAATGCGCTGGTGTATAATCTTCATAGTACATATCCGTATATTCCTCTTTGATATCTGACGCTTTAAAATCATCAAATTCAATCAATAGGATGAGCAGATTATCTTTTGATTGTGCTCCCTCCCACTTTTCTTCTTTAACTGAAGCCACGACCCCTTTCTTTGCTTGTCCCAGTTTATTTCCTTTCCCCTTAGTAACACCATTTGAACTGACTTCTTTTATAGGATCAAGTTTTACATTTTTCTCTTTCTCAGCTTTAGATTTCTTGGCTCCTTCTGCTTTAGATTTAAGATATTTTGATAAAGCCTTTTCTGCCTGGGCAGGACTAGCATCAACGGCAATCTTTCCTTCTTTCTTCAGCATGTCTATTAATCTCTCATCATTGGCAATGCCTAAGTCGAAAGTAGAATCATGGTAACCATGATCCACTACACTCTTCCCCGTTACCTCATTCAATACACTCTTCATCTCCACCGACTGAGCAGTAGACACAGCCGGACCCACAGCTAAAGTACTAAGACCGAGCATTGTTGCTAGTGCTGCAGAAGCAGCTTTTCTTTTCTTCCTCAAACCAATTCCCCCTCAAAAGTATATAGAACATAGTTATAAGTTCCTATTATTCAGAATTCTTTATACAGAACGAAGTTACCTTCTCTTTCTTACACTTGTAAAATAAATGTAATAATTTAATATTTCGGTAACAGAACACCAGGGGGAAAGATCCTTTGGTCCCAATATCTCCCCTAAAAATCCAAGGTACCTGTCTCTCTGGCTCATTCTATGGCTTTTGGATAGATTATAGATATTTGTTGAAGGTGAGGAAAATGTAAATGGAGTTTAGTATAGTATATACCCGTATGTAGGGGTTGGGCCCATTATATGAAGGTTTAAGAACCGTCCGTATACTATTCTGTTAAAATATAGATAACCAAACCTTCTTGGAGGTGGACCAATGGATTACTCAGTCATCGGAAAAAAGATCAGGGAATTGAGAAAGGCTGTCGGGATTACCCAAGGGGATCTCGCAGAAGGAATCTGTACTCAGGCGCTGATCAGCCGAATTGAAAATGGGGATATCTATCCCAGCGCCACGGCTTTATACCAAATTTCGGTTAAGCTTGGCGTCGACGTTAACTTTTTCTTTGAAATCGGGACTACTCCGCGTCTTGATTACATAATAGAAGTGGAAAAACAATTGAGGCACCTTAGGGTTTATCGGAAATACGAGGAAATGATGGAACTGGTAAAGAACGAGGAAAAGAATCCACTATTTTATAAGGATAATGAACTCCTTCAACTTCTTTGCTGGCACAAAGGGATTTATCAATTCGAAGTGAACCGGGATGCCGAAACGGCCTTTACCCTTTTACATAAAGCATTTCACCTCACCGCTCATCAGAAAAAGGCAATGTCTGAGAGGGAAATGGAGATCCTGGCCAGCAACGGTGCCATTCATTACAACAAACATCAATATGAAGAAGCCCTTCATTATTTTAAGCAAGTCGAAACGGCCATGAATACAACCGGACAATTACAAGATAAAAGCATTAAAACCAAATTATTTTATAATATCGCGAGAGCGCTGACACGCTTAGGAGAGCTTGATGAATCATCGAAATACTGTCATAAAGCCATCAAATGGGGCTTTGATGAGGAACTGCTTTGGGGAATGGGGGAGCTTCATTACCAAATTGGCTACAATTATGAACTCAAGAATCAATACGAAGAAGCCCTTCCTTTTTTCACGCACGCTTTGCACATGTTTGAGCTCCGGAATGATGAGCCTTATGTGGCGTTTCTTGCACCGAAGATTGAGGAGATTTCAAAGCTTTCGGGACATAGGGACAGGTCCCTTGTCCCAGACAACCAAGAAAAGACGGTGGATCGTTAATCCCACCGTCTCTTTTTAAGTGGTACAGGGTACCTGTCCCCGTGGCCCACCTTTTTATTTACTGTTGCTTCTCATAGTAATAGTTCAACCACTTATGCACCTTTTCCATCTTCTCTACTACTCTATCCTTCACTACCGGGCTCAGCGTTTCAAGTGAGTTAATCAATTCAACCGTCTTCTCAAACTCTTCCTCTACCTTTTCCTTCTGAAGAGACTGATCCGGCCTCTCCATCATCTTCTCCCATTTACGAAGATTATTCTCTAGCTCTTTTCCTTCTTCCTTGTTAACTGCTCCCTTAGGAATATAGATAGACGCCGTCTGTTCCTTCAACTGCTTGACCATAGCCTGGACTGCCGCTTTCGGATCTTCTCCAGGGTTCACAGCCACATTTCTCCACGGCCCTTTCCCCAATGCGTCCACAGACGGGGCACTGGCCTGACCGAAGGCGAACATGTTCACACCTGACGTTCCATGACCCGCTGCCAACACATCATTGACGGCCGCTTTTTCACCCAAATGATGATAGAACGAATAGATTCCCGTATAATACATCATCGACGGCGGTGTCAGCTTTTTACTGGCGATGACCGTAGATTGGATGCTGTTAAAATCATGTCCGTACGCCTGCGGGATGACGCCATCAATGTCCTCGACCCAGTCGCTGATCAAAACAGCCTCTGCTCCCGGTTCAGGAGTGGCCGTCACCATAAAGGCAGGGTTGATGTCTTTACTCTGCACGTGAAGCTGATCGACAAACGTGTTTTCCTGTTCACGCAGCCAATTCTCCCACTCTTCCCATAGCTCATCGGACTCCTCCAAATCTATTGGATCGACTCCGAATTCCGCTTCGAAACGTTCTCGATTCGAGGCACTGAAACCATAACTCTTATCAAACGGGTGGTGCGGATAGCGCATATAGTCAATATTCACACCCGTGATCTTGTAGTCCTCTTGCTGCTCTTTATAAATATCCAGCATAAAGTCCTGAACGTCAGGATTTGCGATGTCGAGCCAATAGTAGTTACTGCTGGAGTCACTTCCAGGAGTGCCCGGCTCATCATTCCGCTGTACCGCGCTCCATTCCGGGTACTTTTTGAACTGTGATGGCAGGCCGAGGCTGCTGTGGCCGATCATGAAACCATCCGTCCACGATTGAATCGTGATCCCCCGCTTCTCCCCTTCTTCAATAAAGGCTTTCAGGATATCCGAACCGTATTGCCCGTAGTCCTGATTGGCGAAGTTCGGGTGCTGCTTTGGCAGACCGTAGGCTTCCATCGTGTCACTCGGGAAGATCGTGTATCCCCAGAAAGTGGTTTCGAGATAAAGAGAGTTGAAGCCTGCTTCTTCCATCCGGTCCAGCGTCGTGATGACATCATCCAGATCCTTCTCTTCAGGTCGATACCAGATGGCTCGCTGCTCCCCTACTTCAGAAGGAAGGGAATAATAGTACGCATCGTAGGCGGCCTGCGTCGCTTCTTCCGTATATTCCAATGCCTTTTGAGGATCTTCACTCTGGATGTTTCCTGCTTTTTTCAAAAGCTTTTCAGCTTCCTTTACAGAAGCATCTGCTTTCTTGAACTCTGCATCAATATAATTTTCTTCAGCATGAGCGATGCTTTGCTTCGCTTCCTGCAAGGTTTGTTCACTTTTGAAAATATAGGTGGATGCGTCGCGGATCAATTCAATTTTGCCGTCCGCATCATACTCCACTTTCATCCCAATCTCTGCTTTTTTCAGATATTCCGCTTCGGTCCCGTGTCCGCTTACGACAAATCCATTTGAGGGAATGCTACTGTCCCCTCCGCCAATTTTCGTGACGACTCCATCGGTTACGGTGATTTCATATCCATATGGGTTCGTTCCGGTGGTTGAACCAAAGGCAGGAGTATACAGCAATAGCTGGTTGGCTCCACGATTCCCTGGGAACGGGGCTCCCTCAGGGTTGGATTCATCGGTTGGGTCAATATCGTCTAATGTATTGGCATAGGTCCTTTCAACCGGTTCATTGATCGAAACGGTCTCTCCCTTTTCCAAGCTCTTCAAGAAACTCATGATTTCATCTGTCGTTTGCGGTCCCGTTGACAGGACGACCCCATCTTCGGGGATGGCACTGTCCCCCTGCCCCGAGGAGACAACATGATAACTGTTCCCCTCATCTTTTTTCAGAATCACTTCATACGATGACCCGTTTGTTTCTGTAAAATAGCTGAACGTCGGATCAAACACGACAAGCTTATTCGTATTGTTACGGTCATTTTCTGCATTGACGATGACGCTGATCCCATCCTCATCCACAACCTTCGTCGCTTCCCCTTCATCTGCTTTCACTTGAAATGCAGGGGCCTGAAAAACCGGGACTGCCAGTGCGATTGCCATCGCTGACACGGTCATCTTCTTACCAATTAACCACTTTTTCATAGAGTACCTCCATATAATCGTTTTATATGTATGCGCTATCATTGTTGTGGCAGTTTTATTCTATCATAATTTTCTGAATAAAAGGAATACTTCTTCATAATAGATAGTTTAGATGGAGAAATTCTTCATTTTTAGACAAATCGAACGTCAATTTCTAGATCTTTTGACTCATAAACTATTTGGAAAGATCCCTTTAAAACAGGGATCTCCCCTTAAATCGGCCCGACCTCTGGCCACTTCAATTCAATCCCTTCTTCCTCAAGCAGTGCCTGAAACTCACGCAATAACGCTTGATTCTCCCTCACTTCACGTGGCAGGACGCCTTTCTCCATGGCAAAGGAAGCAAGATACCCTGCCGACTCCCCAATATTCCATTCCACCGGATGCACCCTGAAGCAGCCGTTTGTAATATGGGTGGACCCGATATTCTTACACGCAGGAAGCACATTGTTCACCCGAACGGGCAACAAAGCCCCTAAGGGAATCTCAAACGGATAACTCTCAGCATAAAAAAATGTATTCGTCTCCGTCGTCGGATGCAAATCGATCCGGTAACAGCCAATCCCCACAGAATCGTCCACCTGTTTGATGCCGTCCCTCGTATTGGCATTGATATCTTCTTCCACTACCGTCGATACGGCTTTGATTCTCCTCGATTCTCGAATATAAGGATATTTCGCGAGACCATCCTCCGTTCCAAGAATATCCCCCCGTAACCTCAGTCCAGGGTACCCTTTGCCCCCATCCGGCCTCGGAGCTTCCGTCTGCAGCCAATACAGCAGGGAAAGACTCAGTTGCTTCGACTCATGAATATGCTTTTCCCGCTCTTCATCACTGACATCGATGATCGAACCACTCCAATAGTCGTTCTGCGGCCAGTTGATGAGGGAGATATCCCCTTCATAGGTTCCCTCAATAAAAAGGCTCGGGTCCACAATCCGGCGATAATCCCACAGTCCCCACAAATCTTCATGATGGAACATCGCAAATTCCTTCGATCCACCCGTATGGGCATCCGGTGCGAACCAGCTTAACTGCTGATGCTGTAAAAACGGAGCACGATAGTCTTTCCAGAACTCATATTGTTCCGGCTTTTCGATGACAAAATTTCCGCCCTCTACATAGTCCACTGCGAACACATACGTGAATGACTGCATATCCTGCGGCCGGGCTTCTTCCGGCGCATGAAGCTCTCCTGTATCCTTCTTTGCTTCTGCCCCAGTGACGTACTCCACTCCTGCCAACGGCAAAAGCTCTCCGGTTTCAGTCGCATCCAGATAATAATGTCCCTTCAGCCTCTTTAAACGTCCGTCCCCATGCTGAATAGTGACAGATTGAACATCGTCTCCAGCCACGTCCGCCACGGTCACTTTATAATCAGTAAGGATCTGTAACCTCCCGCTGCTCGTAAACGGAATGAGCATTTCCTGAAGGACGGCAAGGGCCACTTTCGGTTCATGACAGAGCCTGCTGACCCATCCCTTTCCTGGATTCAGCCGCTCATCCCGCCTCGCCTCTTCCTTAAGAGGATAGTGACGACGGTAGTACTCCCGCACACGGTTCCGGAACTCACGGTACGTCCCCGTGCAGCCAAACTGCTCGATCCACTGGTGCTCATCCGGTGGGACCGCCTGGCTCGTCAGCTGTCCGCCGATCCAATCGGTCTCTTCTGTCAGGATGACTTTTTTCCCTCGTTTCGATGCAGCGAGTGCAGCCGTACATCCGCCGATCCCTCCACCGATGATAATGATGTCTGCTTGTAAGGTCTCCATTAATTTCTCCACCCCTTTCTCACAAAAAAACTAAACGATGAACCCTGCCCCGATCACCCCTGAGTTGGATCCAAGCTTTGCAGGGACGATTCGGACAAGTTCTTTCAATTCCGGATACACATACTCTTTCACTTTGGCCCTTAACGGATGGAGAATCTGCTCTTCGGCACTCATCACGCCCCCGCCCAATACGAAGACGTCAGGATTGATGGCATGGGTGAGATTGGCGATTGCCATGGCCAGGTAATCCACCGATTCATCAATAATACACTGGGCCGCTTCATTTCCATTACGTGCTTCGTTGAACACGGCTTCGGACCCACCGGGGATCCCATTTGATTCGCCGGCTGCCCCAATGGCCGTTCCGCTTGCCAGACTTTCAAGGGCGCCAGGATTTAATGAAGGATGCTTTCGTCCATTCGGCACGACAATCATATTGCCGACCTCTCCGGCATATCCATTTGCCCCTTGAAACACCTTCCCTTTAATGACAAATCCACCACCGACACCCGTGCTTACCGTCAGATAATAGATACTTTCATAGCCGGCTCCCGCTCCAAGCTTGGCTTCAGCCACAGCCGCCACGTTCGCGTCATTCTCCACCTTCACGGGTAATTCAAAATGCTCCTCGACAATTGACGCCAAAGGGATTCGGTCCCACCCAGGTAAGTTAGGCGGAGAAAGAATCGTGCCGGATCGTGCATCCAGTGGTCCCGGACAACCGATCCCGATGCCGAGCACATCCTCGTCCCCTTTCACCCTTTCAATGAGTGAAATCAAGTTGGCAATGACCTTCACCGGCCCTGCATGAGCCTCCGTCTTCTCTTTCGCTTCTTTCAGGATTCCGCCCTTGTCATCAAGGAGTGCGGCCCGCATATTCGTTCCGCCCAAGTCCACCCCGATCCGTAAGGTCATGACTCAACACCCCTGCCTATCCCGATTTCGAACGTCCTGTCCCAAGGGAGGTAAATGTCCTCCAGTGAAAAATGGAGATGGTATCGATCCAGGAATTCAGAAGCCTCATTTCTGAACATTTCCGTCACCCTGCTCAACAGCTCTTCACCGCTGACAGCCGACTCATCTACTCCAGCCCGCACCTCTTGACGAACAACCGACTGATACACATAATCATCCAATAATCGAAGGGTGATTTCAGCCAGCAGCCTTTCCTTCACCTCCGCTTCCTTCAGGGAAGGCTTCTGCTTCTGAAGATGAACCATTGCTGCCTGTGCCACGACCGTCCCCAGCGTATTGCCCGCTGTATTCCAGCCTGCAAATCCGGCAAGCTCACTCACCTTGATCCCAGACAACAGCTGCGGCAGCATGCGGGCATCGACTCCGTTGGCATAGGCCGTATCCGCCACGGCCACAAGCTTATTCTGACGAACATAATGAGAGATGCGCTTGATCCACTCCCCAATATTCCGATGGGGGGTGTCGACTTCCCCAAGGTACTTTTGCAGGGCCAGGTCTCCCTGACGTTTCCCCGGTACATTGACCGCGAACACAATGTCCGCTTCCCCTGGGTGATGAACGGTGTATCCGCCAAAGGCAATGATCTGCCCCTTCACCGACTCACAGATCGGCCGGTCTTCATACATGGCCATCGATAACGCACCGGTTTCACCGCTGTACAGTGGAAAAAATGTAGGGAAAGGCACGTTTTCAAGCTGATAGATCATCTTCGCCACAAGGGTATTGGCGACTTCATCCGCTCCCGGATAAATGAATACACGCTGAAATAACTCCCGCTCGAATACTTTCGTTGAAAGGTCTTCCTGTTCCCCGATGTTGAGCCCATACTCGGACGTATCATCCTGAGGAAAAACCAGGACATCAAGGGTTCGGTCTTCCACCATATCCAACAGGGAGACGTTCACACGATAGTTTTTCAGTCTTGTAGATAAGTAGTCTTCCAGAACCTCTGAAGGAATCCGTTTCCGCAAGTCCTGTACTTTTCGATTGGATTCCTCACACCCCGTTTTCTCAAACCTGTGGATATGGAAGGAATACTCCCAAAGCTCGACTCCATAATCACTCCAGTATTCCTTCTCTTCCTCATTGACGTAGTTATTGGAGATCCGCATGGTGGAACTGAAGGCCATCAGAGCTTTGTCGGGATACCTCTCTTTTAATGAGCGGAGGATTCCGATACGCTGTTTAATGGTTTCCTCTCCATCGATACAAATGCGGGAAGGAACCAGTCCTCCATAACCCAGCATGTCGACGGAAAGGACAAATCCATCCACATCAGGTGCTACTTCCCAAATCCATTTTTCCAAAGCCTTGATATCCCCGGGTTTTTTCAAGAAGCCGAGGAGGTCTTTAGGCGGAAGCAGTACTTCCCAATTTCCGATCGAGGCGATCTGCCTTGGAAGCTCCCTTGTCACCGGTCTCCCATCCACAGGCAGGAGGGCAATCTTTCTATTCATGCTTGTTTCCTCCTTTTATGAGATAAGTAGCGATTTCCTTCGGTTTTAATCGTTCCTCGCCAACCCGTACAGGTTCATGAAGAAAGTCCACCCGCTCCACGCTACTACCACGGGAGATCAAGCTAACCACCTGTTCCTGATCGGTCGGATTCCATACACGCAGCTCCATTCCATCTGCTACTCGCCTAAGTGAACTCCACTGTACGTCTCCATTATCAATTTCTACTAAACTCCCGATTTCCTTCGCTTCACCCGGATAGATCCGCGGGGAAACACGAAACAAGTGGGCTTCCGTAGCCACGTGTCCAATACTCTTATGGGGGTGGAACTCAAACGCTGCACGGAAGGTATACGTGCCGATACACTGAGCATCCGGCGTTTCCATATTCGGTCCCGCTCCCCCGCCACGAGTCCGTAAGTCATCACGGGACAGCCAGCCGACGCTCCTGATCAAGGTCACATCCAGGGAATCTTCCTCTTCCATTCTGGTAATCTGATATTCCTGCAATCCTCGATGATAGAACGAAAAGCCGCTATCCGCACGCACAAATGACAGGGAAGGCTCGACGACAACCGGCACTTCCTTTTGCTTCGCTGCATTAAACGCTTCATCCTTCTTCGCTTCCCGCTTCACCACATCGAACGCCGTATCGCTATACGTGCAATCGACGGACGTTCCCAATGGATATTGAACGCGGAGCCGCTGATCCTTCGAGCGATTGTCGATCATATACGATACATCAATTTTTCGATCTTTTTCTTTCACAGTAAGAGTGATCTCTACAGTTGTTATGACCGTTTCTTCTGAAGGACCCGTTCGATCCTCGTTCAGCCCTGCTGGTGTGAGTAGCTTTAGATCATATGATAATTCTTGAACGCCAGACCCTTTCCGGACCTTTCCTGCGCCGGCAAGCTCAGCCACCGTCTTCACATCGTTCACAGGCGGGGAGTAGTTATACTCATCGCCAGCGTCCAGGGTGCTGTAGAACCGTTGCAATCCTTCATGACGCTTGCCCGTTTCTTTTTCTAGGATCGAAAGGGTTCCATCCCCGTCGAGTTCAATCGAGTAATACTCGTTTTCAATCACGCTGTCCTGTGACTCACGGATTTCTTCATAGCTTCCCTCCACGACTGTAAAAGCAGCGAGTGAAGTGGCAGGAAGATCCTCCACATAAAAGTCCAGCTCATAAAATGTCCCCTCTTTAAAATCAGGGAACGCGTCCAGTGGAGAATCAAAATGTCGACCTCTCCGCTTATATTTGATCACAGGGGTATGAAGCTTCCCGTTCTCGTCCTGTAAACAGAACAATCTTTCTTCCTCCAGCCAAATCTCCCCCGACACCCAGCCGGTGAACGGCCTTGGATGAGGATTGAAGACCGTAAATACGCTGTTATCCTCAAACGGCTTTCTCAGTCCTGATCCTGAAAACATCGGATCCTGAACGCCGAGATGAGACAGCGATCCCTTCTGAATGGACGAAAGCCTCTGCCGGAGCTTCATCGTCCTCGTCTCCATTTCCTTATGGACCTCATCGATGCTGCAGCCGCAAATACTATCGTGTGGATGATTCAAGAGTAGAAGCTTCCAGGATTCCTCCAGGTATCGATGAGGATATTTCTCTTGCCCGGCAAGTGTCGCAAGTGGTTCCGTATAGCCCGTCAGCTCATCCTCCATCTCCTGATTTTGGACCTTGAGATAGCTTCTTGCCGACAGGACATTCGGAAGGACATAAATATGCTCATTGCTTCTCATTTCCCCGACAAACACAGGCAAATCAGCCGGGATCTCTGCCTGAACGCTCTTCAAAAACGCTTCATAGGTGCTGGACACAAACTCCACTTCCCCTTGAAGCTCATGGATCTGCTTCATCAGATTTCCGTGCTTCGGCATCAGATGATCCCCGCCGTTGGTCAACAACAGCTGAGACGTCGTTGCATACGGCGTGACCTTCTCCACATAGGACTTCAACTGCTCTTCTGGATTGTCCTCATTCAAAAGAGGTTGGTAATACCCCTCTGGCAAAAAGGCCGTGAAGACTCTGGACCCGTTCGGCGCTTCCCAATGAAACTCAGACGTTTCGGGCTTGATCCCCCGCCACAAAATGGCGTTATCAATCCCAAACCCCTGTAACAGCTGAGGCATCTGACTTACATGACCGAACGTATCCGGTAAATACCCGACCTTCTGGGATTCTCCATATCGACCAGCGATCTTCAATCCCATCTCCATATTCCGGATCAGGGACTCCCCGCTCACAAGAAACTCATCGGCCAGGACATACCACGGACCGATGATGATTTTCTTTTCTTCTATGAAATGAAGGACTTTCTCCTTCATGGTCTCTTCGCAAACCTCAAAGTAATCCTCCAGGGCAGCCATCTGGCCATCCAGGATAAATTGCTCCAACTCTCCCTTTACAAGACCCGACACAATCCGGTCCATCACCTGGACGAGCCGGTGTCGGAATACTTCAAATGGAAAGTACCATTCCCTGTCCCAATGGGTCTGGAAGACGATATGGCACGTCATTTTCTTGCTCATTATCCTTTCACCGCCCCTTTCATGGCACCAGCGATGAAGTGGCGCTGCAGGATGGAGAAGATGATGATGATCGGAAGAATCGAGATGATCGATCCTGCTGCGATGTAGCGCCAGTTAGCCGAGAACGAACCGGCGAGGGTATTGACCCCTAGTGGCAGTGTGTACATGCTCGTATCGTTTAAGATGATGAGCGGCCAGAGGAAATCTCCCCATGCCATCATGAACGTGAAAATGGCCAGTGTGACAAGTGATGGTTTGACGAGTGGCATGAGGACTCTCCACCAGATTTGAAACGCATTGGCTCCATCCATACGGGCCGACTCATCGAGCTCATACGGGATCGTGAGGAATGCCTGACGCATCAGGAAAATTCCGAAAGCCGTGGTGGCGTGGGGCAGGATCAATCCTGCATACGTGTTTTGCAGTCCTAAGTCCAGTGCCAATAGGTAAATCGGAATCATCAGGAGCTGAAACGGCACCATCATCGTACTGATAATGAGGACGAAGACGATGTTTTTCCCGCGGAAGTTCATGCGGGCGAGCGGGTAGGCGGCCAGTGAACAGAAGACGATATTCAAGATCACCGTCACGACGGATACGACAACACTATTAAACAGGTAACGCCAGAACGGGAAGAAATCCATCACTTCCACGTAGTTACCGAACGTGATTTTTTCTGGGATGAACTGAGGCGGGTACGAGAAGATATTCTCGCTGCCCGATTTGAGCGACGTGGCCAGGAGCCATAGGAATGGACCGACCATGATGAGTGTGACGAAAAGAAGCGTGCTATATTGAAGAACGACTTTACCTACCTTTTTTACATTTATCGGTTTTTTGACAGTTAGTTCGGTTGAATGTTCGTTACTGGTTCCAAGAGAAGGAGAACTCATGGAGAATCACCCCTTTATCGCAGATTCTTTTTTGCTCATGAACTTGATATTAATGACAGAGAAGATCAACGTGATGATGAATAATACGACGCCCGCCGCACTGGCATAGCCCATTTGCAGCTTATCGAAGGCTTCTTCATAAATGTAGAAGACGAGTGTTTTCGAGCTGTTCAGCGGTCCGCCGCCGGTCATGACATAGATTTCTTCAAATACCTTCATGGCGGAAATGGAAGACATGATGGTGACGATCATAATGGAAGGCATTAATAAAGGAATGGTAATATGCCAAATTTGTTTCCATTTGCTTGCCCCGTCAATGTCCGCTGCTTCATATAAATCATCTGAAATCGACTGCAGTCCCGCCAGGTAAATGACCATATAATAGCCGAGTCCCTTCCAGACGGTGACGACCATGACGGCAAAAATGGATGTCGACGTCGAGGTCAGCCAGTTCACAGGTTCGTTGATCAATCCAAGTGATTCCAATATGTAATTCAGGATTCCTTTATCGGCGTACACCCATTTCCACGCAATCCCCACCACGACCATGGAGGTGACGACCGGTACATAATAGGCGGAACGGAAGAATCCAATCCCCTTTACCTGCTGGTTCACAAGGATCGCCAGGAAAATCGGCAGGATCACGAGTGCCGGCACAACGATGACCAGATATAATAAGGTCTGCCCGAGCACTTTCCAGAACAGGGGATCTGAGAACAGCCCTTTGTAGTTTTCAAGACCGATGAATTCAGCATCGGTGACGATATTGTAATTCGTAAAGCTCAGCCAGATGGCATTGAGCATGGGATAAAAAATGAACGCACCCAGGATGATGACACCGGGTATCAAAAACAGAAATGGTGTTAACGGATGATTTCTCAAACGGACTCCCCTCTTTTCTCCATCGCTTGAAATAAGAGCTTGGCAGCTCCAAGCATTCCCGCCTGATTTCCCAGTACGGCAGGATAAATGCTTGTATTAACAAAATATTCCTTCAATTTAACCTGGAAGCCGGCCCACCAATGGTCCTTGGAGTCAATGACCCCTCCCCCGATGAAGAGGACTTCCGGATCGACGCTCACAGAGATGTTGTACGCGGCGATGGCCAAATAATCCAGATAACGGTCAACCACCCTCTTGACCTGTTGATTTCCATTTGAATATTCTTCAAAAATCTCTGAGCCATGCGCGAAAGAAGAATTCGTTTCGGTGAAAACGTCCTGCACCAGTGCTGTACCCGACAGATACTGCTCCAGGCAGCCTTTCTTCCCGCAATTGCATGGCTTTCCATTTGGAACGAGCACGACATGTCCCCATTCCCCACTTTGATGGTGATGGCCGTGTAGGACCTCACCTTGTATGGCGTTCGCTCCCCCGACACCGGTCCCAAGGGTCAACATGACCGCCGTTTCGGGGTTTCCTTCCCACTTCCAAAGCTCCCCAAGGAGAGCAACATTTGCATCATTGTCGACTGCACATGACAGTCCGTAGCGCGTTTCGATTTCTTCTTTTACTTGGGTTCCCTGCCACGAAGGCAAGTTGTCTGTCGCATAGACGACGGTCCCTTTCTCCGGATCCACACGACCTGCCGTGCCAATCCCGATTCCTGAAATAGTTCCGTCTTCCTTCATTAATAGATCAATCACTTGAAAGATGGAGCCTAGAATCCCCTCTCTCCCGTTCGAGATATCGGTGGGTACCTTTTCCTCGTGGAGGATAGTGCCATTACGATGGACAATCGCCCCTTTGACGCCGGTACCCCCGACATCGATTCCAATGACCTTCATCGTTTCACCTGCTTACCAGTTTAATAGATTTTGTCTACAACGGCTCTTGCGGTTTTCTCCTTCATGCCAAGGGAGAACTCTTTATTGTGGAGGGCAAGTCCGGTACATAGCAGATCGATGACGAAGAGCTGTGAAATCTTCGCGATCATGGATCCACCTTCAAGAGGGGATTCCTTCCCGCCGCTTAACAGGACCGCATCGGCAAGCTTCGTAATCGGTGAACGGGCATAGTACGTGATGGCGATGACGCTTGCTCCGTTTTCTTTGGCCAGTGTCAGGGAATCGATCGTGTCCTTCGTGCTTCCCGAGATACTCAGTCCAACCACCACATCCCCTTCTTTCACAGTGGCTGCCGTCATGGACTGGATGTGGGGATCGATGACCGCATCCGACCGGTATCCGATCCGAAGGAAACGATTCTTCGCATCCAATGCCGTCAGTCCTGAAGTCCCGACTCCAAAGAAATGGATGGATTTTGCACCGGAAAGAAGTTTGATCGCTTCCTCCAATGTTTCTTCATCGAGCTTATTCACGGTTTCATCGACGGCGTTCTTCGTATAGGAAGCAATCGATTGAATGAAGCCGGCGGGCTTACTGGGATCTGACTCTTCCTCTTGTGACATGGAGGATAAATCCTTCGCTATCGCCAGTTTAAATTCCTGATACCCTTTCATGCCAATCTTTCGGCAGAAACGGAGAACCGTCGTTTCCCCTACTTCCGCTACGTCGGCAAGATCTGTCACGGAATAGTAGAGGGCCTTTTCCATTTGTTCCAACACAACCGCCGCCACTTTTTGCTCGGACTTTGTGAGGGAAGGATAATAGCTGTTAATTAATCCTCCTAATTTGCTCTTTGACGCCGTTTGTGCGTACATCTTGATTCTCTCCTCTATTCTGTATTGATTGAACGAACTTCTTCGTGATCTCCTGGGGCCTTGTGATAGCCGACCCGACTACGACGGTGTGGGCTCCCATATCCAATGCCTGACACACTTCTCCCGGAGTCGAAATCCGTCCCTCGGCAAACACCGGAATCTTGATGGTATCAACCAATTTTCTCAATAATGTAAAATCAGGTTCACATTGCTGAGGTGAATACGGCGTGTATCCCGACATGGTCGTGCTGACACAATCGACGCCCAGTTCCACAGCGTTGATGGCTTCTTCATAGGTAGATACATCCGCCATGATCGTTTGTCCTCTTGACTTCAGATACGTGATCAAGCTTTCCAGCGATTCACCGTTTGGACGTGTTCGGGTCGTCGCGTCAATGGCAATCATGTCCACCCCTGCTCCGATCAATTCATCGGCTTCCTTTGTGGTAGCCGTTATGTAGACATCACTTCCCGGGTAATCCCTCTTCACCAACCCAATGATGGGTAGATCCACGTACTGTTTGATGGCCAGAATGTCCGCCGCACTGTTTGCCCGGATCCCCGACGCACCCCCTACGTAAGCAGCCTTCGCCATTTTTCCCATCACATCCGCCCCGTGCAACGGTTCATGCTCAAGGGCCTGGCATGACACCACAAGCTTTCCCTTTAATTGTTCAAAAACGATTTCCTTGCTGATCATCCTGTCTTCACCGTACTTTCATTGAAATGCAGAAAGGGAGTTGAACTCCCTTTCCGTCATTCCCTTATTTAGATAGCGTGTCATTCCATTTCATTTCAGCCTGTTTCAATGCTTCGTCCACTGTCATATCCCCAAGCATCGCGGCATGAAGGGCTTCGTTCATCGCTGTACGCAACTCTTCAAAGTTCTTCATTGGCGGGATCAATACTTCACTGTCCTTCAATTGACCAGCCGATACGATACGGGCCTTATCAATCGGAGTCGCATCTTTCGGCTCTTCGCTGAAGTACGGATCATCAAGAGCCGTTTCAATCGATGGAAGGATCGCTGTCTGTTTGTCAAATTCAACCTGGTTCTCCGCATTCGTCAAGAAGATGGAGAAGTCCACGGCTGCCTTCTGGTGCTCAGATTGTTTAGGTACTACGACGTTCATGGCCGCTACGTTTTTCTTGTTCGTGTCACCTGTAATGATCGGAGCTGTTTTCGTAGCCTTTAAAACGTCCGGAGCATTTTCTTCTACAATGGTTAAGAATTGTGGACCGGATGCCAAGATGGCGATTTCACCCGCTTGATACAAGTCGACCGCTTTAGAATGTCCTTCTGTTAACACTTCACGTGGAATCAGATCATTCTTGTAAAGGTCTACGAAGAAATTGAATGCTTCTTTCCCTTCCGGCGTGTTGAAGGTTGCTTTCGTCATATCTTCATTCGTTAAATCCACGCCCATCATGACCATCGTCTCAAGAAGATGACTTCCATCTAGAGCCGGGAAGAACGCGTATTTACCCGTTTTGTCTTTGATTGTTTTAGCGACTTCCTGCAGTTCTTCAAAAGTAGCCGGTGCTTTCTCTGGATCAAGTCCCGCTTCCTTGAAGATATCCGAGTTATACATCGTTACCTGAGAAGACAGGTACCAAGGAATACCGAACGTCTTACCGTCAAATGTGTTGGAAGACCAAATGTTCTCGAAATACTTACTCTTCACATCTTCCGGAACCATTTCATCCATATCAACCAATGCATCAAGCTCTGCCAATTTCGCTGCGAATTGTGGATTCAAATTCGCCACGTCCGGTGCCGTTTTGGATGCGACGGCTGACAGGATCTTCGTCTCCATATCACCCCAAGGAATGTCCACCCATTTCACTTTCACATTCGGGTTTTCCTTTTCAAAATCAGCAATGACCCCGTTTAAGTAATCATCAAAGGTTGGAGATAATTGCATCGTCCAGAATTCAATCTCGACCGGCTCCTCTTTCGTTCCTTCCTTTTGTTCCCCTGAAGAGCTGGATTTGCTGCTGTTACAGGCAGCTGTAAATAGCATAGCAAACATCAACATAAGCGTTAATAGAAACTTTCCATTTTTAAACATTGTGTTCCTCCCTTTCCCCTTTTGGTTGTTGCTGTTACCCCTTTGTCAGAAAATAGTGCAGTGCCCTTGGAAGATCCCTTCTCCAGAAATCCCATAGATGGTCTTCATCTTCTTCGTGATATGTATGATGGTCTGCGATGAGTTGAAGCTTTTCATAGAGAGTGCGATTAGCGGATAGAATCGGGAAGGTCTCGCCTGTCAGTGGATAGGTGACCGATTCCTCAAGACTCCCGACTACCTGATACACATTCCAAGGTGTTTTTGTTTCAATATTCCGAATTTTATTGGCGTGAAAATCGTTGAATGCACCGGATTGAAGGAGCAGATGCGTCCATTCTTTCGGCTCTTCACTGGCAAGCGCAAGACAAACGGCGGCTCCGAGGGAATCTCCCAACAGACCTTTCTTGCGAATGTCTTTCCCTGTTTCTCTGATCTGCTTCTCTATGAACGGAACAAGCTCTTGATGAAAGAAGTGAATATACTTGTCATGATGTGTACCTGATGGATGATAATAATGATAGCGTTCTTCTGAAGTGGATGGAGGAACGAGTATAAGAAGACAATGAACATCCCGTCTGCCTTCTTCCTTGAGGATGTCATGCCACGCGTCTTGAAGCTTCCCCAGCCTGACATAATCCTCCCCATCCTGTACATACAAGACATCTACTGCTTGCCTCTCCCCCTCTTGAACTTCCAGGGAATAATAGAGTTGTTTCTTGCCCAGGATTTGACTACTAATCTGGTGTTCTTCTAAGTTTGAAATCAATGAAACCATTTTCCCCCTTCCATGGTTTAGATTTCCCAGCTTGTTTCTATCCTAGCATATGAAAGCGCTTTTGTGAATATGTTCTCCATTTTTTATTTTTTTGGTGGAATAATGCTCCACTTTTTGCCATAGATGTGCCTTGAACACTCATCACTGAGGGCCCTGTACGCATTTTATACATGGGATACGATGATCTCCATGGTGCCTTCCAATTCAAAACAATCCATTCCTGACGGTAAAATAAAGTGATCACCTTTGTTCAAGGGCAGCTCTACTCCATCGACATGGAGGGTTCCCCCACCTTCTATTACACTGGCAAGCTGAAAGGGTTGATCCTGTTGGAACACGGACCGGCCATGAATGCTCCATTTATACACTGTAAAATAATCGGCCTGCACATAGGTAGTGATTTCTGCTCCGTCACGCTTCTCCACCATCCGCTTCACTTCAGGGGTTTCATGGGGGATCGATGTGACATCAATGGATTGACGGATATGCAGTTCACGCGTCTTCCCCTCTTCATCCCTACGGTCATAATCATAGAGCCTGTAGGTCGTATCCGAGCTCTGCTGGGTCTCAAGAACAAGCGTCCCTTTACACAGGGCATGAATGGTTCCACTCGGGACATAGAAGAAATCCCCAGGCTTGATCGGTACCCGGCGGAGAAGATCATCCCACTTACCGTTCTCTATCATTCTCACAAACTCTTCCTTCGTCCCGGCACGATGCCCAAAGATCAGCTCGGCACCCTCATTGCAATCGATGATATACCAGCACTCCGTCTTCCCGAGCTCCCCGTTTTCATTTTTCTTCGCATAATCATCACCCGGGTGAACCTGAACCGAAAGATCATCATTGGCATCCAGGATCTTCGTGAGCAGGGGAAACACCGGTGAAGGATGGTCACCGAACCATTCCCGCTTCTCCTCCCACAGCTCCCCGACCGTCTTGCCTGCATGTGCTCCATTCTTCACAGTGCTCTGCCCATTCGGATGCCCGGATATCGCCCAACACTCCCCGGTGAGTTCTGAAGATAGTTCATAATCAAACTTGGACTTAAGCGTTGTTCCACCCCATATCCGCTCGTGGAATACAGGTTTTAGAAATAGTGGTTGATTCATAGCAGCCTCCTCATAAATGAATTCGCCCCTCCCCTCCACACAGAAAGAAGAGACACTTGGTTACTATGATTCATGTTCCATAAATATGAATGAAAACCCTTTAATTATTTTTATTTTTTGGGACAGAGGGACAGGGGGACAGGTCCCTTGTCCCAGGAAGCAGGGGATGGTACTTCCGCTTCCAAGAGAACGCCAATAAGGAAGCAAAAGAATGCTCTCTTGCTTCCCTGATAAGCCTTAATGAGGCTATTATTTAGACATTTTAATACCTTTGGCCACGTGTCAAAATTCTGATCTTTATCATATTCATAATCCTTATTAAACCGCTCCAAAACTCCATTTCGTCACTGCTTTATAAGGTTTCCCCTTTTCTATCACCGTGGTTTGAAATTGCGGATGATGAATGGCATCGGGCACCCCTTGTGTTTCGAGGCACATACCGAGATAAGGTTGTGACGTTTTCCCCCTGATTTCAAAGTCTTCCTCCAGTTGATTTCCTGTGTAGAGAACAACAGAAGGCTGATTGGTTTCGATGCGGAGGGTCCTGCCGCTTCCTTGTTCAGTCAACAGGATTTGCCCAGCCCCTTCTTCTAATAAGAAGGGGTGATCATAGCCTCGGCCTGCCAGCCTGTTTTGAGGATGAGCGGATTCAATGCCATCCTGAATCTGACGTCCAGAGCGAAAGTCGAAGACGGTCCCTTCCACATCAATCGCTTCTCCATTAGGAATCAAGGATTCATTTAAAGCAACGAATCGGTTGCTTTTCAGTGTCAGTTCATGCTCCTCGATCGTCGTTTTCAAATCACCACTTAAATTGAAGTAGGTGTGATTGGTCAGGTTCAGAATCGTATCCGCGTCTGAAACCCCTTCATAGGTCAGAAGGAATTCGTTTTGTTCTGTCAGCGTGTAAATGACCTTGACCTCAACGTTGCCGGGATATCCTTCCTCCCCATCCTTGCTGAACCGGCTGTAAATCAGACTGATGGAATCCATCTCTTCCATTACTGCTACATCCCATACTGCCCTATCAAACCCTTTTTGTCCTCCATGCAGATGGTTTTCACCGTCATTCTTTGCCAATTCATAGTCATTGTCACCCAACGTAAAGCGTCCACCTGCAATCCGTCCGGCATGCCGTCCAATGACGGCTCCGAAATAGGGGGAGTGCAGGTCATACTCTTTCAACGTATCAAAGCCCAGCACGATATTTTCCCGTTTCCCATCGCGATCTGGAGCAATGAGCTTTGTAATGATGCATCCATAATTGATGCTTGTTACTTTCAATCCGGAAGAATTTTCAATGGTGTGGGCAAGGATCTTCTTTCCTTCCCGCTCTCCGAATTCCGAGATGGTTAGATTCATTGTGATGTCTCCTTTGGTCCAATACTTTTACTCTATGATGAAAATAGTGTACAGAATGTTTGAAAGGCTTCCTGTCCCTTTTGATCTCTCTTGAAGACGCCTGCATCTTCGAGAATCCGTTGGAACTTCCGGCCGAGCTCCCATTGAAGAATGGAACGGACATTCTCCCGATGAAGTCCGGCTTGACGTGATTGAATATCAGTTGCCCACGCTTGGTGATATTCGTTCATTTCGTTTTCTTCACCCAGTAAGAACTTTTCAATCTCTTCAAGCTCAGGCTTTAATCTTGCAGGCAGAACAGCGAGTCCCATCACTTCAATCAATCCAATGTTTTCTTTCTTGAGATGATGGACATCGCTGTGTGGATGGAAGATCCCCATTGGATGCTCTTCGCTTGTCCGGTTATTCCGCAGCACTAAATCCAGTTCGAAATCGCTGCCTTTGCGCCTCGCAATCGGGGTGATGGTATTATGTGGTGTTCCATCAGTGAACGCCAGAATGTCTGCTTCTTCATCCGAATAGCTCTTCCACGTATTCAAAATCAGGCTTGCGGCCTCGATTAAGGAATCAGGATCACTGGAGCGCAGCCGGATCACAGACATCGGCCATTTGACAGTGGCGGCAGAAACGTCCGGATGGTCACCCAAGTCGAAAGCGAACTCTTCCGATGCCCGTTCCATGGCGAAGGAATAATTCCCCCCTTGATAATGGTCATGGGATAAGATAGATCCACCTACAATGGGAAGATCCGCATTGGAACCGAGGAAGTATTGTGGAAATCGATCTACAAAGTCAAGCAAACGCCGGAATGCATCAGGAGTGACCTTCATGTCCCGGTGTTCCTTTGAAAACACGATACAATGCTCGTTGTAGTACACATACGGCGAGTATTGAAGATACCATGGTTCATCACCAAGGGTAAGACCTATCACCCGGTGGTTGGAACGGGCCGGATGTCCGATCCTCCCTTCGTACCCTTCGTTCTCTGGACAAAGCAGGCATTTCGGATAGGTGATATCCTGTTTCTGCTCTCTTTCCAGGGCAATTTGACGGGGATCTTTCTCCGGCTTGGAGAGATTGATGGTAATATCAAGGTCACCATATATCGTCTCCGTCTTATAGTTGATATTTTTAGCGATATTCTTGGTTTGGATATAGTTGCTGTTTTGGCTCAACTGGTAAAAGTAATCCGTTGCCGCTTCCGGTGCTTGTTCATACTTCTCCTGAAAGCGCCGGTTGACATCCGAAGGTCTTTGGACAAGGACATTCATCAATTTACTCGAGAGTATGTCTTTCTCGGCATCCAGTTCGCCGATGATATGGTGATGAACGGCATACTGCAGAATCAACTCAAGCACGTCCGGAATAGGAACATCCCCAAGCTCCTCCACGTCTTCGGGAAAATCCGGAAGGTTCAACAAGGAAAGCAGCTGATTTCGGGCATATAGTTCGTCGCACTCTTCTATCAATTCATGCTCTATCGCCCGATTCAAGAGCGTTTGAATCATGGAGTAAATCTTCATTTCATATCCACCCTTCCTTTACCTTATCTTTTGTAGCCATGCGGATGAGCCTGATGCCAGTTCCAGGCATCTTCTATGATCCGTTGAATCTGGGTTCTGGACGGGTTCCACCCAAGGATCTTCATGGCTTTATCTGAGGAAGCAATGAGAGTTGCCGGGTCCCCCGGCCGTCTTCCAGCAATGACCTCGGGCACCTTGTGACCTGTTACTTCCCGTACAGTGTTGATGATGTCAAGAACCGAAAACCCCTGGCTGCTGCCGAGGTTAAACACATCGCTGTCCCCGCCATTCTGCAAATACTTCAATGCGAGGATATGCGCTTCAATCAGATCTTCCACATGAATATAATCCCTGATACATGTTCCATCCGCGGTAGGATAATCGTCTCCGAACACAGAAATATGTTCCCTCTGGCCCAGTGCCACTTGAAGGATGACAGGGATCAAATGGGTTTCCGGCTTATGATCCTCTCCGATTTCACCTGACTTCCTGGCACCCGCCACGTTGAAATAGCGGAGGGCCACATACTTCATCCCGTAGGCTTGATCGCACCACTTCATCATTTTCTCCATGGTCAATTTTGTTTCCCCGTACGCATTGGTAGGGTTCGTCGGCAGTTCTTCCGTAATCGGAACAATATCCTGGTTTCCATAGGTAGCGGCAGTAGATGAAAACACGATATGCTTGACTCCAAAATCGTTCATGACCTCAAGCAATACTTGCGTTCCGTACACATTGTTATCGAAGTATTCAAGGGGTTTCTCCATGGATTCCCCCACAAGGGAGTTGGCTGCAAAGTGGAGCACGCCTTCTATTTCTTCTTTTTCAAAAACAGTTCTAAGAAACTCTTTATCTTTTATATCACCTTGATGGAATCTTGCCTGAGGGTGAACGGCATCTTCATGTCCTGTTTGCAGATTATCTATGACAACCACATCCTGCCCTTCATCAATCAGTTGATAGACTGCGTGAGAACCGATATAACCGGCACCGCCTAATACTAAAATGCTCATCCGCCACATCTCCCTCTACAATTCTTTCGTTCCATCCCCGATGCTCGCTGTATAGAACGTCGCTTCATATCCGATTTTCTGTTTATATTGGTCCCCGACATTCTTTTTAAAGGATTCCACATAGTCATTTCCAACCAGGGCAATCGCACAGCCGCCGAAACCGGCCCCTGTCATCCTTGCCCCGAGGGTACCCGAATGGTTCCAGGCGGCTTCGACCAATGTATCCAACTCGATTCCCGTTACTTCATAGTCATCCCGGAGCGATTGATGCGATTCATCCATCAATCTGCCAAACTCGCCCAGCTCACCTTTTTTCAATGCATGAAGGGCTTTGACGGTCCTTGCATTTTCATAGACTGCATGCTTAGCCCTCTTTTCCAGGATGGGATCGGCAATCAATTCCTTATGGTCATCAAATTGAGCTTCCGTTAAATCCCCCAACGCCCGTATATCCAGTTTGCTTTTCAGGCGGTGAAGTGCTTCCTCACACTCAGCCCTGCGGATATTATAGTTGGACTCAGCCAATTCACGTCGCTTATTGGTGTTCATGATCAAGATCTTGTGATCAGTCAGATGCAAAGGGGCATATTCGTATTGAAGCGTATCGCAGTCCAGCAGGATTCCACAGTCCTTCTTGCCCATCCCCACAGCAAACTGATCCATGATCCCACTATTCACTCCAATGAATTGATTTTCCGTTTTTTGACCGATCTTTACCATGTCAATCCGTTCGATATTCAATTCAAATAGTTCATCCAGTACGACTCCCATAAGCAGTTCCAAGGACGCCGAAGATGAGAGGCCCGCTCCATTCGGTATATTACCTGACACAAACAAATCAAAGCCGTTCGGGATGGTTCCGTATGTCTCCTGGATGAATTTGATCATCCCCTTTGGATAATTCCCCCATCCATGCTCATCTTCGTACTCCAATGTGTCTAACGTAAACTCAATGATCCCGTCCTCAGGAAAGTTGGAGGAATGAAGGCGTACGTTCCTGTCTGTCCGTTGGCGGACCACACCATAGGTTCCATACGTAATCGCACCTGGGAATACATACCCACCGTTGTAATCGGTATGCTCACCAATCAAGTTGATCCGTCCAGGTGAAAAAAACACCCTCAAGTGATCCTTCTTATGAAAAATATGAAAAAATGCATCTAGTAAAGCCTGTTTTTCCATCATATACTTCCTCTCTGGCTGTTAAGAAAAGGTGCCTCTCAAAGCGATCGGTTTCAACTTTGCCCTGGCCCCCTCTTCTTAAATCGTTTCTGAATGCCACATATCGTTTATTTCCTTAATCCTCTTGAGATCACATTTAGGCTTTCTGTCATAAGTGAGGATCCCGTTGATTTCCTGTTCAACGTCGGTCAGCTGAGTATAACAATAGCCATGAAGGATCTTCGATGCGTAGACAGCTTCCATGATCCGCTGATAATCCTTCAGAAATTCTTCTTCATTCCTGACAGAGGTGTATCCCCAGCCATCATTCTCCCCTAACTTGAAGCCGATTCCGCCGTATTCGGTCAAGAGGATCGGCTCACCCTGGTGGGAGAACCCATTTGCATAAATTCCACGTTTTGCCGGCATCGATGCAAGGATCGACTCTTTCGTCCGTAACTCTTCTTTATAGTTTTCGTACTTTTCCTTCTCTTGTTCAGACCCGTGATTGTAATTATGGACGGCACAGATATCCGTCGTGGTTAATTCCCAGCCGTCATTTGAAATGACCAGCCTTGTTCCGTCAAGGGAGTGGAGGAGATGATACATCGCCTGAGAATGATGCTGTTGATTGTGATCGGCCCTGACACCGGGAATCCCCCAGCTTTCATTCAATGGAACCCAGGCAATGATGGAAGGATGGTTATAATCACGTTCGATGATTTCCATCCATTCTTTCGTTAACCGGGAAACGGCCTGATCGTTGAACGATGCTGAAGCAGCACACTCGCCCCACACCAGATATCCAAGCTTATCAGCCCAGTAAAGAAAACGGGGGTCTTCGGTTTTTTGATGTTTCCTGCATCCGTTAAAACCCATTTCCTTCGCAAGCTCGATGTCTTTCTTTAAATCTTCATCTGACGGTGCCGTAAGCAATCCGTCTGCCCAATACCCTTGATCGAGCACCAGCTTCTGGTAATACGGCTTATTGTTTAAGTAAACCATCCCATTTTCAGTATGAACCTTCCTCATCCCGAAATAGGAACTGACTTGATCAAGGATCTCACCGTCTTCCTTAACCGTGATCAGAACATCAAATAAGTTGGGATTCTCAGGGGTCCAGTTCCACCCGTCGTGATGAAATCCAGTACGGAAAATCTTTAGATTGTATAAATCGAATACCCTGCTGGTCAATGACTCGTGTATAAGAATGGAGTCTTCGACAATCCGTTGACCTTTATAGCTGATCTCTACGTCCAGTTTCTTGCCCTCATAATTCCCTGAAAGCTCAGCGTCTAACTTCACACAACCGTTATCCACTTCAGGGGTCCACTTCAGTCTTTCGATACTTGTATGGGAGACTGGTTCAATCCAGACAGTCTGCCAGATTCCGGTCGTCCTCGTATACCAGATGGAGGCCGACTCTTCCAACCAGAACTGCTTACCCCGGGGAATGGTTTCGTCTTCTGAAGGATCTTCCACCCTTACAGCGATCGTTTCGGTCCCCCCATTGAGAGCGTGGGTGATATCAAATGAAAAGTTGATATGTCCCCCTTCATGGAAACCAACGAGTTGTCCGTTCACATATACCCATGACCGGTAGTCCACCGCCCCGAAGTGCAACCGTATTCGTTGCCCTTTCCACTCTCGGGGAACTTCGAATTCTCTCCGATACCAAACCGTGTCATGGAAGGAAGGGTCATCTATTCCGCTGAGCTTTGTCTGGTATGCAAATGGCACCTGGATTTCTTTATCGAATGAATCAGCTTGTTCATACCACTTTTCCTGCAAGCCGACCCCATCGTCATCGAAAGCAAATGACCAGATCCCGTTTAGATTAAGCCAGTTCTCCCTTACGAACTGCGGCCTTGGGTATTCTTGGCGATACGTCGTCATCTCGTTCTCTCCTTTTTTTATCTATAGGATGTTCATTCATTTGTTTATGAAAGCGTGTACAAGTACATTTTATAGAATTAGTAAAATACAGTCAATCATTTTAGTAAAATTAAACCGCCTATTTTTACTAATAAAAAAACCACAGACCCAAAGTCTATGGTTTTTGTTTATTAGAAGCTGCTTTCCCTCGTAATCAGTTCTGTACTGATGAATACTTTCTTCCCTACTTTCCGACCCATCACCCGTTCCATCAATAAATCAACGGCCACTTCTCCCATCATTTCCGTATGGACTTTCAGAGTCGTCAAGGTCGGATAGATATACTTGGACACACTGATATCGTTCAATCCGATGACATTCACCCGCTCAGGCACGGCGATATTCGCTTCATGCAAAGCACGTATCGCACCGATGGCGATCAAATCATTCCCCATAAAGAAAGCGGTAGGCAGCTCATCGCCATGGTCAATGATCGCTTTCTTCATAAGTCTGTATCCGTCATCGACACTGAATGTCCCCCGGTGGATAAATCGTTCATCCACAATGTTTCGGCTCAATCCATATGAGAGGAAATACTTTTCCCGGAGGTCTTCGATTTCCCCTGATTGATCTTTGTAGGATTCCCGTCCGCCAATATATCCTACTGAGGTATGGCCCTTTTCCACAAAGTAGTTCAATACCTTCTTAATGGCTTTTTCAAAATCAATCGTCACCGAATCAAAGGACTCATCTTCTGAGCTGTGGTCCACGATGACAATGTTATCTGTGATGCCTGCCATGGTTTGGACCTGCTTCTCGCTGAATTTCCCGACGGCAATGATTCCCTGTACCTTCTCCTGCTTCACTTCTTCAAGATCATCATAGAGATATTTCACCCATTGTGTATCGAGCTGTTGGCACCGTGTTTCAATTCCAAAGCGGATGGACATATAATACAGGTCCTCAAGCTCTTCTTTCTCGGTATACCAATGGATGATCGCAAATTTTGACGGCGTCGCCTTCCGATCGGCACGACGTTTATAGGACAGCATTTCTGCCACTTCAAAAATCCGTTTCCTTGTATCATCAGTGACGGAAAGGGTGCTGTCATAGTTCAACACCCGGGACACTGTAGCGATGGATACATTCGCTTTCTCCGCAATATCTTTAATAGTCGCCATTTATACCAATCCATTCTTCCTTTATTTCTGCTTATAATGATTTTTTCACATCCTCCTGTAAAAAGGAAGGATATCTTTTGTCCACTATCACTTAATCCCTGTCTGTGTGACACCTTTGATAAACGAGCGCTGTCCGATGATAAAGATGATCACAACCGGGATGGTGGCAATCGCCGTCAATGCCATCAATCTTCCCGGAGAAGAGACGAAGCTTCCCTGCTGCATGATGGCAATACCCGTCGTAATCGTCCGCATTTCAGGCGAGCTGGTCGTCAGTAACGGCCAGAGGAAGTCATTATAGATCATCATGAAGGTGAAAATCGCCAGTGTCCAGATGACCGGACGCGCTGAAGGAAGTGCCACTTTGGTAAACACCTGCCACTTATTCGCCCCGTCCAGGTATGCGGCTTCCTCCAGTTCTTTCGGAAACGTCTTAAAAAATTGATACAATAAGAAAACGCCAAATGCGTTCGACGAATACGGAAGAATCAACACGGCATATGTATCCAGGAGCCCAGCCTTATTGAATCCCATATACAGTGGAAGGAACGTGATGACCCATGGGATCGTCAAGGAACCGATAAAAAGACCGAATAACCATTTCTTGAACGGGATATCCAATCTTGCCAATCCATAGGCAGCAAGGGTATCGACAAATAAGACAATCAGTGTCCCGATGATCCCTACGATAAGGGAATTGGTCATCCAGGCAAATACCGGTGTATCAGATCCACCGCTTAAGCTATACGTATAATTGTCCAGGGTAAATACTTCAGGGAGCCACTTGATTCCAGCCGTAAAGGCTTCCTGATCCGTCTTAAATGATGTGGCGAGCATCCAGAATAAAGGGGCGATAAAGAATATGGCGATGATTACTGCGACAACAATTAAAAGAGCATTCAACCCTTTGTTCTTCATTTATCTGGCACCTGCTTTCTTCTCTCTTGTGATCCGGAACTGGATGATGGAGATGACGATCATGATCAATGCCATCATGATGGACATAGCCGCTGCGTTCCCGAGCTGTCTCTGGTTGAATCCTTCCTCCACGATATTCATCAACAATACTTGAGTGGACGTCCCCGGGCCTCCTCTAGTCATCAGATAAGGCTGGCCATACACATTAAATGACGCAATGGTCGACGTCAGAATAACAAAGATCATCGTCGGCTTAATGGTCGGGAGCGTGATATGAATCAGACGCTGCCAGCTGTTTGTCCCGTCCAAAGAACCCGCCTCATATAGCTCTTCAGGTACATCATTGAGTGCGTTGGTGAAGATCACCATGTTGAATCCGATCGTCCACCACAAAGTGGCAATAATGATCGACACCCAGGCCCAAGGCATATCCGTCAACCAGGGAATGGCGTTTACACCAATCTTTTGAAGATACTGGTTGATGAGACCGCTATTTGTGTCGAAGATCCACAGCCAGATGATGGCCACGATGGATACGGAAACAGAATAGGGGATGAAATACATGGTCCTGAACAGACCTTTGATTTTTTGGGGCAGGCTGTTAAGCAGCAACGCCAGAGCAAGGCCAATGATGACCAGTAATGGCAAGCTGAAAATGACGAAGATAAATGTATTCTTTAACCCTTCGAAGAATAGGGTGTGCAGATAGGATTTCGAGTCAAAGATATTCATATAATTCTTCAGCCCGACAAATTCCTTCACCGGGTTCAGAAGGTCCCAGTTATGTAGACTTATCCATACGCCATAAAGAATAGGCGCTACGAGAAAGACCGAAAACAGTATGAGATATGGTAATACAAACAGACTCGATGTCAGTTTTGATTTCCACGAGTTTTTCTGCATAAAATTCTCTCCTTTTATTGATATCTATGAACCCGTGATCGTTAAATAGGAATGGGAGGAAGCAAGTGCCCTTCACCTGCCTCCCCCCTTAACGAATGATTATTTCATGATTTGTGCGGCTTTTTTCGTGGCATCATCCAATGCTTGCTTAGGATCTTTTTTACCTAATAGGGCAAGGTTGACCTCAGCCCAAAGCGGCTCAGACACTTGTCCCCAGTTTGCCACCCGGGGTGCAAACTTCGCATATTCGAACGATTTCGCAACGATCGGCTGCTGTACCATGCTCTTGAACTCTTCATTTTCTTCATAGATTGCTTTAGATGCCGGAGCTTGTCCTGACTTCGCCCACTCCATCGCATTTTCTGCTGTGAACTTTAAGAAATCGTTGATTCCTGCAAGCGTTTCTTTATTGTCAACTGTTGCCGGGATGACAAAGTTATGTCCATTTGCATAAACGGCCTGTTGTTCAGTTCCAAGCTGCGGAACTTCCGCTACACCGTAGTTGATGCCGGCTTTATCCCACTGTTCCATCATCCAGGGACCATTGAACTGAATAGCGTTTTTCCCTTGAAGGAAAAGGGTCACTTCCCCGTCCTGCTGGACATTCGCAGGGGATACCTTGTACTTCTGGATCAGGTCCGTCATGAATTGCAATGCTTCCACACCGGCAGGACTGTTATAGTTCGGCTTGCCGTCAGCGATCAATTCCCCACCGTTCTGGAAGAAGATCGTCGGGAAGATGAACTGGTTCGGCCATAGAGTCGGAACCACATAGCCGTAGTGACCCTTGGATTCATCTGTTAGTTTCTTCGTATAATCCAGGAACTCTTCACGGTTCTTCGGTGCTTTCTCTGGATCCAACCCAGCTGCCTTGAAAAGGTCTTTATTGTAATACATGATCAGAGGATGGATATCCAACGGAATGGAATACTGCTTGCCATCAATGGAACCCGCCTTCCAAGCCGTCTCTGAGTATTCCTCGGGCTTGATGCCTGCTTCAGATACGGTATCACCAAGATCTTTCAAAAGATTTTTATCTACATAATTCGTTAATTGGTCTGTATGCATAATCATTAAGTCCGGAGCGTTCTTTTGACCTGAGAAGGATACATCTACCGTTTTATAGTAGTCAGACTGCGGCACAATCTGCATATCTACTTGGTATTCATCTTGAGATTCATTATAGTTCTTCACGATATTCTTCATTCGCGGGCCGTCCGCTCCTGAGAATGGAGTCCAAAACGTTATTTTCTTTGAATCCCCATTCGCTTCATCACCTGAAGTAGAATCCCCACCGGAACATGCCGCTAATGAACTGATTGCCAGCGCTGCCGATAACGCAACACCAAGAAATTTCTTCTTCTTCATTTGTTTTAGCCCCCTAAGTATTGAATAGCCTGTACAGGCTTCTTATCCTGAAATCACCTTTATTCCACTTGTATCTCCTGCTCCCCCATGGAAGGACCATGGATCTTCAGCTTTCCTTCGATGAACTCCATCTTATCGATGCTCATTTGCCTGTCCCCACTCGGCACTTCCGGGTGAGTATGAATATGGTAAACAGCATAAAGCGTTTGTCCATCAAGCCCAGTTGTGACACTGTTATGTCCCGGACCCGAGACACCCTTATCCAGATCTTTTGAAAGAATAGGATTTTCACTTGCCTTTTTAAATGGTCCGGTCGGTTTATCTGAAACAGCATATCCCACACCATAATCTTCGCTTGCATAGTAATTGGCAGAATACATCAGATAATACTTCCCATCATTCTTCAAGACAAAAGGCCCTTCGTTCCACTGATAGTCCCCTTGATGGCCTTCCCAGTCCTGGTCGGGTTCAAGCAATAAGGTTGGACTGCCCACCACTTTGGTTAGCGTTTGATCCATTGGCTGAACAAAAATCTGACTGACATGGTTCCCATCAACCATATTCTCAGAACAATCTTTGACATAATACAGATAAGGTGTTCCATCGTCTTCCATAAAGATATGCCCGTCAATATAAGAACCGCTTTGTTTAATGATTTCAGTACTCTGATCCTTGAAAGGACCTAAAGGATCGTCACTGACGGCGATGGAAATCTGAAGTGAACCGGCGTTATTCCTCGCACTATAGGTCATATAGTACTTACCATTATGAGCAATGACCTCAGGTGCCCAGAAATCCCCGGTTGCCCACCTGTTCTCCTGATCATAATGATCATAGGCAATGCCTTTTTCTTCCCAGTCAACGAGATTACTAGACTGCCACACCTTGAAACCGTAGGAGGCTTCCGACGTTGCGTACATATAATACATATCCTTCGATTTCAGGATGAACGGATCCCCTATATTCGTCATGCCGCCAACTGGATTCTTGTAGGTAATGGTTTCATTCTTATGATCCCCTGAGGAATAAAACACCCACGCTGCGGCCACCACCACTATGGCACTAACCAAAAGGATCAATCGGCGTTTTCCCTTCAAGCTTTCACCTCCCGAGAGACAACTGCACCCTATTTGAATACGCTTACAAACCTAACTAAAAAAATATAAAAATAGTTAGTAAAAATTTTAGCTAAATTTTACTTAACACAAATATAAACCTGATAACCATCAAAGTCAACGAATTTTCACAAAAATTTGTGACTTTTTCCTCTTAGAATACAAACGCCACGTTTCTCCATCACAGAAACGTGTGCGAAGATGTTCGATTGTACGCACAAAATCATCTTAATGTTCGAATGCCTATATCGCTCTCCTCCTTCATATAGTAAAATATCAACGAAAAAGGGGTGAACCGTATGAAGAAAGTCGTCTCACTGTCGTACTTATTCGGGGTCGTGTTTCTGCTGGCAAGTGCCCTTTATTTTTTCGCTTCTAATTGGCAGGTGTTTTCCCGGCTTGAGAAGGTGGCATTGGCGGGATTGTTGATTGTGTTGTTCTACGGGGCCGCTTTTCTGGTGGAACGGTTGGTGAGGGGGACTCACTTCTTAACAAACTGGCTGCTGGTCAGCGGGGGGATTTCCTTCGGCTTGTCCGTTGCGTTACTCGGACAGCTGTACAATTCCCATGCGGACAGTTATCTGTTATTTCTTGTCTGGTCCATTCCGCCATTCCTATTTAGTTTGTACACAAGGTACAGCGGGTTTTACGCGTTAACCCATATCCTCCTCCATCTAACGATTTATTTTTATTTGTTCCCTTCGACTCCATTTGGGCATTGGACACTCTCCCATACGTGGATCGCGTTCGCAGTAGCAATCGTGAACACTTTCTTCTTCCTACTCATAAAAAAAGGGTACATCTCATCCAAGACGCTCCTGTACCTGACCCTGATTTCAGCCAATTTCCTTTTCATGGTCACAGCATTCAATAACGAGTATGCCCCTTTCTTCACCCTATTTTATGTTGTGATTCTGGCCATCGGCATCTACAGATACTTTCATAAAGACACATCCATCTTCATCCTTCTTTCCATGTTCAGCACAGGCTTTATCATCATCAAAATGTTCGAACTGATGGCCCGGTATGTATCCAGCCTTTTCTTTTTCGGACTCTTGTTGGCTGCGGTTGTGTTATTAGCGGGAAGTGTTTTCCTCGTAAACTATTTGCGGAAGCACGCCTCTTCCCGTCACTGGACAAAAACCCTCTTCGTCGCAAGCGTCACGACCATCGCCTCTGTTTTCATCGTGGCGTCGGTTTTCGGCCTGCTTTCCCTTCTGATGGTGGATATCTCCATGGTCGGATTATTCGTTTTCGCCACAGTTTTTCTTGTTATTCCTAGTACGTTAACGAGCTGGCCATCCCCTGTAAAATATTCCCTCATGATGACCGGGATCGTCATCGGGATGATTGCCAGTACCGTTGATGACTTTTCGTTTGTGATGTTTTTCGTTCTGGCCTTTGTGTTTTATTTGGAGAAGCGTGCGTCTGCGAAAATCGTATTCTATTTTCTGTTTCAGTTGAATGTGGGGATCTTTCTTGGAGAGACGTTGGAACTTAGCATACATGCCCTTTTATTGGTAGTGGCGCTTTTGAACACGGTCGTTTGCCTTGCTGCTTATCGAAAGCATGTTATCCAATATGGAGCATTTCTCATTGGACTCCTTGCCTTCTTTTCCTTAACGACCATCGATCTTTCGTTTACGCTTCACGTAATCTATAACACTCTGTTTTTCCTGATCACAACGGGATGCGTCTACTACTTCAAAAGACAGGACCGCACCTTCTATTGGGTCTCGTCCCTGATCTTCTGGTTCATGCTCATCGTCCAGCTGTATTACGACCTGGCCTGGAAGCTCGTCCATAAATCCCTGCTCTTGGCCATATTAGGCGTTATATTCCTGGCGGTGGCTGTTCACCTGGACAGGAAGACCGGTTCTGAACAGTCGGCACACTCCCTTCTTGAAGGGAAAAAGCTGGGGATCCTCCTTATCATACTCCTTCAAGGTGGATGGATCGGGTATCAGGTTTACTCAAACGAAACCCTGTTACAAAATGGGGAAACGGTCATTCTGGAGCTCCAACCTGTCGATCCGAGATCTCTCCTTCAAGGTGACTATGTGGAGTTGAACTACGTGATTTCCCAGCTCGAAGACACTTCCATTGATGACAACGGTCCCATCACTATCGTGTTACGTGAAAATGAACAGGGTACCCATGAATATGCAGGTGTTTACCGATTTAACGGGAAATGGAATATGTCATATGAAAAGAAAACCGGGGATGTCCTCCTGAACGGAAAGGTATCCAGCTTCTGGGACAATCATGTTCAGATCACCTATGGAATTGAACACTTCTTCATCCCGGAAGGAACGGGGATGGCTGTGGAAGGGAAGGTAAAGGCTGCTGTAGTGAAGGTGAGTGATGGGGGAAATGGGATATTGGTGAGATTGAGGTAGAAGCAGGGGAACGTTTCTTCTGCTTCTACCTTGAAATAGGTAAATAAGCAAGGGAACCGTCCCCTTGCTCCCTATGCTGAGCCTAAGTTGTCATAAATGGTTTTACGATATTGAAGAACTTTTTCATGTTACTAATAAACTCTTCATATCTATTATTTTTGAAATATCAATATCTTGATATCAATTGATGATCTTAGATGACTTACGTCTATTTCAATAGTTTTTTTACTAATATTAGTTATATTTTAACATAATTACATATTTGTATTTTTTTAGAAAAATTTGATATTCTATATTTGCTTGCAAGCTAATTAAATTTGGGGAGGAAAAGTATTTGTTTAAGAAAATAATGAGTGTTATCACTGTAGGTGTTTTATCTTTTGGAATTATCGCTCCAGGTATATCAGCAGCATCTAATGACGATGGACAACTTCAAGAAGTAAATTATCAAAAGAGTAAAAAGAAATTAAACGGGAAAAATATTGATGTGTATTTTTCTGGAAAAGAATCAGATGAGGCTATCCAAGAGTTTCTAGACCTTTACTCTGAAGGAAAAGTGAAAAAGAAAGATTCTGAGGATGTTGTATTCCCAACCTTCGTTCCAAATCCTGGTAACGGGTGGGATAGTTTAGGCTATAAGGATAATTCATTTAGTAATAGCTCTTCGTCTGTTATTAAAACTACCATTGCTGCCTCAATTGGTACTGTAGTGGGGTCAGCTGTCGCTGTAAATTACAAAGATATCAAAACTATTCCTAAGGCAGTAGTTACCTCTTTTTCAACGGCGGTTGCTGGTATGGTTTTAGCTACTAATATGCCTACTAGATATACCCGTACACATTTATTTGAATATTATAGTAGTTATTATGGTAAATATGTTTATAGACCTGTTACTAATGAACATCAAACTAGTTATAGAAACAATTCTGAAATTATTGATACAACTGTCGGTGAAGTAATGTACCTTACTTCAACCGGAAACTTGGTTTCTTTCTATTAAAAACAATAACCAAAGGCAGGAAAATTCTTGCCTTTGGTTAAGTGTTTCAAGCAGAAAGAGCTTTAATATAAACCCTACTAGGAATAATAACAAGACTTGGAGAATGTCACCGAATAGTCCAAAATAATAGGACTTATTTTTTTTTGCTTTATTTACATGTATATCTAAATAATATATTGTAAGAAAAGTAAATAAAGCTATACTACAGATAATGGACTAATATTCGAAGTTGCGTTATTTTATTCTGAATGAAGAAAAACGAACTTAACTTCAGCCCTTCAAGTATGACAGTCAGTAAATTTTTTAGAGGAGGAAAAATCGTGAAAGGAACTATATACTCTACTCTTGGTGCAACCGTAGGTGTTTTTGCTGTCTTGTTATTAAATGAAACAACCCAACAAAATGAATGGATCTTTGTCTTAATGGGTCTAATCCCTATCGTTTTCCTTAATATAATAATAACCATAATTAATAATAAGAAAGAAAATAAAAATCAAATATTTGAAGATAATGTAAAAACGAGGCATACATATAAAAACTTTGTAAACATTTTACTATTATCTACGATATTTATCATATTCTTAGGTACATTAATTCTAGATTATTTTAACCGATTAATAGAATATTCTTACATTTATAATCTTTTTTTTGTTATGTTAATTATTTTGTCCATTGGTTCTTATATTATAAAAAAGAAATAACTACATTATATATCCTTATATGTGCTTAAATAAAATTTGTTCAACTAATTTTATATGGTTTTGTTGATTAGACAATGTAAAAATTAATTTTGCATTGTTTAAAGCCTCTATTCCATCTTGTTCATGTTTTTTCTTAAAACATGATAATCCTTTATAATAATATAATTCTCCATGAAGATAATATGTTTTCAACTCTACACAAAGGCGTATTCCTTTATTCGCATTTGTGCTTACCTCCGAATATTTTTCAACACTATATAGGTATCTACAATAATTATAGTAAAATCTTATTCCTTGCCTAGGTTCAGTTAACCTAGGCCTTTTTTTAAATAAATTTTCCACCTGACTATAATAAAAACTTGCCTCTCTCCATTCTTTTTCTTGAGTATAAATTACCGCGATGGAAAGTAATGCGTTAAAGTCCTCCTGAAGAAACGCTTCAGAATTTTGAGAACTTTTAGTGAGTGTTTCTTGTAACCCTTTTATTGCTTCTTCTTTATCATTATTGAGGTAATAATTACATAGTGCAAAGTGATACTTGAAAAAGTTGTTCATTTTATCAGTTTTATAATAGGGATTTTCTCTTTGACTGATTAATAAAGATTTTACTTCTTCAAAATTATTTCTTTCTGTAGCATTTCTTACTTGGAAAACAAACTCAGTCATATTTGCGTACATATTATTATCATAAGCATCAAAAAAGTAACTAATATCAACACCCAATTTTACTGAAATGGAATACAAGATATGAGCTGCGGGAGAAATTTCTCCTTTTTCAATCATACTAATATAAGATTGAGCACATATGTTTTCCGCTAACTTCTTTTGAGAAATCTTTTGATGCTTGCGAAGATCCTTTAAACTAGAACCGATTCTATTTACTAGATTATCTTTAATACAATCTCCTCCCTTAATGATGCTAAATATTAATATCTTTATACTCATAGACAAAAACCAAAATAAACATCTGATTTCTATAGTGTATTTTACTCTGGTTCGATATATCGCGAAAAAAAACACCCGAAAAATTCTAGTATAATATACTCACAGTTAAAGGAGGTATTTAAATTGAGATTTAAGCAAAAATTGTTAATTATTCTAAGTACACTTTTTCTTCTTACTCCATTGTTAACCGAAAATAATGTTACAAATGCATCCGACGAACACCTGCCCCCAGCACATAGTGTAGACCCAGCGAAAGACGACTCAAATACCAACGTGTCATGAATTATAATTAGTATATAAGATTTAGAAATACAACTAGAGTAAATATGAATGCTTTTAATACTTTTAATTCTTTTCAATCCTAATTATAACCCTACAAAGGAAAGATTTCCCTTACTGAAACTTCTGGGGTGTCTCTCCTTTTTTGAAATTATTTGCAGTTGTAAAAAAATCTTTTGGTAAAAGAAGATATTCAATATAATGTATTTTAATGGTAATATTAGAATATTAAAATAAATAAAAATTAAAAGGTGGGAATTACTTAATGAAGATAGAATATAGAAATTTAATAGCTTCAGTTTCAATCCTTTTGATAGTGGTGTCCTTGGGATTATTTCTCAATTACTTCAACGTACCTCAACATGGTGAATTAGGGAAATTTTTAAACCTATTTAGATAAACGAATTGTTCCAACCTTTTATCATGTTTCCTCTTCGTAGAAATCGAGCATAAACCTGTTAAATGTTTTTCAATTATTTACTTTCTTTTACCTTACCTGGGCACCTACATTGCAATCATTTATTTCATTAAAAAACATGATAAAAGATGTTGTCTTACCTCCATTTACTCTAAGTAGTCGATTCTCTCTTCTTGTTAAAAACTTCGACCCAACATATTCCCTTTCAATCATCAGAGCGAGGACGGTTCCCACTCTACCTTTTTTCTTTTTTAGTAACTGGAGTGAGAAGGATCCTTCAATCCAAGAATCGGAACAACATAAGACGCTATAGCCGTTTTTGCAATATTATTCATTAACCATTCCCCAAGGCTATCTTTGGGAGGATTTGTTCTTGAGGTCCCGATTGTGACTGTTTGCCCATTAAAAGTATCAAGCAATATAGTAAATTGTTCATTACTTAGTTTACGAGTGTATTGGATTTTCCAATTTCATGTCGTGCATCGTTTCGACCATTACCTAACTCACCACATCAAAAGTTATATCTTCCATTAACTTCTTCACACATTTGGAAAATCCTTCTTCATGCTAGCTTTCAGAGCTAAAGAGGTAGTAAAGGTAAACCAGGAAAGGTCCTCTCTTTAATCTTATTGTTCACTTGTTCCATATTAAATAGTTGAGTGAGAACCCTCACAGTTTAACTTGGTAGACACCATTGAACAATCATTTTTCATTTATATTCATTTCACATCACAACACCTGCTCCACGCTGTCGGAACGCCTTCAACTCTTCCATCAGCTTGGCTTTCTCCGCTTCAAACTCCTCGTTCAGACTCTCCTGAACGTCATCTGATTCGCTGGTAAACCAATCCGGAAGCTTCTCCGTCCGCACCGGCTTTCTTCCCCCACTGCGCTTATTCCACTTATAGTGCTTCTCAATCATCCCCTGATTCTCTTCCATCCTCGCATCCTTTACATCCCGAACTTTCAACTTCTCCCGCTTCATCGCGTCGACGACAAGGCTTTCGGAAAGAGTGTCACACCAGGTTTTGATTTTCTCTTGAATATACGTCCCCATTCGGCCGAATCCATTGTCTTTGAAAAAGGTCATTGGACACTCGCCCGCGCTTTGTTGTTCTTCTTGATGATTTTCTGAAGGATTCTTTGAAGTACTCTCTGAATATGTCCTATCTTCCATCTCAGGAGCCCCCTCCTCCTGATGGGACAGACCTTCCTTGGAAGGAGATAACGTGGTACGTTCCGGCGTAACAGGTGGGCAAATGGAAACGAGGTCTGACACGTTTCCTCGTTCCTCCATCACCCGTTTCACATTTCCAGCGACAGGCTGGACATACATCACATTGTTTAAAATAATGCTCGAAGACGATATCGTTCGGAACTCCCGGATCAGCAAATGATGATCCACAAGAAAATCGATGGCATCCTTTACTTGACGCTTCGTAAAACCCTATGTATCCGCAAAGGCCTGATAGCTCTTCTGCAGCATATCCCCCTTGAATTTCGTCCTGGCCCCGACGATCATGCCGCTAGTATCCCTGATTATTGTCGGTCTGTACCAATAGACGATATCCGAGAGTAACGTAATCGCCACAAAATGGGCTTTCCCGCTTGAAAAGGTTATGTTCTTGTACCATAAATGAGGCACGATATTCCCCACGATTTCTAATTCCCCGATTTGATCCGCTATCTGACATCCTGGATTTCATCTTCTCTTCCACCCTTCTGGTCTATTCATGGTTTATATAGGGAGTAAGTGTGAAATAGGACACCCTGGGAAGAGATTTATTTTTAAAAAAGGTACTTCATGAGAATAATCCCTTCAAAAAACAAAAAAAGCCAGGGCACTAGACTGACCTAGTCGTAT
>NZ_NTUP01000017.1 GCF_002561455.1 Bacillus sp. AFS015802 | reverse complement strand
TTTTGTTGTTCTTTTGTTGTTTGTTGTTCACATTTTCGAAAAAGGGGCAGAGAAACCCCTGATACGTAAGGATTTCAATCACAATTTTTGTTGTTATAAAACGTGATCATATCATCATCTTTTTTTATATCTTTTATATCTTAATTAGATAGGTCATTTTCGACCACTCTCTCGGTCAAAAGTGACCACTCTGTTTAACTAAAGAATTTTGCGATTTGTATATCCATCTATCTTTTTATATCTCTTTATATCTTAATTAGATATGACAGATTTGGCACTTCTCTTGGACAAATGTGGCACATCTCTCTGTTCAGAGATGCCATTTTTGGCACTTCTCTGTTTCGTTTAATCTTCCAGCCAATTGTAGAATGGCACTTTCTTTCTGATCGGCTGATTTTCTAATTCTTGCTTCTTCTCGTGGATCCGCGCAGGGCTATTTGCTTTTAACTGTTCTTTTGCTTCGCTCTTGGCGCGACGCAACTCAAGCTCGTCTATTTTATTGGCTAAAGCTGTGGCCAGGTAATCACGTAGGGAATCGACTTTGCCTTGATTGTACTTGTCCATGACTTTGCGAACGATGGCCTTAAAGCTACGCTCTGATAAATCGTCTTTTGTTGATTCTCTGAAATTACTAATCAATAAATTTATCTGTTGTTCGTTATGTACGGATGAATCTCCGCCAAGAGTTCGCTTATCATCATCTATAGAATCTTTATTATGTTTATTAAAATTATTCTCTGTAGAGTTATTCTTAGTAAAGTCATTCTTAATAGGCTCCGATTTTCGGAATTCTAGAGTTCTGCTTTTCGGAATTCTAGAATTCTGAAAATCGGAGTTCTCAACTGCCCCAAGGGCTCCGACGTTTTCTTCGGGAGCGATTTCGTCATTCTCGATGTCTTCGTGATCGTTGTTCGCTTTATAAATATCTTCTTCGGAGTAATCCAACTGAAGTATGTAAAGACGGTCCGCTTTCCCTTGTCCGACACGCACAACTTCCATGAGCTCATGGTTAATAAGCTCTTTTTTAAGGTTAATAGCCTTGGTGTTTTGGCAGTTCAAACGATCTTTGATGGTTTCGACGGATAGCTTTATGTAATAACGTCCGTATTCATCTTTCCAGTTTTTCCTCATGGAGAGTTTGATGAGATCTAAGCAAAGCATGTAAAGTAATTTTGAGTCGCTGCTCATTGATTTGTAGGTATCACCGTACATTAAGAGCTTGGGGAATTGAAAGTAGATTAAGTTTGCGTGGTCCTCATTCGTGAAGTATCGTTTTGTTGGATATGGTACTTGAATAATTTTTGCCATTTTTTATTTTTCTCCCTTCTCACTGGAAAGGGACGGTGTACCATGTTATTATATTAATTAAATTAATATAGCCATAGGGCACACGTAGCCCTTCCCTAGAAAACTCCCGCAGGTCGCCAAACTCGAGGGAGTTTTTTATTTGTCTATTATTCTACCAAGTTTGACATATTACCACAAACAAAAGTGAAAAAATAAAAGGGAACTGTAAAAGCGCCCTTTTATGTTATAATTAATTCAACTTAAAAAGTTCCCATGAAAGCTTCAGTGTTCCCAGCACTGTGGCTTTCTTTATTTTTGAGCGAGTTCACCCAATCTTTTACTTCCCCATAGCTCACAGCATCTCTATTGTGGAATTCAACAAACATTTTCGTATTTTGCTTCTGAGCCATTGCATTCCATTTGTCAGCTCCTAGATCCACAAGAGAAAAGGTCGGTAAATCCCTTTGAACATCTTTACAGTATTGTCTGCCCAGGTACGTCATATTTTTTATTGGTCTATTCATTGTCGTATTCCTCCCCCAGATTTAATCCTGATTCAATTTGAGACTTCAAATACCGGTACCCGCGAATGAACCCTTCCACAAAGTGATCAGTGGTCTCAGCTGCCAACAAGTCATGAAACTGTTCATCGTAATCACTTAACATCTGTTTTTTATTCTCAGACAGATTCGCTTGTAAGGATTTAAACTCCGTTTCACACTTCATTGCCATATTTTTAGCGTGTTTTGACATGTGGACCACACCTACATTACTTTGATGTAATTCAGCAAGTGCAACTCCCCTTAAAATTTCAATCATGCCTTTCTCATAGCAATCCACACCGAATGCGATATCTTGACCAGAGACGTAATGTTTATTTGCAATTGGAGCGATTTTAGTTGTAGAGATCATTGTATTCAAAGTATTTCCCCCTAATATAAGTCTTTTATTGAGCAACCAAGGACTTTTGCAATACGAGCAGCCAACTTTAAACTTAAATCACGTTCTCCCTTTTCAATTTTCTTTAGGTGCCCCAATGAGATTTGAGCTCTGATCGCTAATTCTGAGGGTGTAAGTTCGTTTTCTTTTCTCATTTCCTTCAAGGCCATGTTTTCACCTCACAAATGTTTGTATTCCCTTTTTTGTAAAACTTTAACTTTCTATAGATATTCTATAAGTTTATGAAAATATTGTCAATAAAAATAATAAAATAGTTGTAATATTTCTTCGCTTTATTGTAGTATTAATTTAGATAATAATAGAAAAGAGGGAAAAACATGGGATTTTCATATGATCCACTGTGGAAACTGATGATTGATAAAAAAATCACTAAAAAGCAGTTACAAGAGAAATTAAAGACTTCTCCATCTACAATTGCTAAGATGGGCAAAGGGGAAAATGTTTCTCTGGATGTTATCGATCGGATATGTAACACTTTAGAATGTACGGTCGAAGATGTAATCAAACATGTCCCTGATCAAGAGCTATAAATCTGCATATCGTTGTATTTTACATAATTAAAAGTATCGGAACTTAACTATAGGACCCTTATAAAATAAGGGTTTTTATTATGCCTGGAACTAGAGGATTATTGAATATATATACGAACGTTGATTTAACGGTATTTTTAAAGGGCGCTCCAGTAACGGAAAGCCCTCTTTTTTGTATAAAACCTGTATATTATTTATCGGCATCCAAGCTATTAAGCAGGATTTTCGTGTTTTCTGTATAATTTAATCCAAGAACAACGTTACGACTGGGAGGTAACGCTTATGTACAAAGCAGCAGCATACTCACCTAAAGAGATCGCTGGCATGTTAAACATTGGAGACAGTACACTTCGCAAGTGGTGTATCGCATTAGAAGAACACCAATATTTCTTTACCAGAACGGATAATAAGCGAAGAATGTTCTTCGACAAAGACATCATCGTTCTGAAGCATCTTAGAGAGTTGATTCAGGTGCAAAATTTATCACTGGAGAACGCGTCAAAGGTTGTAACCACAAAGTATAAGCAAGATGAAGAACAGCTGTCCGCACACCGTGACAGCGATAACGATGAACGTTCATTAGAAAGTGATACTCAGAAGATACTTAATCGATTAGAACAGCTAGAGGAATTCAATAAAACCTTATTAGATACGATTGATAAGCAACAAAAGTACATAGAAGAACGGCTTGATAAGCAAGAAGAACGAATGGAAAAGCGTGATTCCATGCTGATGGAGTCATTGAGGGAAGCCCAGGAGACAAAAAGACTGATGATCGAGGCGAAAGAAGAAGCTGAGAAGAAGAAGCCGCGTAAGGGGATAATGAGTTGGTTCCAAAGGGAATAGTTGGTCCACTATGTGTACGAGGAGTGCTGGTTTATCTTTGTCATGAGTGCTCCCGGGTATCAGCATTAACTGATGGTAAGGCTGCAGCATGCCCCTCATGTTTAAGTAAGGACCTTACACAGATTGCTGATGGAGCTCTTACATACAATCAGGTTGAAGAGAAAAAGGAAACGATACCGGAGTCACCAGAACAACCATCAGAGACCGTGATCATGACAGCTGAAGATGTAGCTCAATGCCTGGGGATCTCCAGGAGAGTAGCATATGAAGTGATGGAACGAAGAGATTTCCCTTTGCTTAGGATAGGGCGCTTGAAGAAAGTAAATAAGTACGATTTTGAAGAGTGGCTCAAATCCCAAAGAAACATACTCAAAGAAACATAGTGAGGGGTGTTTCTTTGGACGTGTTTCTGCCAGAAACATAGTTTCTTTGACACCGACCCTTGATATATAAGGGTTTTTGTTTTGGATTAAATCCAGATTTATATCACTTTTTAAAGGCTGTTCCAAAAAAAATTAACCGATTTTTCTACAACAAGTCACTTGAAAGGAGTCACCCCCAGAGAGTACACTATTGAAAGAGTCATACGGACAGGGTAGGGCGATTACATCCTCCAAGAGATTGGAGGTGATATCGTGGATCTTCCAACGGCAACATTCGTTGTGCTTTTTATTGGGTTAGTGATTCAGCTAATTGTGGCAATAAAAAAGTAACCTACCCTGTTTTGGACGACGAGGTAGGTTACTTCCGTAACTAAATATACTCTTGTGAACAGCCGATCGCTTTACTCTGCGACGTATGGCCAGGGACCGTTAGTGGTGAGACACTTTCGGTCTTTTTTTATTTTATGCTTCTCTTCACAAAACTATTTACGCAATATGCGTACTTTCTTTCGTTAGGAAAAACGTTGCAATATGCGTCATGTTTTCGTTACTCAGAGTATAGCAACTCGTTAGAAAGTTTGCAATATGCAAAGGTTGATAGAAGATACATTATCACCAGGTTAAGGACGCATAATGCGTCACTTCACATCCTCCAGAAATCATCACTCTTCACATTAGGATCAATCTCCCGCAGCGCCTGGAGGATTTTCTTCATGGTCCGTTGATTTGGAGAACGATCCCCGTTCCCTGTCAGATCTCCAATAGTATTCTTATTCAGTCCCGTCTTCTTCATCAGCCATGATTGACTGATCCCTCTTCTATCCAGCCATTTCCCTAATTTCGTACGCTTCTTCCCCAATCCGAACACGATCATCCAACTCCCTTTTTAGAAACAGTCATGTCCATTTGTCCTAATAAAAATACCTTTTTTTCCTGAAAAATAAGGAAACTTGGACAACCCGTGCTACATAAACTCTATCAAGGTCGCTAATTTGGTAGCTGATAAAAACGAATTAAAGTCACGACAAAAGTATCTACCAAAGTATTCTTATCAAGGTAAATAAGATGAAAAGGTTGATATATCAACAAAAAAAGAAGTGTTTAAAGTGGAACGAAGTGAAACGAAGGGGAGGGTGAGAGTCCGAGAGAGGGAACCAAAATTAAAAAAGAGGAGAGAACACCATGAAAACACAGAGAACAACGATTAAAGAATTTCTCAATCCAGGCAATAAAAAGGCTGAACGACCTTTCTATAAAACAAGGACCTACTCTTTTGCATTTAATCCCCTGATGCTATTTGATCCCACATTCTTTCTTATAGGGGCCGGTGTTGTCCTGGTAGCCATCCTAGAAAAACAGTTAGCCGGGAATGGATTTGTTTTCATCGCTGCAGCCTTGGATTCCATTCTTAAAATCGCGTTCCCTATCGTCGCTGTCGGTTCAATGATCTATCTGTTTTCCCACTCATCATTCTTACTGTGAGGTGTTCACCATGATAAACGAGTTCATTCGTAAGCAACAGGCTAAAATGTTCCTGGCGAAGGTGTTCAAAGATGGAGATATCGGCATCAGCTACTCTTACGGCAAAAATAAAGGGATGATCTATCCTAAAATCAAATCAGTACGATTCAACCAAGACAATCAAAGCGTTAAATATGCTTTCTCCTTGCCGACTGGTCTGGATCCAAAGGAGATTAAGAAAAAGGAGTATTGTTTTAAGCAGGTGTTCGGCAACAATATCGAGATAAAAGGCGATATAAAGCACTTTACACTAACCGTTTATGTATCCGTTCTTCCGTCTGTTCTTGAATATAACTATGATCAATTTGACCTGAAAGGCTTAAAATTACCGATTGTGGCCGGCATGGATTTAAACGGTAAGATCATCGCTTATGACATGGTAAAGTATCCGCACCTACTCATCGCCGGGGAGACCGGTTCCGGGAAATCCACTCAATTACGCTCCATCATTCCCACTCTTATCCAATCCCTTCCTCCTGATCGCCTGCAGCTGTTCTTATGTGACCTGAAACGCTCTGAATTCCATATATTCAGGTACGTTGAACATGTTCAAGGATTGTTCGTCTCTCCAGAAGAAATAATGCCGATGCTTTTATATCTCGAGAAAGTGATGAAGGACCGGGGAGATCTGCTGGATCACCACGAAGTCGCACACATTGACGACCTACCTGATCAGCCACCGTATATCGTCCTTTGCATTGATGAAGTGGCGTTGCTGAAGAAGGAAAAGAAACTCATGTCCATTGTGGAAGACATAAGCGCCATTGGGAGGGCTTTAGGAGTGTTCCTAATACTATCTATGCAAAGACCTGACAGAGACGTCTTAGACGGCAAACTGAAGAACAATTTGACCGTTCGGATGGGTTTCCGCTGTGCCGATTTAATTAATAGTCGAATCATCGGCACTCCAGGAAGTGAAAAGTTGAAGGTTGATGGGAGAATGCTCCTGAAAACCCCTAAGCATGATTTAGTCGAGACACAGGCTCCATACGTGGACATAGACGGTGCTAAAAGCATTTTAGAAGGGTATAGGTGCCCTAAAGGTAAAAAACCTAAATACGGGCATTCTGAGAAGAATGAGGACATCATAGACATGGACACTAATATATTTGAGGTGTTGGACTGATGAGAAAGAGAGATTTGGCAATATTAAAGGATCTGGAACGTTTTCGCTGCATGACCCGTGATGATATTATCAATCTTCATTTTGCCGGACTAAAGAATCCGGTCACTTGCGCAAATACCGTGTTAAAGCGATTGAGAAGAGACTGCCACATAGAAGTGAATACTGATTTTCAGCCGTATATCTATTTTCTATCGCCCTCTCCGATCAAGAAAGACTCGGCTAAGATTCCACACTTCTTAAAAATCGTAGAGTTCTATGGTGATCTCCTGAAGCACCAGGCACCTCACACATTCATAGTTGAGCCAAAGTACGGAAAAGGCTACATGGAACCGGATATCTTCATGATCTGGAAGCGCGCACCGTTCTTCGTGGAGATTCAGCGTTCTGTTTACTCTCACAAAATCATGAGTGAAAAGTTGGACCGATATGAAGCTTACCGCTTATCGAAAGAATGGGAGAACGAACCGTGGCAACCCACAGAAAATAAAGTGTTTCCAAAAGTCATTTTGATTACTGATACTCGTTATAACATTGATAGCCCCTTTGTGAAATTCATCCAGGTGCAAAACATCAATCAATTGGTTGCTATGAGCATAGAAAAACCGAAGCCCGTTAAGAGCTCCGGTATTCAAATAAAGATATCTTAAAATCACGTAGTGCCCATTTACACACCCTGTCTCTTTCCGGTGTTGAAATGGGTTTTTTCGCGTCCTTTGGATAGCCTTTCAGGAAGAAAAACCATATTTCTTTTTCCATTCTTCACAATATTGTTCATGGAGATCGTCAAGATCAGGCTCTGGTTCTCTTTCAATCACGAAATATTCATCCAGCCTCCAGTAATAACGATCCATTACATAATCGCCGTATTCACTCATAACATTGGAATGAAGTACAGCACCATCTTCTCTAATTATTTCGGCGGTTATGATGTCTCCAGATACTTTGTGACGAACACACTCCCCTGGCTTTGCCTTACGTTCCACATACATATCAGCACCCCCTTTATTAAACATAAATATCGACCACTTCAAGGGGGCGTTTAAAATTTTTTCGCAAGGACGGATAATGAGAGCAATAATAACTTGGATAATGAACTGTATAATAATTATCCTTTGATTATCCGGGTTTTTCTCCACATATAGGTGGTTACAACACCATACATATCAACGATTGCAGGTGTTTTTTTACGAAATCAGTTGCAGCTAAAAAAAAGCGTTAATAATTTGTACATTGAAACACTTTATTTCAATGGGTTTTGAAGGCATAAAAAAAGCCGCCATAAAGGCGACTTCTACCGATCCACAAATATCTCTACTAAGATGATTATATTATACATTAACTCTTGTACAATTTGTAAAGTTTTGTATGATCAACATCTTCAAGGAAGTCATATAGCTGTGAAGAATCGGATACGTCTTTCACGTATTGAACCTGCCCGTTTTTATTTTTGAATAATACGTACATGTGGCAGTCTGGAGAAACGGATCCACTGTGCTTTAACGACAATTTACTGTGTGTGAGCAGAAACTGCTGAATATAATTCCCTAAAGTCTGCTCTTCGTTTGGCAAGTTAAACCAATTCGTATAATTAGTGTTATCCTCCTGGTCAGGAGATATGATTATACAGTTTAACCCTTGATCCATAGGCGATTCCGCAATTTGAACAGTAACGCTCTCTGGATCTATATAAGCCATCCCTGTTCTTCCGTTTTTTAAAAATCCGAACATTACGCAACTGAAGTAGATGGTTCCGATAAAGTTCATGGACAGTGTATCTTTGTTGAAATGCCACCATGGCTGCTTTTTATTCCACAATTCTTTTGCGACATCTTGGAGAACTTCAGCGCATTCTTCGAGGGTGTTATCCGAGCTTATCCTTTTCACCAATTCAGCCTTTACTATATCCCCGACGTGAACATTTCCCGCTGTTGAAAATAAGACCTGCCTGGTAATCGGAAAAACTTTCTCGTGATTTAATCCAGTTTCCTTGATGTCCTTACTGGACTTTTCAAAATTGTCCCTATCATAAGTTCCTGTTGTTATCTTCGTGTCTCCAGAAAGGATAATGAACTCATCTCTTACCGACACTCCCATTACCAAACTCATATGGCGTTGAACACCCCTTCAAAAACAGGATTGCTAAGTTTGTTTTTAATTGTCTGGACTATTTGATCCTTCTTTTCTCTGAGTGCTGTTGGTTTACTAAAAACACCGTTTGTATCGTACCACTGTACATCCAATCCGGTAGGATAAGAAATTTCTTTACCCATGATTGTCTTACTCGAAGTCTCTAATGAAAAGTGTGGGAGTGCTGGCATTGACGGCGTTGGGATTTTAAGGACCATGTTCGCAAAGAAGCCGACAACATCATCTTTAAATTTTTCAAATTTACCTTTGATTTGAGCGAGTTTTATTGCTACCCCAGCTCTCATATCATCAAGTATATTTTCAAAGTTCACTTTCGCAGTGGCCATTTTCACTGACATGCTTACTCCGATATCAGTGAGCTCTCGATCAACGTTTTTACCGATGATGCCCCAAATTGTGCTAGAAGCTTTCATGAGCTGCTCCCACTTAGTCATGATCTGCCCGGTTTCCCAATCAACTTCTGCTACATGTTCTCCCGCTTGTTTCTTTGCTTCAGAAACCACTTTATTGTGCATTTCCTCAGCACGGGCGACCACTTCATCCTTTTGCTTAGTTGCTCCTCTGATCATTCTGTCTGCTTGTTCGTCGGTAATTTCTCCTGTTTCGTCCCGCATTCTTATTACTTGCGCGATAAATTTGTTGTACTGATCTTCAGCCTCCTTCACAACTTCATTTTTTTGCTTAACAGAATTTTTCACAACTTCCGCTGCTTGCTGAGCGCTTATTTCAGTGGCTTCAACCTTCAAACGTTCTAGTATTGCTTTTTGTTCTGCTTCACTCTCTGACATAACTCGCACAGCGTTTTCTTTCCAGTCACCTAATATGCCGGACATCTCTTGATACTCTTTTTCCGTAATTCCTCGTTTTTCAGCTAATGCTGTGGAAACAATTTCATTGATTCGAGCATAGCCATCTTTTTGTGATTGGATTTCTTTTTCTTGGCTCTCCTTTTGTTTTTCTAAAATTGCAGCTTCTTCCTCAGAGGTTAAAGCGCTAGATTGGGCAAAAAACTCGGTTGTGGCTAATAACTGTTCTTCATGATCTTTTTTCATCTCAGCTAGGATGCTATTACCCATCTCGTCAAAAGTAGCGACCAGATCATCAGCCATTTCTTTTGTAACCACTTTTTGCCCCCATGACATGGATTGTAAGGAGACATTTACTTTCTCATCAAGCTCCATATACGACCCGACTGCCTTTTTAGTGGACTCAGAGACCGTATCTCCAAACAATTCGACTTCAAAGGTTGGTTTTTTCATTTCCTTGGCCAATAATACAGCACCGACTCCTAAACCTGCCAAAGCCGCTACTGTGATTCCAATCGGTCCAGTCATGGCTGTGATCACTGTAGCCAATCCTCCGATCGCTGGTGTTGCCGCTGCAGCTCCTGTCGTAGTGACCGCGATTGCACCGGACACCGTGCCGAAAGCTGTTGCTAATCCACCCAATCCAGTGGCGATTGATCCTGTAACCATTAATAACGGTCCGATTGCCGCTGCCAATCCCGCTACCGCTAAAACTGTTTTCTGAGTGGCCGGTGATAACTCTCCGAACTTCCGAGTCCACTCTGTCACCTTGGCGATTCCATCGTTCATGATTGGGAGTAGAACATCACCAAGTTCAATCGCTAAGCCCTCAAGAGCCGATAACATCTCTTTGAAAGATCCCTTGGTGTTGTCGTTCATCGTGTCAGCCATCTTCTTGGCAGCTCCGTCTGCTTTTTCAAGCATTTGAGTATTCTCAGCCAATGCTCCGGAGCCTTTCTCTAAGAGAACCGCCCAGGCCTTGTATGCTTCTTGTCCAAAAATTGTTGAAAGAGCCGCTGCCTTTTGCTCGTTGGTGAGTCCTTTAGTTCCCTTCTCAACCTCTCTGATCACATCAGGCATTGATTTCATGTTTCCTTGGGCATCGAAGAATTCAAGGCTTAACTGTTTCATAACTCCGGCCGCTTCCTTGGATGGACTGGTCAATCTTGTGAGAGACGTGGAGAACGCCGCTCCTGCTTTCTCACCTTGGAGACCGGCATCACTTAGGGCCATAACAGCTGAAGTGGCTTCTTCTAAGCTCCAACCGAGAGCATTAGATACTGGAGCCAGGTACTGCATGGCCGTTCCTAACTGTTCAACGTTTGTATTGGCGCTTGCTGAAGCTTTTGCCAGTACGTCGGAAACATGTCCGGCCTTGCCTGCGTCAATGGAAAAACCGCTCATAATGTTTGAAGCGATATCCGCCGCTCGTCCGAGATCTAAAGCTCCTGCAGCCGCTAAATCTAATAGCCCTGGCATGGCTGACATAATTTCTTTGGTATCGAAACCGGCCATCCCCAGGAATTGCATCCCTTCAGCCGCTTCACTTGCTGAGAACTTGGTGGTTGCCCCGAGCTCTTTTGCTTGTTTCTCTAATTCTTGGAAGTCCGTCCCAGTTGCCCCGCTGATTGCCGATACCTTATCCATCGACTCTTCAAAGTCTGCTGCCGTTTTAACGGTTGCCGCTCCGAGTCCGACAAGTGGAAGAGTCATTGATGCGGTCATTGTTTGTCCTGCCGATTTCATTGAACTTCCTATCGATTTCATCACACCACCGGCTGAACTGGCTGCCCTGCTTAACTGCGAAAACTTATTTGAGGATTGATCTAATTCTCTTTGCTGTTCGTTTAATGCCTGGTTAACATCATTTAGCTCCGTTTCTGTCCGTGTGAACTGAGCGATTAACTTATTGAGTGCTGCCGCTTGCTTCTCAGCTTTTACGGAACCTTCTCCATGCTCCTGAGCCAACTGTCTGTGCTTTTCAGAGGCTTCTCTTACCTTGGCCTCTTGCTGGGAGAGAATATTAGTAAGGACCCTCTGTTTTTCAGACAGTCCTTGAAGTGAGCTGCCCCAGTCCTTCCCTTTACCTTTGATTATGGCCATCTCTCCACCGAGAGTCTTTAGATTACGATTAACTCGAGACATCGATTGGTTCAAATCACTGTCTTCGAGAGATAACCTAATCGCTAATGAGCCGATATCAGCCATCTATCTCACCATCCTGATATTAAATTTTTAGGTTTTTATATATTTCAGGGAATTTCTTCTTCACTTTCTTCATGTAGTCCTTACATTCCCTGTAAGCCATTTCTGTGGCCCCTTTCTTGATCCATGCCGCTTTACCCTTTCTTAAGGCAAACTTTAGTGTTAGAAGATATTCATAGCTTTTCATTGCTTCTAACATGACCTCTTCTGGTCCAAAATCATATTTGAGGATTTCAAGAGCCAAGTTAAACTTTTCTTCGCGATCCTTGTTATACAAAAATCGAGTAAACAGGAGTGAGAAATCCAATAATTTTTCACCTTTTAAGACCTCCAATCCTTTCACCTCCTTTCGTTGTTATAAAAAAGGCCGTCAACATCGCTGACGGCTAAAACGTACTTTATAGGGAGTAAAACATTGAAAAAAATGAATCGTTCACAATTAGAAAACAAGAAATTTTGCAATAAAACTTAAACTTGAGTCAGGTTTTCAAACACTTTTACTGCTTCCGGTAAAGCGAGGTTACCGTCCACACGCTGGAACATTCTTAGGCCTACACGACCAACATCAGCGTACTTTTCATTCAAACGTTGCATTACGCGACCTTGACGATCTGCGATTTTGTAATAGGAGAAGTCTCCGAAAGCAACGGCTTTGGCTCCTGATCCCATTACTGGCATTGCTGAGGATGTGAAAACGGGGCGTCCTAACAATTTAGCTGGCTCGTTTCCGAAACCTGGCTCCCAGATATATTGTCCATCAGCTGTTTTCAACTGTCGCACAACTTTTACAGTTTGATCATTCATCAGCCATGATGCTGAAGAACGATAAGGACGTTTCAAACTGTAGTAAAGGTCATAAAGTTCATCTGAAGTGATCGTGTCCACTTCACTACCGGTCAATCCAACTTCGGCTCTTCCAAGAACTCCTGTTGGACGATCTGTTCCGTCGCCTTGGATGAAGGCTTCTTCCTCTAAATCAGAGAAAGATTTCACGAAAGCATCTGCAACAACCGTATCCAGATCAATAACGCTGTCGTGCATAAGCTCTTCAGACATTTGAATGATACGACCAATTTTGTATCCACCCAATAGGATCTGGTCAAAAGCTACATCACTTTCAGGATAAGCTTGACCTTCATCTAACCAAGCCGCTTGGCCATAGTCTGTAACGATTGGAATTTTCCTGTCCCCGGCTTTCATTGGAAGAACCGTAGCAAGCTGACGCATTACGTTAGCTTCTTTTAGCTTTTGGACTAAAGTGTTTTCCCAATATGCAGGTACCAGGTAACCCCCTGCCTGATTTGTCGCTGTAGATAGTGAGCGAACTTCAGGTTGATTCAATAGCTGATATTCTTTTGGATCTGTGGCAATTGAGCCACCTGATTTAATTTGATTCCAGAATGCCTGGCGATACTCTTTCGTGTCGTGCTTTTCGATAGATCGGGAAGAAGTATCACCAAGGTCGGTGTTAAAAGTGGAGATCGTTTTGCCTTCAATCGATCCATCATTGATACCTTTCGCAATTAATTGACGTCGCTGATGATTCAGCTGGTCAACCTCGTCGTTCAGTTCGTCAAGTTCAACCGTAAGTTTGTCATATTCGACATCCCGGGTTTCATCTTTAACTAATTTACGAATTTCTTTCTTGCGATCATCAATCTCGGATAACCGCGCTTCAATATCTTCGATACTCTTAGTCTTAGTAGCGAAATACTGAAGATTTAGCTTTAATTGTGGTTTGAACAATCTATTTCCCTCCTTTTCCTTTCTTCTCTTCGATCAATGCGAATAACTCCGCATACTCTAGATCCCGCTTGAGATTTTTAAGCGCATCTTCAGTTGATTCTGAAGGTGAAATCTGATGAATTGTTTCCAAAGCACCGATTAATGCTTCGATTTCTGGAGCTTTTAAGTTTCTCTCATAAGGAAACTTGATAGACATGTGTGTCTGTCTTTCCTTGTATTGCTTTACATAGTCGCTAATTGCGAAACGCAAAACACCTGATACAGAAACATTCGCTTCCGGGACTACTTTATTGATTTCTTCTGTAATGTCATTCACTTGTGCTGCCACTTCTTCCGAAACCCTTACTCCTAATTGACGATCAGCCATTTCCCGACCCCCTTTCTCCTCTTATGTTTTTATTGTAAACATTGTTAACAACGAAAACAAGCGACAACTTGAAAAGATTTCCGAATATTTACCCCCCCTTATATGAAAATGGCCTGAGTAGTATTTGAAAGTCCACAATCGGTGACTGGAAAAGGGGGGTGCCTTTTAAAAAATGGGGGGGATTCAATGGTTTCCTCCTCCGTTCTCTGCCTTCCACAGTTTTTGAACAAATAAAAAAGCATGAAACTCTAAGAGCTCCACGCTTTGCCGTCCACAGTTATACAGCTTCGTCGATAGTAACGAAACCAAATATCAATGCTAATTTATAAAATGTTCTTGCCTTCAGTCTGTAGTATTTCCTTTCACTCATACCCATTGCGTTGTATATCTCATAGTCATAGGCTTCTTCATGGTCCAGATAGCGTTTAAAGATTATCTCACGCTCGATCTCACTCAAACGATTCACAGCTCTTAACACCCAGTCTATATGTTTCGCACGAGCAATATCTCTATCCACACGATCAATGGCAGTCTGTTCAGTAGATGAATGGAATTGGTTAGTATTCGTAGGTGGAACGAGTGAATATGAGGAAGTTATCTTGGGTGTTAGCTCAATCGGAAAGGACAACAGAAAGAACCGGTACTTCTCCAGGGCTACTTCAACTTCGGATTTCCAAGGTTTACATTTCGCCATCAGTTTCCCCCCGATTTATACAGCTTGGCTTACATCCACAATTCCTAGAATCACGGCCAATTTATAAAATACTCGAGGTTTAAACTTTTGATTGTAGAATGTTTCTCCCATACCCAGCTCATTGTACACTTCATAGTCAAACAACTCTTCATCACCGAAATATTTACGAATAATCATTTCCCTTTCCAGTGGATCTAGGCGATTAACAGCCTTCTGAATCATTTCAATGTAGGCATATCGCTCCCTATCACGATCCACCTTGTTGATTGCAGCATCTTCAGTTGAAGAATGGAATTGATTCGTGTTGGTTGGAGGCACAAGGGAATAAGACGCAGTAATCTTAGGTGTCTGTTCGATTGGGAACGTCAGTACATACAAACGGTATTTTTCCAATGCTTCTTCTACCTGTCTCCTTAATTCTTTAGACTTTAATAATCTTACTGCTGCCATTAAAATCACCTCGAATAATTATATAACTCTATTATACAATCATTCGACAATTTTTTCCTTATTACGCTAATAATCGACAAGGGTTAACGAGAGGGTTAACGAGAAAAATGGTCATTAACCCCTCTGAACCATTGATATAACAGTATTTGTTAAGGTTGGGTTAATGAGGGTTAATGGTTTCCTAAACCCTTTCCACGAAAAATAAATAAATAAAAAAATAATATATATATAAGGCTCTTTTACAAAAAACGTTAACCCCCGTTAACCCGTTAACCTTTTTTGGATACAAACGTTGATATAACAACGTTTTGATGGGTTAACGAGAAATAATCCCCGTTAACCCCGTTAACCCTCACACCTGATTTTTTGTAATTAAATGGTTATTACTACCACTACTACTTAAGTTCTTTACATTCTTGTATGTGTCCATCTGTTGTCGGAGATCTTAAATCAGACCTGAATTAATTCTTATCTGGTGAAGGTTAAGACCTGTTCATTTGTTGTCGGTTACCACTACTACTAGATTCTTTTAATTCTTTACATTCTTGTTTGTGTTCTTTTGTTGTTCTTTT
>NZ_NTUP01000016.1 GCF_002561455.1 Bacillus sp. AFS015802 | reverse complement strand
ATTCAACTTGACGTCTACAACTATTTAATACAAAAAGTCAAATCGGAACCGTCCCCATTTAACCTACGTCTCTCCATGGTGTCGGAATACGAGAATTAAGAAGAATCGAATGGGAGTATACTCTTACTAAAGAAGATGTCACAGCAGGAAAGGCATTTGCGACGTGATCTGGAAACAAGGAGTTAATCATTTTATCACCGGCAGAGCAGAAGAACGCCCGTTGTTTGACTTTGCGATTGAGATCGGTGTATTAAAGAGCGGGTATTTCCTGAAGGACAGATATCTGTTCCTGTTTACGGGTGATAGTTTTAGATATAAAGAATCATTAAAAAACCGCTAATCTGGAGGAGCAAGTGGTATGCATAATTAGATGCCATTTCATACATTTTTTAGTTATTAAATACAAACCGGTTCAAGAAAATAGGACTACGTTCTGGAAGGATCAACGTGAGGATTATGCGAAGCTGTAATATAAGAAATATAACTGATCCAGGGGTAGTCTTCACATCGGGAAACCATGTTGGCTTCCAACGGATTTCGATGGATATAGCGACTCACTTCCAAAAAGTAGTCACTGGATTCAATCAGCTCATCCCCATATCTTCCCTGGAACTGGTGTCCCACCGTTTTCATCCGGCGATTCAGAAAGACAGCATATCGGGAGTGGAGTGTTTTCATAATGTATTGAATATGATGGTCGATGGTTTCGATCTGCAGGTGAATGTGATTGGTCATGAGACAATATGAGTGTAATAAGAAGGGATACATAAAGCGGACATCCTCAAGGATATGCAAGTAGGTAAGATAATCGCAGCCGTCATAAAGCAAAGCACCACGTTTATTCCCCCTTGCCGTGATATGATACATTGATTACGGCAAGTGAAATGTACCACCAATGACATTCTATTTACCACCTAGTGACAAGGAATGTACCAGCAAATGACAAGCTGTTTACCACTATGCCTTCTGTATAATTAGTGAGCACACCTTCAGGTGTGTCATTAATATTCAGGAGGTATTTTTGTATGATTCATTATCGAAAGATATTGGAATTAAACGATGAGGGAATCAGCCTTAGAGGCATAGCCTCAAGTACTGGTCATTCTCGTCAAAAAGTAACAGAGATCATTGGCCTTGCCGAAAAGAAGGGGTTAGTCTGTCCGTTAGAAGAAGAAATGACGGATAAATGGATTGAGGAATTTCTTTTTCCTGAGAAAACAATGGAGGCTTCCGGGCGACATCCTTTGAATTTTGACTATATTCATGAAGAGTTGGCTAAGCCGAATGTGACACTATCACTTCTCCATCATGAATATGAAGCTGAATGTAGAGCAAATCAAAAGATTCCATACTCTTATCGAAGTTTCTTGCGTCATTACAGTTACTATGCTGATAAGTACAAAGCTACTTTGCGCATTCGAAGAAAACCAGGTGAAATCATGGAAGTCGATTGGGCAGGTTCCACAGCTTTCATTATTGATAGAGACACTGGAGAAAAAGTAAAAGCCTATGTGTTCGTTGCCACCCTGCCGTGCAGCCAATTTTCATATGCAGAAGCAAGTTTATCTATGGATTCACATGCATGGATTACACTTCACAATAATGCCTATAAGTATTTTGGTGGCACTACCCAGATTGTCGTTCCAGACAATCTAAAAACTGGCGTTACGAAGCATACGAGCCGTGAATTGGTATTGAATCCTGCCTACAAAGAGATGGCGGATTACTACAACACTGTCGTCATGCCGGCGAGGGTGCGTACCCCAAAAGATAAAGCTAGTGTAGAAGGTTCGGTTGGAGTAATCTCTACCTGGATTATTGCAGCATTAAGAAATATGCATTGCTTTACTATTGATGAACTGAACGAAGAGGTTAGGAAGAAGTTAGATGAGTTTAATAAAAGACCCTTTACTCGGAAAAAAGGGTCTCGTTTGTCTGCCTTTGAAGAAGAGGAGAAATTTGCCCTTTCTCCGCTTCCAGCAGCACCTTATAAAATGTCTGAATGGAAAAAGACAACTGTAGCCCCTGACTATCACGTTTCATTTGATAACATGTTTTATTCCGTGCCATACGAATATATCAATCGCGAAGTCGAGGTGAGAGTGTCAGATAACCTCATAGAAGTATTTTTTAACCATATGAGAATTGCCTCTCATAAACGATTATATGGGAAATTTGGACAGACTACCACTCTCCCTGACCATATGCCAGATAATCACAAGTTATTCGTTGATCAAACCCCAGAAGCTGCGGTTGAATGGGCAGAAAATATCGGAGAATCAACATTAAGCGTAATTCGATATCTTCTTGATACTTCACAGACAGAGAAGTTAGCCCTACAGTCCATATTTTCTTTAAAGAAGTTTGAGCGTCGTTACACCAAATACGAGATTGAACGCGCTTGTAAAATGGTGCTTTCAATGACTAAAAGACCAACGGTCAAAAGTATTCAAACGCTACTGAAGACCAACAAAAAGAATGACGCAGAGCAGGAATTAAAACGGAAAACAGAAACCAGCAAAAACAATTATGGCTTTACACGTGGAGCTTCTTACTATGGGGGAACGGATAAATGATGAATGAACAAACACTAACAAAATTAATGGAAATGAAACTAAGTGGTATGGCGGAAGCCTATAAGGAACAAGCAGCAAATAAAGAGTTTCAGAAAATGACTTTTGAAGATCGATTTAGTTTACTTGTCGATTTAGAACATGCCCGTCGAAAGAGCAATAAGCTTCAACGATTAATCAAAACAGCGACTTTTCTTAACTCCAATGCATGTATTGAAGACCTGGAATATCATGAGGATCGAAGATTAAACAAAGAGTTGATTTTGAAGTTGGCTAGTTGTACTTATATCCTTGATAGTCACAATATTATATTAAAGGGTCCTACAGGTTCAGGAAAGTCATTCATGGCTACTGCCTTCGGAGTATCTGCTTATCGACAGTTTTTCAACGTTAAATATATTCGTTTACCAGAATTATTGGATGAACTCTCACTCGCTAAATTAGCAGCAGACGGAAGCTATCGGAAGAGCATAAAAAAATATACGAAAGTAGACCTCCTTATCTTAGATGAATGGCTTTTGACAGATTTAACAACGGATGAAGCAGCCATCCTCTTGGAAATTACAGAAGCTCGTCATAAGGTTGGTTCTACTATTTTCTGTTCACAGATTGATCCAAGTGGATGGCATTTAAAGTTAGGAAATGAAACAATTGCGGAAGCAATTTTAGACCGCATTATTCATGACTCCTATCAAATTCTACTAGACGGAGAAGTTTCTATGCGTGAGCGTCATGATTTAGCAGGTAACCATGATATGACCACTTTAACGCCAAAAGAGATTCAGAAGATGGAAGAAAACTATTATTTGGTGGGTTTAAAAAGCTGGATTCCTTTCCCAAAGGAACTAATTGAAAAGCTTTTAAAGGTTTATGGCGAGGAACCTGTTCCTTATAGTTGGACCGAGCAAGATATTTATGAAGGGTCTAGAAAGATAATCTTTGATTACTTCAGTAACCAGTCTTAGTAGTTAGTTACAATAATAGCCCTATCAGATTACTAGAATGTTAATCTGTAGGGCTTTTTTATCCATTGGTAAATGCGTTGGCGTAGCCTGGTAAATTCCTTGGCGGAGAGTGGTAAAAAAGATGGCAAGGGTGGTGAAATCACTTGGCTGTATTCAATACATGGCACCCGGGTACCAGATACGGAGTTTTCTAGACATTTCTTTCCTCCTCCCAAGAATAGAAAATACGATCCTTCTCGAGCTAATTCTATAATAAAACACTTGTAAAATCCTACCTAACCAAAGCCAAACAACCCCACCCATCCCTTTAACACATTGACGCTGTGCACTTTAGTTGGGTGGGGGTCTGACCCCAATATTCCTCTGCCTAGCCCCAGGACTAAAGAGGAAAAGTGATATTTATAAAAACAACAAGCTGGCTCCAAATGCAGAAACCATTAGTCACACTCCGCACTTGGTGGCTTTCTTGTCCGCATTAGGTGGCTCAAAAGTATGCACTACTGGCTCATTCTGTCTGCAATAATCAAAAGTCAAATGGGAACCGTCCCCATTTGACCATTCTTTTCAAAACGCCAAGCATCTCTGCACATAGCGACAATATCACGCTTAGCTACCCAACCTAGTTCTCGTTCAGCTTTTGAAGCATCAGCATAGCATAAAGCAATGTCTCCAGGTCTACGATCTATAATTTCATAAGGAACTTCAATACCATTAGCTTCTTCAAAAGCTCTCACTAACTCTAATACACTGGTACCTTGACCGGTTCCCAAGTTATAAACATGAGCACCTTCTTTAAGATTATTTAACGCTGCAACATGCCCTTCTGCCAGATCCAATACATGAATATAGTCTCTTACTCCCGTACCATCTATTGTTGGATAGTCGTTACCAAACACTCGAAGTTTATCCAATTTCCCTTTAGCAACTTGAGTAACATATGGCATAAGGTTATTAGGTATTCCGTTAGGTGCTTCACCAATCAATCCACTTTCATGGGCTCCTACTGGATTAAAATATCGAAGAAGAGCAACTGAAAATTCTGGATTGGCTTTAGCTATATCAGAAAGAATCCTCTCACTCATAGCTTTTGTTTCACCGTAAGGATTAGTAGTAGGTAAAAGATTCATTGTTTCTACAAAAGGTACAGCGTTGTCTCCATATACTGTTGCAGATGAACTAAAAACAAATCGACTCACACCATGTTTCAGGCAAGTCTTTGCAAGAACCATCGTACTGACTATGTTGTTGTAATAGTAAGTTAATGGTATTTCAACAGATTCCCCCACTGCTTTCATACCCGCAAAATGAATGACACCATCTAAATTATTATTATTGAAAATCTCGTCTATAGCTGGTTCATCAGTTACATCAAACTCATAAAAGGTTACTTGTTTATTTGTAATATCAATAATTTTCTCAACGGTCTCACGTTTACTATTACAAAGGTTATCAGCTATTATTACTGAATGCCCTGCTTCTAATAAAGCAACACATGTATGCGAACCTATATATCCGGCGCCTCCGGTTACTAGAATATTCATAAGATACAATTCTCCTTTCAGTATCTAATCTATTTTTCTTTTAACATTTTTCTAAAATCTTTATAGTATAGAATTATAGTTATAAGAATAATAATTAAACTATATAACATAAAACTTGTATTAAATAAAACAAGAATAGCGTTCACTGCCATAATTAAATTAAATTTTAAGTAAACTCTAGTAATAGTTCTAATGTAATTTATTTCGACTTTTAATATTTTCAAATAAACAACAAGTTGCAATATTGAATATATGACATTTGATATTGATGTTGCTAACACAATCCCAATAATCCCCATACCTATTTTTATAAAAACAAAATTAAATATGATAGACAATGAAATTATAATAATTTGAATATATATTAGATATATTTGCTTTTTGTTAGAAACTATAAAAACATTAAAGAAATAAGCAATTTGATTTACTATTGTACCAAATATTAATATCCTGTAGATATTTATACTAATATCATAAGAGGGGACTAAAACATCCACGAAGGGCTCTATTAATATCACACCCGTGACACAAAGTACTACTCCAAAAACTTCAACATATTTAGTATACTTTTCAGTTCTTCTTAGAAAAATTCTAGTGTTAACATTACTATCAACATTTAACATTTTTATCGCCTTAGGATAATATAAAAATAATACTGAGGTTATAAATACTAGCGTTCCCCCAGCAATTTGATTTGAAAATGTAAGATAACCTAAATCTTTATAATCCAAAAATTTAATTGTCATAACTCTATCTATTGTAGTTATTATATAGAAACCTAAATTATAAATTAGTAACGGGAACCCAACTACTAACAAATCTTTAATTACTTGTCTATCAATACTAAATTTGATTTTCCCTAGGTGTTTTATACCATAGAAAAAAATTATACAACCTGAGATAAGCATTGCTATTAGGACAGCATATATCGCAAAGTACTTTATTAATATAACAATCAGAACAAATGAAAATATACTATTTATTATTTCTATATTATTAATTTTTTTAAAATCATTTGTTAATCTAAAATAGTTCATATAAAATGATCTATATTGTTCAAAAATAGCTATTATAAATATTAATACTAAGTAGTTCCTTAAATCACCTTTATAAAAAAAAGTTGTACTAACACCAGTTAAAATTAAAAATGTAGATAAAATGATTAATGCTGTAAAGGTTGTATTAATGACATTTTCAGCTCTAATTTCTTCGCCTTTTGATTCATATAATACGTATTCTCTATTCATAGAGTAAACAATTCCAAGATTAGTGTAAGCTAAATAACTTAATACTAAAATAAGGTTACCTAAAATTCCAAAAAGTTCAGGACCTAATGATGCAGCATTTACTATTCCTTTAACTAAACCAATTACTAAAGCTACGTACTTTATAGAAGAATATCTAAAAACAACTTTAAAATTATCATTATGCAAAATATTCCTTAATAGCATTTTATATTTACTCCAATTTTTTATATGATTTGTTAATTATATATAAGAATATAGGTGATTTAATGATGAGGTTGTATCAATTTTAGGTAATTGTAATTTAAGAGCGAGGATTTTCAAATATTGACAGCCAGACGAGAACATTAATATTATTAATAATTGAGATATAAAGGTAAGCTTCATTAAATCAAATACGAGATCATGATAATCTATATTTATACCGAAAATATATTAAAAGGGGTAATATAACATTTTATGCTACATACCCCTATGGTTATATTAATTTAACAACAGTAGAAGGGAAATATTCATAAAAAGTAATGTAATAGCTAATTTTCCCTTTTTATTATCAAAAGCGTTTATTTAAAATAAATTACAATCCATTCTTTCTTCTATGCAAATTATAATATTTAACTAAACATATAAGGCATTAAAATAGTGTCCTCTGGAATATCTTCTTTTGCTACTTTACCAATAACATTGTTAATATCTCGAGGAGATATTCCAGTTCCAGGTCGCTTAAATGTTAATTTATTCTCAGTTATTACTTCACCCATTTTTACCGCATGAGCTGTTACTAAAGATCTTCTTGCGTTTTTTCTTGCAGCTAATTCTGTTTCATTAAATCCAATTTCATATGAACCCCTTAATTGCTCAATGAATGCAATCCCATTAGTTATAGTTTTAGCATCTTCTGGTGCCATCGCATGATAATGATCATTTCCTGGTAATAATTTATCTAATGTGAAGTGTTTCTCCACTACAAGGGCCCCTAAGTTGTAAGCTGTTTTAATAACATCTCCATTAATATCTGGTTTTGTGTGATCAGAATAACCAATGATTAATTCTGGATATTTATTTTTCAGACTCACAATTTTATTTAGATTAGCATGGTTATATGGCGTTGGGTACTCAAGTACACAATGTAATAATACAATAGGCTCATTGTTATATTTACGAATAGTTTTAATAGTTTCTTCTATTTCTTCTTCATCAGACGCTCCTACTGACAATAAAATGGGCTTGTTCTTTTTAGCTTGATATGCAACAAATGGTAAGTTATTTAAATCAGATGATGAGATTTTATATACATTCATTAATTCATTTAAATAATCAGCTGATTCTATATCAAAAGCTGTTGATAGAAATTCTATATCTAGATCATGACAATACTCTGCCAGTTCTTTATATTCATTATAGGAAAGGCAGTCATATTTTTTAAAAAGTTCATATTGTGATGTAGTCGCTTCTTCCTTAGTATCCCAATATGATGGTGATTCCTTAGCTGCTAATGTCTCTGCTTTGTAAGTTTGAAATTTTACTGCATGAATACCAGCTTCTTTTGCTTCTTTTATCATTAGCTTTGCCGCATCCATAACTGTTATTTCCATTTTTTTTGCTATATCATAATAATTAACTCCTATTTCTGCAATCAATACAAACTTACCTTCTTCTGCCCTCGTTATAATTTTACTAACCATCTACTAATCCTCCTCTAAGATAATATCTATTACACGGTTTATTCCTTTCTTGAAATCATGCTTTAGCATTAATTCCCTCATTTCAAGTCTTATCTGAGGAGTCTCTGCTAACCACTTAAATGTATGCTCTATTGTTTCTTTTGTTACATCTAAACCTAAGCCTAAATTCATAAATCCATTTTGCATTTGTGCGAATGTATGAAGTTGTTCCCTCTTATTTTGTGCTAATACAATTGAAGGGACTCCTAATGAGGCAAGCTCAAAAACAGTCCTACCTTGAGATGTAAATGCTAAGTCAGCCTCTCTCATATAATCGCTGACCCTTTTTACATTTTGCAATATATAAATATTTTTTTCTTTATAAGTAACAATGTTATTGTCTTTATTTTCATATCCACTGCCTGTTATAAAATTAAATATGATATTTGGATAATCTCTGTTTAATTTTATAGCCAAATCATAGATTTTTTCAGTTAAGTTTGATGGATCAGTCCCCCCAAACATTACCAATACAGTTTTAACCTCTTTTGAAAACTCCTTTGGTTTATTTATCAGAAACTCATCCCTGAGACATACATATTTTTCCCCGTGAAATTGTTTTTGACTTTTAATTTCTGTATTATAAAGTGCATTAATAACTGCATCGGCATAAATTGCCCCTTGACCTAAATCTTCGATAGTTATTACTTTTTTAACCAAAGTCTTTAGCTCTTTCATATATTCTTCGTTTGTGTCTAAACAATCGTTAACTACAATATCTGCCTTCCAAACTTTTAAAAAATTAAAAAATTCATCATCATTTTTTATTAGCGTATATGGCATAAAACTATCTTTAATTTTATTTATACCTTCGGAGTATTGTTCTTTTGTTACGAACATAACTTCATGACCAGTCAAGTTATACGCTAAAGTTAGACAATGGTATATATGGCCCATTCCAAGCTCTTTATACCCATCCGCACGAAAGACTATCTTCCTCCTTTTCAGGGAAGCCTCACTAATAATCCAGTCACTAGTACTGTCTATATCTACTGATTGCTCTTCAGGTACTTCAAAAATAGAAATTTTTTCTCCCATCCTGCTATCTGGTTTAACAAAGTTTCTCTTAGTAATAAAAAACGCACCAGTTTCTACATAGTTTGGTGGTAATTGTTGTCTATTTAACCTTTGTGAATAATTTGGAAAATAGCCATTTTCATTACTTGACCATGATAAATGTGGTCTATTTACTGCACTAATATAAGTATCTTTTCCACTAGCTAAAAAATTTTTTATAGCTCTATCTAAAGTCTCGCCCTTAAGCAAAGGGGAAGTAGCCTGGAGTGTAACGACAATATCATATTTGTATTCTTTAACTCGTTCCATTTTATTAACAGCATCGTAAACAACTGGGTCTAATGTGATTTTGTCACCAGCAAGCTCTGAGGTGCGCGTAATATAATCTACATTATTTAGTTTTGCAATACCAATAATCTCCTCATCATCTGAAGTGACAACAATATCAGTAATTAATTCACACGCTTTCGCATTATCTAATGAATATGATATTAAAGGTTTACCATTCATTAACCTCACATTTTTCCTTGGAATGCCTTTTGAACCACCCCTGGCTGGAATTACAGCTAGTATCTTCATTTTTCATCCCCCAATTGAATCAGCATAATGTAAATGCTAATTATTAATTTGTTCAAAAAATTCTTTTGGGTTATTCATAATTTTAGTTAACTCTTTTAGACGCTCATTAGGAAAGTCCCACCAGGCTAGATTTTCTAAAATTAAACGTTCATTTTCACTAAACCTATATTTTATTCGTTTAGCTGGAACACCTCCAACTATTTCATAGGATTCTACATCTTTAGTTACAACAGACCCCCCAGCAATAACTGCACCATTACCAATTTTTATTCCTTGAACAAGCTTAGAATCGCTACCAATCCAAACATCATTACCTATAATAAAACTATAGTTATCCTCAACATGTTTGTACTCTTTAAAACAATTCTTTTCTGCATACACTATACCTGCTTGTCCTATTGTAGAGTAAAAAGCAGGATGAGTTGATATAGCTTCTGTAGTTGGATGATTACCAACTATGAAGCTTACTCTATCCCCAATTGAACAATACTTTCCAACTTTAGCATCACACAAAAAAGAACGTTCTCCTACATAACTGGCATAACCCATCTTTATATTTCTTAACGAAGTGAATTTCCCAACTTTGTTTGCTCCACTAAGGTGAACTTCTTTATTAATTGTTGCACCTAGTGCAAGTGAAACTTTTTCTTTTTTGGAATAGAACAATGAATATGAAAAAGTATAAATTAATACTGAAACAAAACTCATAATGTTCCTCCATTCATATTTCTATTATTCAAAACGACATCTTCATACTTTATCCTAGGAATATTGTCTAATCCTCCGCTTATCGTAGCATTATAAATTTTTATATTTCTTTGATCACAATATTCATATATGTTTCTGAACACACTAAATATAATTCCATGTAATTTGAGCATAGTTTCATTATCATTACTATTCCGGACTCTAAGCATTCGTTTTTTTTCATTTTCAGTATAGGTATATACGTGTTCCTTCTCAATATTTAATTCTGTTTCTTCCTTGATGTAACTTGTTAATATATTTGTCATGTCTACACCCATAAGATATATTTCAGTAAAGCCCATATAAATTGCACAATAGATTGCACCATGTACAACATTTTGGATTAGTGGTAAGCTCCTATCCATTCTAATACTCTTTTTATAGTTGTCATGCATACGATATCTACTATGAATATATAAGGTATTCTCATTATTTATTTTATAATTTTCAACAAAATCTTTTGCAGTATAAGGAAATATACATACTAAGTTGTTATTATTCTTCAACTCTTGCATTCTTTTAAGAGTATCATAGTCTGTAGAGTCTTTTTCATTAAGTGAAAAAAATAAAGGATCTACCATTAGATGAAAATTAGGTTTTACTAATTTGAATAAATCTGATCTATAAAATTGATTAACAGAGAACACAATTTCATTCTCTAATAATTCCAAGTTACCTTGCTTATTTAGGGAAGGACCATTACCTAGAATAAAACACCGTTTACCTTTGAATTTATCTTTATATTTTTGATTAATGGCTAATGTTTTTTTGAAGTCCATGTCATATAATAATCTCGATGTATACAATAGTTCCCATATGAAATTTTCGGCCTTCTCTAAATTATTGTATAACCTATCTCGTCTTTGCATTGATACTAGAATCTCCCCTCCTATTTTTTAAAATTATACTAGCGATCATTAAATACATTATACTATCTAGAGTAAACGAGCTAATCATTTGTAAAGAGACAAATAAAGCTATTAAGCCAGCAAAAATGGAATTAAACTCTTCTTTAGTTTTATTTACTTTCCAAAAAGCCTTAAAAGAATAGTAATATGAAATAATTATAAGAAATCCACTTAGTACTCCATTCTTTACAAACTGTTCAAGGATAGTATTATGTGTAGTAATGTTGTATCCGGTAATACTCCCTATTATGTTTATATAATTTCTACCATAGCCAAATAACAAATGGATTATATCAGAAGAAAACAAAACATCTACTACCGCTATCCACTGCATGTATCGTATGTCAACATTCTCTGCACTTTTCAACCTAAAAACATAATCAACATCATTGAATTGCAATACTTTACTTAATATATCGTCAAAAAAGAAGAGTAATATAATTGAAGTCATAGCTAAAACAAAGTACTGTAAAATAAACTTTAGAGAATTTGTTTTTTTCTTTCGGAAAAAATTATAAATAACAAACGCTAATATAGTAGCTATAATAGATGTTCTAGAAAATGTTAAAATAAGTGCTACTGCACTAATAAGAATACAGACAAAAATCAATAGCTTTTTATTAATTTTATTATATAAATATAATCCCAAAAACAACGTAGTTACAAACTGTAAAGCTACGAGGTTGGCGTTATATGTTAATGCTGAAGAGATAACAGTCTTTATTAACATATTATCTTCGTATGGAGATCCTGGTGGTAAGGGGAATATATACTCTCCAGTTATCATTTGAATTAATCCAGCAACAGGGCCACCAATAAATCCCGTAACAAATATTATTTTTATTACCCTATATAGTTTTTCATAATTATTGCAAAACGATACAATTCCTAAATATAAAAAAACGGTTTGAAAAAAGAAAATGATATTTTGTAAAGTTTGTCCATCTCCATTAATAATACTAGAGATTATCATTAGTACTGATATAACCAATATTGACAAACTAATTATATCTGTTTGTAGATTCTGTCTGTTAATAAGAATTTGGATTAGGAAAACAGATAACCCAATAAAAGCAAGTGCAATAGACCTATAAGGAAATATAGTTCCAGATATCCAATAAAAAAATACGAAGTACATTGTTAATAATATATAGATCAAGTCATTGGTATTTATATACCTCAATTTTTTAACCTTCAATAATGAATCACACCTCTCTAAAGCCTTTTGAAGGTCCTATTTACCCCATGTTATTCTGTTTACATAATCTGTATATGATATAATTATCCTTATTACTTTATCCGATACATTTGGCATACTGTAGTCTTCTACAAGCCTTAAACTATTAAACTCCTGTGTTTCTAGGATTTCTAACCCCTGTAAAATTCGCTCTTTTTTTAATCCAACCATCATCACCGATGCCTCTTCCATTGCTTCTGGTCTTTCATGAGCTTGTCTTATATTAAGTGCATTGAATCTAAGGATAGAAGATTCTTCACTGATCGTTCCACTATCGCTAAGAACCGCTTTTGCCTTAGTTTGTAGTTTTACATAATCATTAAACCCCAGTGGTTTAAGTGTTTTCACTAATGGGTTAAATTCAATTCCTTTTGTTTCAATCATTTTACGTGTTCTTGGATGTGTACTTACAATTACAGGCATATTATACTTTTCTACAACTGCATTTAGACTTTCAACTAAATCTATAAAGTTATTTTCTGAATTAATATTTTCTTCTCTGTGCGCTGATACGACAAAATATTTCCCTTCTACAAGCCCTAGTCTATCTAATATATCAGATTTTATAATATCAGCTTTTTTAGAATTAAGTACTTCAAACATTGGGCTACCAGTTTTAATAATTCGATCTGGAGGAAATCCTTCCCTTAGCAGGTATTCTCTAGCAATATCGCTGTATGTTAAATTGATATCTGCAATGTGATCCACCATTTTTCTATTTGTTTCCTCAGGAACCCTTTGGTCAAAACATCTATTTCCCGCTTCCATATGGAAGATTGGAATATGTCTACGCTTCGCAGCAATAGCTGTTAAACAGCTATTTGTATCACCAAGTACTAAAAAGGAATCCGGATTGACTTCTTCCAAAATTGAATCAATCTTAACCAAAATATTACCTATTGTTTCTACAGCTGTGCCTGTAGCTGCATTTAGAAAATAATCGGGTTTCTTTAAGTTAAAGTCCTTAAAAAACACTTCATTTAGTTCGTAATCATAATTCTGGCCAGTATGAACAAGAGTATGATCAATAGCATTTGACTCTTCTAATTTATTAATAACAGCAGACAATCTTATAATTTCTGGTCTCGTGCCAACGACTGTCATGACTTTTAATTTCTTCATTTGTTATACCTCCACGAAATAGGTGTCTGGCTTCTCAGCGTCGAAGCACTCATTTGCCCACATAACGGTTACAAGGTCTGTTTTTCCTACATTTACAATAGAGTGAGTATACCCTGTAGGAATATCTACAACTTGTAATTTTTCACCATTTACTCGATACTCAATAATTTCTTCAGAATCAATCTTTCTGAAACGAATTATACCTTCTCCGCTAACTACTAAAAATTTTTCATTTTTAGTATGGTGCCAATGATTCCCTTTTGTAATTCCAGGTTTAGAAACATTGACTGAGACCTGGCCTCTTTCAGGTGTTCTCATAAACTCAGTAAAGGAACCTCTATGATCAGAATTCATTTTTAGTTTATAAGAAAACTGATCTTCAGGTAAAAAGCTTAAATAAGTACTATAAAGTTTTTTGGTTAGCGTATCTTCCATATTAGGAATACTTAAATTTGCTCTGCTTTCTTTGAAACTCTTTATAAGATCAGCCAATTCTCCAAGTTTGATATTATGCGTTACAGGTACAACACAATAATCATCATACATCGTTGGCTTTCCCTCAAGAGCTCTGAAAAACTCTTCTAATACATCATCTATATAACAAAGATTAAGTTCTACATTTGAATTGTTTATCTGAATATCTAAGCCTTTTGCTATATTATGACAAAATGTAGCTACAACCGTATTATAGTTAGGTTTGCTCCACTTACCAAATAAGTTCGGTAATCTATATATATAAACCTTAGCATCAGTTTCATAGTAGTAATTAAATAGTAAATCCTCTCCGGCCTTTTTACTTCTTCCATAAGGATTGTCCTTTTCTGCCTGTATAGATGAAGTAAGAAGAACAGGTGCCTTATTGTTATGTTTTTTTAATAGCTCTAGTAATTGAGAAGTTAAACTGAAATTCCCCTCCATAAATTCTTTTTCATCTTTTGGCCTATTAACTCCAGCTAGATGAAAGACGAAGTCACATTCCTTTGTATATTTTTCAAGTAATAAATGATCACTTTCCCTATTAAACTCAAGAATATTAGTATATCCTCTATTTTTAAGTTCTGCGATAAGGTTTTTTCCTATAAACCCTTTTGCGCCTGTAACAAGAATATCCATCACTCAAAACCACCCTTTAATTCATAACGTGAACTTTTTTATTCCATTCTTTTAATTCGTTTTTTACATAATCTAATTCAATTAGTTTTTCTTTAATTTGTTCAATGCTAAGAACTTGTGTATTATCCGAATTATATTCTTCTACGGTAGTAAGTTTTTGATCTCCCTCTGCAAAGTATTTATCATAGTTAAGATCTCTTTGATCCGCAGGTACTCGATAGAAACCAGGTAAATCTTCTGCTTTTACATATTCCTCTTTAGTAAGAAGTGTTTCGTAACGTTTTTCTCCATGACGAGTTCCAATGATTTTTATTTCATTATCCGCATTAAACAAATCCTTTATTGCCTGAGCAAGATCACCAATTGTACTAGCTGGTGATTTTTGAACCATAACATCCCCTGCTTCTGCATTCTGGAAAGCAAAGACAACTAACTCAACCGCCTCTTCTAAGCTCATAAGAAATCTTGTCATTTTAGGATCTGTTACTGTTAAAGGTTGACCATTTTTAATTTGTTCAATAAATAGTGGTATAACTGATCCACGTGATGCCATCACATTACCATATCTAGTTCCACAAATTAGTGTCCTACCAGGATCAACAGTTTTCGATTTAGCAACAAATACCTTTTCCATCATTGCTTTTGAAATCCCCATCGCATTAATTGGATACGCCGCTTTATCTGTTGAAAGGCAAATTACTTTTTTAACTCCATACTCAATAGCTGCTGTTAGAACATTTTCTGTACCTATTACATTAGTCTTTACTGCTTCAAGAGGGAAGAACTCGCATGATGGAACCTGCTTTAATGCTGCAGCATGGAAAATATAGTCGACTCCATGCATAGCATTTTTAACGCTAGCTAAATCTCTCACATCCCCAATATAAAATTTTAACTTATCGTTTCTATAGTGTTTTCTCATGTCATCCTGCTTTTTTTCATCACGCGAGAAAATTCTAATTTCCTTTATCTCGGTATTTAGAAATCTTTCCATAACAGCATTTCCAAAAGAACCAGTACCACCTGTTATAAGTAAAGTTTTATTATTAAACATTAAATAAACTCCTTTAGTTGATTTATTTTAAATATCCATTATAGAAGTTACTGAGAATTTATAGACTTTAAAAACTCTTTCATCTTAGTAGATTGACTGTTTTTATTTTTATTTTTTAAAACAAAATCCCTTGCTTTTAACCCAAAGAGTTCCCTTTCTTTATCAGATATAGCAAGTATTTGTTTAATGTGATCTGATATTATAGAAGAGACATTACTTTCCATTGTATATAAATAGTCATAGTACTCTTCTGGAATCCCAGATAATTTTGTTGTTAGAAACGGGGTTCCTGATACCATATATTCAAATGTTTTTGAGGGAAAAGAATACTTTGTATAATCATCGATAGGGTTTCGTGCATTAATCAATAACGTTGCTTGCTTCTGATATTCAAATAATTCTGTTCTTGATACAAATCCAAAAAATTTAATTCTTCTATCTTTTCTAGCTTCTCTTTGAATATATTCATTTAACTCACCGTCTCCAAATATCCAAAGTTCTAGTTCCTTATCTTCTATTAGTTTAAAGCCCTCTATTATATTTTCAATTCCTATATTTTTATGAAGTGTTCCAGCATGCATAATGGATTTTTTTTTGTTTACCTTATCTAAATTTATCCCATTTGGTGAATAGACACCTTCAATTACCAATGTCTTCTTATCCCTTATTGGCAGTTGCTCTCTCATTGCATCTGAAAACAAAATGAAAGCATCAATATTACTTAGCATTTTATTAATAATCCAATGATCAATCTTCTTTAAAAAACTTTTTATGGGTTTGTCTTTCAATGACATATCCATATATCCGGGCAGATCGGGACAAATCAAAATAGTTTTGAGATTATAGTTCAACTTTTTAGCAAACCAAAGTGCTATCAAGTAGGGTGTGTGAATTAAATAAGCAACCGCGATACTATACTCCCTTTTCTCTTTCCTTTTTAATATATTGAAACACATGAGTACAGTTTTTATAATCATAGATAGTAGTGGAATCCTAAAGGATCCTACTGCATAATCATTACTCGACTTATTATGTGACCATTTAAATCCTTTATTAAACTTCTTAGCAGTTGGAAAGTCATTCAGGATTTCTATATTTATCTCTTGATCTTCCAAACCTTCGATAATATTTTGCTGAAAGAGAGAACCAGATACTGCACCAGGGCCGTTTACAGGTAGTCTATATTTACCATTATTTATCCAAGCTATGCTGCTTATCCAAAATAATTTCATATCAAAATTCTCTCCCCTAATATTGTGAAACAAATTTCACACCCATCTTTAATAACAGTTTCTTGATTGTTTTCCTTAAGCTGTTTGGTATATTTTCTCTTAAATAAAACCTAACATTGTGGCTAATGACTTCTTTTATGGAAAGTTTCCCTCTATATTGGTAATCTATATTAATTCCTCTTTTTCTAAAATACCTTATTGTTTTAGGAAACCATTTACCTTTTAATATTCCGTTATGAATATCTATAATATTAGCAGTGCTTACAAAACAATCATCTAATGGTTCTTTATTGCCATCTACTGCTTCTTTCAAAAAATTAATTTCAAATTCCCATGCTGAACCATCAACTTCTTTTAACTTCGCTAAAAGAAAGTCTTTCTTCCAAACTGAAGCTTGAAGATTAACCCCATACTCCTCATTTTTATATATTGGGTAAATTTGATCACTATTTTCTTTAATAGCCCGTTTCCGAGGGATATTAGTTATTCTTAAGTAATTTACATTATTATTAACAATGAAATTCATCGCTTGATTTAAATCAGAGTTTTTAACCTTTTCACCTATAAGATAGTCTTCAAGTAGCAAGAGAACATAGTCACTATCTATTTGTTCAATTGCTTTTCTTGCTCTATTACACCAGTTGATTTCTTTGCCCGTTTGTATTAAATGAACATTTTTATAATTAACCTCAGTTTCATTGTTAACTAAATAAATCGGATATTCACAATCCGGCCAATATTTATAAAAGGCTTCAAAAAAAAACGGCCATACATCCCTATAGCCATCAAATGAAAGAACGACAATGGATATTTTCGGATGAACTGATTCTGTTGGAATTTCCATAACTCTAACCTCCAATTTTTAGTACCTTTCAAAAAACAACAATTTGCTTTTTAAGCACGGTATAAATAATTCTTATTGTTATTTATACAATTGTTGAGTCAATATCAATAATGTACATTATCAACCGCAATCGATTAAAATTAGAACTAGTCTATATCGACCACATGGTAATTAATGGCGTTTATAATATAATTACACAACCCAAAGTTCAATTTTCAATAAATATGATATCGATTAAATTTAGAAATCTAATGGATATTTAATTTGATATTTTTATATTTTTTAATTGAACCCATAATATGTCTAACCATATAATAAATTGAAGACAACGGATTAATACCAATGAAACGAAATACTTTATAAGTCATCTTAATAGTTTTTAATTTGTTTCCTGATTTTGAGTTTTTTGAAATTCTATATATAAGAAGTGGCTCATTGACACCATAAGCATAGACTCCAGTCCTTAATACTCTTAACCAAACTGCATAATCTTCATGCATATCATCGTTTTCCATTTTTATGTCTTCAAAAAATCTCTTCTTTATGAAGACAGATGAGCAAGAAATAACATTATGGGTTCTTAATTCCTTGTAACTAACTTTCTTAGGAACCTCAAAGATCCCCTGATAAAAGTCTCCAACATCGTTGATAAAAGATGAACCTGTAAAAATAAACTCTGAATTAATTTTTTGTGAGTGCAGCAACTGCTTTTCCAACTTATTTTTCTTCCACATATCGTCACTATCTAAAAATGCTATCCAATTACCGTTAGCAAGTGTAATGCCCCTATTCCTAGTTGCTGATACTCCTTGATTTGTTTCATTAATATATAATTTAATACGGCTTTCTTTAATTGAAAGTTCTTTTATAATTCTTACTGTATTATCCCTTGATCCATCATCTATAACTATTAACTCCCAAAATTGATATGTCTGTTCAATAACAGATTTAATAGCTTCTTCGATATACCTTTCACAGTTGTATGCAGGCATTATTATGCTTATTAATTTCTCTTTTGTAAAAACATCCTTCACATTACTTCCCCCTTTCGGTCATAGAAATCGAAGAGTAAAAGTCGCAAATATAATATGGACTCTCATTTTCTGACATACCCTTTTCGTATACTAGGTCTCCAAATACTTTATTTAAAGTACTACCCTTCAACAACCTCAATAAAGGATTAAATAATCTAGTCAACCAAATATTCTTCTCATGCATTTCTGCTATTGACTTCACAAGCTCACTGGTCCTCACATATTCACTATTTTGGGGGAAAAAAGTTCCACTGTTATAACCATCAATTAATATTTTTACAAACTCAGACAAATTATCTATATAAATCATACTACGTTTATTTTCAATATCAGGAAAAACCGGAGTTATAAGAGCAAACTTTGCTAATCTTACATAATTCCCTTTGCATCCTTTACCATATATCATTGGTGGACGAACTATTGCAACTTTAAATTTTTCATTTTCTAAAGGTTTTATTAGTTCTTCTGCCTCAAGTTTGGACTTCCCATAATTACTTTTTGGATTCAGGGGAGATTTTCTATTAATTACACCACTTTCAATACCATATACGCTCATCGAACTTAAAAAAATGAACTGCTTAACACCTTCACTTTTTGCCTTGTGGGCAACTTCGTAAGTCAAGTCGCGGTTCACCTTGTAATAAAGTTCAGCATTTTCCTTCGTCTCCTTTATATGTGCTATTCCAGCAACATGAAAAACTACATCATAGCCCGAGAATTCTTTTTCCTTCCATGAATCGGTCCTTAAACTAACGGAAGAAAGGGAATACTTACCAAGGTATTTTCCAAGCCACTTCTCAAGACTTTTCCCCACATAGCTGTTTTTACCAGTTATCAGTATTTTTTTCATTTGGAAATACTCTCCTTACTACTCGCGATTTCTTTCTTCGCTGCAGTTCCAGGCCCACCTTCAACAACCCCATCACTTTTCACAACACTAACGATGGTCCCAAAGAAGCACTTTACATCCATCCAAAGACTAATCCTTTCAACATACTCTCCATCCAACTTAGCTTTAATTTCAATAGGAAGCTCATCTCTACCATTAATCTGTGCCCACCCAGTAAGTCCAGGTGGAACATTATTCGCACCGTATTTATCTCTTTCTTCAATTAAATCATACTGATTCCAAAGTGCTGGTCTTGGTCCTATAACACTCATTTGACCCACGAAGATATTCCAAATCTGTGGAAGCTCATCGAGAGATGTTTTCCTTAGAAATCTACCCATCTTAGTGATATATTGCTCAGGATTGTCTAACAAATGAGTTGGAGTGTCTTTTGGAGTATCAATTCGCATAGTACGGAATTTTAATATTTTAAAATGTTTTTTGTTCACACCTACTCGCTTTTGCTTAAACAGCACAGGACCACTTGAATCAAGCTTTATTGCAATAATTAAAATTATATAGATTGGTGATAAAATAATTAGTCCCATTGATGAAAGAATAAAATCTCCGAACCTTTTTATTTTTATGTACAAAACAGCTACACTCCTTAAGCTTTTTAGTTAATTAGTATCTATCTGGATTTATAATAATTAAGCATCTCATCTCCAACTAAATACTAATAAACCAAATTAATCCCAAAGATAATTAGTAGGGTGCACATTTTCATATGTCCAACCTACTAATTATCATTTCAGGCTATTTAATTTCTTCTACTTTTTCTTGATTTAATACTTCCTGTAAATAATTTATTACCTGAACTCTTAAATCCTCCCGCTCCAACGCAAACTCCAAAGTTGCCCGAATAAACCCAAACTTATCCCCAACATCATGACGCTCACCCTGGAACTCGTATCCGACCACCATCTGCTGCTCATTCAACTTCTTTATCGCATCCGTCAACTGAATTTCATTGCCCGCACCAGGCGTCTGGTTTTCCAAAATATCGAAGATCTCGGGACGAAGCACATATCTTCCCATAATTGCATAATTAGAAGGAGCCTCCTCCACCTTAGGCTTCTCTACTAGGTCATTGATATGATAAACCCCATCCTCAATCCCATTATGATTAATCGAAATTACTCCATACTTTGATACTTCCTGCTCCGGAACCTCCTGCACCCCAATCACAGAAGAATTATACCGCTCATACAAATCAATCAACTGCTTTAAACAAGGCTTCTCGGGAGAATGAACAATATCATCCCCAAGTAAAACGGCGAAAGGCTCATCCCCAATAAACCGGCTCGCACACGAAATCGCATGCCCAAGTCCAAGAGGCTCTTTCTGTCTTATATAATGAATATTAGCCAACTTGGAAATCCCCTGTACTTCTTCCAGCTGCTCATACTTACCTTTTTTCGCAAGCGTCTCTTCAAGCTCATACGACTTATCAAAATGATCCTCAATCGCTCTCTTCCCACGACCCGTAACGATAATGATATCCTCAATTCCCGAAGCAACCGCCTCTTCTATAATATATTGAATCGTCGGCTTATCCACAATCGGCAGCATTTCCTTTGGCTGTGCCTTCGTCGCCGGCAGGAATCGTGTCCCAAGTCCCGCTGCCGGAATAATCGCTTTTCTCACTTTCTGCATCTCTTCCACCCCTTAGTTTGCATTCTGTACTAATACTCTCTCTTTCTTATTGGCTAGCTCCAACACATACTCAGCCAAATACTTAGGCTCAAACTCCGTATGATTCTCCACCAGATTCGAAACCCGCTCATATTCAAAATCCACCGTCTTCCCAACAAATATCTTAGGAAAAATCGCTTCATTATGAATTTCATTCTCCCCAAGCAGTTCCTCATACATCTTCTCACCAGGACGAATCCCTGCAAACTTAATCCCGATTTCTTCTATTGTATAACCCGATAAGGTAATCAAATTCTTCGCAAGATCCACAATCTTCACCGGCTCACCCATATCAAGGACAAAAATCTCTCCGCCACGCGCCAACGCACCCGCCTGCATAACGAGTCGTGAAGCTTCCGGTATGGTCATGAAGTATCGCGTCATATCAGGATGAGTAACCGTCACCGGCCCACCAGCCTGGATCTGCTGTTTGAATAATGGAATGACACTTCCACGGCTTCCAAGTACGTTACCGAATCGGACTGCCACGAAGTTCGTCTGGCTATGCTTATTCAGATTCTGAATCACCATTTCAGCAATCCTCTTCGTAGACCCCATGACATTTGTCGGGTTCACGGCTTTATCCGTCGAAACAAGGACAAACGTTTTGACGCCGAATGTATCGGCGGCTTCCGCTACGTTCTTGGTCCCGATGACGTTGTTCTTCACCGCTTCTTTCGGATTGTATTCCATCAGCGGCACATGCTTATGCGCCGCAGCATGATATACCACGTCCGGCTTGTGCGTTTCCATCACTTCGAAGATACGGGAACGGTCCTGTACGTCTGCAATAATTGGAATAATATCAAATTCAGCTTTATATTTATTTCGAAGGTACATATCAATTCCGTAAATGGAGTTTTCACCGTGCCCCAATAATAGAAGCTTCTTCGGTTTGAACTTACTCACCTGACGGCAGATCTCGGATCCGATTGATCCACCAGCTCCCGTCACCAGGATCGTTTTCCCCGTCACTTTTTCCGAAATCGATTTCGCATCCAGTTCCACGGGGTCTCTACCTAGTAAGTCTTCTACCTGTACATCACGGAACTGATTGACGGACACCTTACCTGACACGATGTCTTCAAGCATCGGCATGATCTGGGTCTTGGCTTTTGTTTTGCTGCATTCCTGATACACTTTTTGAACCTCGGACTTACTCATGGATGGAATGGCAATGATGATTAATTCCACGTTTAGTTTCTCCACTAGTTTTGGTATACCTTTCGTTTTTCCCACTACGGTGACACCATAGATTTGAAGCCTTTGTTTCTTCGGATCGTCATCGACGAATCCTACAGGCAGGATCTCTGCATCATGATTTTTCATAAACTGGCGGACTAGCATGGAGCCAGCAGCTCCTGCGCCGATGATAAGTGCTCGTTTCTTTTCTTGTTTTGTTTTTATGTAATAGTCTCTGTACATCCTCCAGGAGAAGCGCGATCCCCCAATCAGGATGACGTGAAGCATCCAGGTGATGCCAAGTACACGGACATACACGTTTCCATTCACTAATAATTGAATAACTGCTGCAGTCACAATCGACCAGGTAACGGCGCGCACGATGGCGAGCATCTCACCCACACTCGCATACTCCCATGCTTTATGATACAGACGGTAAATGAATGCAAACACATGGTGACTGACCAGTAATGCAACGGAACTCACGATGAGGGTGGGTAGAGTATAAATGCTGAAGTACGGATTAAGCGTATAATATCCAATATAAATAGCGGTTAACACAATGATGGAATCCAATAACATCAACAGGGATACTCGTTTTGAATAGCTCACTTGTTTTCCTCCTTTTTAACATGTTCAACCTTGTGCTGTTTCTTTTTAGCAAAATAAATACCTAAGGAAAACATATAATGATATATCCCTTCCTTAGGTATTTATATTTTCTTAGATTCTTTTCGTCTCTTCTCAATGGCTTGATTGACAAGGGACTGAATATCCTGGAAATGTTCCTGTGGTGCATCCTGATAGATATACCGGATGGTTCTCTGGATACACTTTGGCAGCTTGGTAAAACCTCTCATAGATTACGAATCTCCTTCACGCAACGTTAAAGCGTTTTCATTACCTTACTTTGGCTTATTTCAATGTAATAATTAATTAGGGCATCTAACCCCACCTCACATCCCACCACTGACGACGAGCGTCTAAGGTTTACGTTACCCACAGTGTGACCGAGTGCCTCCTTTGCTAACGGTGAGGAGACATTACCGATGTACAGAAGTGGTGCATTCAGACTATTCTGACATTATTTGACACCATTCTATATTAAGAACATTAAGGATCCAGATTACAAATTGATCACCCGGAGTTAGAAAATACCCAGGAATTTTTTCTTTTTCACAGGTTCAGGGATTTCTTTATAGATGGCTTTACCATCTACGAGTAGTTCTGCATTTTCTGTAAAGTAATAGACCATGTCTACCCCGTACTTTTTCTCTGTATAATCCATGGCTTCTTCCATCTTGAAAGAGCGGTTATGTGTATTGTGGGCATCTGATGCGATGAAATGCGTCAGGTTGGCTTCAACTAACTGCTGTGAAAACTTCTGGATTTTTTTGCCGAAATACCCGACTAGACTGGAGGCAGTCAGCTGCGTGACGGCTCCGTTCTTGACCAGTTTGTACAGCTTGTCCGGTCGTTCAATGAGCTCTGCGTTGCGTTCCGGATGGACGATGACGGGTGTCAGGCCTTCCACTTGAAGATCATAGAGGAGGCGGTCCGCATATCGTGGTACGGAGCTTGACGGAAATTCAATGAATATGTATGGGCTAACTCGGTTTAAAGGTAGGATGTCACCACGGTGATAATCTTCGAGGATCTCTCCATAAATCCGGCATTCCTGTCCAGGCAGAACAGCCAAATCGATCTTTTCATTTCTTAATCTCTCATTCAATGAATCTACTAATGGAAGGATGTGTTGCCTTCTATTTTCGTAGGATCCGTTCTTATGATGAGGAGTCGCGATGATCGTATGGATGCCTTCAGAAACGGCTTTCTTCGCCATTTCAATGCTTTCCTCGACGTTTTTCGCCCCGTCGTCGATACCGGGTAGGATATGACTGTGTATATCGACCATATTGACTCCTCCCTTCATAGGAAATTCGACTTATTTTCACCCACTCTTCCATTGTACGTTAGTGGGTATATTTGTAAAGGGGTGAAGATTGTCGAATACCCACTATTTTTTTCCATAATAGTAATAATAACTTGTGTCCTTCACTTCTCGATTATTCAATACAACGCCAAGCAGCTTTCCTTTCGTGGAAGAAAGCAAGTCTTTCGCTTTAACAGCACTGTCAATTTCTGTTGTGCCTGAGCTTACTACAAGAACCGTACCATGTACCTGATTCGCCAGTACCTGTGCGTCGGTTACAGCAAGGATCGGCGGGGTATCAAAGATGAGCAGGTCATATGCCTGATAGGCTTCCACAAGGAAATGCTCCATCGCCTTCGAGCTCATTAACTCGGCTGGATTCGGCGGCACAGGTCCGCATGTCAAGATGTCCAGATTTTCCACATCAGAGGGATTCGTCACTTCTGACAATGTATGCTGCTTCGTCAACACTGTCGTCAGGCCAAATGTGTTCGTTAAGTTAAACGTATAATGAGCCGTCGGCTTTCTCATATCCGAGTCCACGAGCAGGACCTTTTTCCCCTGTTGGGCAAATACGACGGCAAGATTGGCGGCTGTTGTCGATTTTCCTTCCCCTGGTCCCGCTGAGGTTACAAGGAGCGAACGTATCTCGCGATCGACAGAAGAGAAATTTATGTTTGTACGGATGGTTTTATACTGCTCTGAGATCGGTGATTTCGGATCCGTTTTCGTCACGAGCTTCCGCTTTGTGTTCATCAGTAGCTTCTTCTTATTTTTAGCCAACGGTTTCACCTCTTACACGTGATTTTCTTTCTGCACGACTGGTCGATTTTTCTTCATGATCGCTTATTTTTGTAATCGAGCCTAACACCGGCACCTCTAATAACTTCTCCACTTCCTGCTCGGTTTTGATGGTGTTGTCCAGGAACTCCAGTAAGAAGGCAAGTCCTACTCCAATCATCAATCCGACTACAGTTGCAATGGCGATGTTCAGAACCGGCTGCGGTTTGATAGGTGCCTGATCCTCTCCCACTTCCGCTTTTGCAAGGACGCTGACATTATCCACATTCATGATTTTCACGATCTCTTTTTGGAACACTTCTGCCGTTTTGTTGGCAATTTCTGCTGCCTGGTAAGGATCCGTATCCTGTACAGACAGATTGATGACTTGTGACTCATTCTCACTCGAAACCGTCAATTTCCCGTTTAACTGGGAGGCATTCATCTTCAAATCCAGGTCCGAAATGACCTTTTCCAAAATGGCCGGGCTTTTCATAATGACGTTGTATGTATTGATTAATTGAAGATTCGTCTGGATTTCCCCGGGGTTATAAGCCGGCTGCTCCGACTTTGATTGATTGACCAGGAGCTGGGTGGATGATTGGTAAATAGGGGTTAATAGAAAAAAACTTACCCCTGCACTGACGATAATGGCTGTAAGAGTAATTAACAAAATCAATTTCATGCGTTTCTTTAATGTTTCCATCAATTCCCGTAAACTGATTGTTTCTTCCATAAGCTCCTCCTAATATTCCGAAAATATGTAATATTATATCATAGTGAATATTGTATAATTTATCTTTTCTTGTAATAATTTTAATAAACTTGTCACTTTATGCTACTACTATATTAAACTATACATACCCCCTATGAAAGGGAGTCTCAGAAGTTGGTAATAATTACTTACATTTTCCCAAAAAGATGGAGGTTTACATATGAAGAATTTCTTACTAATTTTATTAACTATTGGCTGCGGAGCGTTTCTTTTTCTAGGAAACATGTACTGGCAGGAGAGGACGGCTGTTTCGTCATCAGAGAAATCGCCTCTGAGAGAATTAGAACCGAGTTCAGCCCCTGCTGAAAAACAGGGAATCCCTTATTCGAATTGGCCTGAGAAAGCACAGGCTGATTACAAGGATGCGAAAGAAAAAGGGGAAGCATATAAGCTTGCCCTTGTGGGATCCCTCGCCTTAGGAGAAGAAAGTAATGGCTGGAGCGTGCAATTGAAGGATGCGTTGGAGGAAGAGTATGGGGATACACTAGAGGTGTCGATTTTCCAAAGGGATACGGATTCCCTTCATTTTACTAACGGGGATGAATTGGACGAGGTCCTCTCATTTGCTCCCGATATGGTCCTATATGAGCCGTTTTCACTGAATAACAACAGCCTTGGGGTTAGTGCAGAAGATAATTTAGACAGCATTGATATCTTTCAACGTGAATTGACGGAAGCGAATAAAGACGCTGTCCTGCTTCTCCAACCGACTCACCCAATCTACGGGGCAACATATTATCCCAGGGATGTCGAGAAGTTGAAGGAATATGCAGAAGAAAAGGGCATTACCTACCTTAATCATTGGAAGGCATGGCCGAGTGATGAATCGCTGAAAAACTATCTGGTTGATACACAGGATACTCCGAATGAAGAAGGTCACTCTTTATGGGTTGATTACCTAAAAAAATACTTTATTTCTGAACAAGAATAAGTAGAAAATGACTATCCATTCTCCCGGTTATTTGATATGTTATAAAGTAGTCTAAACATTATAAATAAATGAGGGTCATAACCATATGAGAAGCGAAAAACATAAGAAACGAAAGAAACGGACCTGGGTGAAGGTCCTTGGGATCCTGCTGCTTCTGCTGGTTCTTGGTGGGGGCGCCTATGCATACAGTGTCTATCATTCTCTTAATCAGGCAGTAGACACTATGCACTCCCCTATTGAACGCGATGTTTCCGAAAAGCGAACGAAGGAAGTAGAGTTCAACGACAAAGAGCCTTTCTCTGTTCTGCTACTAGGGGTCGATGAACGGGAAAATGATAAGGGGCGCTCTGATTCTATGATTGTCCTGACTGTGAATCCCCAAGTGAAGTCCGTGAAAATGCTGAGCATCCCTCGTGATACACTGACGGACATCATCGGGCACGGAACCCGGGATAAGATCAACCACGCCTATGCCTTCGGCGGTGTGGAGATGTCCATGGATACGGTTGAGAATCTATTGGATATTCCGATTGATTATTATGTGAAGATCAATATGGAAGGCTTCGAGGATATCGTGAATGCCGTTGGAGGAGTGACGGTCAATAATGACATGGCTTTCGCTTCGGGTGGATATACCTTTGAAAAGGGAGAACTGAATTTATCCGGGAAAGAAGCACTCGCCTTCACCCGCATGCGACACGAAGATCCACGCGGTGACTTCGGTCGTCAGCTTCGTCAGCGTGAAATCATCCAGGCCGTCATCAATGAAGGAGCAAGCGTTTCAAGCTTGTGGAAATTCGATGATATCTTTGATGCCTTGGGGAATAATGTGAAAACGAATATGACTTTTGAAGAGATGGTGGATATTCAGAAGCATTATAAAGCTGCTGCGAAGGAAATTGAGCAGATACGGATCAAGGATGGAACTGGTACGAAAATTGATGGGATTTACTATTATTTGATTCCAGACGAGGAACTCGGTGAAATACAGGAAACGTTAAAGAAGCACTTGGAGATATCGTAAAAAAAGGGCCGTCGAAAAGTCAGGAGCCACTGACTCTTCGACGGCCCCTTCTTAAATCAGTGCACTTAATTCCTTAATTCTGTTTTTAATAAATTGAATGTGTCTGGTATCTTGTTGAATTTCGAAAACGATGATTGCTTTTTTCATAAACTTGACGGCTTCCTCAGGTTTATTCATCAGCTCCATGTTGTATCCTATTTGATAATGTAACTCACCTAATAGGAATAAACTATCTTTATGCAGGCACCATTTTATCCCATCTTCACAATATTTATTTGATTCTTCCTGCCTATTAAGACGAGTTAACACCCTTGTAATATGATAATAATGCTGTGTTTTTATTGTAAAATCATTCAAGTGGGGAAGAAGCTGAAGATGATCCTTAACTTCCTCAAAAACCTCTAGCGCTTTATTAATGTCTTCTTTAAAATAAATGGCCCCCATTGCCAAGAAAATTTCTAATTCTCGCTCAAGCAAAATCTTCCCTTTTTTATGGGTGAGATGGATGGCTTCTTTTAGAGTATCAACTGATTTACTCAAATCTTTCTTTACTTCATATAAATAAATCCCTTTATGCCACAGCAACAACTGTAAGTTTTTGTTGTTTTGTGAAAATAACGGATTATCTAACTCAGCTTTTACAATATCCATCATTTCTTCGTATTTCCCACTTCTGCGGAGTATCTGGAGTTGATGGAATACTTCCTGAAAGTAATCTAGCCGTGGAGTTGTCCCGATATCAAAAAAGTAGTTCACATCCACTCCTAACTTCTGAGAAATTTGGTACAATGTAGAAGCATAAGGATAGACATCTCCTTTTTCGATTTTACTGATCTGCGCTTGTGTACATATTCCCTCTGCAAGATCTTCTTGAGAAAGACCACTCGTTTTTCTCAACTCTTTTATTTTTTTTCCCACTGCTTTAAAATCCATGAAATCCACCCCTAAATATGCCTAGAGTTATATTTTTGAAGAAATCAAATGAAAAGCCTATTAATCGGCTTTTAAGTTAGGTAATTTGGCACCATATTCAGAATGTGCAAAATGTGAATATGTGTTTTAATTATTATAACAAATATTTCTTTTATTTTACCGAACATTGTTTCGAACAAGAAAGGGAGGAAAGTCCTATGAAAAAAAGTTTTCTTACAATTATAACAGCATCGGTTCTTCTTTTTGGTATTGCAGGGCTTGCTAATAACGATACTGAAACTGCAAATGCACAAATTCAAAAAGTTGAACTCCCAACACAATATTAATTACCATGTTAAAGCTTCCTGCATTAAGGAAGCTTTTTTCTTTAAGAATAATATTCTTATAGGAATATGCCCAGAGTTATATAAATCAAGAAAAAGGGTGAAATACCTCTAAATTAATTCTAATATTAGCTATACTGCTTTCTGATCCTAAATACCTCTTTTTTATTTATCTGATAGGATAAAAGTACAATAACAGAAAGGGGGCTTCATGATGAAAAGCATAAGCATGAAAGTAAATCCTCTATACTCCGATATGGATACGTCGATTCAATTCCATTTCGAATTCTCAAAAGGTGATTGTAAGGTCGGGGAAGCCATGGTATCTACGTATGCCATCAACAGCAGCGTCACGTATCTCAAGTCTCAGGGAATTACCATGGCGAAACAGGAAAAATGTGCGGTCATTGACCATTTCGAAGTGGTCGATGACTTAACCAAACCATGCATGAACAAGCTGCAGCACTTCCTCCGCATCATAGACATGAAAGAAATCCACTCTGGCTTCGACTTAACGCTCAATCAATATAGTGAATAACGGTGAGGGACGGACCTTGTAAAGGTCCGTCCCTCTTTAGGTAAAGTTTATGTCATTATGACTATTTTTTGTAAAATTTAAAATTTTTATGTATGACAATAATTGACCCTGTGGTATTATTATCCTGTTTGACATTACAGGTTGAAGGGGAGATTTTTTTGAAAAAGAAAACACTAGCAGGTGCCGCTCTCGCTTTAGGTCTAATTGTTCCTCAAGTATCACCTTCCATTACATATGCAGACGTCATGGATAAAGATATTGTTAAGCTTCGCATACTTGAAACAACCGACATCCACGTAAACCTCGCAAACTATGATTACTATCAGGATACAGTGACAGATAAATATGGACTGGCCAAGACCGCTACTTTGATCAAGCAGGCCCGTGCCGAATCTCAAAATAACTTATTGTTTGATAATGGAGATCTGATCCAGGGAAATCCCCTCGGTGACTATGTAGCGAAGGAAGATCCTCTTCAGGATGGGGAAATCCACCCGGTCTACAAAGCGATGAACCTACTGAACTATGATGCCGGAAACGTCGGAAACCACGAATTCAATTATGGTCTTGATTTCCTTGGAACATCATTAAAAGGATCCAACTTCCCATATGTGAACGCGAATGTGTATGTTGACGATAAAGATGGAAACCCGGAAAATGATAAAAACTATTTTAAGCCGTATGAAATCCTTGATCGCACCGTGGTCGATGAAGACGGTGAAGAACATGCCATTAAAGTAGGTGTCATCGGGTTCGTCCCTCCACAGATCATGCAGTGGGATAAAGCGAACCTTGAAGGAAATGTCATCGCAAAAGACATCATCGAGACAGCTAACAAGTTCGTTCCTCAAATGAAGGCGGAAGGTGCTGACGTCATCGTTGCCATCCCTCACTCCGGTATCGGGAATGTAACACAGGAAGGCATGGAGGAAAACGCAACGTATGACCTTTCTAAAGTAGAAGGAATCAATGCGATTCTATTTGGTCATTCACATGGAGTGTTCCCTTCTGAATCCTATGCCGGAATCGAAGGCGTAGACGTGAAGAAAGGAACCATCAATGGCGTTGGATCGGTTATGCCGGGCTCTTGGGGAGATCATCTTGGACTGGTTGACCTTGAGCTGGAATTAAAAGACGGGAAATGGAATGTAACGAATACCCAGGCTTCCACCCGCTCCATTCTGAATGCAGACGGAACACCTGCTGTTGAAGCTGATCAGGCGATCCTTGACGCAGTGAAAGAAGAGCATGATGCCACGATTGAATGGGTGCGCAGTGCCGTTGGGGAAACAACCTCTCCTATTAACAGTTACTTTGCCTTGGTGAGTGATGATCCATCTGTGCAGATCGTAACGAATGCCCAGAAGTGGTATGTTGAAAAGTATATCAAGGGAACGGAATATGATGGCATCCCGGTTCTTTCTGCAGGTGCCCCGTTCAAAGCGGGTACACGCTCTAACCCGGATTATTATACAGATATCCCTGCCGGGGAAATCGCGATTAAAAACGTATCTGACTTATATTTATATCCAAACACACTTCAAGCCGTATTATTGACGGGTGCAGACGTCAAAGAATGGTTGGAGATGTCTGCCGGACAATTCAATCAGATCGACACTGGTAAATCAGAAGAACAGAACCTTGTGAATGGAGATTACCGTTCTTACAACTTTGATGTGATTGATGGGGTTTCCTACGAAATCGATGTGACGCAACCTTCTAAGTATGATGCAGAAGGTGTGCTGGTGCATGAAAACTCCAGCCGTATCAAGAATCTTACATTTAACGGGAAATCCATCGATCCGAACCAGAAATTCATCGTTGCGACCAATAACTATCGTGCAAGTGGAAAATTCCCTGGTGTAAAGAATTCGAAAATCATTGTGAAATCGCCGGATGAGAACCGTAATGTGATCATAGATTACATCATGGAGAAGAAGACGATCGACCCTCAAGCAGACGGAAACTGGTCCTTTGCCCCTGTGAAAGGAAATGCAAATGTCGTATTTGAAACGTCAGTGAAGGCCCAGGATTACATTAAGGATTCCAGTACGTATAAGTTCCTTGGGAAGCAAGATAGTGGATTCGGAAAGTACTCGATTAAACTAAAACAAAGTGACTCAGTGAAGAAATTCAGTGATGTAGCGGCTGGTCACTGGGCAGAAGACTTTATTTACGCCCTAGTTGAAAAAGGAATTGTTCACGGGAAAACGGACACAACCTTTGAACCTACAGGCTCTATCACCCGCGGTGAATTCGTCTCTTTACTTGCACGTGCCCTGAATTTAACAGCAGAAGGCAAGCACTTCAAAGATGTTGGTGGAGTACTGGCCGATGATATCAACGCTGCATATGAAGCAGGCATCACAAAGGGTATCACGAAGGACCAGTTTGCTCCAAAACGTGTGATCACACGTGAGGAAATGGCTGCTATGGTCGTTCGTGCTTATGAGATGAAAAGTGGAGAAAACTATACGCCATCCATCAAGAATAACTATAAGGATGGAAAGTCAATCTCCTCCCGTTTTGAAAAAGACGTCCTTTCTGCACTAGAGTTAGAATTCATGACCGGATATGCAAGCGGACGCTTTGCTCCTAAAGACAAAGCCACTCGTGCTCAGGCAGCAAAAACGGTTTATATGTTATGGAATAAGTAAGAGTTTGACCAGGTCCCATTGGGGGCCTGGTTTTTTTTGTGGATTTATACTAGATTGTTGTCGAATAACGTTAATTCTTCCGAAAAATACTTGGATTTTTCTTATATATTTCCTTTGGGAAAATATTCTATTGTTTAGTGAAGGGGCGATTTCAGTGAACGTATTGAAACTAAGCATGATCGTCTTCATTATTCTTTTGACCGGGTGTACTCCAGATACGGATTCGGAGGAGGACATCAAAGAATCACACCAAAACTATATTTCTTCCTTTGACTGGAGCATTGATTCTAAAATCAGCGCGGTTTCGGAAACGTTACATCAACGTCCGGAGCTAATTGACAGCTTGAAGGCTGCAGAATTTGATCTCGGTCCCGTTCAAGGAGAAGAAGCCGTCATTACAACTTATCTCTTGAATGAAAAGCAAACGAATGGGGATGATCTACGCGTAAGTGTGTATGAGGTCGACGGTGAAATCATTGGTGGATATGGAGTGTTGGAAAACTGGGTTCCAGGGGTATTTTCTTTAGATAGTAAGGAACAGCTTGTCAGTGATGGGATCGTCCGCTGATCAACTATAAAGAAAAAGCTTTGGCCGAATGGATTCGGTGCCAAAGCTTTTCTTTATTATATCAGTGTTTCCAGGATGAGGAGGGCTGCTATCCGGCTTGTCATATCCCTGATGTCAAGGGTAGGGTCGATCTCGACGATGTCCATAGTGTTGACCTTCCGATGTTGCATGGCGGTTTGTATGGCTTGTGTGAGCGTATTCGGATGCATCCCCCCGGGACCGATCGCCGGGCAGCCGGGTGCATATGCCTGGTCGAGGACGTCCATGTCGACGGAGAGGTAGATGGTGTCGACTTTGTCTAGCCGGGTTAAGGCTTGTTGGATGAGCTCAGTGATTGGTTGTTTTTTGACGTCCTGCATCGTATACACCGTGACCCCTTGCTCGATGGCATAATCATGATAGGCCTTCGCGTTGGCATAGTTGCGGATGCCGATCTGGATGAGATGCTCCCCCTTGATATGGCCTTCTTCCAGTAATCTTCGGAAAGGCGTCCCGTTGGTCGGTCCTCCGTCCTCAGTGTTCCTGAGATCATGATGGGCATCGAATTGGATGATCCCGACCGTTCCCTTCGTTTCCTTGATGGCTTTGACCGTTGATGTGGTGATGGAATGGTCGCCTCCCAGGATGATGGAGAAGGGGGCTGCGTTCGTTTCGACAGCTGCTTTGGTTGATTCATAGATTCGTTGATGCGACTCTTCAATGGAGGTCGGGTGCATGGTGATGTCGCCGAAGTCGATGATGGCTTTCCTTTCGTCGGCGAGGTCCGCCCCTCCCTCGATGTTATAGGTGGTGAATGAGTTCAGGCAGCGTCTGATGGCGTCGGGTGCGAAACTTGCCCCTGAGTGGGAGATGGAGGGCTTGGAGAGGGGGGCGCCGATGATGGCGATGTCCCCCTTCCTTCCTTCTCCCCAAGCTGTCAAGAGTTCGGCCGCTTTGGTTGTGTAGCGATCTTTGAATTGCGCTTTGCCTGCCGGTTTAATATGTTGAAATGTGTTCATGAAGCTTCTCCTTGCGGTAGATGATCTTGCCGTCTTTCATGACGGTGTTGGTATGGTTGACCCCGTAATGATATGGGACGTAATGATAGTTTGGGACCTCCCATAGGACGATGTCGGCTTTACGCCCTGTTGCGAGTTTCCCTGCCGAGTCTCCCCTGTTGATGGCGTAGGCGGAGTTGACGGTGACGGCATTCCAGATTTCCTCCGGTGTCATCTTTAATTGCAATGATGCAAGGCTCATGATGAACTGCAGGTTTTCTGTCGGTGAGCTTCCCGGGTTGAAGTCCGTTGACAGGGCGACAGCCGCTCCCGCTTCCAGCATGCCTCTTGCGTTGGCGAACTTACCTTTGTTCAAGTAGAAGGACGTACCTGGCAGGAGGACGGCGATTGTGTCGGTTTCGCCCAGTGCCTGGATTCCTTTATCGGAAGCTCCCACTAAATGGTCTCCGCTTGTCGCTCCGATTTCGGTTGCCATTTCCGTTCCGCCGAGTGGATCGATTTCGTCGGCGTGTATTTTGACGGAGAAGCCTTTTTCTTTCGCCTTTTTCAGGAATTCTCGTGATTGCTCGACGGTGAAGACGCCTGTTTCGCAGAAGATGTCGACGAATTCAGCGAGGTGTTCTTTTTCGATGGCGTTCAATAAGTCGAGCATTTCCTGTAGGAATTCATCGGAGCGTCCTTTGAATTCCGGTGGGATGGCGTGTGCCCCTAAGAATGTGGAGACGATTTCCGCCGGGTGCGTTTCGTTTAGTTTTTTGACTACTTTCAGCTGTTTCAGTTCAGTCGGTCGATCGAGACCGTAGCCGCTTTTCGCTTCTACTGTTGTGACGCCGTATGAAATCATTCGGTTGAGGTGGAAACGTGCTTTTGTTAGTAACTCTTCTTCCGATGCTTCACGTGTGGCTCCTACTGTTGACAGGATGCCGCCTCCGCGCTTAAGGATTTCTAAGTAAGGTACTCCTTGTTGTTTCAAGGCCATCTCGTGTTCCCTTGATCCACCGAATACTAAGTGTGTATGCGGATCGACAAGACCTGGTGAGACCAGCTTCCCTTCTGCGTCGATTCGTTCCGTTGCTTTGAAGTTTTGCGCATCTTCATGCGTGCCTATCCAGGCAACAATGCCGTCTTTGATCGCGAGGGCGGCATTTTTCAGGACAGGAAGTGTGCTCATCGCCTCCCCTTTCAGAGGTCCGTCCCCTTGATCCATCGTCAGGAGCTGTCCAATGTTGTCGATGATGGTGTCGAATTGTGTTGTGGTCATGTTACTCTCCTCCTTTGTTCATCGGGATGTGAATGTTGTGTTTTTCGGCTGTTTTTTCGGCAATGTCATAACCTGCATCAACGTGACGGATGACGCCCATCCCAGGATCTGTAGTCAGTACTCGTTCAAGGCGTTCCTTGGCAAGGTCCGTCCCGTCTGCGACAACGACCATTCCGGCGTGCAATGAGTAGCCCATTCCCACTCCGCCGCCGTGATGGAAGGAAATCCAGGAGCCGCCTGCCGCTGTGTTGATGAGGGCGTTCAGGATTGCCCAGTCGCCTACTGCGTCACTGCCGTCCTTCATGCTTTCGGTTTCACGATTCGGTGACGCGACGGATCCGCAGTCCAGATGGTCACGGCCGATGACGATCGGTGCCTTCAGCTCTCCGTTTTTGACCAGTTCATTGATGGCGAGGCCCATCTTCACACGCTCACCGTAGCCTAACCAGCAAATACGGGAAGGAAGGCCTTGGAATGCCACCTGCTCCTGTGCCATATCGATCCAGCGATTCAGGGCTTCATTTTCTGGGAAAAGCTCTTTGATCAGACGATCTGTTCTGTAAATGTCCTCTGGGTCTCCAGATAGTGCCGCCCAGCGGAAAGGTCCTTTTCCTTCACAGAACAGTGGACGGATATATGCCGGGACGAATCCAGGAAAATCAAAGGCATTTTCGACCCCTTCATCCTTCGCAACCTGACGGATATTATTGCCGTAGTCGAATACGATGGAGCCGCGGTGTTGGAATTCTAGCATCGCTTCCACATGTTTCGCCATGCTTTTTTGTGATAGTGCTGTGTAAGCTTTCGGATTCTGTTTGCGTAGTTCAGCCGCCGCTTCGAGTGTATATCCTTCAGGTACATAGCCGTTCAAGGGATCGTGGGCTGATGTCTGGTCGGTTACGATGTCGATTTTGACGTCACGTTTTAAGAGTTCATGATGAACCTCTGCTGCGTTTCCAAGTAGAGCGATGGAAAGCGGCTTGCCCTGGTCACGTGCCTCATAAGCCATCATTAACGCTTCCTCGATGGAATCGGTTTTCACATTACAGTATTTTGTGTCGAGGCGTTTTTGGATGCGTTCTGCGTCGACGTCGACGGCGATCACGACTCCTCCGTTCATGGTAACAGCCAGTGGCTGCGCACCACCCATTCCACCTAAGCCGGCAGTAAGGGTGATCGCCCCTTTAAGGGAGTTGTTGAAATGTTTTTTCGCCAGTGCCGCGAACGTTTCATACGTCCCTTGCAGGATTCCCTGTGTTCCGATATAGATCCAGCTTCCCGCCGTCATTTGACCGTACATCATGAGACCTTTTTGATCAAGCTCATGGAAGTGCTCCCAGTTCGCCCACTTTGGTACAAGGACAGAGTTCGACAGTAGGACTCTTGGCGCTGCTTTATGGGTTTTGAATACACCAACCGGTTTTCCGGATTGGACGAGCATGGTTTCATCGTTCTCTAAGTTTCTTAGGGTATGGACGATGGCGTCGAAGGACTCCCAGTTACGGGCCGCTTTCCCGATTCCTCCGTATACGACGAGCTCTTCAGGGATTTCCGCTACCTCAGGATCAAGATTGTTGTAGAGCATGCGGAGGACCGCTTCCTGCTCCCATCCTTTACATTCGAGGTCCGTCCCTCTTTTTACTTGTACGATTCGTTTGTCTGCCTTAACCATTTGTCGTTTCCTCCTTTGTTTTGGTTGGTTTGATCAGTGTGCTTAGAGTTGTTTTTTGCAGCCACTCGTTGGCTTTTTCTATATCTTTCGAGAAAATCCGATCCTTCGTAATAGAAGGAATGACCTTTCTCGCTTCTTCGTAAAATTGTCGTGTTCTGCTTGCCATAAGGTCCGTCCCTCTGTGTTCAGCTGCCTGCAGGTTGCAGATGAGTTCAACGGCAAGGACCCTTCTGGTGTTCTGCAGGATTTGGTAGGCATGGCGTGATCCGATCGTTCCCATGCTGACGTGGTCTTCCTGGTTCGCTGAAGACGGGATGGAGTCGACGCTCGCCGGATGTGCCAGGGTTTTGTTTTCGGATACGAGTGATGCCGCACAGTATTGCATGATCATGGCTCCTGATTGCAGTCCCGGCTGCGGGCTTAAGAACGGCGGAAGATCATTAAGCTGCGGGTTCACCAGCCGCTCGATGCGTCGTTCTGAAATGTTGGCGAGTTCTGCTATCGCGATTTTCATGAAGTCCATGGCGAACGCAATCGGCTGTCCGTGGAAGTTCCCTCCTGAGATGACTTTTTCTCCGTCGTCGAAAATCAGCGGGTTATCGGTTGCCGCGTTCATTTCAATTTCGAGCTTTTCTTTTACATAATCAAGTGCCTGCCAGGATGCTCCGTGGACCTGAGGGATGCATCTTAGGGAGTAGGCGTCCTGTACCCGGAGCTCACCCTGCTTCGTTGTGAGCTTGCTGTCCTGCAAGTAGTCCCTGATCCGTTGAGCCGTGGCCACCTGTTGAGGATATCCCCTTACTAAATGAATATCTTCGTCGAAGGCATCCATGATTCCTCTAAGACCCTCTAAGGTCAGACTGGCGATCATTTCACTTTGGAAGGCAAGCTCCTCTGCTTCCAAGTATCCGATGACCCCCATTGCCGTCATCGCCTGGGTTCCATTGATGAGGGCCAATCCTTCTTTGGCCTGAAGCTGGATCGGGAAGATGTTTTCTTTTGATAGGACAGGGAGGGTTTGATGAACCTCACCTCCATAGTGGACTTCTCCTTCACCCATCAGTGCCAGTGCTAAGTGGGAAAGCGGCGCTAAGTCCCCGCTTGCTCCAAGTGACCCCTGCTGCGGGATCACCGGATGGATTCCTTTGTTCAGGAATTCCGCCAGGCGCTCGACGATCACCGGTCTAACACCTGAATATCCTTTTAGCAAAGCGTTGCATCTCAACAGAAGCATCGCACGCGAAACGTTCTCAGGGAACGGATCACCAACCCCACAAGCATGGGAATGAATCAGGTTCAGCTGAAGCTCCTCCACATCATCCGCATCAATCAGTACATCACTGAACTTCCCGAATCCTGTGTTGATCCCATACACCACGCGCTTCTCCTTCACAATCCTCTCCACCGCATCGCGACTCTTCCGAACCCGCTCCATGCTAAGCGGCGAAAGCTCCACTTGCTCCTTCCCATAAATCACCCGCTTCGCCTCATCCAAACTCAAACTGCAACCCGTCAACTCCACCATTTTGGCTCACTCCTTCTATTTATTAGGGACGGACCTTTGAAAATGGCCCTTTTCCTGTATGTTGCTTACGTAAATCCCGGTGTTAATGGGATTTTTTCTTTAGTGCTTTAAATGGGTCTGGGACGGACCTTTTACCCGTTTTACCCGGGGATCCCTTTCCCACACAAAAAAGAGGCTCGACCAAAGACAGACTTCTGCCGTTGGTCGAGCCTCCTTTCAACTAATATCTCTAGGCTCTAACTTATTTAAATATGATTGATTCCAAGTCCGATCGTCTCGTGCTCCAATCCCTTAATGGGCGCACCAATCGTTCCATATAACGCCACTGCGATCCATTCGCCTTCCTCTTCACGATCATATGGAGTTCCCCTCACAACCGAGAAGCGCAATCCCACAGTGCGGAGGATCTCACCCAATTGCGTATGACCCCGGGTGACCCCGGTCAAAGCTTCCATGATCGCGTGGTACAAAGCATGCATCTCACGGTACAGATCTTCCCGGACGAGGTCACTCCGCTTTGCCGCCGTTTCGATCGCAGCGACAATCTTCTGACTGTCCATGGATCCGATCTTCCCCGTGCAGTAGCTCCAGTTCAGTTCATTGAAATGACGATTCCACTCTTCCTCTTCCCTGTCTAAAAGGAGAAGGAGCATGGCATTCTTTCCGATACGAGTTTCATCTGTCTTATTCAAGCGGCATTCGCACCTTACATGAAAATTCTAAAAATACTAATAACTACTTTCATTGTATGGTCTGATTCATAAGAGGTCAACGAAAAAAAGAGTGATTTTAGAAACTTAGAGAGGTAGTTTGGTAGCGAGGTAAAGGGTTTTAGATGGGTAACAGGAAATGCAGCCCGGATAGGTCCGTCCCTCAAAAAAAGACGTACCTGTTCAGGTTCGCCTGGTTCCTCCTTTATTCTTCTTGTTTTTTGCCTTTTCCTTTGAATACGCGGGGGTTGTTCAGGAGGTAGGTGACGGTTCCATCATCGGACTTCAGGCTCAGATAGGACAGGATATCCTGCTTGTCTTCATCGGAAATCCGGCCATCCACCGGGTATAACGGCAGGATATTCAGCTGCTCGACCCCTCCCCACTTCTCCAGAACAACCTTACAATCCTTTGGTGCGGTATCACCGATGCGGACAAACTTAAATGGGATGGAATGACTACGGTCGATCGGAACGGCAAACAATGTGGTGAACCCGACTGTTTCAAGAATCTTGTCAGAATACATGATGCTTTCCAGCGCATGTGAAAATCCAGGTGGTTGATTCACAACGACCAACTTATTGTAATAATGTTGCCCTTGAAAAACGACTAAATGTTTTTTCGACTTCTTGAGACTCCGTTTGGAAACGTGAAAATTTTCGAATACCAGGATAAATTCTTTTCTCATCTTCTCCTCCTAAAAATAGTTATTTAGTCCTAACGACTATGAATTTCGACACATTTATAGAAATTCCTCTTTATTTTTACAAAAATATTTTACTTTTTTCACTTTTTAATAGGATTTTTGACGGATTCCTTTTTTTCCTCTTCCTTTTCTACGTATTCCTTATAAAGGGTGACCTGTGGTGCAGGAAAATAATTGAGTGTACGCTCCTTGGAAAGAAGGGGGTTGTCGATCGAATGGATGTAAAAGGGATAGCTGCTCCAGGGGTATGCCCCGTGCTGGACGGTGAGTTTTGCTTCGACAGGGTTGTGGTGAATGTACCTGCTTGCTCTGATGAAGTACGATGGGGTATCAATTTTGTTGGATCCATATCGGCCTTGGAAAACATGTCCGACATAATCATATTTTTTGTTGAAATAAACGGCGTAGCGAGTATGAAGAGTGCGGATGATCTTTTCCAGCGGAACATCGTGGGTTTCGATCAGCAGATGAATGTGGTTGGACATCAAACAGTAGGCGTGGATCGTAAAAGGGTACTTGTCTTTCGTTTTCTGTACATACGTTAAATACTTCTTGCGGTCATTGTCATCATGGAACAGCTCCTGCTTCCGGTTCCCTCTCGCTGTCACATGATACGTGGCTCCCGGACACCAATTCCGAGGCGTTCGAACCATACCATCACTCCTTCTCTCATTATCAAAATTCTTACACCAACCTATTCGACACAAATGAGCAAAATCCTCTATTTTTTTGAGGGACGGACCTCTATTCATTTACAAACCTGTGTAAATCAACCGGGTAGGAAGGTCCGTCCCTCATCTCTATCTATCTTTTTCTGTCGTGGTAAAGGATGGTGAAGCGGTCTTGCAAGTAATAGATGACCCGTTGATTGCCATAGTGTGATGTGCTGAAGACCACATTGGAACCTGATTTCAGTTGGATCCAAGTGATTTTGTTTTTTACTCCCCTGTTGGTGAGATATACGGATCTCCCCTTTTCTATTTTCCCCATTCTACCTCCACCTTTCCCCCTATTCAGACAAAATTACAATTATATTTTTATTTTAATACGCTTTCCTGTAAATTTGTATACCTTTTCCAATTTATTTATATTTGTAATCAAAATAACTATTTCAAAACGTGTAATTTCCTAATGCTCACGTGTAAAACCTTTATCTTGAAGAAAAAAGAGATGGTCGGTGAAAACAATGGATTTACACGTAGAGTTACAGCATTATCGCAATGACATATTGGAGCTTACCCAGAGAGAAGCCGCCCTTCGTTTAAATATCAGCCAAAGTGCGCTATCAAACTATGAAAATGGTACAAGGGACATCCCTTACAAAATGCTCCTTACCTTTAAAGAAGTCTATAAAATACCAACCTATGAAATGAACCGGATCATGTACGGGGAGGAAAGCGGCGCTCTTGGTGCGAGCCACGATCCCATGATCCTGAGAGAAAACTTCGAAGACGACGAAACAAGGGAAATCCTGCAATTACTAAAGCAACACCCAAAATTCAAACGAACCCTCTCATCTCTCTCCTACTTTACTGAAAAACGCAAAGAGAAATTCATTGGGCACGTCAACCACCTCTACCAAACGCTGAAGGAGTGGTAGGAGGGACGGACCTCAAATTCCCGAACCAAAACCCTGTCAAACCGGGATTTTGGTTCTTTTTCTGTCGTAAAAGTGAGGTCCGTCCCTCTATTTCTTCAAACAAAAAAAGCGCCTAGATGCCCGGGTTGTGGGGTCTAGAGCGCTTTTTGTTTTGTGTTTATGGTATATCCTGATTGGAGTTCTTGTTTTAGCCAGTGGATCATGGTGTCGGTGTCCATGTTTCCTTGTTGGCCTTTGTCGAACGCTTTTTGTATTACGTTCAAAATATGCTGATTATTGTCCTTACTCTCTTTCAAAAAGACAACCTCCTACATGTTAAAACAGTTTATATCACTTTATTACACTATTAGACGGAGTTTCAAACATCAATTTTATGCTATATTACCAGAAAAAACCACTAGATGGAAGATAAATTTTATTGTGAATTATTTTAAAAAATGACTTTATGCCTATATAATCCCGCATACTCTATGACGATATAATAGTGGTATGGACTGAATAAAGGCAAAATCATCGAAAGGTGATGACGCAAAGCTAGAGGGGCTATACATGCCAGCCAGCTACCAAACCAAGGAGGGATTGTTTTGTCGTTTTTAACACCCGAAGAAATCGTAGAAAAAAAGAAAGCAAGAAAAATGTGGATGTACATAGGATTATTTGTATTTACCATCGCATTGATTGCGGGAACTACATTCTTAACGTACAACATCTAAAAGCGTCTTGAGGCGCTTTTTTAATTTGTTCAACTTTCATTCTACAATTTATGGAAAGTTTCGGGTTTTTTCGATAGAATAGGAGAAGGAATCTAAACTAGTTGGAGGCAACCATTTATGCATAAAGAAGTTAAACTCATCCGGGGATTAAGACAACCATCCTACTTCTTTTATCAATTGAAAGAAACGGAAGTATTAAGAGGGTATAAACAGAAGATATTCCTGGTTTTCTTATTGTCTGCCCTTGTCTTTGGACTCATCTCCTCATTTGGAATCGGAATGGATCCGCTATCAAAGGAACTCACCGAACTCTCACCCATAAACTTCGAGATGGAAAAGTTCTTATTTCTATTAGGAAGAATCATTTCAGGTATAGTATATGCGGCTCTCATCCTGTTCGTACCAGCCCTGATCTTCTGGACAATTTCAGATGAAGGGGAATACCGCAAGCTTGTCATCACTCAAAGCTTGGTCTTGATTGTTCTATTAATTGAAAGACTGACGTACATTCCTTTATCCCTTTTCCTTTCACTTGATTGGTTCTCATCGCCTCTATCACTCGGCGTCATCGCTCAATACATAACAGGTACGTCATGGGTCATCTATTTCCTGGGCACGATCTCCCTGTTTAAAATTTGGGTCTTTTATATTCAATACAAAGGAGTCAAAAGACTGACCGGGCAAAAAAACTGGCTGATCTGGCTCGTCATTTTACTAACGAACGTATTATTCTGGGGGGTCACTGCATTCCTCGCATTCCTTGATTTTTCAACACTACTCTAACTATCTAAAGGCTGTGAACAAACATGAACAAACGAACCATTTTCTATACTACCCTCACTGTGTCGCTCCTTTTTATAGGTGCCAATACATATCTCATTGAAAAAGCGGACAGCAAGGTCGACAGGGAAGTCCGGGTCGAAGAATGGGAACCCGTCAACAAAGGGGATCTGGAAAAAGAACTTCCGAAGGCCGGAGTGGTCGCATCGGAAGAAGAAAGCTACCTCTACTTCAACGATGAATTCGGTTCATTCAAAAAATTCCTCGTCAAAGAAGGGGATCAGATCAAATCCGGGACGCCCCTTTATGAGTATGAAGTGACCGATCAAACCCAGCAAAAGAGCGTACTCGAATCTGAGGCTGATCAACTGGAAGACGAGATTGACAGTATCGAAGACAACATTTCCGATCTCAAACGACTGGAATCTTCTTTACCATCAAGCTCAACCGATGACAAAGAAATCCCGATTGAAGCCAGCGCCCTTCAATCGGAATATGATCTAAAGAAAGAAATTGCGGCTAAAGAATTGGAAATCGACCGTTTGGAAAGTCAAATTGATAATCTCGAGCGTCAAATCAAGGATATCGAATCCTATGAAACGACCCTGACCGTCCAAAGCAGTGTGGAAGGTACCATCAAGGACCTCTCACACGCAATCGACAATCCATTGATCACCATTGCCTCACAATCAACCATCGTCACAACCGATCTTACGGAAAAAGAGATCGTCACCGTGGAAGCAAATATGAATGCGACCGTTCAATCGGACATTGAGAAAAAGATCCAAAAAGGGATCGTAACCAAGGTGGCCACCCTGCCTAAAAACGATCCGCACATTCAAACCGACAGCCTGTATCCCGTCGAAGTGAAGCTAAAGGATACAGAAAACGAGCTGCTCCCAGGCCATCACGTCTTCTTATCCATCATCACGGAAGAAGTAAAGGGTGCGATTGTCGTACCGGTAACGGCCGTTGAAAAAGACGGCGAAGCAAAATATATGTGGATGTTAACGTCAAAAGGCACGGTGGAGAAACGTAAAGTCGAAACCGGCCTTGCAGTAAACGGGCAGCAGCAGATCAAGTCCGGTGTGAAAGCAGGAGAGTACTATATTGTCTATCCTGATGACATTCCGGCGTTACAAAAAGGCGCTGCGTTCATCACCGCCCTTGATTGGGATAAAGTGAAACTGAAAGATTTGAAAACATTCGATCGCCCAACAATACTGGAGAACTTATTGTTGGGGATTTTGGAACGGAAATAAAATTACGTAAGTGAAAAGCGTCCTGTCTATGAAGACAGGACGCTTTTCTATGTATTGATCCTCAATAATCTTTCCTCATTCTTTCATCTATTAGAAAGAAAATGACCGCGCAGCATACGGCTGCTAACGAGAGCTCGGGGAATACAACATAAGTGACCGCTCCCAATCCAATATGTATGAGCCCGGAAACACAAACACGACCAGAGGGAAACTTCATTGAGATGACTTCTGCTACCAAGGAAACAGGTAAGCCATACAGAAAATTTCCGATGAGACTAAACAAAAACGCCATCAAAATAAATAGATAGACTTCTCCATCTGTACGATAGACTCCCCCGTCAAAAATAGACATAGCAAAATAGAAAATAATTAATCCAATGGTAAAACAGACGGAAGTGTAAAAAGCTGCTTTGATTTTCCGGTAGTCATCCTTAAATAAAGCCTTTCTAATGGCGGGAATCTGAAAAATAAACACCAACAGACCTAGTAAGATCATCTCCCATATTGGTGTATGTGAGATCAGTAATATGAATATCACAACCATCATTGTAAAAATAAAAATAAAATTCCCTTTCATCACGTACTTCCACGAACCTTTTTTATTTTATTTTATAACAAATGAATTGAGGAAGAAATGACTGATTGCTGTACTTCCCTTTAAAACATACATACTCCTCCCCAACCAACAAATACTAAAGGTCAACCCTACCAAAAAGGAGCGACCAACCATCCATGAAAACACTCAAACGCCTCACCACCCTGACTATCCTCCTCTCCCTGCTCTCCTTCACCCTCCCCGCCACCTGCCTAACCGCCGCGCCTCCACCACACAAAAACGTCATCCTCCTCATCATGGACGGAACCAACTCCGACATCCTCACCCTGTCGAGGTGGTATCGAGGGACGGACCTCAATCTCGATAAGATTCTCGCAGGCGGGGTCCGGACGTATTCTGCCCAGTCTGCCATCACCGACTCCGCTGCCGCCGGTTCCGCCATGGCCACCGGTATGAAGACAAAAGCCGATTACATAGGAATGAACCCGGACGGACGCCCCGTGCTGACCGTCCTTGAAGGTGCCAGGCTGTCCGGCTACAAGACCGGCATCGTGTCCACCTCCCCCATCCAGCACGCCACTCCTGCCGCCTTCACGTCCCACTCCTTGAACAGGGATGAGTTCGGGGACATCGGAGAACAGCAGGTATACCAGGGTCTCGATGTCGTGCTGGGAGGAGGCTCCGCTTGGCTGAAACCCCAATCCAAAGACCACGCCAAAAACGACGACGGTATGCTGAAAACGAAACAGGTCAGCCGTGAAGATGGAGAAAACCTCCTTAAAGTGATCGGTTCTTCCGGCTATGATGTCGTCCTGAAGAGGGAGGGACTTCTCACTCGCCCCCCTTCCTCCCCTAAACTATGGGGAGTGTTCGCAGAAGAAGACATCTCTTATGAATTGGACCGAACGAGTTTGAATCCTGATGAGCCTTCCCTCCCGGAGATGACCCGTTCAGCCATCGACCGGCTTTCCCGGAGTGAGAAAGGATTCTTCCTCATGGTAGAAGGCAGCAAGGTGGACTGGGCCGCCCATAAGAACGATCCAGTCGGGATGATCAGTGAAGTGCTGAGCTTTGACGATGCCGTGGGAGAAGCCCTCGATTTTGCCCGGAAAGACGGAAACACCATGGTGATCGCCGTGACCGATCATGGAAATAGCGGTTTGACCCTTGGGAACAAAGGGACCAATCAAAACTATAAAACCCTGCCTTCGGGGAAGTTCATTGAGCCACTGAAACAAGCCAGGCTTACTGTTAAAGGCGCCACCTCTCAGCTGAAAAAAGATCGTTCCAATTTAAAAAAGGTTCTTTCAAGCTATGGGTTGGGGAACCTCAGTAAGAAGGAATACTGTACGATGGAACACACCAAGACTGTTGAGGACCTAGAGAACGAAATGGTGAAGCTGATGGCGAAGCGTGCCAACCTTGGATTCACCACCCACGGTCATACCGGGGAAGACGTGTTTTTATATGCGTATGGTCCTGGTAAGCCGGTTGGACTGATCGAAAACACGGACATCCCGAGGGTGATCTCTACTTATATGGGTTTTTCACTGGATAAGGGGCCGTTCGCTTCTTGGTATGTAGACGGAATGAATTATTTTCGTGACAGGGGTTACTCCGTTGAAATCGAGGGACGGACCTCTAAAAATCCCGTGATGATGGCCAAGCGTGATGGTGAAGTGCTGCGTTTTCCGGAAAATAAGGATTTTTATTGGAGAAATGATGAGGTTGTGGGGTTGAAGAGCGTGAATGTGTATGATGGGAAAACGTTTTATGTACATGTGGATGAGTAGGGTGGGGATCGGGTAGGTATTTAGAGGGTCGGGAACGTGGTTGTTTTCATTTTCGGGGGTTATATTTTCAATTTTGACTGTTTTATTATCGAAAATAAGATTTTATTTTCAAATCGACTGTCAACGTCTGGTACCAGGTCATCTTTTAACGGATCTCCGGATTTTATTATCAACTTCGGCCCATTTATTATCGAGTTTCCGAGTATATTATCGACCTGGCCCAACTATAATCCACTCCCCCCACCCGGTGCCTGGCACGAAACGCCCTTCCCGTGCCAGGCACCGCAATCACCCATAGCCACACCACCCCAACATTTCGACAAACTCCCCACCCCTTTTCACCACTTCCCCTCCCCCATGTTCCTTTTCCCCCTCCTT
>NZ_NTUP01000066.1:473249-567356 GCF_002561455.1 Bacillus sp. AFS015802 | reverse complement strand
TTCAAGGTTCAATGTGTAAGCGCTTCGTTTAAGCGACTTTTTTATCTTATCAAGTTGCGTCGTTATTGTCAACAACTTTATAAGCTTTTTTTAAGTCGCCACTGACCGCTCGTTGCCGTCGTTCAGCAGCGACATTTATTAATATAACAAGGTTATAGAGTGAAGTCAACGAAAAATTAATATTTTACTATAATTATTTTGCAGCTCGGTAATATCGATGATAAATCCCTTGTCCCTTGGTTTCTATATCTACAATTTCAACAAGCCCTTTATCCGTCAAATATTCAATGAGCATGCTTAAATCTACCGAGTAGTGTCTGGCTTCTGAATGATTAAGAAGATCCTGGAACGTCCAGTGTTCTTTTTGACCGAGGATGTCTAATAGATGCTCGGTCGAAACCTTGGTTCTTGAGTGGATGAGAAACTCGCTTGCTAAAAATAGCAGTTCAAGACGTTTATCAATCTCCTCATCACTTGTGACGAGTTCTTCATAGAGTTTATAAATCTCGGGCTCTATTTGCTTAACCTGGTTCCATACGGTCACCTCCGGGTGGAAACCATTTTCGATAACCGCAAGTCTAGCTAAATGATGCAATGAATGAACAATATGATTGTAGGCATCTAAATAATGTTTGCTTTCAAAGAATTCTTTCCCATCCATGTAACGGCGAATCAATTTTGCGAATTCCATGCCCATCTTGATCTTTCTTCCATAGAAAGGGAAATCTCTTAACTCTGTCTTAAGATTATGGATGAACTCATTCCGGTCAAACAGGACTTTCCCATTGAACAGCCAATCGATCACTTTACGGTTGGATCCGAGTAAAATCCACTCGTTCAGTTTCGCTTCTGTCACGATATGTAACGCGGCCTTTTGTTCCTTATAAGAATAGTGTTTGATGAACACCGGTTCTTCCGCTTCCTTCACAACCAGGAAAAGGACGATATCAAAGGTATCGGTCAACGGGCTTGATTTTTTGCTTTGTTCTATAAGAAGCGCTCCTAAAGTATTGGGGTGACTTGTACGCTCTTGGTATATCGGTCGTAAAATGTCTTCCATTTCATACTCCTCCACATCACTCATTGGTTGGTTACTATTTCGACATTCAAAGAGGATTTCCTTCTCTGAATAAAGTCATTTTTCGACAAATCGGTTTCGTATCCCTCTTATTACAACAAATATGGTATAGTATTTTTTTAGGAGGGACAATCATATGGCTAAGAAATATTCAAGTAAAATCAATAAAATCCGTACGTTTGCCTTAAGTTTGGTTTTCATTGGATTTATCATTATGTACGTCGGTATATATTTTAGAGAACATCCATGGGTCATGACAATATTTATGCTGCTGGGTTTTCTGGGAATCATCGGAAGTACGGTTGTCTACTTCTGGATCGGCATGCTGTCCACGAAGGCCGTGCAGGTGACATGCCCCAATTGCGGAAAGGTCACCAAGGTCCTTGGGCGTGTGGACATGTGCATGTATTGTAATGAGCCCCTCACCCTTGACAAGAACCTTGAAGGTGAAGAGTTCGATGAGGACTATAATAAAAAGAAAAGATAAAGCTGCATGAGAAAAGACCTTCAACGGAAGGTCTTTTTTTAAGGCAAAAAATAAAAGAATGGTCCTGATTCAGAACCATTCTTAGCTAATGTGTTTCTTTAACCGAGCAATCAGAGCAAGTTCCGTAGATTTCCATGCGATGGTTGTTCACTTTGAACCCTGTCACATGGGAAGCCAGCTGTTCCACTTCATCGAGCCCTGGGTAGTGAAAGTCAACGATTTTTCCGCAGCCATCGCAGATGACATGGTAATGATCGGTTGTCACAAAGTCAAAACGACTTGAAGCATCGCCGTAAGTCAACTCTTTTACTAACCCTACTTCACGGAATACGCGTAAATTATTATAAACGGTCGCCACACTCATGTTAGGGAATTTCCCTTCGAGTGCTTTGTATATATCATCGGCAGTTGGATGGGCCATTGAATCTATGAGATACTCTAATATCGCATGACGTTGAGGAGTGATACGGACTCCCGTTTCCTTCAATGTCGAAATCGCTTCTTTTAATTGTCCTTCTTCAGACATCGTCATGCACCTCTTTTCATAAGAATTATTATTTTATAATCTTTATAAATAGTGTACTAATCAACGGTCCCTTTTGTCAATCTTTCTCCTTCTCACTCGTGGAGGTTTTTCTCCTGTTCCCCCAGCTGCTGATTGATGTAACGGCCTGCTACGAACAGGTAGTCGGAAAGCCGGTTCAAATAAGACAGGACCAGCGGATTAATGTCTTCTTCAATTCCTACAGCCTCTCTTTCAGCTCTCCTGACGATCGTCCTTGCAGTGTGAAGGGCGGCACCGGCCGGCTGACCACCCGGAAGAATGAAATTGCTGAGTGGGGTGAGGGAACCGTCCAGAAAATCGATTTGGTCTTCCAATTCTTTAATATGTGTCTCATCCAGCTTCCATTTCACTTCTTTCCCTTCAGGTGTGGCGAGTTCGGCACCGACATGAAAGAGTATGGTTTGCACTTTATGAAAGAACTCTTCAAATTGCTCTTTTCCATCAAAGTATTCGGATTTGATATAACTTAGACCGAGACCGATCATTGAATTCGCTTCATCACATGTTCCGTAGGCCTCTACCCGTTGATCTTTTTTGGATACGCGGGTTCCATATACCAGGGAGGTGGTTCCCTTGTCTCCCGATTTCGTATAAATCTTCATGTTTAATATCCCCTCTCTGTATCAATCACGTTAATAAAGTTTTCCCTGTTATTACTATATGTAGATAAATTCTTTTTAAAGATGTCTAATGCTCTAGGCATATATTTTTTGGTGATACTTGAAAGGTGTGGTGTCACCGTGATGCCTTCAGTCTTCCAAAAAGGGTGATGACCAGCTAACGGTTCCTCTTCGAATACATCCAAATACATCCGGCTGATCAGCTTCTTTTCCATCACTTCAAGAATGACGGACTCCTCCATGAGATCCCCGCGGCCCATATTGATGAAAACGGCCGTATCCTTCATCTTTTTAAAGTCATCCACTTTCATGATGTACGCAGTATGCTCCGTGCTCGGCAAAACGGATACGATGTAATCGAACCCGGCCAGCTGTTCCCTGAAGGTTTCCAGGGTGAACATTCTGTCAAAATGTTCCGCCGGCGATCCTGTGGAGTTCACACCGCTGACATTCATATGAAACGCTTTTGCCAGACGGGCGATTTCCCCTCCGATAGCACCGGCTCCGATAACGAGAAGAGACGCTCCATGAAGCTCGGAGGTAGGCAGTCTTCTACTCCATACGGCGTCCTTCTCCTGCTCCCAAACCGCCTGAAGCTGTTTCGCATGCTGAAGCATCAATCCGATCGAAAATTCCGCCATGGGGATCTTATGGATACCCCTTGCATTGGTTACGAGGATTCCCCTTCGTTTGATCGCATCAAAAGGCATTTTCTCCAATCCCGCTGACGTCACCATGATCCATTTACAACTTTCACTCATCCTAATGTGATCGTCCGTTAAATCTTCCCCCATTGTAACGATCACTTCTGCGTAAGGCAGATCCTTTTCTGCTTCCTTGATTTTTTTATAAAAAAGAAACTCGTTCTCAGGGAAGCTGTTCTCAATATCTGAGACGAATTCTTCCTTAGGACGAAATGTAAAGATGATTTTCATGTCGCTTCCTCCCATTCCCTGTTGCCCATTATTTTACCATATAGAGGCGCGATCGCCCTAGTTAAAGCATACTTTGAGCATAAAAAAAGAGGATCGACATGGTCGATCCTTCTACACGGATGAGACTGACTTATTTGAGGAGGTTGCCCTACTCTTACTATATGTCCTTACACGTCTTGTGAATGGACAAAAGCCTCAAACATATTAAAATAGGCTTGAAAATAGGCTTAGGAAAGGTTGTCTTCAATGTACTGAAGAGCTTCCTCTACATGTCCCTTCACTTTCACCTTTCTCCATTCCTTAACCAGGTTTCCTTCTTTATCGATGATGAAAGTCGAACGTTCGATGCCCATATATTCTTTTCCGAAGTTTTTCTTCAGTTTCCACACGTCATATTCCTCCGCTGCCTTGTGATCTTCATCAACCAGAAGAAGAAATGGCAGCCCATGTTTGTCTATAAACTTTTCATGTTTTTCTACGGGATCAGGACTCACACCCAGGATGACGGCATCAAGATCTTCAAAGTTCTCATGCTGATCCCTGAAATCGCACGCTTCCGTCGTACAGCCAGGCGTCATGTCCTTCGGATAAAAATAAAGGACCACGTTTTTCCCCCGGTAATCGGAAAGCTTCACCTTTTCTCCGTTACTTGCCAATAATTCAAATTCAGGTGCTTTTTGACCAACTGTCATTTGTCTTCCCCTCCAATTGGATATCGTTCTGACATTAGCGTACCCAATAGAAGAAAAAAACTCAAACCATACGCTACTTGTTTTCGTAGTTCAAAAAGGATTTCACCACAAAGGCTGCCGGTATCGTATACCCAAGCCATGACTCTATAAGGGCGATCCCCCTTCCGATCCCGACCGGAGTCACATCCCCATATCCTACTGAAAAAAGGGTGATGCCGCTGAAATACATGGTTGTAAAAAAATGATCGAGAAAATCACCAGTAATGGGAGCTCCCCCCTCAACCAGAATCGGGACCCCCTCAAGTTCGAGCAGCGTGAACATCAGTCCGAAACCGACCATAATCGTGATGTAGCTCATACCCAAAAAGAGAAAGTGATGAAGGGAAACATGATGTTCTTTCCACCTCGAAGGATAAAATAATGCACGCAGGCTCATGATCATGCAGAACAGAATGAAAAACCCAATGATATAAAGCATATACATACCCTCTTTTTTCTGCTTGTCTTAGTATATGTACGCTTACCATCAGGAAATCATTCTAGTTACCTGCGCCTCTGTACCGTTTCACGCCTTCATTCCATAGAACGATGGAGAAAATGAAAAATCCGATTCCAACAAATGGTGTGAGGAACGAATACGGGTACCATTCCGTCTTTTCCAGGAAAAAGGCAGATGGATACACTCCCACGAACGCAAAGGGAAGGATCCACGTCAACACAAACCGGATGACACTATTATAAATATCAACCGGGTATCTTCCATAGTTCCCGATATTGTACATCATCGGCATGATGGACGTTTTCGCATCAGACCAGAATGCAATGCTTGCGAGGGCAATGAAGATCCCCGCATAAACCAGTGCCCCACCGAAAACAAAGACGATGAAAAGGATCGGTTCATACCACTCAAATGTAATATCAAGCCTGCCACCCGCGTAAAACATAACGGCCATCCCGGTGAGGACACCAAAAAGGGACTCTAACTCCATCCGCTCCAAAATCACTTGAAACAAACTATGGATAGGTCTTGTCAGGATCCGGTCGAATTCCCCCTTCACCACATACCGGTCGTTAAAATCCCAGATATTGAAGAAGGAACTGAACAGAGCAAACGGAACCAGGAAAAATCCATAAATGAAAATGATTTCATCCCTCGTCCACCCGCTCAATAACTGGGTGTGTCCGAATACAACGAGGATAAATACAAGATTAACAGCTTGAAATAGCAAATCAGACAGAATCTCGACGATCAGGTCGGCTCGATATTGCAGCCGTATCTTCATATATTGGGCGACGTATTGAAAGAACATCTTCACATAAAACATCGGTCACCCTCCTTGAATGATCATTTGTTTTTTTGCCATGACCCACAGCACTTTGATCGGTATGAGAAGAATCAACGACCAAAGGCCCTGCATCAGAATCGCATGGAACGACTCCGAAGTCGTAAAACCATTCGTGAAAATCATGCTCGGGACATAACTGATACTTTGAAACGGCAAGTACTCCATCACATTCTGCGCCCACAGGGGGAAAAAGTGAATCGGCAGAAGCAGTCCCGAGAATAAATCGATTACCACTCGCTTGGCCCGGATCAGACCGTCATTATTAAATAAGAAAAAGGTCGTGATACCTGTCAGCAAATTGATTTGTGTATTGATAATAAAACTGAAAAGGATCGAAATTGCAAATAAGCCGATCGTGTCAAAACCTGTACCGATTTGAAGCGGAAAAATCAGGCTCACGATGATCATCCCCGGGAAGGAGAAAAAGACCAATCGGAAGATCCCCTCACCAAGTCCCTGCATTGTTTTCATTCCGAGATAGTTATAGGGCCTGATGAATTCAACGGCCACTTTCCCCTCTTTGATTTCCTGCGCAATTTCGCGATCAATATTATTGAAGTAAAAGGCCCTTGCCATCCATGATACGGCTACATATGTCGTCATCTGGATGATTGATAATCCTTCGATATCCTGTTTGCCCCCGTAAATGGCCTGCCATAAGAAATAGTAAGCCCCGATATTGATACTGTAGATTAAGATCCCGCTATAATAATTCGTCCGATAGGCGAGCATCATCAGAAATCGGATACGGATCATTTCGATATACTTAGCCATGATACCCACCCCAACACAAGAGCAGGCGTGGAGTCACTTTTATTCCACCACTCATCTTGTCACAGCCCCTTTTTCATAGATGTTTCGGATGATCTCTTCAGTGGTCGTCTCTTCTATCTTCATGTCCTTCACTTTGAAGTTCGCCACAACGTCGGTGATGAGCTGTGAGATGACTTCTTCATCGGCTTCCGTTACGGCAGAATAAGATTGCTTCTTCTCGTCAAAGGACCATGAAATGCTGTGATTCTTAGTCAGGTCGGATAAAGCGGACAGTGATACTTCATCCAGGAATTGAAAGACGACTTCTTTCTGATCTCCCCAGTTTTCTTTCAAGCGACTCAGTTCACCATCATAAATGATTTTCCCTTCATCCAGCATGACGACCCGTTCACATAAGGCTTCGATATCCGATAAATCATGGGTCGTAAGTAAAATGGTTGTATTGTACTTCTCATTGATTTCCTTTAAAAATTGACGGATCTTCAATTTCACCAGGACATCCAATCCGATTGTTGGTTCATCCAGGAATAATAAAGGCGGGTTATGAACAAGCGCGGCGGCCAGCTCACATCTCATTCTCTGCCCAAGAGACAGCTTGCGCACCGGTTTGTCCAAAAGCGGCGCAATATCCAGTGTCTCAATCACGTGATCCATATGCTCCTTATATTGTTGATCAGGTACTTTGTACACCTTTTTCAAAAGCTGAAAAGATTCCTGTACGGCAATATCCCACCAGAGTTGTGAGCGTTGTCCAAACACAACGCCGATCGTCTGAACGAATTTTTCCCGGTCGCGATGGGGGTTCATTCCATTGACGGTCAGTTCTCCCCCTGTCGGAGTCAGGATGCCCGTCAGCATTTTGATGGTAGTGGACTTTCCGGCCCCATTCTCACCGATGTATCCAACCATCTCCCCCTGTTCCACTTTGAATGAAATATCATTCACCGCAGGAACGACTTTATAATTACGCGTAAACAAATCCCTGAAGGCACCCTTCAGCCCCGAACGACTGGAAAAAGCCTTGAATTCCTTACGCAAATGATTCACTTCAATCGCATTCATCTTGCGTCCTCCTAGATTTTCTTGAAATAGGTTTCTCTTTCACAAACAAACTATAGTGTACCACAGAGAGCACGGTCCCTTTGAACAGTCTGCTTGAAAAGTAGTGTGCCCATTGATTCCCTATTTGCTAAAGTTTAAAAGTCCGTACTACAATAGAGAGGTAGTGCATAGAAAAATATACTTTTACCGGGAGGAAAACATGAAATTCACTGAATCAGAAACTTTACATACAGAAGCACTGGAACATATAGTCGGAGGCGTGAACAGCCCATCGCGTTCCTATAAAGCAGTGGGAGGCGGCTCCCCAGTTGCCATGGAAAGAGGAAAAGGCGCATATTTCTGGGATGTGGACGGAAACAAATACATCGACTATCTGGCAGCATACGGCCCGATCATAACGGGACATGCTCACCCGCATATCACCGAAGCGATTACCAGGGCTGCAGCAAACGGGGTCCTGTACGGAACGCCTACGGGTCATGAAGTGAAATTTGCGAAAATGATCAAAGAAGCTATGCCTTACATGGACAAAGTCCGCTTCGTCAATTCAGGTACAGAAGCCGTGATGACGACGATCCGTGTGGCGAGGGCCTATACCGGGAAAGACAAAGTCATTAAATTTGCAGGCTGCTACCATGGACACTCGGATCTGGTGCTGGTTGCAGCCGGTTCCGGACCGTCCACCCTCGGAACGCCGGATTCTGCGGGTGTTCCAAAAAGCATCGCGCAGGAAGTCATCACCGTTCCGTTCAATGACATTGAACCATTTAAGGAAGCGATGGAGAAATGGGGTGACCAAATCGCGGCGGTCCTTGTAGAACCGATCGTCGGAAACTTCGGGATCGTGGAACCGAAGGAAGGGTTCCTCCAGCAGGTGAACGACATCGCCCATGCCTCTAATTCCCTTGTGATTTATGATGAAGTCATCACAGCGTTCCGCTTTACTTACGGCGGCGCACAGGACATGTTAAAAGTGAAGCCGGACTTGACAGCCCTTGGGAAAATCATCGGCGGCGGCCTGCCGATCGGTGCTTACGGCGGGAAAAAAGAAATCATGGAACAGGTCGCCCCTTTAGGACCTGCTTACCAGGCAGGAACGATGGCCGGTAATCCTGCTTCCATCCTATCAGGAATTGCCTGTCTTGAAGTTTTAAGAGAAGAAGGCGTATACGAGAAGTTGAATCAACTTGGGGAGATGCTTGAAAAAGGGATTTTAGCAGCGGCAGAAAAACATAATACGCCGATTTCCATTAATAGATTAAAGGGCGCCCTGACTCTCTACTTCACTACTGAAAAAGTGGAGAACTACGAACAGGCTGAAGCGACAGACGGAGACATGTTTGCAAAGTTCTTTAAGCTTATGCTTCATCAAGGAATCAATCTTGCACCATCTAAATATGAAGCATGGTTCTTGACGACAGCTCATACAGAAGAAGATATCAAGGTTACCTTGGAAGCCGTCGATCAGGCATTTGCACAATTATAATAGAAGAGGAAAAAACGGATAAGACTGTTTCGCCAGGTTACATGACCTGGTGAGGCAGTTTTTTTTGACGATCAGAATAATTCGTTTCCACCTCACATAACTATGGATGTTGCAGTGAAACTGGTGTTTACACCCCCTCTGAAACAGGTACATATTTTTGTAGAAACTTATTTGAATTTCCCTATTGATATTACTTGTAAGTACATGTATAGTACAGTATTGTTTATTAAAAAGTAACACAAGAAAGGATTCTAATTCCATGAAACTTGGTGCTCGCATCCTCAAAACGGGAATTGCGATTGTATTGGCTCTACTTGTATCCCAGCTGCTCGGCATTCCTTCCCCGGTGTTCGCGGGAATTGCGGCGGTATTTGCCGTCCAGCCCACCATTTACCGTTCTTATCTATCCATTATCGAACAAATCCAAGCGAACCTGATCGGAGCCGGAATTGCCGTTTTATTTGTCCTATTATTCGGCAGCAATCCACTGATAGTCGGCCTGGCAGCTGTGATTGCCATTGCCATCATTCTTAAATTAAAGCTGCAGAACACAATCGGTCTTGCACTGGTTACCATGATTGCCATCATGGAAGTGACAGATCAGGATTTTATCCAATTTGCTTTCATTCGTTTCTCGACCATCATGATCGGGGTCTTCTCATCGTTTCTCGTCAACCTGGTGTTCCTGCCTCCGAAATATGAAACTAAGCTTTTTCATAAAGTATCGGACTCAACCGAAGAGATCCTGAAATGGATCAGGTTAAGCTCGAGGCACGCTACGGAATTCCATCTTTTGAAAAAGGACCTGGAGCGCATCAAGGAAAAACTTATAAAGGTCGACCAACTGTATCTTCTGTATAAAGAGGAACGGGATTATTTCAAGAAGAATTCGATTGTCAAAAGCCGCAAGCTTGTGATTTTCAGACAAATGATTTCTTCAACCAATCGGAGCTTCGAAATACTGAAGCGCCTTAATCGATATGAAAACGAAATCTTTCAATTGCCCGACGAATTACGGGGCGTCATTAAAAACCAACTTGACTGCTTACTTACCTATCATGAACAGCTGCTATTGAAGTTCCTTGGCAAAATGCATCCACATGCGGAATCAGAAGCACAGCAGGATGTATGCCTGCATCGTAAAGAGCTGATGAATATCATGCTTGAGGAAGTCAAGCATCATTCGAAGGACGACAACATCCATAACTTCCATCTGCTTCATATCTTCTCTGCCATTTTTGAATACGATGAGCATTTGGAACATCTAGAAAAGCTTATTACAAGCTTCCAATCGTATCATAAAGATGAAAATGAAGTGATGATTGCCGAAGAAGAAGAATAAATAACAAAAACGGAGCAAAGATAGGATCCTTTGCTCCGTTTTTTGTTTAGTTTTTCATTTTAGGGTCAAGGGCATCCCGAAGCCCGTCCCCCATCAGGTTGAATCCTAATACAGTCAGCATGATGGCAAGTCCCGGGAAGATCATCGTCCACGGGGCCTGAAGCATATACTGTCTCGCATCAGACAGCATTTTCCCCCATTCAGGTTCAGGAGCCTGGGCTCCTAGACCAAGGAAACCGAGGGCTGCTGCTTCAATGATGGCAGTCGCGATGGCCAGTGTTCCCTGCACAATGATGGGAGCCATACTATTTGGCAGCACATGACTGAATAGAATCCGGAAATCGCTCATCCCGATGGCTTTGGCTGCCATTACGTACTCCTCTTGCTTCACACTCAACACCCTTGATCGAATGAGTCGCCCGAAATTTGGGATATTGATGATGGCAATGGCTATCAATGCGTTTCTTAGTGAAGGCCCAAGAGCAGCTACGACGGCAATCGCTAACAGGATGCTTGGGAATGCAAGCATGATATCAAAGATACGGGAAATGATGGTATCGACCCATCTGCCGTAATAACCCGCAACGATTCCAAGTAAACTACCAATTACAGAAGACCCGATAACGGCGAAGAACCCGACCCATAGAGAAATACGGGCGCCATGGATGATTCTTGATAAGATATCCCGGCCAAAGTCATCCGTCCCTAACCAATGCTCTGAAGATGGTGCCTGAAGCCTCTTTGAAAGGTCCTGCTCATTGATTCCCTGTGGTGCGATGAGGGGTGCTGCAATCGCCAGGATGATAAAGAATAGGACGATACAAAATCCGACGAGTGCTATCTTATTCTTGGTGAAGCTTTTCCATGCTTCCTTCCAGGGAGAGACCGTCTCTTCCTCCAGAGAAGGATGAAGCTCCTTTTGCGGTTCTGCTAATTCTGCCATGAGAGATCACCTCTTTCTTCTATTGATGTTAGTTGTATTTAATGCGGGGATCGACAGCCGCATAGAGTAAGTCGACGATTAGATTGATCGTGACAAAGATCATGGCAACGACCAGGATTCCAGATTGCACGACAGGATAATCCCTATAACCGATCGCCTCATAAATATATCTTCCGATCCCTGGCCAGCCAAAGATGGTTTCCGTCAGGATCGCTCCCCCAAGGAGAAGGCCCATCTGCAACCCGATGACTGTCAGGACGGGTATGATGGCATTTTTCAACGAATGTTTATACACGACCCAGAACATTTTTAAGCCCTTTGCACGTGCAGTACGGATATAATCAGATCGCATGACTTCCAGCATACTTGAACGAGTCATACGGGCTATGATCGCCATCGGGATCGTTGCCAAGGCAATTCCCGGTAGGATGATGTGTTTCAACACGTCACCAAGCTGGTCGAACCGCCCTTGCATGATCGTATCAAGAATATAGAAGTTGGTAATGGAATCAACGGGGTTTCGTATATTCTCCCTACCTGTTGTAGGCAGGATGTCCAGCTGAATGCCGAATGTCCATTGTTCCATTAATCCCAGCCAGAAAATAGGCACGGAAACACCGATAAGGGCAAGAATCATGGCCGTATAATCGAACCATGAGTTTTGGAACCACGCACTGATGATACCGGCATTGACCCCGATGACGACTGCAATGATGATTGCCACGATCGCAAGCTCAGCCGTAGCCGCCAAATATGGCCAGATTTCAGATGAAACTTCTGTCTTTGTCCGCAGGGAACTGCCTAAATCCCCTGTCAATAATCCTTTAAGATAATCAATGTACTGGATATACCAGGCATTATCGAGACCGAGCTGATCTCTTAACGCAGCCACGGCTTCTTTCGTAGCCTGCTGCCCTAAAATGACTTGAGCGGGATCTCCCGGAATCGCACGGATGATGGAAAAGACGATAAGAGTCATCCCCAGTAAAACAGGAATGAGTTGCAGTAATCGACGAATGGTGTATTGGAACATTAAGTTCACCTCTCTGTGTGGAGATTCTGATATAGATAGAATAGTAAAATTGCATAATTGGCATTACTCATTTGTTTGTCGGGACTGAACAGTTGGCTCCGCTTTTCTATGTACAAAGGGGAGAAATCTGCGATGTCTCCCCTTTGGTTTGTTGCTTATTACTCCATGTCCACTGCGCCTAACCAGTCGGAACCGGTTGGATGTGGCTTGAAGTTTTTAAGAGCTGCACTTCCTGCAAGTAGTGGTGTAGAGTGAGCAAGTGGTACCCACGGAGCATCCTCATGGATGATTTCCTGGGCTTTCTTGTACAGCTCTTCACGTTTTGCAGGATCTACTTCTGTTTGAGCATCAATTAAGAGTTTGTGAACTTCATCGTTTTTGTAGTAAGAGTAGTTATTGCTTCCGATATTATCTTCGTCAAGAAGGACATAAAGGAAGTTATCAGCGTCTCCATTATCACCTGTCCAACCAAGTAGGAATGCGTCAGCTTCCCCGTTTTTCGCTTTTTCCAGGTACGTCGCCCACTCGTAAGATACGATTTTGGCTTTTACTCCTACTTCAGCTAGATCTGCTTGGATCGCTTCCGCTACCTTTTGGCCGTCCGGCATATATGGACGAGGAACTGGCATAGCCCATAGTTCCATTTCAAAACCATCTTTATGACCTGCTTCAGCAAGTAGTTCTTTCGCTTTTTCAGGGTTGTACTCATAAGCCTCGATATCGTCATTGTATCCGGCGATTACTGGAGGCATCGGGTTTTTGGCCATTTCAGCTTTCCCTTCGAAGAAAGCATCAATGATCTCCTGCTTGTTGATTGCATAATTGATTGCCTGACGTACTTTAGGGTCATCGAAAGGCTTACGAGTAGATGTTAAACCTAAGTATCCAACGTTCATAGATGGACGTTCGAATAATTGCAGGTTGTCATCACCCTCGACTTTGCTTGCATCACTCGGATTGATACCATCAGCAAGATCGATTTCACCGGAAATCAGTGCATTCAGACGGGCTGAGTTTTCAGGAATCGATTTGAATACGACTTGATCTAATTTTGGTAGATCTTTGTTCCAGTAGTCTTCGTTTTTCTCAAGGACGATTTTGTCATTTCGCTTCCACTCGACAAATTTGAAAGGACCAGTCCCTGAATCTGTTGGTGTTTCAGCAAGCTTGTCACCTAGTTCATCAATTGCTTTCGGACTTACGATTGCGAAAGGACTCATGGCAACATTCTTTAAGAATGGAGCTTTAACACAAATTCAACCGTCATATCATCAGTAGCTTTCACTTCTTTGATCACATGACCTTCATCGGCTTTGAAACCGCCGAACATGGAACCGTAGTAAGGGAATTGATCTGCATTCCCGTTCATCCAGCGCTCAAAGTTCTTCACAACGGCATCTGCATTGAAATCAGTGCCATCCTGGAATTTCACTCCGTCTCGCAGCATGAATGTGTACGTTAAACCATCATCGGATACCTTCCATTCTTCTGCTAATCCCGGGTTCACTTCCGTATCCTGCTCTCCGAACTTTACAAGTGTTTCGAAGATGTTCTTCGTTACTTTAAATGATTCACCATCCGTTACTGTTCCTGGATCAAGCCCTACAGAGTCTCCCCCGCGGCCAAAGATCAGTACTTTAGGATCTCCATTATCTCCGCTGTTGCCGCCTTCACCTGAAGATTTCTCATCTCCTCCACATCCGTAAAGCGCGGATGATACGAGCAGGATGAGCAGCATTAAAATTGACCAGCTTTTTTTCCTCAACTAAATCCCCTCCTGAATGTTGTTTATATACTTATGAGGCTTGCCAGCCTAGTAAAGGTGACAAGCTACATAATGCCCTGGTTGGTGTTCCTTGAATTCCGGCACTTTCTGTTTACAAATCTCTGTTGCGTGCGGACATCTGGTATGGAATGTACAGCCGCTCGGCGGATTCGAGGGACTCGGGATATCACCCTGCAAGAGGATGGTTTCCCTCTCAAAATCCGGATCCGGTACAGGCACCGCTGAGAGTAGAGCCTGTGTGTATGGGTGCAGCGGCTTTTCATAGAGATTTTCACTATCGCTCAGCTCAACCATCTTCCCTAAATACATCACACCGACCCGGTCACTAATATGTCTGACTACACCAAGATCATGCGCGATGAAGATATAGGTGAGCCCGAACTCTTTTTGTAGATCCTGCATCAGATTCAATACCTGTGACTGAATGGATACGTCAAGGGCCGATACGGGCTCGTCTGCAATGATCAGCTTCGGCTTCGTCATGAGCGCCCTTGCAATCCCGATCCTTTGCCTTTGTCCACCACTGAATTGATGTGGATAGCGTTTGGCGTGATAACTGCTCAGGCCGACGATATTGAGGAGTTCATGCACCCTCTCTTTTCTTTCCTTGGCAGAGCCCATTCCATGAACCTTGAGGGGTTCTTCAAGAATCTTTTCCACCGTATGTCTTGGATTCAAGGATGCAAAGGGATCCTGGAAGACCATCTGCATTTCCCTGCGTATCTTCCTCATTTCCGAGTTTGATAGACTCGTAAGCTCACGGTCCTCGAATGTAACCTTCCCCTCGGATGGATCAATGAGTCTCATGAGCATCCTGCCCGTCGTGGACTTCCCGCATCCACTCTCCCCTACTATTCCCAGGGTTTCTCCTTTATTCACGGTAAACGATACCCCGTCCACCGCTTTTACAGAGCTGACAGGTCGTCCGAGGATTCCCCCTGTAATCGGGAAATGCTTCTTAAGATTCTCAACCTTTAGCAACGGTTCCGTCATAAACTCCCTCCTCCACTTCATCGAACAGGAAGCATCGTGTGCAATGTCCTTGTGATGTTTCATATAATTCCGGTGTTTCGACTAAACAGCGATCAAATGCTGAATCACAGCGGGCTGCAAAGCGGCACCCAATCTTAATGGATCCCGGTTTCGGAACATTCCCCTGGATCGAATGCAGCCGCTGCTGCTTGATACGCATATCGGGTACGGACTTTATCAGGCCTTTCGTGTATGGATGCTGAGGGTCCTTAAAGATTTCTTCTACGGTTCCCTCTTCCACCACTTTACCTGAGTACATCACGACCACCCGTTCACATGTTTCAGCGACAACCCCTAAATCATGGGTGATCAGGAGTACGGCTGTGTTCAGTTCTTTATTCAAACGCTTCATCAACTTTAAAATCTGAGCCTGGATCGTTACGTCCAGTGCCGTCGTCGGCTCGTCTGCAATCAGTACGCGGGGATCACACACCATCGCCATGGCGATCATGACCCTTTGTCTCATCCCGCCGGATAATTGATGAGGATATTCCTTGATCAATTCTTCCGCTCTCGGCAAACCGACCATCTTCATGATTTCAACAGCTTTATCCCTTGCTTGTTTCTTTCCGACTTTCGTATGTATGCGTATTGCTTCGATTAATTGATCTCCTATGGTAAAAACAGGGTTTAACGATGTCATCGGTTCCTGGAAGATCATCGCTATATCATTACCCCGGATGTCTCTCATCCGCTTTTCAGATGCCTGTGTCAGGTCTTCCTCTTTATAAAGGATCTTTCCACCTACTATTTTCCCGGGGGGTTTTGGTACGAGACCCATGATAGATAGGGATGTGACGCTTTTTCCGCATCCACTTTCCCCTACGATCCCCAGCACCTCCCCTTCATTCACATGAAAACTGACTCCATCGACTGCAGGAACTTCTCCATCATCCGTAAAAAAGGAGGTCCTCAAATCTTCCACTTTCAGTAAAGGACGTTGTTCGCTCATTCAAATCCTCCTCTTTAAAACTATCTCTCTTTTCATAATAGTGATTATTTTCTAAATTTTATATGCTTCTTATTATACAAGATGTTACAAATGTTGCAATCTATTTTCAGAATTTTTCTACATAAAGTCGATATTCCCATATCAATTCAATATATGTCCAATTAACCTTTTCATTCCTTCCATATAAAGTTATTTAGTCCTACTATGTTCATGAAACACCTGAAATTAGTTTCATATATTTTTTTGACATACAAAAAAAGTCATGACATTTATCACAGTAATCGTGATATGTCATGACATTCGATATTATTGATCAAGCTGTTGAACCTGGAAGAGTTTGTGGTAGTGGCCTTGTCTCGCCATCAGCTCATCATGTCTTCCCATTTCAACCACTTCTCCGTGCTCCATGTGAATGATGCGATCAGCATGAGTGATCGTTGACAGACGATGGGCCACGATGAAGGTTGTCCGGTCTTTTGCCAGGATTTCAAGGGATTCCTGGATGAGGTGCTCACTTTCTAAATCAAGGGCAGATGTCGCCTCATCCAAAATGAGGATCGGCGGATTCTTCAGGAATACCCTCGCAATCGCCACCCTTTGCTTCTGACCTCCCGATAGCTTGACGCCGCGTTCCCCAACACGGGTATCATAGCCTTGAGGCAATTTCATAATGAAATCATGCGCATTCGCAGCCTTCGCTGCTTCAATCACCTCTTCATCCGTCGCCTCGGGATTACCGAACTTAATATTCATCTTGACTGATTCACTAAAGAGAATATTGTCCTGCAGCACCATCCCGATATTGTCACGTAAAGATCTGACCTGAAATCTCCTGATGTCCGTGCCGTCTAACAGGATTTCACCTTCCGTTACATCATAGAAGCGCGGGATCAGGCTGACGAAGGATGATTTCCCTCCGCCGCTCATCCCGACTAATGCAACGGTTTCTCCCGTTTGAATATCCAGGTTAAGGTTGCGAAGTACTCTCTCCTCATCTGATTCATAGCGGAAAGAGACATTTTTGAACTGGATATCCCCGCGAACATTTTTACATGGAATCGCTCCCGGTTCATCATCGATATCGTACTTTTCGTCCATGAATTCAAAGACACGGTCCATGGAAGCAATCGATTGAGTGAGTGTCGTGGATGAGTTCACCAGGCGTCTTAGGGGACCATAGAGACGGTCGATGTATGCGATAAAGGCGGCCATTGTACCAATCGTCAAGTCTCCATTAATGACCTGCAGCCCTGCATACCCGATGATGATCAAGGGTGAAATATCGGTGATCGTATTGACGACCGCGAAGGCTTTTGCATTCCAGCTGGTCTGCATTAAAGCTTTCGTTAAGAAATTATTATTCTGCTCCTGAAATTGTTTTTGTTCATAATCTTCAACAGCAAAGCTCTTGATGACAGCCATCCCCTGGACCCGTTCATGCAAATGACTTTGAACTTCCGCCAGTGCCTGGGAACGGTCCCTCGTCAAGCCTCTCAGCCTGCCGAAGAAATAACGGACGGAGAAAGCGTAGAATGGAAAAGCAATGAGTGACACAAGCGTCAGGGATACATCCATCGTGAACATGATGGACAGGGCGATCACAATCGTGGCCGCGTCCAGCCAAAGATTCATCAGACCTGTTATCACGAAATTCTTCGTCTGCTCCACGTCATTGATGACCCTCGAAATGACTTCTCCTGCCCTTGTATTCGAATAGTACTTAAAGCTGAGTCGCTGAATATGAGAGAATAGATAATCCCTCAAGTCAAAAAGGATCTTGTTGCCCGTCCACTGTGCAAAGTACTGCCTGTAATATTCCACCGGCGGTCTTACGAGCACGAACAGGACAAGCATGATCCCCATGATCATGAGCAGCTGACTTGTCTTCTCATCAGCCGTTAATCCTTTAGCCCCCACTATATCATCGATGACATATTTAATTAATATGGGGATCAACAAGGGAATCGTAAATTTAATGATACCTATGATTAATGTACCTATGATTTGCCACTTATAAGGTTTGACAAACTGAAGGTACCGTTTGATACTATCCAAGTGATTACTCCTTTCTAAGATATGCCTGTTTAGTTTGCCCCAATAAAAAGGGGTGACCCAGTATGGAACGCAGCATTGTCCCCCCTCAAGTCAAACAATGGAAATGAGGAGGTTGCTCCTTACTGGGTCAGCCCTTTGATACCTATACAATTTTCAAAACCCTGTTACCCCCTGTGGGTCAAGTAACGCTCGTACCAGATATCAATAAAGTCCGGGGCGAATGGCCCTTTCCGTTGCCGTATCCAGCGAACAAGCTTGTCGACATTCCGCTTGAGGATGTGATCGATCACATCCGGGTAACCGTATAGTTTCCGATGAGCTTCATATTCGTCTTCATCGAGTAGCGTATATGTCATGTCAGGAAACACTTTTATATCCAAGTCGTAATCGATATACTTGATCGCCTCATGATCATATACAAATGGTGAACTTAAATTACAATAATAATAAATACCGTCCTCACGAATCATACAAATAATGTTAAACCATAGCTCCGAATGAAAATAGCAAATGGCCGGTTCTCGGGTCATCCACGTCCTTCCGTCTGACTCCGTCACCATCGTCCGGTCATTTCCACCGATGATCTGATTCGTCGTCCCTTTCAGGACCGTCGTCTCATTCCATATGCGGTGAATGTTTCCATCATGCTTAAAGCTATGTATTTGTACAGATTTTCCTTCAGTGGGAACCGCCATCGTATCCCCTTCTTTCATTTCAAAATTACCCTTATATATGCTTGTCTATTTTATCATTATAACGTTTCCTCAGAAAATTTAAAACAAAAGGGCTATTCTTAAAGAAAATATCCTTTAAGAACAGCCCGATCCGGTTAAAAAATGAGGGTTATATTGAATATGTTCAGCTTCCACGATTGAGACATAGAGGTAACTTGTGAATGCCCTTTACGTGGTGACGCTACTTTGTTCCTTCTGATAAGAAAGGATCACTTCATCTGTCTGTCTTTCGAAAACTTGTTGAATCTCCCTGAGCTCCTTCTTCTTTGAAAGGATTTCCTTTTGAAGTGATTCAACCTTTGTCATTTCCTGAAGCTTCATCAATTCTTCCTCTAACTCCTGACAACGTTCTATCTCAGACTGAAGATATAACAACTTATCCATCGTCTCTAACTGCTCTGTGACCAACTCATTAAAACGCTGATGCATCACTTCAACCCACTCCTCTACACAAGCTCTCCTAACACATTCTCCCTTCTGTGCCCAAACCCTTTGACTACTTATGTCACAATCCCGAAAGTTTTGTCGAGGTGGTGAATCATGTGGGAGCAGGAGGACAGGTTCTATCTATTCCATTATATGTAAAAAGACGCAATAACCTTTCAGAATGACGCAATTAATAGAAAAACGACGCAATAAATTTTAAAATGACGCAAATATCAAAGAAATGACGCAATCCTCTCTCTTCCCCTTCTTTCAAAAAGACTATTCCCCCAACCATCCAAGCTTTTTCACCACTAAAATTCCCACCCAAGACCTCATTTCTCAATCCAATAGTCCATGATCCGGTCATATCCTCCCTAAAGGGGGCAAAAATGCGAAAAAGCACCCAATCAAATGGGTGCTTTTCCCTGTCAAAAACAATTCAATTATTGTTGTTGACCGTATTTACCAGAAGCTTTCGCTTTGTTAGCTTCTGCTTGTTGGTTTTGTTGCTTCACGTGTTGTGCAGCAGTTGTTTCTGAAGCGAACTCAGTTCCGTATTGTTGCTGAGCTCCTGCAGATTGAGCGTTTTGTTGTTTCACGTGTTGAACGCTTGTACCAGATTGAGTTTTGTTTGGTTGTTTTGCCATTGTAATCACCTCCACGCTTATTAAGATAACCAAGCGTGGATTTCACTATTCGATAATTTTACGGAAAAAAATCCCACTATACAAGAAGTGAGCGGCCACCGTCGACGATGATGGTTTGACCCCTGATCATGGAAGAATCGTCCGATATGAGGAACATGACAGACTTCACAAGATCATCGATTTCAACCATACGTCCAGCAGGCGTTTTACTGCGGGCATCCTCCAACAGCTCCTCACGGTTAGGGAAATGCTTCAGTGCATCTGTATCGATTGCGCCACCGGATACGGCATTGACAATAATATCTCTTGGGGCAAGCTCCACAGCAAGGTAACGGGTAAGGGCCTCAACAGCAGCTTTCGAGACACCTACCGTTGTGTAATTGTCTAAATAACGGATTGACCCAAGAGAACTGATGCTGACGATGCGTCCACCCTTATCCATCAATTTTGCGGCTTCCTGGGCACAGAATAATAAAGCCTTGCTGTTAATATTCATCGTCCAATCCCAATGAGACTCTTCAAGCTCCATGACAGGACGCAAAACCCCGGACGCTGCGTTACTTACCAATACGTCCAAACGGCCGAATTCTTCTTTGATCTGTTCGAACATCGATTTGATTTTATCGACGTCCCCCACATTCGCCCGTACAACAAAAGCTTTACGGCCGAGTTTTTCGATTTGTTCAGCCGTTTCAAGGGCACCTTTTTTACTACGGGCATAATTGACGACGATATCGTATCCTTTTTCAGCCAGTTGTATCGCGATTTCTCTTCCAAGTCCGCGGCTGCTTCCTGTTACTAATGCTACTTTTTGACTCATGTTTTTTCATCCTTTCAATTTCATTTTCCAATTGGTCCAAGGCATAAAGACACCCTGAACACGCAAACTAATAAGAGCATATCAGTTAATGGAGGAATGAGTTATGTATGTAGGCAGAGATATGACCGAGCTTTCAATGATTCCCAAAGATGAATGGAAAAAGAGCGAACTTGCTTTCTTTCATCATTCACTACAACAAATAGTACCTTATTTGAACGCGGAAGGACAATCGATTCACCGGGAAATAGTCGAAGAAATTGAAAACCGCGGTGGATTGAAGCGCGGCGAAGCCGATTATACCCATGGTACGAAAATCAGTTACGACTGAAGTGGCAATGATGAAAGGAGCAGCATGTCCCGCTGCTCCTTTTACTTCCGTAAAACCCCTGTTCCTGCTTCCTGCCAGATTTTCTGATGTGAGACAGGAAACGCATACCTCTCCATCTCCTGAGGGGTCACAGCTATCAGGTCGCTGTCCGCGAGCATGCTGCTATTAAGAGATCCGACAAATACTTCAATATCCCAGACGATATGAGAGAAAACATGCTGAATTTTTGTCACAACCCCCGCCTTTAAGGTACAGTCAACGTTATACTCTTCTTGTATGAGATCAAGCAATTGCTTCCTTCCACTGCTTCCATTCCCCACTTCGAAATTAGGGAATTCCCATAGATTGGCGAGCAGGCCTTTACCCGGACGTTTATGGATGACGACCCGATCATCTTCTGTGAACAGAACGGCTGCCGCCATATTCAGCTTACGTGCGGATTTCTTCTTTGATTTGATCGGAAGCTCTGTTTGTACACCTTCTTCAAATGCCTGACAGTGCTCCCTTACCGGACAAAGCAGGCAGGATGGAGATGTCGGGGTACAGATCAAGGCCCCCAGTTCCATCAATGCCTGATTGAAAAAAGAAGGATTTTCTTCTGAAATAAGCTCCCTTACCGCTTCTTCAAATACTTTTCTGGACGAAGGCTTGGCAATATCGAGCCAAATGGAAAGGATACGTGAGAATACCCTCATCACATTCCCATCAACAGCAGGCTCAGGCTTGCTGTAGGCAATACTTAATATCGCCCCTGCCGTGTAGGGTCCCACACCTTTTAAAGAGGAGATTTCTTTCGGGGTATCAGGAACGATTCCTTCATACTTTTCATTCACTTCTTTGACGGCAGTCTGCAAATTTCGGACCCTTGAGTAATAGCCAAGCCCTTCCCATGCTTTGAGTACTTCTTCTTCGTCTGCTTTAGCAAGAGCATCTATGGTAGGAAATCTCTCGATGAATCGGTTAAAATAAGGTATGACCGTATCCACCCGCGTTTGTTGAAGCATGATTTCGGATACCCACACCTTGTAAGGATCCTGATCCTTCCTCCACGGCAGATCACGCTGTTCTCTTGAAAACCATGAAATTAAATCGTGCTGGAATTCCTCGCGGTTGATGGTTTGTAAGTTCTTCAATGGTTCTTCTATCAATTTTGTACCTCCAGGATGTTAAATGTTACATTGATTAGGGAATAAATAATTAATAGTCTGTTTTTAGGCAGACAAGGCTGATTTCTTGTAATCCACCACAAATACATTCGTCCAATAATCCAAATAATAAATGACGACGGGACATCCGTAAACGTTTTAATACATGAAAATGGGATTCAGTCGGCACCACAAAGGTTTCGAAATATGTATTCGAATCACCTTCAGCCTTATCCCAATGGAAATTGAAGGCATCATATTGCGGTAATGTCTCTGCGATATTGGTCATAATTTGCTTATAACGGGTCTTGAAATTCTGCTTGATTTCATATTCCAAGTAAATGTGCACGGTGTTTTTCATTGAAATAATCTCCTTTTAACCATATCATGTTCACCAATGACAAGTCATAAACAAATCTTAGAAATGCGAGCCAAGGGAGGACTTTTTTTGGATACAGGCACTCATATCGTCATGGGCTTTGCTCTCGGGGGCTTAGCCACCTTAGATCCCGTTGTTGCTGAAAGTGCAGCCACTTCTCAAAGTGTGTTAGTTGCAGCAGTCATCGGCTCACAAATACCAGATATCGATACCGTATTGAAATTACGTAATAATGCGGTTTACATCCGTCATCACCGTGGGATTACCCATAGCATACCTGCGGTCGTTCTCTGGCCGCTCTTAATCATCGCTTGTCTTTATCCTTTTTTCCCAGGGGCGGATTTGCTTCATTTATGGATTTGGACATTTGTGGCCGTATTCCTTCATGTATTTGTCGACATTTTCAACGCATATGGGACACAGGCCATCAGGCCGATTTCGTCGAAATGGGTCGCTTTAGGGGTTATCAACACGTTTGACCCGATTATTTTCGGGATTCATATTGTCGGTTTAATCCTTTGGGGAGTCGGACTACCTCCTGGAAAAACCTTTTTGCTCATGTACATTGTGATTTTCGCCTATTATGTGTTGAGGTTCCAGGTCCAAAAAGCCGTAAAAAATGCGGTGAAGCGAAGAATTCCACAAGCGGAAAAAATTATCGTTTCACCTACCATCAGGTTTTTCCAGTGGCGGCTGGCAATCGTAACGAAGGAGCATTATTATGTCGCACGGGCCTACAGACGGTCGATTACGATTTTTGATAAGTTCGAACGGGTGGCGATACCTGAAAATCCAGTCATCATTGCCGCCAAGAAAGATAAAAATCTGGCCGCCTTTCTCTCCTTTTCCCCCGTTTATCGTTGGGAAGTGGATGAATATGACGATCATTTCGAAGTTCGCTTCATCGATCTCCGCTATCGGAATAATGGTCACTATCCATTCGTCGCCCTGGTGCAGCTCGACAAAGACCTGACCATCGTCAGCTCCTACACAGGATGGGTCTTCAGCGAAGAAAAACTACGCTCGAAAGTCGACATCGACATTTTAATCGATTAACTAAAGTGAGGGACGGACCTTTTCAAGGTCCGTCCCTCATCACTTTAATGCACTAAATCATCATCTTCTTTGTCGTCGATCAGGTGTTTGTATTTCGGGTTTTGGGCAGCGAATTCATGGATTTGTTCTCCGTACGTATTGACCCATTGGCGGACGACTTTTTCCGTTACTGCTTTCCCTTTATAATCGTAACCTGCCTTGGCGTATGTTGCTTCGAAATCTTCCCATACCAATTCAATCCAGGTCCTCGCTTTTTCATACGAAAGTTTATTATTCTTTTCGATTAACAATTGTGTTAATTCGTGGAATGTTGACTCCATTTTGTCTCCTCCTTTTCCATATATTAAGTTCGTGCTTTTATGATAATGTCGACCATTTCACCCATACTAAAGGTACGTGGTTAAGCTTAGTTGTGAATCTTTGCTTCTTCACGGTATGAGTCAGTATATTTCACCTTTTAGGAGGCACATATGCGAAATAAATCGACAGGGTTCCCCAATATGAACAACAATAAATTCGAAGGTGAACCGAGAGCAAAAGCGGAATATGCATCTAAAAGGGCTAACGGCACCATCAATACCCATCCTCAAGAACGCATGAAATCTTCTGGACAACGAGATCACGACTCACTTTAATACAGTGAAATTTGATTAGGGGGTAGTCACGATGGCAAACATGAAAAACAACTTCTACCGCAATAAGTACAGCAGTCCATTTAACAAGGCATTCTACAATCCGAAGCATGCCCATTCACAGGCAAATGGACAAACGACACAAACTCAAGACTTAATCATTCTGGAAAACCAGACACGTAAGCGTTCCTAGATTTCTGAGGTCCGTCTCCCTTGACGGACCTCTTCCTTATTTCTTCTCCCCGGCTAAAAGGGAAATGGGTAAAGCTTCTTCTTTCCCGTCTCCGCCCAATCGGTACCCCCAGGCGAATACTCCATTCAGATAGTCCACTTTGAAATAAGTGCCCGGATCTCCTTCAATCCCATAAATCCCACCAGGCTTATAAGCATCTGGATCCATAAGATAAGCCTGCGCCATAAGGGCTTTTCGCTCCAATACGGCAAACTCATTCACAATCCCCAGCTGTTCAGCTTTCCGCGCCTTCTCCGTCAACGAAGCAATCTCCTGCTTCAACTCATGTTCCGTCATCTCACTATATCTTCTCTCTTGTTCCATTCCTCATCACCTCTACTAATAGTAGTATAGAGAAAATGATACAATAAGAAAAGCGGAAGCGGCTTGGTCAGACCCGACAAGCATAAGAAAGGATGATTCAACATGAAGACAGCCATCATCACAGGCGGAGGCTCCGGCCTCGGGAAAGAATTAGGAAAGCTTCTCAGCAAACAAGGATTTCATATCTTACTGCTCGGACGAACAGTAGAAACCTTAAGGATAGCGGCAGCGGAAATTGAAGAGTTAGGGGGCGAGGCATCCTTTGTCGCAATGGATATCCGCTCGAACGTTGACATAGAAAAGCTTTCCGGGCATCACCTGACAAACCACAGCATTTCGTTACTCATACATAACGCAGGCGTAGGCTACTTCGGTCCATTCAAGGATTCGAGTGACGATGAATTGGTAAGCATGTTCGAAACCAATGCCCTCGGGCCGATCCGGTTAACGAAAGAACTGCTGCCTCAACTGGAGCCGGATAGCACCATCATCAATATCATTTCTACAGCCGGTCTCAGGGGTAAGAAAAATGAGTCCTTATATGTAGCCAGCAAGTTCGCCCTCAGAGGGTTTGGTGAAAGCCTCCAGAAAGAATATGAAGGCTCTGACCTCCGTGTCGTCAACGCCTATATGGGCGGGATGAATACTCCATTCTGGGATGATAGCGACCATATCAGTGACCCTTCAAGGCTTCGCTCTCCTAAAGAGGTTGCGGAATTGATCGTGAATGAATACAAAGAAAAAGACGAAATCGTCATCGAATCAAAAAAATAAAAAGCCAGCCCTTGTTACATAACGAGGGCTGACGACTGATCGTCCATTCACTCTTCATTTTCTCTTAATTCTTCCAACAGCCTTTCGATATCTTCCATGGAAAATCCTTTTCGATACAATGTTTGTTTCATCTTCTGTACATATTCAAATCCATCATATTTTGAACTAAGCTTTCTGTGAGCCTTCAATCCCTGATGGTAAACGGCATCCCATCGCTCATCTTCATCCCTGTCCGATTCAACGGTTTCCCATACGATTTTCATAACAGAACCGGGATACCCTTTTCTCATCAAGTTTTGTTCAATCTTCTGCCTGGCAATCATCTTGGAATCTTTTCGATATTTGTGAAGGAGCTTTTCTGTCAGGGCGACCGCCTTGTCCACCTGTTTTTCTTCTGTAAAAGCCGCGAGTGCCTCTTCGATATAAGAGTCGCCAACACCTTTTCTCCTTAATTCCCCGCGGATCCAGGTCGGTCCCTTGTCGGCCGTATTCATCTGAGTAGCGACAAACGCATGGGCAAATTCCAGATCATTGATGTATTTAATCTCATTCAATTTATGGATGACTTCCTGGATGACGCCATCCTCCGGGTCCCCTTCTTGTAAGTGATCGCGGATTTCCTTCTCTGTTCTCATCCGATAGGCTAAATACTGAATCGCTTTATTGAAAGCTTTTTTCACATCATCTTCATATTGAAGCTCAGAAATTTCAAGCTCATCGATTTCCAATCCTTTTCTGAGCTGAAATTTCGCCAATACTGCCTCATCCACACTGAAGGCATATTTCCCATCTATAAATAAATTGTAGCGCTCATCGTTCTTTACTTGCTTCGTTATTTTCGTAATCTTGCCCATTTTTTCCACCTCATAGTAATCCTAACACATTCAGCATATGTTTTTTATTCTGTAGATAGGTAAAATAATAAGTATATTGGAGGGATGATGATGAAGATCGCTATCACAGGTGGTACGGGTTTTGTCGGTCAGGCTTTGACGGAGGAACTTTTAGAACACCAACACGAAGTACTGATCCTTACCCGAAATCCGGATAAATACGACAATCGTTCAGGTGTTACCTATGTAAAATGGCTATCCGACGGTGCAAAACCCGAAGAGGAACTCGAAGGTATCCATGCCTTCATTAACCTTGCAGGGGAATCCATCAACAGCGGCCGCTGGACGGATGAGCGTAAGAAACGAATCATCAATAGCCGGATCAACTCAACTCAAGAGGTTATCAACATTATGAAGGCACTGACAGAGAAACCGGCGTGTCTTATCAACGCAAGTGCAATCGGCTACTATCCTTCTTCAAAAACGAATACGTATACGGAAGCGTCAACAGAAACGGCAGACAACTTTTTAGGAGAAACCGTTCAAATTTGGGAAAAAGAAGCGAGCAAGGCCAATCAGCTGGGAATCCGGGTGGCATATGCACGCTTCGGAATTATTCTGGGAAAAGACGATGGCGCCCTGCCCCGTATCGCTCTTCCTTATAAGATGTTTGTGGGAGGAACGGTCGGATCCGGGGACCAATGGATGTCGTGGGTCCATATAAAAGACATCGCAAGAGCGGTGCATTTCATTGCGGAAACAGAAGGGATTTCCGGACCCGTCAATGTCACCGCCCCTTCCCCCGTCACCATGAAAGAATTCGGGAAGACCCTCGGCTCTGTCCTCGGCAGGCCCCACTGGATACCGGTCCCTTCACTTGCTTTAAAAGTGGCTATGGGGGAAATGAGCGCCCTTGTACTCGAAGGACAAAAAGTCCTTCCAAGTGTCCTGTCTGAACACGGTTTTCAATTCCGGTATCCTGAATTGAGCAGTGCCCTCATTGATATTTATCAATAACTCACAGGTATGTCCCTTCCTTTTCACGGCAAAAATAGAACTAATCTTGAAAAGAAGGGATGTACATAGGAATGGATAATAAGAAAAAGAAGGACAAAAACAAATCGGTTCTATCAAGCGCTCAGGAAGTAACGTACTCAAGGGAGTTCAAAGCAGCTGATCGTGCGGGTGGCTTCAGCTCAAAAGCCCATAGATAGTCATTTATTACCTGACTATAAATCCTTACTTTGAAGAAAGATAAAGGTACAGGCCATAAACCTGTACCTTTATTTTTTAACCAAAAGGGGATGTTGATATTGGGAAGATCACGCGGCCATAGTAAAAGAGGAAATAAAAACAGCCTGCCACAAACACCCGCTCAGCTCAAATCTGATGGTGTTGACGAAGAGTTCTCAAGAGAACTTGCCGACCAGGCTGACATGGAAGCACAAGCCCGTGCGAATGCTGCCAATCAGCGTGCACGTGTGAAGAAAAACCAATAGTAGAGTCCCGTAAGGTAAAAAGACAGGCCCTGAGGAATTCAGTCTGCGAAAGCCCCACGCTGTGACAGCATGGGGCTTTTTACATTTACATTAGTCAAACGACAATCGGCTTTTTATGCTTTCCTTCATGATGATTGAACATCTGTTTCAAGTACGGGATCACCCAATGATCAGCTCCCCAAAGGTAAGCACCTCTGCCTGCAAAAAGGAGGATGATGGCAGTGGTGTAAAGGACGGGATTAGTGCTGACAGTCCCTGCCATTAAGAAGTTAATGTTCATGAAAGCACCTGCAAGAAGAGCCGGGATGGTCATGAATCCTGCAATCAACCCTACCCCCACTAATATTTCTCCCCAAGGAATTAAAACATTGAACAGTTCTACGTTCGGTAAAGCAAAACCTTTCAGAAATTCTGCATACCAGCCTTGTACCGCAGGATGATCGCCTGTCGCTTTAGTCAATGCACCTTGCAAAAATCCGCTTGCATCAAAGCCATCATTCACCTTATGCCAGCCTGCCTCTAACCACTGGACGCCCAACCAAATCCTCATCACTGTCCAAACCGCACTCACCTTTTGATTTTCCCACCATCTCATGATGGATCATCTCCTTTTGGATGTATACTTGTGAAACAATTCACAAATGATATTGCATTGGGATGTCTTTGTGTTTATTATGTGGAAGCTGTATAATTGTGAAGTATTTCACATGTTCTTTACACTTATAATATTCCTCTTCTTAAGCCCTAATACAATAGGCTTTTATGTCGTTCACAAAGGTGTCAAAATCGGTGAGTTTTACGTAGAAGCAGAGGTTCTCGCGGGGGATTGGCACGGGGTTTCAGCTGCAGAAATTGAAACGAAAATCAGCAGCTGAATATTTGGGGGTAGTTTAGCTGCTGATTCATTCTTCCGTTTTAACTGCTGATTTCAAGCGGTATTTCACCTGTTAAATTGAGTGTAAAACCCACCTTACCTCCCTAACGCTCACGGCTCAAATCAAGAATCCGGATTAGATTTTCGCTATCATCCTGATATATGGCATATCTTCCTGGTGGAATATCACATGGAGTCTTAATGAAATGGAGCTCTTCCTGGTGTTGTTGATAATAATCATCGACGCTGTCTACAATAAACATTCCGCCTGGTACTAATTCAGGCTCATCATTTTCAATCATCAATTGAACATCCGTTCCCGGAAGCCTGAGGGCAATTGTATGATCCCCTTCCCTCCATGCTTCTTCAAATCCTAACGTGTCTCGATAATAAATAAGAGATTTCTTTAAATCTGTTACAGGATGACATAGAAAAGCCAGTTTCATTTACTCCACCTCAATTGATATTTTTACCAAAGGCATAACTTGGTTATGTATAACGTAACTTAGTTACAAATTGTTGTCAATATGATATGATACATATATGAAAAATTGGATACCTGTACCGGGAAGTAAAAAAGAGACGATTATCAGATTAGCACTGGAACAATTTAAAGAGAAAGGATATGAAGGAGTCAATATCAAGGATTTAGCGAAGGAGGCGAATATGACGACCGGGGTGATCTATCACCACTTTGGTTCAAAGGCTCAATTATACACGGTGATCAGACATGATGTTGAGCAACGAATTATTGACCGGATGGAGGGGGCAGCCGATACGGTAAATGATCCTGTCAAAAAACTTGAAATGGCTTTTATAACTGGGCTCGATGCCACCATTAAGTTGAACGTCGGCCGGTTACTGTGTGAAGAAAATCCACACGCCATCGATAAAATAGAAGAATTTGTTCAACACCTTCTTACAGGAACCGTAAAAGGGCTTGAATTTATTATCCTTCCATCCTGGCGTTCTATCTTGGAAGCTGTAGAAAATGAAAAAATTGACCAAAGCGAGGGAAAAAGGCTATTATCTTGGCTTTTTCAAGAAAAGATGTGAAAGAGACACCCGCCTCTTTCACATCACCAAAGCCAGTACCTTATCCACCCACGCATCCTTCACCCGGATTTTCTCTTCCATATTGTTTCAATCAATCTCAAAGTCAGATAAATAATCAAAGTTGAGGCTGCCATTAGGAGAAACGAGTTCGTGATTAAATTAAAATCCATTTCCTTCACGGTACTTAGAACATGACCATTGTTATCCATTTTGTAAATGATCCATCCGTTGTATTCTAAGAATCGATAGGAGAGGATCAATCCGACAATAAAGCCACCAACAATGGAAATCCAGCCTTTTTTCAATTCACATCCACTCCCCCTTATCCCATTCATTTTACCATAAAAATCCATAAATCCGACTGCTTTTTTCTGAAAATACAAAAACCGAAACTTTCTTATTTTCCATACGTATTACATAATAGATATAGATATCCGTTTACAGGGGATGAAATGATGAAGACAGAAAACAAGCTTTGGAGAATGTGGAAGGTATTATCACTCGCCTTATCCATTGTCATAAGGGTCTACTGGTACCGACTGCGAGGGAAGTCCCAATGGGAGAAAGATAAACTTTGGGAACGAATCGGAAAAGAATTCAAAGACACTCTGTTTGAATTAAATGGGGTGTTGATCAAGGTTGGACAACTATTAAGTATACGTGAGGATCTGCTTCCAAAAGGATTCATCAATCAAATTCAAGATTTGGTTGATCACGTCCCTCCTTCTCCCTGGGGGGACATTGAATCGGTTCTTGAACGGGAATGGGACGGCTCCGTTTCTTCCAAGGTATTAGCCATTGATCAAGAAGCCATCGCTTCCGCTTCCATCGGGGAAGTGTACAAAGCAACACTGCTGGATGGTACACAAGCGGCCATCAAAGTGCAGCGGCCGGAAATCCCATCACTTGTGAAGACGGATTTCCGCACTCTATCCATCATCATCTGGTTTGCCCGGCACTTCGCTCCAATGCCAAAGGAATTCCTTGATTTTAAGATGCTATATAGAGAATTGAAGCAGGTCATCGAGCAGGAGCTGGACTTTTCGAAGGAAATGAATACCGCCATTTCTTTTAAACAGCGATTTAAAGATCATTCCAATGTAAAGATCCCGGCGATGTACCCCGAACTCTGTACAGACAAAGTATTGGTGATGGAATGGGTCGACGGGGTTCGATTGAATGATAGAAAAGCGATAGGGGCATATGGATTGGATGGTCAGAAGCTGGCAAAACAATTATTCCGTCTCTTTCTTCCCCAATGGCTCGAGCCCGGGATCTTCCACGCCGATCCGCATGCAGGGAATATACTGCTTCAGCACGATGGTACTTTTGTTCTCTTGGATTACGGCATGATCGGGGAAATTTCGAAAAGGGATTCTGCCCATTTTCAAGATCTTCTCGAAGGGATCCTGTTAAAGAATTTCCGTAAAGCATCCGAGGCATTGGCTGACCTTGGATTCCTGCTTCCTGACGCAAGTCCGAAAACGATTGAGCCTGTGTTGAAGGAATTTGTCACACTTGATATGGAGCAGTTCAAGCAGATGGATCTCCTAAGCGTGAAGAAGGAAATCAACGATATGGTGAAATCATTACCTGTACAGGTGCCGACCCGCTTCATCTTTTTGGGTCGATCTTTTGCAACCATTGAAGGGCTCGTCCATACGCTGAGTCCGGATGAAGAAACCCTTGATATCGTCAAGCCGGCCTTCTTGGACTGGGTGAAGGAAAGCAACACGAACAAATGGGAGCTTCTCATGAAATGGGTCAGTGCCCAGCCCCTTTTTCAGACCGTCCAGAAAGTCCGGCAGTTGTTGGATGTCCCTGAAAAAGCACTAGAACAAAAGGACCTTCATCAGCAAAATGAGTTTCAATTCAAGATATACGAAAGCCAAAAAAAGAAAGCTTTTATCCTGATACTGTCAGGGTGCGCCGGCGGATTCACAGGACTTGGTTTCGATATGGAGCTCCTCCTTCAAGTCAGCATTGGACTTGCAGGATTCGGTTTGGCTGTGTATACGGTTACTGCCACAAGACAAAGAAGCTGGCTGAAGAAATTGAAGAACGGGCAGCTGCATTAACGAACAGTGCTTATTGAAAGGAAAAGCTCAGAGTCGCCTCTGAGCTTTTTTACATATGTGTGATTGTAATCCGATTCTATTCAGCCCTTTGAAACTCTGTTATTGATAGAGAACTCTTCATGACCTCTTCTGTAAACGTTTGAATCGAAGCGTAATCGTCATATAAAAACAGTAATGTGTCACCGGGTTGTGACATCTCCCAGGCCATGAACAAAGCATGGATCTCTTCTGGCTGCACATGAATCGATGGTTGTTCTTTGGATTGTTTGACCCCCATGGTCAGCAAATGGACGGTTTCCCCAGGGGTTCTCCCTCTTAAATTCAGGTCTTCCTTGATGATGAAGATATCCGATTGCTCTCCAAAAATCCTCCCCATGTCCTGAATCGTTTCGTCTTTCCTGTCTCCCGCAGCTGAGCCAACCGTGATGACCCTTCCATCCTTAAAATGAACGATGGTGTCGAACAAGGCCCTCAAGCCCGCTGGATTGTGTGCATAATCAACAATGATGGTTCTTCCTTGTACCGTTTGTACATTGAAACGTCCGCGATTTTGGTTTTCTGTCGGCAGAAAACTGATCACCCTGCTCCGAAGTTCCGAGAGTGGACGCCCTAACGAATGGGCGGCTGCAAGCGAGCCGAGCACATTCAGGATATTGTACCTGGCAGCTCCGTTGATGGTGATGGGGATATGGGAGACCGGCAGGAATCTTTCGGTTTTCCCCTCACAGGTATGCATGACCCAGCCTTCATCCATGTACCACGCCTCATACCCGTTCTCTATATGCTCCTGTATCACAGGATTGGAAAGGGAAAGGGAGAAATAGATGATCTTCCCGTACGTTTCAGTTGCCATTTCAACACATCTTGGGTCATCTGCGTTCAATATGCATGATCCTCCAGGCAGAACTACTTCGGCAACGGTCTGTTTCAGCTTTTTTAAATCCTCCAGAGTATCTATGCCATTCAGCCCCAGATGATCTTCACTGATATTGGTGATAACGGCAACGTCACAATGCCTGAAAGCCAGACCTTCCCTAAGCATGCCTCCCCTGGCCGTTTCAAGCACAGCCACGTCTACACCAGGGTGGGATAGGACTTTCCTCGCGCTTTTTGGACCGCTGCAATCACCTTCATCAATCTGATGTTCGTCGATCCAAATCCCGTCCGAGCATGTAAAGCCGACGGTCACATTCTCCTTTTGCAAAAGATGGGAGACCAGCCGGCACGTCGTGGTCTTACCGTTCGTTCCTGTCACAGCGACTATCGGGATGGCGGCTTCCTCGCGATTTGCGAATAAATAGTCTACAATCGCTCCCCCGACGTCCCTGCTTTTTCCTTCTGAAGGATAATGATGCATCCGGATCCCCGGCGCAGCATTCACTTCAAGAATCGCTGCAGTCCCCTTTTCGAATGGGACTGTTACATCCGGGGACAAAATATCGATCCCGGCAATATCCAGACCGATCGCCGCCGCTGCTCCTTCAGCCATCTTCCGGTAATGGGGATGGACATCATCTGTCACGTCAATGGCGGACCCGCCAGTCGAAAGATTCGCGTTCCCCAAAACCTCAAGGGCCTGTCCCGTTTTAAGGACAGAATCAAGGGAATGACCAGCCTTCTCCAGTTGTACAACGGTCCGTTCATCCAGGGGAACTCTGCTCATCGCCTTCTCGTGTCCTTCTCCGCGCAACGGATTTTTGTTTTCGCTTTCAATTAATTCCTTGATTGTTTTACGGCCATCACCGATTACCGAAGGAGGGAGGCGAAGACTCGCTGCAATCAGTTCGCCATTCACGACAAGAAACCGGTAATCATTCCCTTTATAGTAACGCTCGACGATATAATCGGTCCCTTCATTGTATACACAGCGAAATGCCGTCAATAGGTCAAGGTCATTCTGGATATCCGTCACGATATTTTGTCCCTGACGTCCATTGACAGGTTTGATCACGAGAGGGAATCCGAGTTTCTCAGCAGACTGAAGAAGCTCGAATTCGTTTGAAACCACGTCACCATCCGGAACGGGAAGTCCGGCACTCTTCAATAATCGTTTTGTCTCATCTTTATCACAGGAATTCTCTACAGCAAGGTAAGAGGATTGACTCGAGATGGTCGCCTGAACGAATTTTTGTTTCTTACCGGTCCCGAGTCTTAAGTGACTGTTTGTACCCGTCCTTTCAACCGGTATCTTCCGGTCTTTGGCTGCTTGATATATCGCTTCTGTACTCGGTCCCATTTTATGCAGATGATAGAGATCTGAAGTTTTTGATATGTAAGGCTCGGCACTGACCTCTTGTTCATCAAGAATGGCTGAAACGATCTCCATTGCTGCTGTAAACGCATAATAGCCGGACTTCTTCTCCACATAATCGTAGGTCACAAAGTAAATCCCTTTCCTTTCACCCGTGATGGTCTTGCCGCGCTTGACAGATATCCCCGCCAGATGCTGGATTTCAAGTGCGATATGTTCAAGGATGTGGCCCATCCACGTCCCCTCATACAGGCGCTCCACAAAGCCCCCTGCATACCCCCGTGAACATGTATGTGTGAATAAGGATGGCATGACCTTAAGCAAACGGTCAATAAACCCCTCGAGCAGATTCGAGGGCTTCTCTTCGAACCCTTCTATATCGAGTTCGATGCAGATCGTCGGTTTGAAGCTGTATAAATTAGGACCGGATAAGTAATTGACGCGATTGATTTTCATTGAATGTTCTCTCCTTAAGATATAATTAGTTCCCGTTTGGTTAAATCGAAAATCGCGCCCTCACCCAGTGTGTGAAAACGAATATCAGAAATGGTCATGTTTTCTTTATTTTCGGCAACATCTACATAGGAAGAGGTTTTCCCATCGAAAATGCTCACATTGAATTCACCTATCACTTCAAATTGATTCCGTTCACTATTGACCCAAATGGCTGTATTTTCATCAATTCCCACACCGATGATCTGAGGATTTAAGGCAATGGCCCTCATCAGCCTTGTAAATCGATCACGCTGGGAAAAATGCTGATCAATAATGACGTCTTCGAGGAACCCGAAGCCAGAGCCCATTTCCAGGATGGAGACATCTTCTTTTTTTGAAATTTTGGATGATATGATCATCAACCTGCTCATGACAGCAGCGCCTGCACTCGTCCCGCCTATGAAAAGACCCGACTTCCACTCCTGGAAGCAGTGTTTATAGAAGGTTGTCCCCCCAAGGATGCTTGTGAGCCTGAGCTGATCCCCGCCTGTCATGAATAACCCCGACAGTGTCGACAGCTGCTCCATCAGTTCGGGATTGTCCGCTTTCTCCCGGGAATCCAAATGGAGCAAGAGTGGTTTTGTTCCATGTAGAGTGTGAAACAAGCTTGCGTATTCATTCCCCACTTCCTCCGGATAAGCTGTAGCAGTCGTCACGATCCCAATCGGGCCCTGTCTTGTTTGACATAGTTCAGCGAACTTCGATAAGATGACTTTCTCATCCGATTTATCCTCGTTGCCTCCAATGATCAGCAAATCACCTTTTGCCATCTTTCATCAACCTCTTCGCTCTCATTTATTTTCCAAAAATATAGTTGAAAATTAAAAATATAATTTGTATTCAACAAAGCATCTATACCTCTTTTTGCCACTGTTTAAACCTGTGCAGAAAAAAATGACCTGGTCCATCCTTTTTCAAAGTTGGACCAGGTCATCTTGCCATAAAGTTTACCTACATGGTGCTATGCATCAATTTTACAATAATGCAATAATGTTCCATCATCCTTACTTGTCTCACTCAGGTCCGGGTATATACTGATACGCCTTCATCTCAATTCGATTTTCCCCTATAAACTGAACCCCCTCCGCTTCAAGCGATAGCCTTTGGGTCAGCAACTGCTCTTCATCCCGGAAACCGATTTCCCCTTTGCTATTCAAAACCCGGTGCCAGGGGAGTTTATATTTTTCACTCATGGAATGTAGAATCCTCACGACCTGCCTTGCCGCCCTGGGACTGCCTGCCAGTGCTGCGATTTGGCCGTACGTCATCACTCTTCCATGCGGAATGCGCTGAATGATTTTAACCACTTCTTCAGTAAACGGCTTCATGTGAATTCATTCCCCTTTTCATATGTAAATACATAGCCTCTCTTCCTCTCAACATATACTTCTTCCATTGTATTATGTATTCCCCTATATATGAAATCATCTATCACCAAGTCGCGTCCCTAGAAGATATGCTCCGAGTATATTAAACTGTATATGAATGAATAGAAGGACGTGATAGGAAAAATGGATATCAAACTGATTGCACTGGACATGGATGGAACTCTCGTGAATCATGAAGGAGAAGTTTCCCCGGAAAATGAACAAGCCATTCAGCGCGCGAAGGAAAAGGGGATTCACGTCGTGTTGAGTACCGGCCGGTCCCTCTTTACATGCCGGGACATTTCTGATGAGCTTGGACGTTCCTCTTATCTTGTCACCGTGAACGGCGGGGAAATCTACGATCATGAATATAATCTGGTGGACAGCATCCCCCTTGAGACTGACCTTGTAAAGCAGCTGTGGGCCCTTAAGGAAGAGCATGATGTGTATTTCTGGTCTTCCACTTCCCAAGGGTTATTCAATAGTAAGAAGCCTTTTGATCAGGACATCGAATCCTATAACTGGCTGAAATTCGGATTCGATATTCAGGATGATGACGTACGTAAAGTCATGATGGACGAACTCGTAAAAAATGAAGCATTGGAAATCACGAACTCATCACCGACCAATATTGAAATCAATCCAGCCGGGGTCAATAAAGCGGCCGCATTAGTGAAGGTGTGCAAATGGCTGGATCTTTCAATGGACCAGGTCATGGCAGTCGGTGACAGCATGAATGACATCGCCATGATCCGTGAATCAGGCTTCGGAGTCGCCATGGGCAATGCTCAGGAAGCTGTGAAGGAAGCCGCCGATTGGGTAACGGGCATCAATACCGATCACGGTGTGGCTCAAGCGATTGATAAAGTTCTGAAGGAAATGGAATAAATACAGAGAAAGTGCCTGATTCTCGATTGAATCAGGCACTTTCTCTGTACAAAGGGTCTATTCTTTTTCCATTACGTCTATAATAAGTAACAAAAAACAAGGATTGTACCCCATTATGTATCTAATACTGGTAGTCGTGGTTTATATACTTTTCGCAAAGTTCTTTATTGATTGGAAGCGTTGGAAGGACTTTTACCCAACGGTTCAGTTTTATATTATCTGCAATCTCTCTTATAACGTCGTTTTTTATAACCATACGCTTTGGGAGTATAGAGCGGTGACGGTCGACTGGTTGAATCATACGTTAATCGATCTCGTTTTCACCTTTTTCATCATTCCAGTGGTGATTATGATTTATCTTCGTTATTTCCCCTATCGGAAAAAGAAATTTCTGTACGTCTCAAGCTGGATCGCATACTTTACGTTCCTGGAATACTTATTTCATAAAAAAGGGCTTTTCCTTTACGAAAATGGCTGGAATTTAGGCTGGTCTGCTGTATTTAATATCATCATGTTTTCCATTTTGGGACTGCATCACAAGAAACCGCTGCTAGCACTCATCTTATCCGTTCCTATCATTGCCATCCTATTATTGATCTTCCATCCATCTTTTCATGATTTAAAGTGAGGGTGTTTCCATGAACTCCATTTCCACACCTCTATTTATTGTCCTGGTTATAGGCGTCTATGTCACGATGGCCATATACATCGCCATTTTAAAACGAAAAGAATGAAGAAAGAAGCACCCTGGTTTCAGGATGCTTCTTTTCGTTTATTTCACGACGATTTCTTCATTTTCAACGGATACGATCAGTTCCGTTACGCCTTCTTCATCAAGGAGGAAGTCGGCAATGTTATCTTCCACTCTTTCCTGGATCACCCTGCGTAATGGACGTGCACCAAATTCAGGGTGGTAACCAAGTTCAACGAGCTTCCGCTTGGCTTCATCATCGATGGTCACAGTGATGCCCTGTTCCTTAAGCTCAGTCTGTAACTCATTCAGCATGAGATCAAGAATTTGGAGAAGCTCTTCTTTTTCAAGAGATTCAAATTCAATGATACTGTCAAACCGGTTCAGGAACTCCGGTTTAAAGTAGGCACCAAGTGATTGAAGAATATTCGTTTCTTTAATCGCATCTGTGCCTCCGGTGTTGAAACCGACTACGGTTTCCTTCTTGTCTGTCACTCCTGCGTTACTTGTCATGATGATGACCGTTTCTTTGAAACTGACCGTTCTACCCTGACTATCAGTAAGACGCCCGTCTTCAAGGATTTGCAGGAACATATGCTGCACATCCGGGTGTGCTTTTTCGATTTCATCAAGGAGGATGATGGAATAAGGATTTCTTCTCACTTTTTCTGTCAGTTGTCCGGAATCCTCATGGCCTACATAGCCTGGAGGTGAACCGATCAATTTAGAAACAGAGTGTTTCTCCATATACTCACTCATATCTAATCGAAGCATGGAATCTTTGGATCCAAACAGCTCTTCTGCCAGTGTCTTCGTTAATTCTGTTTTCCCTACGCCGGTTGGACCCACGAATAGGAATGACCCGATCGGACGGTGCTTCGCCTTCAAGCCTGCACGGCTGCGGCGGACCGCCTTCGCTACTTTCTTCACTGCTTCTTCCTGGCCGATCACTTTGTGGGCAAGGTTTTCTTCAAGTGATTTCATCCTCTTGCGATCATCACTTTGAAGCTTTCCTACCGGTATACCCGTCTTGCCCTCAATGATTGTCTGGATCAATTCTTTTTCCACAAGAGGCTTGGCATCAGACTTGCCTTCACCCAGCTGTCTTTCCAATTCTGCTTCCTCGTCCCTAAGAATCGCCGCTTGCTCATAATTCTCTTCCTTCGTGGCCTGCTCTTTCTTTAATCGTACATCATTTAATTTTTTGTGGATGGCCGTTTTATCCTTGCCTTCCGATAGCAGATTGACTTTTGAACCTGCCTCATCCATTAAATCAATGGCTTTATCGGGGAGGAACCGGTCCTGGATATAACGGTGGGACAATTTCACACAAGCCTCGATGCTCTCTTCTGTAAATTCCACTCCATGATAGTCTTCATATCTATCTTTTAATCCTTTTAGGATTTCAATGGCTTCCTCGGGTGTCGGCTCATTGACCATCACCGGCTGGAAGCGGCGTTCAAGTGCCGCGTCTTTTTCGATTTGGCGATACTCCTTCAACGTGGTGGCCCCGATTACTTGCAGTTCACCGCGGGCTAAAGCCGGTTTCAGGATGTTTCCTGCATCCATGGAACCTTCTGCGGAGCCGGCACCGACTAATTGATGGATTTCATCAATGAATAGCATTACGTTTTCGCGTTTCTGCAGTTCACTGATGATGGCTTTTAAACGTTCTTCAAAGGAACCGCGAACGCCTGTACCGGCAGTCAATGAAGCAACATCCATCACATACACTTCTTTATTTAATAATTTGGATGGAACATCACCTGCTACGATCTTACGTGCCAACCCTTCTGCGATCGCTGTTTTTCCGACACCGGGCTCCCCGATCAATACGGGGTTGTTTTTATTGCGTCGATTCAGGATCTCAATGACGCGTTCCACTTCTTTGTCGCGGCCGATGACAGGATCAATCAATCCGGCTTTCGCAGCCCCTGTCACATTTCGACCAAACTGATCGAGAATGCCGTTTCCTCCATTCCCATCCTTTTTTTGTGGGGAAGATGGCTGATGGTTGCTTTGGAATCCTTGGTCAGGGCTTCCACCCATACTCATGCCTTTAAACAGTTCATCGAACGGAAAGCCCCCATGAATGCCAGAAGGTGCCTGCTGCTTTTGAAAGCAAGTTGAACACATCTTCATACTGGACTTCTTGCCATTCATTTGCGTATACACTTCGATGGTTGCCTGATTATGCTGACATACTTGGCATTTCATTAAACATGACCTCCTATAGTCTTGTTATATTTAAATGATTAATAATTAGCGAATGGATAAGGTCAGCTTGTTTATGTTTGACTTTGACTTTCTTTGACCTTATATACTCAGTATACTTTGACCTTTTTTGACTTTCAAGATTTTTGCTTATGGAAATTTTTGCTCATAAAGGGCGCGTATGACCGTTGATTGATGAGTATAAAGGGAGGCAGTGGCCAAATCAAGTAATTGATTTAGAGGGGTTCTCTCAAGCGGAAACACAAAAAAAAACCGGCATATTCGCCGGCTCTATTAATACAAGTGTTCCCAGTTACCTTTGTCACAACCATGCTTCTTTTTACAGCACGTACATTTTTTTATCTTCTTTAATTCGTCCAGAATATCTTCAAGAAGTTCTTTGATGTCCCCTAATCCATTCGTTTCCTCGTGCTGGTCTTTTTTACATCCATCATGCTTATAGGCATCTGACTGTTTTTTAGACATACGCTGTTTCACCACCTTTTCAACCATGGGCAGCACATTCATCACGTTCGCCATGGCCCCTAAGTTCCCAAGTGAACCCAGTGCATCCAGAGAATGATTCCCTTCAGCTTTTAATAGTCCTTTTAAACCGTCCTCATTTAATAAAGAACCTAGTGTATCCTTTGCTGACTCCAAATCCAATTTCGCTGCATCTTCTTTTGTGTATTGGTTGATTAATTCCATGATACCTTCTAGTGGATTATTTTTTTCACTCATTGATTTCCCCTCCATCTCTTCGAAAACTCCAATATAAATGGCATTCATTGAATACGGAATCCTTACCTGTCCTAAAAGGAATGGTAGACCTTTATCTCTTCGGTTTAGATAAAAGAACCTACTGCAAGCAGAACGAGAATAGCGATTCCTACAATCAATGCTGCCAGAGGATTAATGGCAAGCAATACTAGAAAAGCCACAATTAGTAGAACTAATAACAAACTGTAAAAATCAAATTCACTATGAGAATGACTGACACCCATTCTTATTCACCTCACTTATTCAGTATTGGTAAATCATTTTACATGGTTATCTTATGTACGCATTGCTAGTTTCGAATGATATAAACGTCTATTCTCTAGTAAAAAGGGCGTTTTTAATATAAAAAAATGCTAGACCTTAAAAAATCAGGTCTAGCATTTCCTTCTTTAAGTAGAGAGAGGGTCTCTCTTCTTTCTTCATTTATTTTCATACCAATTCACGATCCCAATGACGATGGGCTGCGATGGCTGTCGTGTACTCTTTGGCAAATGACTTCATGTCATCTCCCGTTACAACACCGGAACCGCTCACACCGGCTTCTTCCAACCAGTGGATACCTTCATGTGTGGCACCTATCGGCTTAAAGTGAGAATATGCTTCTTTCACAAAGTAGGTCGTGTCCTGAGAGAATTTTTTATCTACGTTCTCCCCTCCTACAACGTAAAGACTGTCGAACAGTACTGATTCTCCTGTTAAGAATGTATGGTCCACTTCAAGCTCGGTGCCATCATCCCCTTTACGCATCCCCAGTTTGTCACTGATGATTTCAGGCTGGACACCCTCTTCCTTAAGGGAAGATAAAACCATCTTCACATCTTCTCCCTTATAGCCTTCTCCAAGGATGACACCCACTTTACGGGTGGCCGGGTTTTTAATCGTATGTTCCTGACTAAGGGCTTTTGAGGACTTCGTTACGTTCGAGCCTTCTCCTTCAGGCACTTCTATATTAATCGCTTCGGCAAAACCTTTTGCAAGGTCCATGCTGACGTTTGCAAACATTTCGACGACCTGCTTTTGAACCGATTTACTCTTCACTTTTCCCAGTTCAAAGCTGAAGGCTTGTACGATATGCTCTTTTTCAGGGCCGCTCATGCTGTTCCAGAACATGGTTGCCTGTGAGAAGTGATCCTTGAAGCTTTCACTTCTTGCCCGGACCTTGCGCCCTTCCACTTTTTCTTGATAATGAGTATAGCCTCCCTCTTCCGCCGAAGCAGGGGCTGGTGTATTGTGAGCAAGCGAATTGTTATGATAGCTCACCTGCCCTTTGTTGATGGTATGCCGGCCGTATCCATCACGCTGGTTATTATGGAAAGGGCACACGGGTCTATTGATAGGAAGCTCGTGGAAGTTCGGACCTCCCAGGCGGATCAATTGTGTATCTGTATAGGAGAATAAGCGGCCTTGTAACAACGGATCATTGGAGAAATCGATTCCAGGAACGACAGATCCAGGATGGAATGCCGCCTGCTCCGTTTCGGCAAACACATTGTCCACATTGCGATTGAGGGTCATTTTTCCGACGATCTTCACAGGGATTTCCTCTTCCGGCCATAGCTTGGTGGGATCGAGCACATCAAAGTCAAAGTTAAATTCATCTTCTTCCTTGATGAGCTGCACGCCCAATTCAAACTCAGGGTAGTCCCCATTTTCGATGGATTCGTACAAGTCGCGGCGGTGGAAATCAGGGTCTTTCCCATTGATCTTCTGAGCCTCATCCCAAACGAGGGAATGGGTTCCAAGCACCGGTTTCCAATGGAACTTCACAAAATGCGCTTTGCCTTCTGCGTTTACCAGGCGGAACGTATGGACACCGAAGCCTTCCATCATCCTGAGGCTCCGGGGAATTGCCCGATCCGACATGGCCCACATCACCATATGGGCGGATTCCTGATTGTTCGCAACAAAGTCCCAGAACGTGTCATGTGCTGAAGCAGCCTGCGGCATTTCATTATGGGGTTCCGGTTTAAGGGCATGAACGAGGTCAGGGAATTTAATGGCATCCTGAATAAAGAAAACCGGGATATTATTGCCGACGAGATCATAATTTCCTTCTTCTGTATAAAATTTGGTTGCAAATCCCCGCGCATCACGTACCGTCTCCGCTGAACCCCTGGATCCCGCTACAGTGGAGAAACGGACAAAAACAGGTGTCTTCTTTGAGGTGTCCTGAAGAAATCCGGCCCGGGTATATTCTTTCATAGAGTCATAGAGTTCGAACTCTCCGTGTGCAGCGAACCCGCGTGCATGGACAATCCGCTCAGGAATCCGTTCATGGTCGAAGTGGGTCATTTTCTCACGGAAGTGGAAATCCTCCATTAAGGTAGGTCCCCGCTCTCCTGCTTTCAGCGAGAACTCATCCTCTGATACTTTCAATCCTTGATTCGTTGTAAGATGCTTTCCTTCATCCTCCACGCGATACTGTTCAAGCTGTTCATCCTTGCTTTTCGCGTTCACCTTCGTACGACGATCTTCTCCCATTCTTTCATCCCTCTCTACGGTTATTAATGTTTACTATGTAAAACATTCTGTTTCCTTAGTACCCTTGATGGGTTGGATTAAACATTAATTGGACAGTTTGGCAGGTAGTGGATGAAAAAAGGGTTCTTCATTTTTTTTACATTTTTCTTTACTAACGTAACATTGTTCTGTTAGACTGTTTATAAAGTAACGTAACAATGTTTTGTTACGAAAAGAGGTGATTCCTCTATGGAAACCGATCTTATTTCCAAGAAGGAAGTATTGGAGCTGACGGGGATATCCTATGGTCAGCTTTACCGGTGGAAACGGAAGAATATCATACCTGAAAGCTGGTTCATCAAGAAATCGAGCTACACCGGGCAGGAAACATTCTTCCCCAGGGAAAAGATGCTTTCCCGCATCGATACGATCAAAGAGATGAAAGACGGCTATTCCCTGGATGAGCTTTCGGACTTCTTTTCACCCAATCCCGCCAGGATGGAGATCAGTAAGGAAGAATTACGCTCACTCAGCATCCTTTCAGAACAAACGATGGCCCTCTGCTCCCCGCTATTGGCGGTTAAAGACGCATTCGAATTCCAGGATATCTTGAATATGCTGATCATCGAGAAGGCACAGAGGCTTGAGGTACCTGAGGAAGCAAGGCAAACCCTATTTCTTTTTCTTCATGAGAAGTTCACACCACTGCAGGAATCTTCCCTTGAACTCATAGGTATCCGTAAAGGAGAGGCGTATATGTGGATGCTCCTGCCCCTCCCCTCGGACTTTGTAGTGGACCATATGGCTCAAGTCGTATTGAGATTCGATTTACAACAGATGACGGAAGAATTGAAAATCACGTTAACAAATACGAAAGGGATTTGATGTCCCTTAATTTGGAGGAAAACAGGATGAATACAGTGGAAAAGAATAAGCTTCATGATTTGAAGATCAGCGGATCAGGGACATCCGGCGGAGGACTGTTTGATGAAGTGAAGATCAGTGGAAGCGGAAAGATCGCAGGTGACGTTGACTGCCGGGAGATGAAAATCTCCGGATCCGGCACCGTTGCAGGCAATGTGAAATCCGGCCTCATTAAAACAAGCGGTTCCTCCACCATCGAAGGCGATACAAAGGCAGAAACAATCACGACGAGCGGCAGCTCTAAGTACGATGGCTCCGTCATGGCGTCCGAAATGAACATAAGTGGATCGAGTAAAGTGACCAGGGACCTTATCGTTGAGAAATTCAAGATAAGCGGTTCATGCAAAATAGGCGGAAAGATCCAGGGCGGATCGATCAAAGCGAGCGGTTCCCTGCGGGTTGATCAGGACTGTGAAGTCGAAACCTTCTCTTCTTCGGGCTCCGTCCATATCGATGGATTGCTCAATGCCGACAAAGTCCACATCGAAATCAATCATGAATCTTCCATTAAAGAAATCGGTGGCGAGAAGATCTCGGTTACACACCACAGCTCGAACGGACTGATCAAGCAAGTGGTCAATTTCCTTCTGCAAAAAGAAGATTATTTGTTTTCCGATCTAATCGAGGGCGATGAAGTCTATCTGGAAAACACGAAAGCGAAACTCGTGCGGGGTAAAAACGTCGTGATCCGTGAACATTGCGTGATCGATACGGTAGAATACTCCGGCACCCTTGATGTACACAAGGACAGCACGATATTAAAAAAGGTAAAAATCTAATATCCTGGTGACAGGGACGGCTTCTCCCTTCCCTGTCTTTTTCAAGACATATCCCCCCCTTTTTACATCCCCTTAACTTCCTCATCATCTAAATTTCATGTTTTTATTCTGAATGTTCTGCTATATTAATAGGTATATAGTACAATCCTGCATCGGAAACTGGAGGACCTTATGAAACGTTTGACCGATCACCTGATCATCATCTCATTCGACTGTTTATCTGCTTTGGATTTTCCCATTCTGAAAGACCTCCCCCACTTCCAGGAACTGCTTGCACATGGATCCTTCTGCCGAAGGGTCAAAACGATCTACCCTTCCGTCACCTATCCCTGTCATGCAACGATCGTCACCGGCAAATACCCCAACCGCCACGGTGTTGTCAATAATACGCTCCTTCAACCGGGCAGGGATTCCCCGGATTGGCACTGGTACCGGAAGTCCATCAAGGGAACCACCCTGTATGATGAAGCAAAAAAAGCTGGAATGACCACGGCCGCTCTGCTTTGGCCGGTGACAGCGAAAGCGGATATTGATTATAATATGCCCGAAATATTCGCCAATCGACCTTGGCAAAATCAAATCCTTGTGTCCCTGTTGAACGGCAGTCCCCTCTATCAACTGCAGATGAACCGGCTCTTTGGTCATAGTCGCAACGGCTTGAATCAGCCTGAGCTGGATGATTTCGTCCTCCAATCAACGGTCGAAACCATAAAAAGGAAACCCGGCTTATTGCTTGTCCATTTTACAGACCTCGACACCCAGCGGCATTACCACGGCTTTTCTTCTGAGGAAGCACATGCGGCCCTCCGCCGACATGATGACAGATTGGGAAGGATCATAGAAGCCCTAAAGGAGAACGGTATGTATGATCAATCGACCATTGTCGCCCTCGGGGATCATAGTGCCCTCGATGAATCAAAGGCCGTTCAACTAAACGTCCTTTTAAGGGAAAGGGGGCTGATCACCATAACCCGCCGCGGGAAGGTGACTGATTGGAAGGCTTACTGCAAAGGATGTGATGGATCGGCTTATGTGTACACAAAGGATCCGGGAACGACCCGGGAAGTGAAATCACTATTGTCAGAGCTGCAAGCTGACCCTTTAAATGGAATCGAATCCATTCTAACCGGTGAAGAGGCTGCAATGAAAGGGGCCGATGAGCAGTGTGCATTTATGCTCGAGGCACGGACCGGTTTTTATTTTAAAGATACGCTGGATGGGCCCTTCATTCATTCGATTACCCCGGAGGATGTGAAAGAGAAGCGTTATACGTACGGCTCTCACGGCTATTCTCCCGAAAAGGAGAACTACTCCACGATTTTCATGGCTTTAGGAAAAGGGATACGCTCAAACCAGGAGATTCCTTCTATGTGCCTCACCGATGAAGGACCAACCTTTGCAAGATTGCTCGGCGTTAGCTTAGAAAATAGTGATGGGAAACCGATCGAAGAGATACTGGATATCTAAAGAAGACTTTGTTTCCTTAGGGGGAAAAAACATGAAACGTTTTTCGAAAGAAGAAAGCAGCTGGATCTTTTATGACTGGGCAAACTCAGCCTATTCCATTATCATTTCTACCGCGGTCTTTCCGCTTTTCTATAAAGCGGCCGCCACCAATGCAGGTATCGGTGCCGCTGATTCGACAGCATACCTGGGGTACACCATCGCAATTGCGACCTTCATCCTCGCCATGATCGGTCCGATACTTGGGACCATAGCAGATTATGAAGGCTACAAGAAGAAGTTCTTTTCCTTCTTCTTTGCATTAGGGGTGACATTCACGGCCCTCCTCGCTTTTGTTCCAAGTGACCAGTGGCTTCTTTTATTAATCTTTTATACAGTGGCAGCCGTCGGTTCAGCCGGTTCGAACGTCTTTTATGATGCTTTCTTGACCGATGTTACGACAGAAGAACGGATGAACCGTGTATCATCGAGGGGATTTGGATTCGGGTATATCGGCAGTACGATCCCGTTCATCTTAAGCATCGCCATCATCATCTTATCCCAGAATGGGACCCTGCCCTTTTCAGTCACCGTCGCCAGTAAGATTGCCTTTGTGATCACCGCATTATGGTGGGGACTATTCTCCATCCCACTGTTAAAAAATGTCCATCAGCGCTACTTCATCCAACGAGAAAAAAGCCCTGTGGCGAATAGCTTCAAACGCCTCGGCAAAACGGTGAAAGAAATCAGGAAATACCGGGCACTCTTTTTATTTCTGCTTGCTTACTTCTTTTATATTGATGGTGTCGGTACCATCATTACCATGTCGACGGCATATGGATCGGATCTCGGGATCACCTCCACCAACCTCTTGATCATTCTATTTGTGACCCAGGTGGTGGCCGGACCATTCGCAATACTATATGGAAGACTCGCTGAAAGATTCACCGGGAAAAAGATGCTTTATGTGGGAATCATCGTGTATATCATCGTTTGCATTTACGCCTACTTCCTGGAAACGACCATGGACTTCTGGATTCTCGCCATGCTTGTCGCTTCGTCCCAGGGGGGCATCCAGGCACTGAGCAGGGCGTACTTCGCCAAACTGATCCCTAAGAAAAATGCGAACGAATTCTTCGGCTTCTATAACATCTTTGGTAAATTCGCGTCGATCCTGGGTCCTCTACTCGTTGCGGTCACAGCTCAAGTGACAGGGGAATCCAACAGTGGCGTCTTCAGTCTTGTCATTCTCTTTATCATTGGTATTGTGATCCTTGCCTTCGTTCCTGAGCCAAAAGGAAATGACATTGAGAAGCCTGCGATTTTCTAATAATAGGAAAGAGCCTGAACAATATCGCTCAGGCCCTTTCCTTTTTTCTGATCTTAAAATGTATGTGCTGCATCCTTCGCCCTTGCGATGGCATTCGCCTTGATTTCCTCAGCTTTATCAGGCATGGCCGCATGCCCTTCTACAAATAGCCCCTCAAAAGAAGGCACTCCAAAAAACTGCATGATAATACTTAAATAACGATGACCCATCTCCATACCCGCAGCCGGTCCCTCGGAATAAATACCGCCACGCGCCTGGATATGCATCGCTTTCTTGTCGGTCAGTAATCCAACCGGTCCTTGCTCTGTATACTTGAAGGATTTACCTGCCACGGCAACGGAATCGATATATGCTTTCATCACCGGTGGGAATGAGAAGTTCCAGAAAGGGGTAACAAAAACATATTTATCTGCCCCGATGAACTGATCTGATAATTCATTGAGGCGATTCACTTTCTTCTGTTCTTCCTGTGAAAGCTCCTCAAAGCCTTTACCCGATTGAAGCTTCCCCCAGCCACTGAAGACATCCGCATCAATATGGGGTATATGCTCCCGGTACAAATCGAGGTGAACTACCTCATCCCCCGGATTTACTTCCTTATACGTATCCATGAATGCCTTCGCAACCGCCATGCTGTATGACTGCGTCTCATCATGGGGATGTGCCGTTATATATAATACCTGTGCCATTCTTCATCCATCCTTTGCTTCGTTATATACACAATCGTATTTTGTGAAGATAAGGATATAATTATCCCCATTGAATGGATAAAAAAATGCCGCCTGTTAATGGCGGCAATGGGTGAAAACTCTTACTCTTCTTCACCAGGTACTTCAAAAGGGTTTCCCCCGATATTTTTTCTCATCTCGTCTGTTAGTTCAAATGGAGTGTTCTCTTGCGCTTCTGCTGCTGCGAAATGGTGACTGCCATCAAAGTGAAATGGTTTACCTTCCAATGTCGACACCTCCGTTTTCTTGTAGTATGACCTTTATGTACGGGTCTATTCAGTTGATGCAAGGTGTTCAGGATACAGACCTTTTACCTAGTAGTATCTAATTATTATACTACTTTTCCTTCCAATACATATCCTTTTTTCCAATTTTATATTGATATTCCTTATTTTCCAGCACAATCACCTGTTCTTGGGAGGTAGCTGCCACTCGTTTGGTCTCTTTCACAAGGTGATGAATGAGGCCATGGCATTGCTGTGCCCCTTTAACCAGAAGGGGCACACCGATCCAGTCGATGCCCAGTTCCCTTGAGAAGAAACCTCCTGCTGTCATGAAGGGAGGGACGGTTGGTGAAGTGTTGGAAATGATGATCTTCTCCCTTTGTCCGTATCTTTTAAGCAGGATGTCACTTAAATCAGTCAGGGCAGGGACGACATATTTGGAATTCCTGCGCCCAATTGTATATACAGGGTTATCATCTTCATCGATCCCATGAAAAAGAATATGACCTGTATCCTTTTTTGTCAGCTTGTTAAAATAAGGGACAGAAAGGATGTCTTGTTTAGTCAAGTTCCCGTTAGTTAATAATTTCAAATGGAAAGCCGCAGCCATCGATGTTGTATGAGTGCCACCGAAATCATTGTAAATGTATATCATATAATCATCCTAAATCGAGTTCTGTTTTCTTCAGTATGGACTCAATGAAGAATCTGTATCCTTTCGTGCAAAAAAAAATCCTCCTTCCGTAAAAGGGAAGCAGGATTTCAATTATAAAATCAACCTCCGGCAGGTGCCGCCCCGGCTGCCGGTGCTGCCGTACGCTGCCCGAGCTCTTGATCCAGTACCAATAGAGCAGCTGGATTATCGCCTGCAATCTTTAACCGGTCCACAATCGTCATTGCCTGAGCTTCTTCATCGATCTGTTCTCTTAGAAATTCCTGAATGATGACGGCGGTCTGTTGATCGTTTTGGGCGGCATAATTATATGCCTGCTGATAGGAATTGGTCACGAAACGCTCATGCTCCAGCACTTTTTGAAAGGTTTCGAGCGGGGTTCCATATACCTTGGGCTGAGCAGGGAGCTGCTGAATATCCACCACTCCTCCCCTGTCCGTCACATAGTCGATAAGCTTCAGCATATGCGTGCGCTCTTCTTCTGACTGAAGTCTCAGCCAGTTTGCCATCCCCGTATAATTCTGATTCGCCATATAGGCGGACATGGCAAGATATAATGTAGTCGATACATGCTCGATCCCAATTAAATTATTCAATAGCTTCTCGATTTGACTATTTAGCATACCCTTCCTCCTCAAAATGTACTGACCTTTTATTTTATTGAAGGAAAGGTGAAAATATGATGGATAAAAAAACAGAACCATCTACATCTGATGATTCTGTTTCCCCTCCAGGAAGCGCTTCTGTTTTCTTCTTATCACATATTCTTCAAGGGTGCCGGAACCGCATATGACGCCAAGCACGATGAACACCAATCCGATCAAGTGATAGAACGTCACGTTTTCACCAAGAAAGATCGCCGCTCCGAGAAGTGAGAAAAAAGTATTGAGATTCAGGAAGATCGAAGTTTCCGCAGCGCCGATCTTTCCAATGGAATGATTGTAGATCATATGCCCCACAGCGGTCGCCAATATGGCCGACGCAAAAAACAGAACCCACATCTGCAGTGATGCTTCCCCTAATTGCTTCAGTCCCCCCGGTTCTGTGATCAGACTGATGACAAACAGGACGACCGATCCGAATACGAGCATATATCCCGTCAGCAAACGGGGATCCAGCGTTTTGGCGGCACGGCTTATGATGATGAAGCTCAAAGCTTGAGAAAAAATGGAGATGAAAATGAATAAATCCCCCATTTTCAGTCCACCGATTCCTTCCCCTCCCGACAAGACAATGATTGTCACCCCGACACTCCCCGAAAGAAACCCGAGGACCTTAATCACGGTCGGCCGGTTCCTGAGGATGATTGTCGCCATTAAAGCCGTTAACAGAGGTCCCGTTCCCAGGATCAGCCCCCCATTGGTAGACGACGTTCCCGTTAACCCGACCGATAAAAAATAATGGTGACTGACTACATTCAAAAGCCCCCCTGTAATAATGAACAGGAACTCTTTAGCTGTCGGCTTCCTGATCTTCCCCATAAAACCAAGAACTATAAAGACCGTAATACCAGCCGTAAAAATGCGTAGTGAAGTGATGGTAACAGGGGTAAATACACTTACCAGGGTTTTCAATGCAGGCACATTGAAGCCCCATATCAACATGATGAACACAAGGATCAAATACGTTTGCCATTTTTTCAAAACTTCCTGCGCCTTCTTTCTTTATCGGATATTTCATCCAATCATAGCACCCAGGGACCTTCCCTGCCAGGGGAAATGATTCAAATGTTAAGAAGGGAATATACGATCAACATTCTTCCCCACCCGTGACTATGCTATAGTAGAAGTCGAAAGGGGTTTTTTAACATGACAAATCATGAACTGCAACCCAAAACATGCAGCGTCGAGCGTCTAGTGACCAAAGCGGAGGACGTTGAAAAAGTGCTTCAGGGTACGAAAACGGCGACACGCCGAAATGGAAGATACGCTGATATCGGGGAAATCATGGAGCTTCAAGGGAAGAACTACATAGTGAACAATGTCTATTCTCAATCACTCGGAGAACTGACGGATGATCACGCCAAGCAGGAAGGCTTTCAAAACGTAGAGGAATATAAGAATACCATCCTCTCCTATCATCCGGGAATGCCTTGGCATCCAGACATGAAAGTATGGGTCCACGAATTCAGTTTAGTGACAGAATAGAGCGCTTTACATGGAGCATCTACTATACAGAACATTGATCTACCTTCATGTACTAAGTGTCGTGGCCTCCATTGGGCCCTTCTTCATTCTGCTGCCGATGATGAAGAAGTTACGGACCGCTCCCGATCCCATCCTTCCTTCGTACCTGGACACGTTCCGCTTCACCGTCCAGCTTTCGAAGCATTCAGGGCATGTACTTGTGGGAACCGGCATCCTCCTCGTTCTTCTCGGTCCATGGACATGGACGACACCGTGGATCATCATGACCCTGGTCATCCTGTTCTGCTCTCTCTTTTTTCTTGCAAGGGCATTCTCGCCGACATTGAGAAAATTTGGAGAGGGTGACGCTGACAGGGAAAAGCTTGTTGGAAAATTACATCGGACGGTTTGGATATACCTCATCCTCCTCTTGGCCATGCTGTGGTTTATGGTCGTGAAGCCGGAGATGTGGGCATAATATGCGTGTGCCTGGTACAATTGCTTACAGTTGTATCAGGCACACGCTTTTTATTTAAATGATACCCTAGCTTTATCCAGGCGCACTTTTTGCATACCCACACGTGTATTAACAGGAAATCTCAGTACCTGTTGTGCACTTTTGGTAAAACTCGTGCCAAATTGTAAACACAACTCGGTTTGGATGCTAAAATACCCTATTCATTCCCCTTACTACCTTTGGATTCCAGCACTTTCATAAAGTAGGCCGTCGGAAGTAACAGCCCGATCGCCGCTTCAAGCAGTGCAAAGAACCTGATATGCCCCGTCGGGATATAATCCCCGTATCCGACAGACAGAATGGTCACCCCGCTATAATATAGATAATTCAGGAATGTATGCTCCACCGGCTTTCCACTCGGGGAACTTATCCGCAGCATCGGGTTTCCAAACGACAGAGCATAATAGAGTACGGCAAATGCAATCATGATACTGAGCAGTACAAAGAAAAGTTTATAAAATAGAGCTGTACTGAAATAACTGTACTTGAAATGCTCATCCTTAAAAAAATAGATTAAGTTCACCAAGATAAATAAAATGGCTCCTATTGTAACGATGGTTGCCAAAACGCAATAAATCCTCCTCTGAAAATAGTCTATGATACCTATACCACGTGCTGTATGTTTAAAACACAGCTCTCAAGTTTTCATCAACTCTTGTACAAACCCTCCGACTCTTTTATTCTAGTAATAATAGAATTTTCTAAAAAAGAAGGAAACCAAGATGAATAAGTTCTCACTTCAGTCTAAGATTATTGCGATTGTGTTAACACTTCTTTCCATTTTAATAGTATCCCTATCGGTCATTTTCTTTCGTATGTTATCAGGGACTCTGACAGACCTGAAAGGAAAGCAGGCCCTGTCCGTGGCACAGTCTGTCTCCAAGATGCCTGCAGTCATCGATGCATTTAGTCAAAACCAGCCGGAAGTTATCATTCAACCCTTAGTCGAAGAAATCCGTAAAGAAACCGGGGCCACCTTCATAGTAGTCGGCAATAAAGACTCAGTCCGCTACTCCCACCCGATGCCTGAACGACTCGGAAAAAAGATGGTCGGGGGAGATAATGATCGGGCATTAATAAATGGGGAGTCATATGTTTCCCATGCGACGGGGTCATTGGGTCCCTCTGTCAGGGGAAAAGTTCCGATCAGAAATAAACAAAATGAAATCATTGGTGTCGTGTCAGTCGGATTTCTTGAAGACAGTATCCACGACATTGTCATCCCCTACCGGACAAAGGTCTTAGTACTCGTCACGATCATCCTTTTAATCGGGATCATCGGCTCCTTTTTCATAGGAAAAGGAATTAAGAAAGCGATCTTCGGTTTGGAGCCCAAGGAAATCGCCATGCAATTCAAGGAAAAGCGGGCAATCATCGAATCGGTCCGGGAGGGAATCATCGCCATCGACCAGCATGGCTCGATTACTGAAATCAATGCGAAAGCTCACAGCATTTTAGCCCTCCATCATCAACATTCATATAGAGGCAGGCACATTTTAGACGTCATTCCCGAAACGAAAATGATGGACGTGCTTGAAACGAGGGAAAGTCAGCTTGACGATGAAATCTCTTTGAATCATCATGACCTTATCGTCAACAGGCTACCTATTTTTGAAGCAGAGAAAATTGTTGGAGTGGTGGCCAGCTTTAGAAGAAAGGATGAAATCGATCAGCTAACGAAGGAATTGTCACAGGTACAAGAATATGCCGGCATATTGCGATCCCAGACCCATGAGTATCGAAATAAGCTGAACACGATTGCCGGTCTGATCCAACTCCATCACCATGAAGAAGCACTGACCCTCATTCAGGAAGAATCCTCTGGTTATGAGGACCTGATTCAATTTTTACTGAGAGCTGTTCCTGATCCTGTACTTGCTGGTCTGATTATTGGAAAATATAATCGCTCTCAAGAATTGAAGGTGTCTTTCTCGATTCATCCTGATAGCTCGATCACCACGCCTCTTACGGATATCCAGCGGGAAAAATTGATCACGATCATCGGCAATATTCTTGATAACGCCTTTGAAGAAGTCCTATCCCGGCCGAAACTTAACAGGCAAGTTCAATTATTCATGACTGATCTCGGGAATGATTTCATCTTTGAAATAGAAGACAGCGGCAGAGGCGTTCAGCATATGGAATCCATATTCATAAAGGGATACTCCACGAAATCCGGCAAGGATAGGGGAATCGGCCTTCATCTTGTACAGAAATGCGTGGAGCAGCTACAAGGGAATTTGACCGTGGGAGATAGTGAACTTGGGGGAGTCGTCTTTACGGTCAGTATTCCAAAGCAACATTAGGGGGAGAATGAATTGCACAAATGGAATGTATTCATTATAGAAGATGATATTCAAACAGCCGAAATCAACAGTCAGTATATCGCTCAAATGGAACGATTTCAGGTAGGTGGTATTGCCACCACTATCACAGAAGCCAAAAAAGTGTTACCTGTCGTCAAACCGGACTTGATACTCCTCGACGTTTACTTCCCTGATGGGACAGGCAGTGAATTTCTATGGGAGATCAGAAAGGATTACCGTAACACCGATGTCATTCTTGTCACGGCAGCCAAGGAGACCGAGCACATTTCAAATGCGATCCGTGGGGGAGCATTCGATTATATCCTGAAGCCGATCATTTTCAGCCGATTTGAAGACACTCTACTGAAATATCAGCAATATAAAGAAAGGATAAATGATTCTCAAGTAGTAAATCAGCATGAAGTGGATAACCTTTTTAATCGAAAGAAAAATACAAGCAGGATTCAGACCGCTCCTGAACCACCGAAAGGGATTGATATGATTACACTGGATTCCATCCTTAAAGCAATTGGAACCGGCGAGACTCGGGGGTATACGGCGGAGGAAATGGCCGGCGAGGTCGGTGTTACCCGGACAACGGCCAGGCGCTATTTGGAGTACCTTGTTTCACAAAACAAAATCAGTGTAGGGCTGACTTATGGAGGCGTCGGCAGACCACAGCGGAAATACTTTTTATCAATACGAGAATAGATGAAAGCAGTGAGGCGTAGATCGTCTCACTGCTTTTTAATAATCAAGCTTCTTTTTTTAAGTTCTCGACCTGTGTGGGTCCCCCCTTTTTCCTTAACCCCAATATTGTTGGAAGTACAAGGGAGAGAAAGGAAACAATCAGTAATCCAATCGTGATGTTACTTTGAAAAAACACACTATAAGAACCATTTGAAATCGTCATCGCCTGCCTGAATGATTGCTCCATCATTCCCCCCAGAATAAACGCCAGGATAAAGGGCGGCGCAGGAAATTTGAACATTTTCAATACATAGCCCAGTACACCGAATCCGACCAGGAGGTATAAATGGAATGTATTAAAGCTGACTGCATACACTCCGATCAAACAGAAGACAATGATCAAAGCAATTAACAACTGCTTGGGAATGTACAGGATTTTTGCCAACATCGGAATTAACGGGAGATTCAGCACCAGTAGGAAGAGATTGCCGATATACATACTGGCAATAACACCCCAGAAAACGTCCGGATGATCCTCAAGCATCAGCGGTCCCGGCTGCACGCCTACAACCAACAAGGCTCCAAGTAGTACTGCAGTCGTTCCCGATCCGGGTATACCTAATGTCAATAAGGGAACAAAAGCACCGCTTGTTGCAGCATTATTGGATGTTTCAGGAGCTGCAAGCCCCTTAATATTCCCTTTCCCGAATGAACTTGGATCTTTGGATAGGCGCTTTTCGGAAATATAGGAAAGAAAAGAGGCTATCGTTGCCCCGGCTCCTGGAAGAACCCCGAGAATAAAGCCAAGAACTGAATGACGGCCAATCGGACCTGCCATTTCCTTTAATTCATGCTTCTCGAGCTTTAAGCTTCCGACTGCTTTCTTCCCTTTCAAGGTGTTTTCATTTCGCGATATAATCAGCTGACAAACTTCTGAAAGAGCGAATAACCCCAGTGCGATGATAAGAAAATCAATTCCTTCGAGTAGACCGGGATTTCCAAATGTGAACCGCTGCGTACCTGTTTGCTGATCGATCCCCACCGTCGCTACCATTAATCCAATAGTAGCCGAGATCAGGGCCTTATTGGTGGATCCCTCTGATAAACTGGAAATCGCCGTAAGCCCAAGAAGCATAAGGGCGAAATACTCTGTTGGCCCGAATGTGATCGCAAGCTTCGCCATATAAGGGGCGACAAGCATGAGTGCCACCACACTGATTGTTCCACCAGCAAAGGAAGAGATGGCTGCTATGGCAAGAGCTTTTCCCGCTTTTCCCTGCTTTGCCATCGGATATCCGTCAAACGCTGTTGCAACCGTACCCGAAATCCCAGGAGCATTTAAAAGAATCGAAGAAGTGGATCCACCGAACACGGCACCGTAATACACCCCTGCCATCAATATCAAAGCGGAAGCCGGGGACATCCCGTAACTAAGGGGGATCATGATCGCTATGGCGCTGATCGGACCAAGACCCGGCAGCATACCAATGATCGTTCCCGCAAGTACCCCGATAAAGGCGAAGAACAGGTTTTCCGGTGTGAAGGCTACTTGAAACCCATATAAAATACTTTCAATCATGCTCTTTCACCTCCTAAAAGGGTAAAATCCCCTGTGGTAATGTTATATTGAGAAGATAGTTGAATGAGTAATACATGACCCCTGAAAAAAGAAAGGCCACCAGTACCGTCGTTCTTTTTTTCTTGAATCCCAGTACGAACGGTATGACGAGTAAAAATAGGATAGTAGATAATAAAAATCCCACCGGTTCTAATAGAAAAATATAAACGAGTAGAGCTGCAAGCACGGAAAATAAAATGATGACATCTTCTTTTTTCACATAGCGTCTCTTCTTATCTTCATCCGTATCATCTTTCGCCTGTAAGAATAGAACTATGGCTAAAATGATGAGCAGGTATCCGAGACCTTTCGGAAGGACGTCGCTGTCAATGACCGCATACGGAAAAGCCGGAAGCCGATAGCTTAGAGCCAGATAGCCCACGGCAAACACAAGTAAAATAAGTGAGATGATCCGATCTGGTTTGGTTCGCATTTGATTCACTCCTTATCAAGAAAGGGGGAACAGAAAATCCTGCTCCCGATCCCCTATTTTTTCAAACCGATTTCCTCCATTAATGCTTCGATTTCCTTGTATTCTTCATCCAGAAATTGACCGAACTCTTCTGAGGACATATAGTTATCCGTCCAGCCGAATTTATCGCGCATTTCCTTCCATTGATTCGTTTCGATCATTTCCTTGAAGGCTTTTTCATAAAAAGCGACGGCATCCGGATCCATATCCTTAGGCCCTAAAAACCCGCGCCAAACCACAAACTCATCATCGATCCCTTGTTCTTTTAAGGTTGGAAACTCTGAAACGGTATCCCCTTCTAAACGCTCTGGAGCGGTAATCGCCAGAACCTTCACCTTACCGGCCCGGGCTTGCTCAGATGCTTCGGCAAGACCTGTGGAATAGACATCCACTTTTCCTCCAAGAAGCATACTCATACCGGACCCGTCCTGAGCGGAAACGTATTTCAGCTTTTTTACATCCACCCCTGCTGCCTTCACGGCTTTAACGAACTGCATATGATCCATGCTGCCCGGTGAAGAAACCCCGACAATCGAAACGGATGTTGGATCTTTCTTTAACGCATCTACAAGATCATTCATTGTATCGTACGGGGAATCCGCATCTACGACAAACGCACCGTAGTCAGCAATCACCCCCGCTATCGGCGTGAAATCCTTGTGTGAAAGGGTCGATTGTCCATTGAGGGGAACAAAGAATATCGGCGGTGAAGTCACAAACATCGTGTGATTGTCCCCTTTCTTCCCATTGATGTAGGACCATCCGACAGAGCCTCCTCCTCCCGGCTTATTGACGACCGCCATGCGCTGATCGATGATATTCTGTTCTTCCATCACCTTTGATACGGTCCTCGCCGTAGTATCCCAGCCTCCTCCTGCGCCTGCAGGAGCCACAACTTCAATCGGTTTAGACGGGGTCCAGTCCCCATCACTTTCAGAATTACTGGCCGTGTCCGAACCTCCGCATGCAGTGGTTACGACTAATAAGCTTGATAAAATAAGAGCCATGATACCGCTTTTCTTCTTCATCCTTGATTTCCCCCTTCAAATTTATTCTGATAACGCTTTCATTATAGAAAATTCAGAAATGAATGAGAATAAATCGAAAATAAACTCCAAAAGGATTCTTTTGGCCATTTTGTTTATAAAGTTCACAGAACCCTATGTCCGTCTTCCTCTTCACAAAAGTCCGCATATGTTGGAGCGACTCCTCTTAATTGAGAAAGGTGAGAAAACCATCACAAAATCCTATCCGCCACCATATCCTCAATAGGAATGAAAACGAAAATCCCCCTACTCTTCTGAATCGAGTAAGGGGATTTTTTTGACATCCGCCACTTTGGACTCTCCTTCTATTAACCATGAAATTCCTCCCATGGAATAGAGTTAACGGCACACATGAATGCTGGAAGTTTTTCTATTGAAAAAATGTGGTATAATAGATTAGTTAGCAAATTATTTCATAGATTCGTAAACACAAGGAGGAAGCAATATGGATTTCCTATTTCCACTTGGACTAGCCATATCTACCGGTGCAATCATTGCCCTTTTAAAAATCATAGCCATCGATATCATTTTATCTGGAGATAATGCCATTGTCATTGCCTTGGCAACGAGGAGATTACCGAAAGACCTTCAGAACAAAGCCATTTTCTGGGGGACGGCGGGTGCCGTGATCCTGCGTATTTTCTTTGCTGCCATCATCGTCTACTTACTTCAGATTCCTTATGTGCATCTCATAGGGGGAGTCCTGTTGCTATGGATTGCCTACCAGGTGCTCGTTGAAGATGAAGAGGAAGCCAATATCAAATCACACACCGGACTCAGACAGGCCATCATGACGATCATTGTCGCAGATGCTGCCATGAGCCTTGATAATGTGGTTGCCGTCGCAGGTGCCGCCCATGGACACATCGGTATGATCGCCCTTGGGGTATTCATCTCGATCCCGATCATGATATTCGGATCGAAAGCCATTGTGAAAATCCTTGAAAGATTCCGCTGGATCGCTTACCTTGGCGCAGGGATCCTTGCTTACACAGCTGGGGAAATGATCGTATCGGATGAGAAGTTCCTGGATCTGATCAATATCGAACATGGACTGATTACTACAATCATCACCATCGTACTAACCGCCGCGATACTTATTGGTGGGTTCCTGGCAAATAAACGTTCTCAATCTGATCAAAATAATGTTCACCAATATAATGCATAACCTTGGAAGATGCCTGCAATTGTAGGCATCTTTATTGTTTCCTGCAAGTGCTTTTTGGAAAGACTAATTGTCAGTTAAGAAAGAAGGAGGACGTGTGTATTGGATTTCTTCATGAGCCAGGATTCATTAACCGCTGTGGAATGGATTTTCCGTGCTGCTATAGGATTCACCTTTTTACTTGTCATAACCAAATTAATGGGGCAACGGTCCATTTCTCAGCTGCGATTCCTTGATTTTGTTATGGCACTTTTAATCGGGAATATTATGGCTCACCCCTTGTCTGACGAAGGGTTAGGAATGAAAGGATCTATGCTCACTATGGGAACGTTGGTGATTCTCTATCTGATTGGGGTTTACCTCAGTCTTCATTCAATCTCCATACGAAAAATACTCGATCCTTCACCTATTTCCATAATACATAACGGGGAAATCTTATATAAAAATCTTAAGAAAGCAAGGATTCCTGTAGAAAGCCTGTTATCTGAATTAAGGAAGCAGCAAATCGAAGAAGTTCATAAAGTTGCGATAGCCCTGTGGGAGCCTGGAGGAGAGATTTCATTTTTTCTCAAACCACAGTATCAGCCCGTTACACATCAGGATGTCGCACTCCCTTTTAAAGCATTTGACCTCCCCATCCCCATTATTGAGGATGGCAGAGTCAACCTATCGGAATTAATGAAGCTGAATAAAGACGAATCCTGGCTGCACGATCAATTAAGAAATTCTTATGATACAACAGTACATGACGTCTTGCTGGCAACGATAGATAAGCAGGATCAGATAAAAATCTATCTGTATAAATGAACACTCCCTCTATCCTCTGGGGCAGCATTACCATTATGATTTCATCATCTGCTTAACCAATTCTTTATTCCTTTTCTTGAATGCTTCGTTATGGGAAGATACCATGGCAAACTTGTTGGCGTCGGGTTGAATGAATTGCTTGGCTTTATTTACCGCATTTGCGGCATCCTGGAAAGCGCCGGCAATCAAATTCACTTTTCCTTCATGTTTCAGGATATCGCCTGCCGCATAAAGCCCTTCTATGGATGATTCGCTCGTAGGTGTACCAGCTATATAATACTCATCGATCATGTCGATATCTAGTGAACTATTCTTAAGTAAAGATGTATCGATTTCATATCCATGATTGATGATCACTTCATCTATCGGCAGATAGGACACTTCCTTTGAATGGTGATTCGTCAACTCTACCCTTTCAATGGATTCATGGTCTGCACCAGCAATCAATTTGGATATGGAGGTGTTCAGTAAGCAGGTAGCCGAGCTGTTCATGAGCTGGGCACATTGTGCTTCATGTCCTTTAAGGGTGTCTTTACGATAGGCTATGTATACCTTCTCAGCCACCGGCTCCAGTTCATTTGCCCAATCAATCGCTGAGTTGCCTCCACCTGAAATGATGACGGTCTTTCCTTTAAATCGTTTCAATGATTTCACCGTATAGTGTAGATTGGAAATTTCGAAACGTTCAGCCCCTTCGATATCTAGCTTTTGAGGATTTATGATTCCACTTCCCACTGCGACGATGACCGTTTTGGAATAGTGTTTTTCACCGGAACAACCCTCAAGAATAAAGATGCCTTCTTCATTGCGTGTGATCGATTCAACCTTTTCATTTAGAACGACTGCCGGATCGAATGTCAGCCCTTGTTGAACAAGCTGCTCTATAAGTTTTGCACCCGGTACAGGAGTCATTCCCCCTACATCCCAAATCATCTTCTCGGGATATACATGTATCTTTCCACCTAATTCAGGCTGAAATTCAATAATCTTTGTCTTCATTTCTCTAAGACCGCTATAAAAGGCTGAGTAAAGGCCTGCCGGACCTCCCCCAATGACTGTTACGTCAAATAATTCATTATCCATTTCCGTTCACTCCTTGAGTAACCAAACTATAATTGATTATCATTCTCAATTACATCCTATCCCTTTTTTGTTCACTTGACAACCAAATTTTCTGTTGACATTGGGAAAAAAGGATTATAGTATTGATATTGTTCGATAATGAGAATCATTATCAATATTTTTATAAATGGAGGTCATTATATGGTTCGCCTCTGTACAGACGAATTAAACATAGGTTACGGGGACCGCCTGATTGTGAAAAATCTCAGCGTCGACATCCCGGATAAAAAGATCACCACCATCATCGGATCCAATGGTTGTGGAAAGTCCACCTTGTTGAAAGCGATTACCCGTATCATCCCCCACCACTCCGGCAATGTCCTGTTGGATGGTGAAAACATTTCAAAAGGAAATACAAAAGAATTGGCAAAAAAGATGGCGATCCTCCCTCAAACACCTGAAAGTGCAAGCGGATTGACGGTTGGGGAATTGGTGTCATACGGACGTTTCCCCCACCAAAAGGGAATGGGACGGCTGACGAAAAAAGATTATGATGTGATCAATTGGGCCCTTGAAGTGACTGGGACTATTGAATTCAAGTACAGAGAAGTCGATGCCTTATCAGGCGGTCAGCGACAACGTGTGTGGATCGCCATGGCTCTTGCCCAGGAAACGGACATCATTTTCCTCGATGAACCTACTACATATTTAGACATGGCCCACCAGCTCGAAGTACTTGAACTGTTACAAAAGCTCAACCTGGAACAGGAACGCACCATCGTAATGGTCCTGCATGATTTGAACCAGGCAGCCCGGTTTGCCGATTATATCGTAGCGTTAAAAGAAGGTGAGATCGTCAAATCCGGAAGTTGCGAGGAAGTCATCACCCGCGACGTATTGAAAAAGGTATTCCACATTGATGCCGAAATTGGAAGAGATCCCCGAACAAATAAGCCAATGTGTATCACATACAATTTACTCAAAGGAGAAGATCAACATGAAAAAATGGCTCATTCCGTTTACTCTGCTGTTGGTGTTACTGGTTAGTGCCTGCAGCAATGGGTCAACGAAAGAAGAAGGATCAGAATCAAAGAAAAAGGAAAGTAAATCCGATACCATCACCTATCAATCTGAAAATGGTCCTGTAGAAGTACCTGCCGACCCACAGCGTGTCGTCGTTCTATCCTCATTTGCCGGAAACGTGATGGCACTTGATGTGAACCTGGTCGGCGTCGACTCCTGGTCCAAATTGAATCCACGATGGGATAAAGAGCTCGAAGGCGTGGAAGAAGTAACAGATGAAAGCCTTGAAAAGATCATCGAACTGGATCCGGATCTGATCATCGGTTTATCCAATATCAAGAATGTGGATAAATTAAAAGAAATCGCTCCTACGGTTACATACACATATGGAAAAGTAGATTATTTAACGCAGCACATTGAAATTGGGAAACTATTAAACAAGGAAGAAGAAGCTCAGAAATGGGTCGATGATTTCAAGAAGCGTGCTCAAGCTGCCGGAGATGATATCAAAGCAAAAATCGGTGAAGACGCGACTGTTTCTGTCATTGAAAGTTTCAATAAGCAATTATACGTATACGGCAACAACTGGGGACGCGGTACAGAGATCCTTTATCAGGAAATGGATTTGAACATGCCTGAAAAGGTAAAAGAACAGGCGCTGGAACCGGGATATTTTGCCCTTTCCACTGAAGTGATGCCTGAGTTTGCCGGAGACTACCTGATTTTAAGTAAAGACCCTAAAGCAGATAACTCCTTTATGGAAACCGAAACATATAAAAACATTCCTGCAGTGAAGAACAACCAGGTATTTGAAGTGAATATGATGGAATTTTACTTCAATGACCCTCTTACACTGGATTATCAGTTGGACTTCTTCAAAGACAAATTTCTAGGTAATTAATGCTTTAAGGGGGATTCTTATGATAAGAATCCCCCTTTACCATATTTTAAAAAGAAAAGATGATGGATGATGCTAACTCAAAATCAACGAATTCCATTTATATTTAAATTGATCGGTGCAGCATTTCTTTTTGCAGCTGCCTTCTTGGTGTCTATTACATTCGGAGCGGCAGAGACCACAGTGAGGGATGTCTTTCATGCCCTTACTTTTTCGGCTGAAGGCGATAAAATAAACATCCTTCAAGAGATCCGCTTCCCGAGGGAAGTTGCCGCCATTGTGGTCGGGGCGGCCCTAGCCGTATCAGGCGCCATCATGCAGGGCATGACACGGAATCCCCTGGCCGATCCCGGTTTACTCGGCTTGACAGCCGGAGCGAATGCATCATTGGCAGTTGCCCTCGCGTTCATCCCCTCCATCAGCTATTACGGGATCATGATTGCTTGCTTTATAGGTTCTGCCGCAGGGGCCATTATGGTATTCGGGATCAGCTCCATGAAAAGAGGTGGTTTCTCCCCCTTTAGGATCGTACTGGCGGGAGCTGCAGTATCTGCCTTTTTATTTGCCATTGCAGAAGGGATCGGCTTGTTTTTCAAGCTATCGAAAGATGTCTCCATGTGGACAGCAGGTGGAATGATCGGTACAACCTGGGCTCAGCTGCAAGTGATCGTTCCGTTCATTATGATCGGTATAGTGGTATCCTTACTTTTATCCAGACAGTTGACGATCTTGAGCTTGAATGAGGAAGTGGCGGTAGGATTGGGGCAACGTACGGCGTTTGTCAAAAGTATCCTATTCATCGTGATCATCCTGCTCGCAGGTGCCGCCGTTGCACTTGTCGGGAATATGGTGTTCATAGGGTTGATGATTCCCCATATGGTCCGGGCGGTTGTCGGGACAGATTACCGTTTCATCATTCCCATCTCGTCCCTGTTTGGGGCTTCATTCATGCTTCTCGCTGACACACTTGGACGCACGATCAATGCCCCCTATGAAACACCTCTGGCAGCGATCGTCGCGATGATGGGACTGCCTTTCTTCCTGTTCATCGTACATAAAGGAGGGAAAGGCTTCTCATGATACATCCTGATTTGATTAAAAAACAAAGATGGTTACTTATAGCGTTCTTCATACTTATTGTCACAACAGCCTTTATCAGCATCGGCCTGGGCTATTCTTCGGTATCGTATAATAGGCTCCTCCCCACTTTATTCGGTGATGGGTCATTCAAAGAAGAATTCATCCTTTTCTCCATACGTTTACCGAGGATCATCATCACGATTCTCGCAGGGATGGCCCTTGCCTTATCCGGTTCCATTCTGCAGGGGATGACCCGTAATGACCTGGCTGACCCCGGAATCATCGGAATCAATTCAGGTGCAGGTGTTGCCATTGCCATCTTCTTTTTATTTTTCCCCATCGATGCAGGGTCATTTGCTTATCTGCTTCCGGTGGTGGCTTTCTGTGGGGCGCTCCTTACAGCCTGCTTGATTTACTTATTTTCATATAGTAAGAGAAACGGGATACAGCCTGTACGGCTCGTCTTAGTGGGGATTGGATTCTCCATGGCCTTGTCAGGGCTCATGATCATTCTGATTTCAAGCGCTGAACGGGCAAAGGTTGATTTCATTGCCAAATGGCTGGCGGGGAATATCTGGGGTGCCGACTGGCCGTTTATATGGGCGATTCTCCCTTGGCTGGTGATCCTTATTCCATTTGCACTTTATAAGTCCCAGATGCTTAATCTGCTGGGATTAAGCGAACCTGTTTCGGTGGGGGTTGGCGTCTCGATCAACCGTGAGCGATTCCTGATGCTGATCGTAGCAGTCGCCCTGGCAGCCTCTGCCGTTTCGGTTACAGGCGGGATTGCCTTTATCGGTCTGATGGCCCCTCATATGGCAAAAGCGATGGTCGGGCCGCGCAATCAACTGTTCATTCCCATCGCCATACTGCTCGGAGGCTGGCTCCTGCTCCTCGCCGATACCATCGGCCGGAACATCCTCCAACCCGACGGAATCCCCGCCGGCATCATGATCGCCCTCATCGGCGCTCCCTACTTCATGTACCTGTTACTAAGGAGGGACGGACCTCACTTTTCAAGTTAAAATGTGATTATGACGGGCTTTGTGCTTAAAAAAGGTAGGTCCGTCCCTCCACAAAAAGGCAGATCCCCCACTTTCATGTGGGGATCTGCCTTTTTCTTTATAGGATATGGGTGGCAATCAATCGATCGAGTTTTAGGATGTCCACTTTTTGTTGAGGCTTAGTTTCATCTTTCCGAATTCCTTATCTCAATGTCGGACTGACTGCACCTTCGCTATATTCCTCCTCCACCTCGACCTCCACAGGCTTCTTACTCCAAAACGTTGCAAGGATCGGTCCTGAAATATTATGCCATACAGCCGCAATGACACTCGGCAGGGCAGCAAGGGGACCAAAATGGGCAGTGGCAAGGGCCACACCGAGTCCGGAATTCTGCATCCCCACTTCTATGGAGATAGCCCGTCTTGTTCCCTCATCCAGCTTCATAAGGACGCCCGTACCGTAACCGAGACCAAGTCCAAATAAATTATGAAGGATCACAGCCGTGAAAATGATGGCCCCGGAAGTTGCGATATTTTCAACATTAGCTGAAACAACGGCTGAAACGATGATGATGATGGCCAGTACTGAAATAAGCGGAATGACATTCAAGCTTTTTTCCACAGTATTAGGGAATAGCTTACGAATGACTAAACCAACTGTGATCGGAAGGATGATCACCTGAATGATTGATAGAAACATGGCGACCGGATCCACCGGCAGCCACTGACCCGCCAGCCCCAGAAGGATCAAGGGCGTTGCGATAGGTGCCAGAAGCGTCGACAGTGAAGTCATGGCGACGGATAAAGCCAGATTCCCTTTAGCCAGATAGACCATGACGTTGGATGCCGTCCCCCCGGGAACAGACCCTAATAATACCAAACCGGCAGCCAGTTCAGCCGGCAGACCAAGTATGTATGCAATTAAAAATGCACCCAGTGGCATAACGATGAATTGTGCCAGCACCCCTGTGATGACTGGAAGAGGTTTTTTTAGTACCAGTTGAAAATCAACGGGCTTCAACGTGAGTCCCATCCCAAACATCACGACACCCAATAGAATCGTAATATACGCTCCTAAAGATAGAAATGGAGCCGGAACAAAATAAGCGACAGCCGCTACCAGGATGACCCATATCGCAAAGTACTTCCCTGCCAGATTACTGATGGATTCAAGTAGTTTCATTTTTGTTCCTCCTTCTTTTTATGTACGAGTTTATGAGGGTTGAAGATTTCATTCGGATCAAGTGCAAGTTTGATTTTCTCCATGACCTTTAGGGCTCCACCATGCTCACGCTCTTGATATTTCATCTTTCCGACCCCTACACCATGTTCTCCCGTGCAGGTCCCGTTTCGTTCAAGGGCGTATTCCACAATCAGTTCGTTATATATTCCGGCCCTTTTCACCTCGTCGGGATCATTCAAGTCAATCATGAGTGAGGTATGATAATTCCCATCCCCCACATGTCCAAGAATCCCTCCGATGAGTTCTAATTCTTCAAGCTTTTTCCGTGCATGCTGAACCGCTCCCGATAATTCTGAAATGGGTACGCAAACATCCGTCACCATGAGCTTCCTTCCCGGATGCCCATGAACATAAGCATAGGCAAGATTATGCCTCGCTTCCCACAGTTTATTCCGTGCTGCCGTGTCCTCTTCAAAGACAATGTCTTCACATTGATGGTCTGAAACGATTTCTTTTGCAAATTCAATATCTTGATTCAGACCTGCTTCATTGCCATGAAACTCAAGGAACAACGTCGGCTTTTCTTTATAATCCGTTTCACTGAACCTGTTCACTTGTACCATGGAGGGTTCATCCACCAGTTCACACCTTGCAATCGGAATTCCCGCCTGCAAGATGGAAACGACCGCTTCCACCGCATCATCGATATGTTGGAATGACGCCCGGGCTGCCACGATATGTTCAGGAATACCATATACGCAAAGGGTTAATTCCGTGATGCATCCAAGGGTCCCTTCAGATCCTACGAACAGGCTATTCAAGTGATACCCGGAGGAGGATTTCTGAGCCATATTCCCGGTGTGGATCACTTCCCCATCAGGGAGCACCACCTCCAAGTCACGCACTTGATCACGCATGACACCATATTTAACGGAAGTCGTCCCGCTCGCATTGGTCGCTGCCATGCCGCCGAGTGTCGCATCCGCTCCCGGGTCCACCGAGAAAAAGAGGCCGTATTTCTTTAATTCTTTATTCAGCTGAGTGCGTGTCACACCGGGTTGAACCTTTACGAGGAAATCTTTCTCCCTCACTTCAAGGATTTTATTCATTTGGGAAAAATCGATCGTGATCCCTTTATCATACGGGATCACATGTCCCTCAAGACTGGTGCCAAGTCCGAACGGAATGATGGGTATACGGTGATCCGATGCCACTTTCACAACCTCAGTGACCTCCTCACTGCTCTCAGGAAACACCACCACATCAGGCGAATGTGGTGAATGATAGGACTCATCCCTGCTGTGTAGATCCAATACCGTTTCATTGACGGTCACCTGATGACTGCCCACAACATTCCTTAACTCGTCCACCAAACGACTAACCTTCACACTCATAAGCCCTCTCCCCTTCAAAAATGTATAATGTATCGAATTATACCCAATAATCAGAATATTTCAATAGTAAAATTGAATTCATTTTGGCGCTTCATTTGAGGGACGGACCTCCAAAAAGGCCTCTTTTACAACCGAATCGTTGAAATACCAGGCTTTTGTTAAGGTCCGTCCCTGATCAAAAAAAGGTATCGGAAATTGTCCGATACCTTGGTTGTTTTCATTTTTTTAGTTGTTTTAATTTTTGGTTCATTAGGTGAAACATGGTTCGCAGTTGTTCTTTTGATACGTTTTCGTATTGATCTCCGATGCTTGCTTCAAATGCACATTCATTTTCGCTTACTTCTTTCACGTAGCCGGTTAAGCCGATCCCCGTTTCTTCATACACTTCAATCAGAGTGGCTTCGATCTGCTTATGAGGGTAGTGGAAGAAGACGTGAAACATATTCGAAACAGGCGTTTCTGGCAGGGTCCTAATCCCTTCACAACCATTCAAATAAGCAGCCAGTTCCTTCGCTCCTTCATAATACTGATCCATCTTATCGACACGTTGATCGAAATAGTGGTCGGCACTGAGAATGTATGGATAAAGACTGATCAGATCACCACCATGGCGCCTTTTCCACACCTTGGATTCGTCAGTGAATGCCTCGTCGCCTGCAAGGATCGCGCCTGCAATACCTCCGAATCCCTTATAAAACGAAATATAGACACTATCAAACAACTCACATATTTCTGCAGCACTCTTCCCATAATAAGGGAGCACTTCATAGAGTCGCGCTCCGTCCAGATGGACACTGATTCCCTTTTCGCGGCAATATTGAGAAATGGCTACAAGTGTTTCATATTCAGGCAGCTGCCCTCCTATTTCCCGTTGCGGCAGCTCCAATAATAAGCAGGCAATCTCCTCTTTCAGACCGGTTACATCATCGAGATCGATCACCCGGTCCTTGTCCGCTAGTAAAACGGGTTCAATACGGTGTAATTTTTTCAGTCCATCCTCTTCATGGATTTCAAGATGACATAATGGATGATACGCCACTTTCGGAACCTCTTTTTGATCACACCAAATACGGAGTGCAATCTGCTGGGCCATCGTTCCACTCGGAAAAAACACAGCTCGTTCTTTACCAAGGTCATCCGCCATCTTCTGTTGAAAATCTTCTATTATTTTACCAGATCCGTAGATATCACTTTCAATATCGCCATCCAGCTTGTCTAATGCCGTTTTCAAGACATCAAGATTCCTTTTTCCATGCCCCTGTATAGGGTGTGGAGCCCTTTTATACGCTTCAAATAACCTGTTCTCTCCCATCAACATGCTCCTTTTCTATGATTTCATTGCCTCGGCAATGAACCCCTTGATCCGTTTCGTATATTCTTCTTCCTCCACGGTAAAGCCTTCCGTGTGACCCGCCCCTGGGACGATCCATAATTCTTTGGAGCCACCCGCTGCCTCATACAGGCGATGGGCCATCTCCGTAGGCACAAGTTCATCCTTGTCGCCATGAATGATGAATAGAGGCAGTCGATTTTTCTTCACCTGCTCCAACGCGGATGCTTCTTTAAATGTGTAGCCTGCTCTCACCTTTGTGACGATACCAGTGACTTCCATGATCGGAAATGCGGGTAGACGATAAAGGTATTTCAACTGATGGGCAAGCTCTTCATCCACTGATGTATATCCACTGTCCGCAATGATCCCCTTCACCTCTCCGGGGAGGTCTTCGCCACTCGTCATCAACACGGTTGCCGCTCCCATGGAGAAGCCGTGCAGGAAGATGGTGTCCTGCCCTTTCTTGTTGACAAGGAAATCGATCCAATTTTTCACATCGAGCCGGTCGTCCCAACCGTAGCCGATATAATCGCCTTGACTCTTTCCATGTCCCCTCGCATCCGGCTTAAGGATGTTATATCCTTCTACATAATAGAATCTGGTGATTTCAGGCATTTGCTCGCTGTTCCCTTTATATCCATGAGCCAGGATCACTGTCTTCCCATTGGGTGACTCGTTTTCGAGGTACTGGCCTCTCAGGGTCAATCCATCCTCCGATTTTACCTCTACCGTTTGAAAATCCCGTTTACTTGTCCAGTTTTGTAATTCTTCCAATCTTTCCTGCTCTTCCTCTAATGCACTGACCGCTTCAACCGCTTCCTCTGTACCACCGTAAAGCTCCACCGCCTCATTGCTGCGGTTAATGGCTACATCATAAAAATAGTTTCCGGCAACGATCAAACCAATGAGGCCCAACACCAGCAAACTGCTTACGATCCACACAATTTTCTTTATCATGGGGCATGGTCTCCTTCGTACAGATAGTTACTTCTATTTTACTCGAAGATGGTACAAGTTTCATAGAATTAGGCATGCCCATATGTGTCCGATCATCTGGATTCTTCCACACTGAAAAGCACCCAGTGATCCTGAGTGCTTGAATGGACGGCTAGACCGTGACGTTACTGATTTCCCTCCACCTTTTCACCTGGGCTTTTTTGATGAAATCACTTCGTTCCCCATAGATCCTGATCACATCGCGGATTTCCTCCGGGAGATATTTCTCATTCCTGCAATGGCGGAGGGATTCATAGCCGGATCCTCTCTGGAGATAATCTGAAGATGCCACCGAATACCATTTCTCCTCTTCCAGAGGCTCGCCACCGATGAGAATGGAGGACACGTGCTGACCATCATGGACGACCTCTGCTCCGGATACATGAAGTCTACCGACGAATTTCCCGCGGAATCCCGGACCTCTTCCATCAGCCAGGCAAACCTGAACATCCAGGGACTCCCCGATCGCCTTTCGGATATGCTTGCCCTGGATTTCGAATGAGGTAGGATTCAATGGGGAAGGACAGATTTCGATGAGTTTCTTCTGACTGATATCCTGAAAAGCCCCGGCATTCACGATTCCACTATTCATCAGGCCGAGATCGCATTTCAGCATGTCCTGCAGTCCATCAGCAATTAAATTCGTCATCGGATTCTCTTCGATCACATCATGCCAAAGTGGCCGGTCGAGTGAGTATAGCGGCCTGCTTAACACCTCAATCGCGATCTTTTTATTTTTCTTCAAAATATCCGTTGCCTCCTGATCGACTGGAGACTCTTTAGTCGCAATCGTTTCCCCGCGAATCAGACGGACTCCTTGGTCGGATACATCCACTTCCACCACACCGATGTACTCCCCATAGCAGCCTGCACTGTTCATGACGATCCCATCCACAACCTTAGCCTGAGTATAGAGCTGATGATCATGGGCAGAGAGAATGATATCCACGCCCTCCAGTTCATGTGCAAGTTCCTCATCGGCAGCGGTCCCCACATGATTGAGAAGGATAGAGACGTCATATGTTCCACGATGGCGTTCAAGTTCCTCCCTGATGGCTTTTTTATAATCCGTAATATGTACACCAAGTCCGTCATTGAAACCCTGTAAGTCAGGGGACGCACCCGTGATGAAGATCCGCAAACCGTTTTTCTCCAGTATGACGCTTGATCTCACTCCCCTGATGACCGCTTTGTCTTTTCTGTAAAGATTATTGCTGATAAAAGGAATGGGACTATTCCCCGCCATATATTCGAGGGTATCGAATCCGTTGAACATTTCATTGTTACCGATGGTCAATGCATCGTATCCGATAGATTGAAGCAATTCAATCGCCGCCATCCCCCTTGTTCCCTGGAGCTCGATACTTCTGAAATCGGCAAAATCTCCCCCGTCCAGGATGATCGTGTTCTCATCTTTATGCTCTTTGATCAGGGTAGCCGCTTTTCCGAATGCTTCAAAATGGCTGTGTATATCATTGGTATGTACAATTTTCAGTTTCATCTTAACCTCCATTTTTTCAGAAAACTCTCTCTATTAATAGTAAAGGAAATTAAGATTGTGTAAAGGCTTTTTATGGAAAAAAAAGAGAGCTTACCTACCATTGGATGGGAGTTAAGCTCTGCATCAAGATTCATTTCCGTCCTCTACCAGTTCTGTATAGACGACTAATCGTTCTACGTAATTATGAATATCATGATCGAAATATCCTGTACAAGTAATCAGATTCAGCATCCTTTTCTCAGTCGGCCCAAAAATCTTTCGAAGTGGTGCATCATCTTTTTCATAGGCAACCTTTTCCTTGACCACAAATGTCAGGGTCTTACCCTTATCATCTTGCAGATGGATCTCGTCACCAGGCTCAAGCGTCTTCAGTTCAAAAAAGACAGCCGGCTTTTTCTCGTCATCCACGTGCCCTGCAAGTACGGCATTGCCCTTTTCCCCAGGTTGGAATCCCGGTTCAAACCACGCTACATCCTTCCCGTTCTCCGGAAGTTCCATATTCCCTTCCTTATCCAGTCCGAACTCTTTGACAGGTGCCTCGAGTCCAAGCTTTGGGATCGAAAGGACGGATGGAGTAATTTTGTTCTCTTCCTCTAATGTACCGCCAGCAGGCGTTGTCGCTTGAACTGGCTGTTCAACGGCAGAAGATTGAACATCACTTTTCGGAACGGTTTGAGGCTCTTCGGCAGCACATGCCGCCAGAAGAGCCATTAGAGGAATAGAGATCAGTAGTCTTTTCATTATTTTTGCAGTTGTCTGCGTGTGACAAATAGTAAGGCCGCTCCACCTAATACGACGGTTGCAAGGACAATTGGAAGAGTAGTGGATTGTTCAGTCGCTGCTCCGCCCATTCCCGTTTCAGGCATGCTGCCAGGCATCATAGTATAATCCTTCAATACCAGTACTTCTAATTGATCGGCAGTGTTAATGGCAAATACGCTGTATACAGTATTTTCTTCAAGCATCGTACCAGATAGATCCAACACTTGATCTCCTTCAGGTGTTCTGATTTCTAAATCATATGTTCCTGGATCCAATTCCTTGTAATCCGTGATTGCTTTGAATTCAGCCCCACTGAATAATGCATCTCCGCCTATAGGACCAACATCAACAGTCGGTGCATCAGGAGATAGATGTCCAACACGTACCTTGGTCATCCCTTCCGTCACGTCCATGGAGTCTTGTGCTACGACCAATTCCAGGTTTTCCAATGTGTTAGCAGCCGCTACAGTGTAAGCCATCCCAGCTTCGACTGTAAGATCTTGGGAAATGACCGGATCTTCGCTTCCCATTGTTCCTGCAGCATAAATTTCGACTTTGTGGTCACCTGCAGGAAGATTCATATAATCCGTCGCCGCTTTAAACTCTGCACCTTCCACCACAGCTTTTCCGTCTACATATACATCGACAGCCGGAGCATCAGGAGAAGCATGGACGATACGGACCATTGCATCATTCTCAGCGGCAAATGCACCCCCGGCCAGTGATAACATAAGCATAGCTGTTACAAAAATCGAGAAAATTCTTTTCATTTCTTCCACTCCTTTTGTGTTTTGTACAAGTTTTGTATTTTACTTGTACACTTAATGTATAATCAATACAAAAAGTTTTCAACTATGAACGATTGAAAATAGCACATTCAACTTTCAGATTGCCTCCGCGGGGGATTGTCAGCCCTGTGTGTCCCCATCGTACCAATGAACGCGCATCGGGAAGACACCCATTGACACATTCCATTCGCTGCATATAAAATGTGACATAATCATTTTGAATAAATAAAAAGATTCGCATTCTCGTATAATATTGGAAATATGGTCCAAAAGTTTCTACCAAACTACCGTAAATGGTTTGACTACGAGGGGATGGGCGGCGGGAGTCCCCGCTCTGTTCTCTCTACGTCAAACCCCGGGTGGCATCCCGGGGTTTTTCTAATCGATAAGGAGAGGATCACATGAGTACAAAGAAAGAAACCCTAAAGAAACGAATTGCAGCTGCAAATAGAGACGTGCCCGCAGACGTGGTCATTCAAAACGGGAAAATCATCGATGTCTTCAACCTGGAAATCATCGAAGGGGATGTGGCAATATCAGACGGGATCTTCGTCGGAATCGGTGATTATAAAGGGAAACAAGTCATTGACGCAAAAGGAAAATATGTAAGCCCATCCTTTATAGACGCCCACGTTCATATCGAGTCGTCCATGGTCCCCCCTTCTGAATTCGCCAAAGTCGTACTCCCCCATGGTGTCACGACCGTCATCACGGATCCCCATGAAATTGCCAACGTGTCCGGGGAGGAGGGCATCCGGTTCATGCTGGACGAATCTGAGCACATTCCATTGGACGTCTTCACCATGCTCCCCTCCAGCGTCCCTGCCACCCCTTTTGAAAATTCCGGGGCAATCTTGACCGCTCATGAATTGAGACCTTTCTACCGGCACAAACGTGTCCTCGGCCTTGCAGAAGTGATGGACTATCCGTCTCTTCAAAAAGGGGATGATTCGATTGTAGATAAAATCCTCGCGACCACTCCCTTCACTTACAATATGGATGGTCACCTGGCCGGCCTTGACACGCATGCCATCAATGTCTATAAAACAGCCGGCATCCGGACCGATCATGAATGCACCACCATTCAAGAAGCAAAGGAACGCTTACGAAGGGGAATGTATCTTCTGATCAGGGAAGGAAGTGTGGCAAAAGACCTGAAATCCCTCATCGGCGCAGTGAATGAACGAAATGCCCGTCGTTGTCTGTTCTGCACGGACGATAAACATCTCGATGACTTAATTGAAGAAGGCAGTATCGATCACAATGTCCGCTTAGCCATAAAGGAAGGTCTCGACCCACTTGTGGCGATTTCCATGGCCTCCCTTCACGCAGCCGAATGTTATGGCCTTTATCAAAAAGGAGCGATTGCACCGGGCTATGAAGCGGATTTCATCCTCCTTGATGACCTTGAAACCGTGGCCATATCGGACGTATACAAAGCTTCAGAACCGGTAGCCAAAAATGGGAAGTTCATCGGAAATCCGATTGTACAAACGGTGCCTCAACCGTCCCTGACGTCAACCGTGCATATACCTGATATCGCCGAAAAGGATCTGCAAATCAAAATCGGCGATACAAAAAAAGCCCACATCATCGAGATTAATCCCAATCAGCTCAGAACGAATAAACGGATTGAAACCGTGCAAGTGGAAAATGGTGTCTTCACCGCCTCCGCCATAAAGGACCATCTGAAAATGGTCGTCGTGGAAAGGCATAACCACACCGGAAATATCGGACTAGGCATCGTAAAAGGCTTTGGACTAAAAGAAGGAGCCTTCGCCACCACCATTGCCCATGATTCCCATAACATTGTCGCAGCAGGCACCAATGACGGGGATATCCTCACCGCCATCCAGGCACTTGGTAAAATGAATGGGGGGCTCGTCCTGGTGAAGGATGGAAAAGTCATCGCCTCACTTCCCTTGGCCATTGCAGGTTTAATGTCCGATAGAGGCCATGAAGAAGTGGCAGCGGGACTTCTCAAGTTAAAGGATGCGTTTGTAGAGCTCGGCTTCTCAGGAGACTTCAATCCCTTCCTTACCCTCTCCTTCCTGACCCTGCCGGTGATCCCGGAGATCAAGCTGACCGACCTGGGGTTGTTCGATGTTTATGATAGCCGGCATATTGAGGTTGGGGTGAAGGAGTGAGGGGGCTTTTCTTACCTGTTGAATTCCAATGGTTTTTTGACAGGTGAATTCCCGTGATACTTCACCTGTTAAATTATAAAGCTATATTGGAAGGTGAAAACCCGGTGGAATTCAGCTGCTGAATCAAAAAACCACAACGATCATTTCAAAAGGTGCCAGGCACAGAATAACCATTCCGTGCCTGGCACCTTCCTTTACCGCCTCAAAAAAGAGATGCCTCCCCGGGAGACATCTCTTTTCTCACTTCTTATTTACTTTCCTTCCCCGTTTCTTCAAACTCTGTTTCTTCCTTTTCGTTTGAAGCTGCCACTTCCTTGTCGGCCGACTTGGAAATTGCCGGCTGATAATGTACCGGCTGGGTTCTATTGGCATATGACTTCAATAATTCCCCTACATCGATGCCTGTCATTTCACGGAGTGGCTCCTGCATGTCAAGCATCGTTCTTGTGATACTCTTACCGAAGGACGGGACTCCTTGGCCGTTACCTGAATCGATGATCTTGACGGAGTCGATATTGTTCAGAGGCTGAGCGATTTTCTCGGCGAAGACCGGCAGCATTTCGATGAGTTTCTCGGTGATGATGACATCTCCGTGTTTCTCCATCGCTTCGGCAAGGAGCTTACGCGATTCGGCTTCGGCTTTACCGCGTTCACGGATGACGTCGGCTTCAGCGGATCCTTCTTCCCTGCGGATCTTCGCTTTTGCTTCCCCGTCGATTTCAGATTTGCGTGCCTCCGCTTCCGCTTTACGAGTCGTTTCGTAGTAATCTGCATCGGCTTTCGTTTTACGGACCTTGGATTCTTCCGCTTCCAGTTTAACCGCGCGCTCGCGTTCAAGGAATTGAAGGGTCAGCTCTTCTTCTTTTACTTCCTTGGCAAGTTTGGCTTTTTCAAGCTCGTAGGACTGTTCGGACTTCGCTCTTGCCCGTTCTGTTTCTTCTTTAAAGGCAGCATCTTTGATATCTTTTTCTTTCTTGGATTGAGCAATGGTAATTTGACGTTTGTACTCTTCTTCCTTCGCTTCCTGATCGGTTTGCGCACGGTGAATCCGTGTTTCACGTTCCGTGTTTGCTTCAGCGATCTCCGCTTGTTTGCGAACCTCTGCGATACGCGGACGACCGAGGTTTTTCAAATAGCCGTTTTCTTCATCGGCATCACGGATATCCGTCAGTCCGAGTGACGTGATTTTAAAGCCCATCAGATCGAGCTGTTTCTGGGCGATTTCCGATACATCGGCATTGAATTTTTCACGGTTGCTGTTAATATCTTCAACGGTCATTTTCGAAAGAATGGCACGAAGATTACTTCCCAGCACTTCAATGATCTCATCTTCAATTTCTTTTTGATCCTTACCAAGGAACTGCTCGGCATAGTTGGCAATCCCGTTCAAGGTGTCCGCCACCTTCACCATGGCCACTGCGTCAGCCACGATCGGTACTCCACCGTTTGTGTACACTCTTGGTGTCGATAATTTCAATTGGAATGACGTAAGGTTAACAGGAGTAGACGTCTGGAACCGTCTTAATCTGTATCCTCCACCACGGATGATTTTCATGGAACGGCCTTCCTGGTCGGTGAAAATATTCGATTCCTTTTCAGGATCCCCCAGTTTCGGTCCGGTAATGATCAGTGCCTGGTTGGATCTCGCTGTACGATAGCGGAACCTCATCCAGAAGTAATATGCAATCCCCACGATGGCCGCAATGACCAGAACAGGAATCAGGAAAACGAAAAATCCAATCACACTTAATGATCCTAGCATTCTGACAACCCCTCTCAACAATTTGTTTAAACCAGCATGCTGTCTGATTTAATTTTTATATAAAAGTGCTAGCTACACTACTATATACGGAGCTCATGACGAAAAAGTTTCAATAAATTAGGTGAATCTCCTAATTTTATATAAACATTGCCTTTACAGCATCCCTTCTCGTTTTTCCTTCCTTTTACTATAAAGACTCATCATGACATGTTCGTCTGTGATAAAATAAAAGCGTTCACAATTTAATCATTGCTCATTGGTGAAAATGATATCAGGTCATTTTCTTAAAAGGGAAGTTGGTGAAAGTCCAACGCGGTCCCGCCACTGTAAAGCTTAGATTTCATATGGATCCACTGTTTCACATCGAAATGGGAAGGAATATGGAATCGATGATGCTGAGCCAGGAGACCTGCCAACTTGAGAAGAACACGAGAGTTCCTACGGGAGATAGGAGGGTGTTGCGCAAGTGGAACGTCACATAGGGAATCACAGGATTCTGGACGCTCTTTTGAAATAGCCGCATCTTCTTTTCACAAAGGAAGATGCTTTTTTGTTTCTTAATGATGAAATCAGGGAGATGAGAAAATGGAACAAGCCTATTCAGTAGAGCGTTCACGAACGGTACAAACCAGATTGGTGCTCCCACCGGACACCAATCACATGCAAACCATCTTTGGAGGGAAAGTGCTCTCTTATATTGATGAGATCGCGGCATTGTCCGCCATGCAGCATTCAAATTCCGTCGTTGTGACAGCTTCGATCGACTCTGTCGATTTTTTATCGTCTGCGACTGTCGGAGATGCTTTAAGCCTTGAAGCGTATGTCACTTCGACAGGCAGAACATCAATGGAGGTATATGTGAAAGTGTACTCAACCAACCTGCTGACGAGTGTTAAAACGTTAACGACGGAATCGTTTCTGACGATGGTCGCCGTAGATGGGGATGGGAAGCCGAAACCGGTGCCAAAGGTCATTCCACAATCAGAAGAAGAGAAGAGATTGTTCAAAACGGCACCACTGCGTAAAGAGCACAGAAAAAATCGTGCGCTGATTCTATGAACGAATAAGGAAGGGGGCATCCCCTTCCTTTACTGTTTCAATGTAAAAAGATCCTTCGTTACTACGACAGTGCCTTCGTGATTGGATACTTCCACCTTTCCCTTCGCTTTGGCCCCTTCTCCTTCAATCAATGATCTCCTTAAGGTGGCACTGATCGAGTTTACGCACAGGATCAAGATGGCGAATAAAGTCAGTGGAACCACCACAAGCATCGGACGCAGAAAAATCTGCTGAATATTGATGGCGATAGTTGCGGCCCATTCGTTGGTTTCAGAGAAGTAAACCGGGATGCTTTCCATGATGCCGAAGTTGGCAATTTTCAGTCCTCCAAGGCACATATGAAGAATGCCCAGTTGAATGAGCAGGGCTAGCGTCTGGGAAACCTGTTCAGAAAATAACACGATCGAATGCCTTCTGAACTGGGGAAGAAGATGCTGTTTGAACAGGTGGAATTTCCCTGCCCCCATCGTCCGTGACACCTGTATAAATTCATTCTTCATAAAGAGCTTCATCTCTTCACCTAAATAGATTCCGAGAGACGGGATCGTCACGACGGCAATCGCAAGCACTTGGATGAAAAAGTACCTGCTTGAAGGAAGCACCTCGGAGTGGAAGGCTCCTTCTAGGGGAACGAGTAACGCATACACTATGATGACAAGGGGGATATACTGAAAAGACTCCCCCAGCCCTTTAATGAACCTCCCCACAAATGCAGGCAGGAAAGTATACATTGCAGCAAAGAAAAACCCCAATACCATCCGTAATAACGCGATGGCCAATGCAGCAAAAATGGTATATTTTGCTCCGACTAATAAGAGCAGCAGAAAGTTCCTCCCCAGCTTATCACTCCCCAGTGGAGGCATTTCACTCGGGGTGAACGGCGGGGCTGCTATCACCCTTCCATTTTCGTCGGAGAGGTAATCCACTACCTCATCATAAGCTGGATTCATCACCGGAACCAGGAAACTGACAGCAATGAAGCCAATCAGTATCAGAATCGGCAGCGCCAATCGTTTAGCCATCCAGCTATTCATTCTGTTCCCCTCCTTTCAGCCATTTGGATAGAATCATAGATCCCATTGTGAACACGATAAAGAACGGGACAAAAATGAGAAGCATCCCAAGGAAGAATGCAGCAGGTGAACTGGTAGCCGTTCGAAGCAACGTCTGCATGAAACCGTTGATATTAAAAAGAAGTTCAATGATTAATAGATTGGAAAGCATCAGTAAGAAAATCGGTTTTAAATGAAAAAAGAAATGGACCCACACATTTCGGAACAGGTGATGCCAGACCGTATATGCCCTTCTGAATCCCTTCGAATAAGAAAACTCGACGTATGGCTTACTTTCTTCTTCTTTAAGCTGAAACAGAAACTGCTTTAACAGAAACACTACAGGGAGCACCGACAAACAAAGAATAGGCAAAAAGTAAATCCTCTCTTCGCCGAGGGCATAAATATCGAACACCAGCAGGTTCGTCTTTTTAAATAACCAGATGATGAAAAGCTGAAATAATACGACAATGAACACATCCGGAAGGGCATCCAGGACATTGACGATTTTGATAGAGAAACGATATGCCTTCCGGGGCAATAACATGAGGGAATAACTCAAGAGGACTGCCAGGCAGACGCTTAAGAAAAAAGAACTGAATAAAATCAGAAAAGAGTAAGTATACGTATTCGAAAAAACCTCGGTTATACTGTATTGCTTATTCCCCTCTCCCCAATAGATGTAAATCGATGATGGGTGCAAGATTTCAATCCACGTCTGTTTTAATCGATCCCCATAGGCCGCTAGATTGATCAAAAGCTCTGTATCATAGCCAAGCAGCGAGCCGATCCCGCTGAGCAAATACAACCCCAACACGACAACCAGAAAATGAAAGGGAGTCTCTAGAACCCTTTTCATAAAACCCCTCCAAATAATTTCCAAATTGATACAAATTTTCTATATTCATGTTACAATACTGTAATATAATTGTAAACACAATTCTGACAACACGCAAAGGAGGGAATCCTATGAGAAAAACAAAATTCCTGATATTAGGTGTAAGCATGATCATTTGCCTCACTTTATTGACGGGATGCCGTGTGATTTTGACGCAGGAAGCCGCCGAGGAAAAACCGATCAAACCGCAAATAGTGAAAATCGATGCCACAGTCAATTTAAAATCACAGAAAATCATCGTCCGGGGGAATACCACTCTCCCACCCGGAACCAGCTTGGAGCTAAGATTAAAGCCATACAGTGACAGTGCCACCCGGGAGGAAATCGAACCGTATTCGATCGATCCCGAAGATACCGTGATGGCATCCGCGGGCGCCAAGGTGATGGAAGATGGATCCATCGAATTAACAGTATTGAAACGACCGGACCCGGCCAAGAGATATCGATTGGATCTCCTCTTCCGTCCAGACAGGCAGCCGGACGATGTGAAACTTAGGGAGAATATAGAAGACAGTGAAGGGTTCGCATCGCTTCAGGTCGACGGAGAGACCGTGACTGGACTGCTCATGCATGTGAATATCTTCAAAGAGGATGAGTTATTCGGTGATAATATTACGATGGATTTCATGCCGAAACAGAAAACTCCATAAAAAAAAGCTTGAGGCAAAAACCTAACGGGTTCGGTTTTGGAGTACAAACATCGAAAAAGCAATAAAAAGGGAGTACCAATTCACGTATGAATTGGTACTCTTGTTTTTGTTGTTATTAAAGGGGCTATGGTCATTTAACACCCTAATTCACAAGGGAATTCGCACCCTAATGCACAACAGTCTGATGGCTAACATACTCCTGCGAATTGGCGTGTTAAAACGTATGCGAATACGCGTGTGGAATAGGGGTCAAAAATACCTGTTCAGCGTCTCGCTGTTGCCAAAAAAACAGAAAAGACCAATGAAATCGGTCTATTCATTCTATATTGCCTTATTCAATTAAAGCCCCCGTTCGTATTATAAGGTCAGCCAGATATTTCTGGTTGACCATTTTTTATATCGATATATGATTACGGTAGCCGGGGTAGAACGGAAGCCCCCGTGGGACTTGATCCCGTCCATTAAACTGTTCGCCCCCTACTTGTAGAAACATGATTGAGGCTGGTTGGGACTAGGATCCCGTATAACAAGCGAAGCTATGAAACTGCAAGATGGATTTAGGGGTTACCGGCAAGTTTATTCATAAGGAGGAGATTTTAGAATGAATCCAGTCGTTGGTCTGGATGTCTCTAAAGGAGAAAGCCAAGTTCAAGCATTCTTGGAAAAAGGAAAGCCTCACCGAAAGAGTTTCAGTATCCCACACACTATAGAAGGACTTGATTGTCTCGTAGAGTATCTTGAGGAAATATGGTCTCTTACTGGGATTAGACCTCCGGTCGTATTAGAATCTACAGGTCACTTTCACCTTCCAGTCGTTCAATATTTGGAGGAGCGTGATTATCTATTAATTATTGTTAATCCCCTTGTCTCCTATAGAGCCAAAAGTTCAAATTTACGGAAGGTAAAAACCGATGTGATTGATGCCTATCACCTATGTGAGCTGTATTATAAGGAGGAGTTAGAGCCCTACAAAAAGAGAGGAATCCAACTCTTGAACCTTCGGAATCTCACAAGGCAACATGAGAATATCACAGAACTTCATGTACAGGCTAAATTACAATTCCAATCACTACTTGATCAAGTTTTTCCGGAATATAAAGGGGTTTTTGGCAGCTTATATTCAGTGGTATCACTACTGACGTTAAAGGAATACCCTTCTTCAGAGGATATTTTAAGGACGGAAGAGGAAGATCTTTCTGATAAGATAGCTGAATTATGTAAGTCTCGATCTAAAGCATGGGCAAAAGAAAAAGCTACTGAATTGAAAGAGGCGGCAAAGCGTAATCCAATTCAAAAAACACTTTATCGAAGCCATATCTTGAGCATGAACATGTATATTCATATGCTTCTACAGTATAAAGAGCATCTATCAAAGTTGGCAGCTGAAATAGACGCTCTCGCAAAAGAAGTAGAAGAATATGAACTTATAAAATCAATCCCTGGAATCGGAGAAAAAATCGCGGCAACGATTATCTCTGAAATCGGGGAGATTGAACGGTTTAGTCACCCCAAAAAGCTTGTAGCCTTCGCAGGAATTGATCCAAGTGTCTTTGAATCTGGCAAGTTCAGAGCCACGATCAATCGCATAACCAAAAGAGGTTCAAGTCGTCTTCGCCAGGCGTTATTTATGGCGGTGAAGTGTGCCATTCGTGACTGTCGCAAAAAGAAGATCACCGATAAGGTTATCCCTCGAAACAAAAGGTTAAGAGCCTTTTATGATAAGAAGCGAGACGAAGGGAAACCTTACAAAGTAGCCGTAATAGCCTGTGTAAACAAACTTTTAAGATGGATCTTCGCCATTTTAACAAGCAAAGAAGTTTTCCAAGATATAGATTAAAAGATAGACTTGTCCACTCAATACAAAACCTTCCATAACAAACATAGTGGAAGGCTGTTTGGTATGCCTAAATTTAGTGTAACATGTTCATTTTGAACTTTTCATTGAAAAATGTTGACAAACTATTAGCTGGTTTACTTGAATAAGAAAATGCCTTGCTCCCTGTTGAAGCAAAGTACCTTTGAATAAAGCTATGTAGAACTCAGCAGTTAATCTTCTAGAGAATTATTTAATAACTCTGCTAAAAAGTCTCCAAAATTATCTGCAATCATTTCAAATGATTGTTCCTTTATCGGAAGTCCACTGATAAACGAAACAACGGGTGCATTGTCATCATTATTACTTTGTACTTTGGAACAATCCAGGCAGAAATACTCACCATTATCAGCGAAATAAAAGCAAATTAGATTATTAGGCAAACTATCTGTTTCCCTTAATTCTTTGGTAATCCAAATCATATTCGGAATTCCCGTTTCATCTGTTCCTAGACCATAAATTTCTTGTCCAAAAATATCTCCCAAACCATATTTCTTTAAAAACACCCTATAACTTTTAGGAAATTTCACCTTTAATTTATTTTCTGCATCAATTATTGTTTGTTCATCGATTTCACCAATAAAATCAGCTTCTTCTTGGTTAGCTTCTATAATTTCTACTGCTTTATTTATTGACACTTACTCTCCTCCATCCCAATCCATTTTTAACTTATTTTAACACTAATCCTTATTCAACTAAACTGCCCGTTAACGGAACAATTCCTTTATCTATACATTAACATAAAATCCCATAAATCCTTTGGAAAATCCTATATAAATAAAGAACGCACAGTTAACCAATCACTGTGCGTTCTTAAATGTGAATTTAGTGAAAATTATATAGCTAATAGGGTAGCGAAAAGTGCTACCATTTTACATTTTGTACTCCAAAACCGAACCCGTTAGCAAAAACCCTCAAGCTTTAGTCAATATTAGTCCAGGGAACGTACGTAATCGGCAATCTTTGCCATTTCAATTTGGCTGAGCTCCGATTTCTCATCGTATTGATGACGCTCTATGGACTCTTCAATCGTCTTCGCACTTCCATCATGCAGATACGGTCCAGTTGCCCACACTCCAACTAAGCTGGGTGTATCAAAGCTTTTTCCATCCCTCGGATTGGAGAAGGCTGCCCTTGCGTCCCCCTTCGATGGGACATCAAACCGGTTGGCTGTTCCGATATCATGAAGATAGTCTGTCATATCCGTGCTTAACTCACCGTTCTCACCGGCTGCTTTCACACTATCTGTAAATTGACTTCCGCTATGGCAGGAGATGCAAGATGCCTTGCCTTCAAACAGAACTTTTCCATCCTTTGCAGAGTTTGACAGTTCCCTGTTTTCCTTATAAGGACTCTGTGGTACGGGAAAAGATGCCGGTTCCTTCAGAAAGGCGAATAGATCATCATACATCTTCTCGACATCTGCCGGCAGTTCTTCACCTGGCTCATACTTCATCATCCCGCCCATTTCACCTTGAACGGTCAGAAGGTAATCCGTAAAGTCGTCACGGCTCCCATCCCAAAGGAAGAGACCGTTCTCTGAGGTTTGTGTGTTGGTCGGGACATTCCGCTTCCCCTTCCCTGTCATGAGGGTCAGGCCATTGATTTCTCCATCACTGTGGCAGGACGCACAGCTCATCCAGTTGTTGCCGGTAATATCAGCCTCGAACTCATCGCTATTGGCGCTGTAGAAAATCGTCTTTCCTTTACGAATCTGAGGGTCGAGTGGATCCTTTTTAATCAAGGAAATGTTGTCATTGAGCTTTTTCGCCCTGGAATGTACAGATGCCCCTCCAGAATCAATGGTCGCGAGATCGTGACTCATGGCATTATGAACGTAGAGTGTGTCCCCGTCTTTACTCAATACGATTCCACGGGGATTGTCCCCCTCGATTCTTCTTAGAACTTGAGTGGCATTCCCGCCCCGTTTTAAATCAAAGACCACCAGGTCCTCACTCCCCGACATGATGGCATATGCTTTGGAGCCATCCTCTTGGAAGGTTACATCATATGGATTTGACACGATCATCGTCTCATTCTTTGAATCCAGCACATTGATCTCATCAAACAATTCTTTTCTCTGATCCACTGCCTCTTCATCTTTTTCAAGATCGATAACGGATATGGCAGGAAAGATCGTTTCTTCGAACTGGATGGCTGTATCGACATTGGTCACTAAGTGAGGGACCCATGCTGTCTTCCCATCAGGTGCAATGACAAATTGTTCAAGGGTATTCGGAATTCCCTGGCTTTTTTTTCGGTCAGAATCATCAGGAGAGTCCGCAAGTTTGATCGTTTTGATGACTTTTTCCTTTTCTGTATCCAATACGGATATCTCTCCGGATAAATAATGAGGAACATACAGCTTTTTCCCGTTTGCTGTGAGAGCCAAGGTTCTTGGTCGATCATGAACAGTGATCGTCTCCGTCACGTCGCCGCTCTTCACATCGACCATCATAACCGTACTCTCTCGATAATTGGCTACATACAAGGTCTTTCCGTTTTGGCTTGTCATGACACCAAAGGGTTCCGATCCCACTTCATAGGAATCTACTACTTTCCCTTCTTCGAGTGAAATGACATCAATCTTATTATCATACCGGCATGAAACATACAGACGATCTTCATCCGGTGATAAAGCCAGCTGGGCCGGCTCTTTCCCGACAGGAATTTCTTTATGGACCTCCTGGGTCTTTTCATCCACAATGGATACGGTGTTGGCATCGAGATTCGCAATATATAGCTCAGTACCTTTTTTATTCTGCAGGATGTTATCACTATGGACTGCATCTTTACGAACGGTATCAAAGCTCGGATCATCTTTAGTTGTGGTTTGGATGGAACATGCAACAAGCGTTCCTGCTATGAGAAACGCCGCCGCATATCCTATTATCTTCTTCATAGGACCCCTTCTTTATCGTTTTTCGACTGTGACTGGAAGCAGGACAGGCGCAATCCCGTTTTCTCCATGTCCTGCCTGGATTTGTGGAACATGGTCTCCATCGGTATTTCCAGTTGAATCCTTGCTGTAATAATCCCCAGTGTCCCAGAATTCGCTTGCCTGCATCCCTTCTTTTAGGGACGGACCATCAATGACCGTATCATAGAAATCACTGTACCTTGAGGTGATTGTATCTATTTCAAGGCTTTCAGGTGCCTCTGAATCTGACTCTCTATTGCTTAAATTCTGCAGGGCAACACGGTAGGTGGCAGACAATGCGCCTGCTGTATATGGGTTATAATCCATTTTTCCTTCTGATGTTTCATATGCTTTCAAGTTTTCATCCCAAAGCTCTGTATCCATCGCTTCATAAATCGAACGGGCAGCTTCACGATATTTCTCATCATCCGTTGCTAAGTATGCAGCTGTCAATCCCCGTATCGCACCTAATTGAGCATCCAGTGTCACTTTCTTGTCCACTCCGTTTTTGATATCGAATCCTTTTGCTACTAATCCAGAATCCAATACTACGTTGCCCATCATGAAATCTGCCTGCTTACGGATCATTTCGAGTGCACGCTTACCTTCAGCGGTTTTTAAACCTTCAGCAGATTCGCCTGAAGCGTACCCGACAGGCAGCCCGTCGATGGCACGTTGGAAGATTCTCATTGATTCCATTGTGTAACCAGCCTGGAACGTATCCATATACGACCCTTGTTCTTTTCCATCATTTTCTGTTACGAACATTCCTTTATCGTCATTGAAATGCATGGCATCAATATTCTTGAATACATGCAGCATCACGTTCTGATTGGCCGTGAACGGATCAGTGCCATCAACGTCGTTTTCAGGTGAGTCATCTGTATTTTCTTTTGGTGCAGAAGGATACGGTGCCCCGTCAAACAACGCTTGGAATGATGGAGTCTTGTTCGGGTTGCTTTCTCTTTGGTCGGTCATTCCGTAGAATTCTGAACTTGGCCAAAGCGTCATCCACTGGTCTTGAAGAACACTGTTTGAATCTTTGATGGAAAGTGACTTTGCGTTTGGTGCCTGTTTACCGTCTTCAGTGACTTCCACACTATGCGGTAAGTAAACTAATCCTTCTGAAGGATCATACTGGCTTCCGAGGCCGGCAGCCGTCAATTTCCCTGTCGTGCCATCCATAAACAATTCATTCGAAATATAATTCACTTTATTCCACATTTCTTCCGTCAGAACCGCTCCCTGGAAACCATCAGCTGAGCTGACCCCCAGCGCAACATTCTTATCATCGTCATCCTTGGACGTTTCTCCTGCCAATTCTTCATCAGCATCTACCGTATGGAAGCCGCCCATGAAATCCCCTGCCCATAGTGCCTGCTTCAAGAACGTTGCCCCATAAGCGGAAGGGACAAGGGTCTTCTCCATTTTGTCACGGTCCCAGCGCAGTGATTCGAAGTTTACTTGATACATAGGTACATAGCTTCCATCATCAATGGAAGCGTACTCGCTCGTATCTACCTCGTTTTGATAATGTGGGTCGCCCGCAGAGTATTCGATAAATGTCGGAAACATATTACGGAAGATTTCATCCTCTGGATATCCTACGGCATCGGCTAATTCATAAAAACGGTTCCCTAATGTTTCATCAGGCGTTTTCCCATTTTGAAGCGTCTCTACCGCCGGGCCATTGATCAAATGCAAGCCCATTCCTGACTTTTCAACGACTTCATACATGGCCTCTTCAGAGTACTCATAGGATTCAACGCCAGCTGTATAATCAAATTTTGTTGGCTGATCCAACTTGTTGATATCCAATATATCTAAATCCAGGCCAAAGCTTTCTGCCAGCGGCTCGCCGGATAATTCAAATTCTGCATACGCAAACATATTCCCGGCAGTATCGAACGTATAATCAGAGACGCTCACCTTGCTTGCTCCCGTTTTCTTTTCTCCATCTGATTTCGAAGCTTCTTCCTTATCACTTACACAACCGGCAAGTAAAAGTGAAGATGCCAATACGGATGCGGATAATACTTTCCATGGTCTGTTCATTCTATGTAGCCCCTCTCAACGATCGCGAATCATTCGAGAATGATTCTCATTACTGTTTATCATTATAGTGCAATTGAGAAGGAATCTCAATAAGATTTTCATATTTATATAAAACGGTTTCAATTCCTCACAAAATAAAATCCATTATTTTGAAACTTTATGATTCAGAGAACCGTAACCTTTGTATACGCAAAAAAGGAAGAGTGATAGAAGTGAAGAAAAATATTGTACTATTGGATCTGATGATTTACGTCGCCCTCCCTCTATTCGTTTGGAATATCTTAAGAGATTACACCGGGGATTATTACGCCATGCTCCTTTCCTCGGTTCCGGGGATCCTGTATACGATTTACCGGTTCATTGAAATGAAGAAGGTGAATACGTTCGGCCTGTTTATTCTTTTCACCTTGATCGTCGGTACCCTGATTGATATTCTGGCTGGCTCGTCGCTTCAGCTCCTTTGGAATAACGTCTATTACGCCGCTGCCATCAGCTTGTTTTTCATCCTGACCATGATCATCAGAAGGCCCATCACCCTGTACTTTGGACTGGATTTTGCCGAGCTCCAGGGCTACGACCGCAGCTTCAATAAACGACTTTTTTATAAGAAGCCCGTGTACCGCATGTTTCAACTGATCACGCTTTGCTTTGCCATGAGGAGCGGGATCCTTGCCATCGTGAAAGCATGGCTCATTATGGAATATGGTGTAGAAGCATTTGATAAAGGCATCATCCTGCGCCAGGCATTCAGCTGGATCATGACCGGAGTCACCGTTGCGGGATTCTTCTATATCGGGAAGATCATCAAGGATTCCCCTCATTTGATGAAAGAAGTGGAGGAGGAACTCCACTCAGAAAAGAGAACCACCGTATAACCATCTGGATGTTATTGCCTTCAGACCTCCGTCTTGTTCCAAACCTATAGCACTTCAAGACTATTTTGCCTATAATGGATAAAAAAATGGATCATTTGGGGTGTACTATGATTGAAGGTAAATTGATTAAATTTCATCGTGAAGATTCAGGATTGACTCAAGAACAGCTTGCACAGGGCATCTGTTCCACGACACATCTAAGTAAGATCGAAAGAGGCATCACAGAGTATTCAACTGAAATTACTGATTTACTCGCAAAGAAACTCAGAATCGATATGGAAGCAGAAAGTGCCCGCTATCATTCCCTCGAGCGTACATTAGCAGGATGGAACGAAGCCATCATCATGCTTCGAACCCATGAAATCCATCAATTAAAATCAGAAATAGAAAAAGAACCTTTGCGATTTCTTTCCGACTTCATTATTCAATACCACCTATTATTGGCCAGGTATTATCTGTTCATGGATCAAACCGTAAAAGCGAAAGAGATCTTGGACATGTTCGAGAATAAACTTGATCCTCCTTCCCCTTACGAGCAAAACCTATTGTTGCATGTGAAGGGAATCTATTATTATGGTACCAGAAAATTCGACTCCTGCATTCACGTCTTAAAACAAATCGATGATGAGTACCCGAACGCTGAATATTATTTTCATTTGGCACTGGCTTATCATTCCATTCACTCAAACACTTTCGCCTATTACTATGGTCAAAGAGCTCTGCAGTTTTTCCAAAAGACATTGAATATCCTCAGGGTCATTGATTCTGAGACCCTCCTCTTAATTCAATTGAATGCCAAAGAACCATTTGATATGGAACAAACCAAGCGACAATATGATAAACTCCTCAGAGTTTGTGAGTCTGTCAACTCCAAGGATAGGGCACATAAAATCCATAACAATCTGGGTTTCGAGTATTTCCGGAGAAAACGATTCACAGAATCGAAAGAAGCGTATGAAAGAGCCTTAAAACTGATCACTAAAGAAACACCCGCTTCTTTTTATCTGGTGACACTCAGCGGATACATACTTGCCTGCATGAAAGGAAATCTGTTGTCAAAGGATGAACTCTATCATTTATCGACAAAAGGGCTGACGATGGCCAGGGAGCATCAGGATCCAAGCCTTGTGTTCTTCGAGATCTACCTGCTCACCCTGAAAGAAAATGAAGAAGAGCTCTATAAGTATATTGAAGGAACTGCCCTTCCCCATTTTAAAAGTACGGGTAGTCAACTGATGTATCAGCATTATGAAAGACAGCTATTTTTATATTATGTAAGAACCGGACAGTCTGATAAAGGGTTTTTACTAGCCTCAGAAAAGATGTCAAATGAGATTAGTTATTATGAATTGGAGTAACCCCCCCAATTAATGATAAAAGGAATTTTTCTTTTATCATTTTTTTTTGCCGTTTCATAGGGATTGAACAGGCAATCTATTTATTTGATTTGGTTTACAACCCCAACTCGAAGTCATTTTATTGCATCTTTTCTCCTATTGCTCGCTCAAAATCTTATGAAAAAGAATCAATCCTTCCAATCAAGCGGTTAAATAGTCCCAACCCAAACCCCCATACAAACATGTCCGCTTCCAACTTACAATAGGAATTGTACTAATATTTAGAATCATCCCATTACTAAATACAGAAAAGAGGTAGAAATGATGAATGGATCTTCCATCGCAAAGAAATCGGCTGTGATTGCATTATCCACCGGATTACTCTTATCCCCGGTATCGAGCTACTCCCCTCTGACCGCTACAGCTGCTGACTGGAAAGCAGAAACGATTTTATCTTCTTTGACAGAAGAGCAAAGGCAAGCACTGCATGAACTGGAACTACATAGCGCAGAGGGTCTCCAAGGATTTCAACCGGATGAATTGACTTCCGGTGAAGAGATTTCCGTCATCGTCCAATTTCAATCCAAGCCTGGGCATGTAGCTGTACTGGAAGCTGCATCGAAAGGGAAAACGGTAAAGAAAGAAGACGCCAAAGCCCAGGTGGAGAAGGAACATAAGATGTTTAAAGAAGATGTGGCGAAACATCTCTCCCCGAGTCTGGGAAAAGGTAAAAAGGTAGAGCCGAAAATCACCCAAACGTATAAGGAAGCTTATAACGGTGTGGCCATGACGCTTCCAGCCAATCAGGTTGAGCTGCTGCTTCATTCCAAAGCCGTCAAGGCAGTATATAAAAACGAGACCTATACAGTCGATCCGGTTCCACAAGATCTTCCTCATGATGTAGAACGTGAAATCACGACATCTGTTGAGAGTATTCCTTATTTAAAGGTGGATGAATTACATAAGGAAGGAATCACGGGGGATGGAATCAAAGTCGGCGTGATTGACACAGGCGTGGACTATAACCACCCTGATTTAAAGGATGCCTACAAAGGCGGATATGACTTTGTTGACGATGATGCGGACCCAATGGAAGCAACGTATGAAGATTGGAAGAACACGGGTGAACCTCAGTTCAGTTATACGGGGAATTCCTACTATACTTCTCATGGGACTCACGTATCCGGAACCATTGTGGGTCAAAACGAGAATGATAGTGAAGTATCGGTAGAGGGTGTTGCCCCGGATGCGGATCTCTATGTGTATCGTGTCCTTGGTCCTTACGGAAGTGGCTACACGGAAGACGTTCTTGCGGGAATCGAAAAATCGGTTCAAGATGGAATGGATGTCATTAACCTGTCATTGGGAGCGGGCGTCAATGATCCCTATTATCCAACAAGCACGGCCATTAACTACGCTGTGTTAAATGGCGTGACGGCCGTTGTTTCAGCAGGGAATGCAGGACCAAAGGACTTTACCGTCGGCTCTCCTGGTACAGCTGCGTTAGCGGTGACCGTCGGAGCGAGTGATGTCCCTGTTTCACAGACCACTTTCACCGGTCGGACGGCAGATGGCTGGTCAGCTGACATTGTAAGTATGGCCAGGGGATTCGCTCACACATTTACTAGCCTTGAAGATCAATCACTGGAATTAGTAGATGTTGGCCTTGGATATGAAAAAGATTATGAGAATAAAAATGTAGAAGGAAAGATCGCTTTTGTCCAGCGAGGAAATTTCGCACTGAATGACAAAGTGAAATTCGCGAAAGAACATGGTGCCAAAGCCGTGATCATGTACAACAACGCAGAGGGTCATGTAGGATATAACCTTGGCGAATCCGCCCATTACGTACCGGCCTTCTCGATGACAAAGGCTGCCGGGGAAGAATTAAAGGCAGCAATGGCCAATGGCATAACGAGCTTCACGTTTACGAACTTAGAAGAAAGCTTTACAGAGGGTGACCAGTTAGCCGATTTCAGTTCAAGAGGTCCAGTCAACAAAAGCTTGGATATGAAACCTGAAGTGGTCGCTCCCGGGGTCAGCATTCTATCCACTTTCCCTTCTTTTATGATCGATCCTGAGAACACGGATGACTATCAGTATGCTTACTCAAGACTTTCAGGAACCTCGATGGCTTCTCCTTTCACAGCAGGGGTGGCAGCTTTACTTTTAGGAGAGAATCCGGATCTCGAGCCAGCTGACATTAAAACGATCCTCATGAACTCATCTGATCCTTTGAAGGGAGACTACAGCGTATTTGAGGTTGGTGCAGGAAGAGTGGATCCATATCAAGCCCTTCATAGTCAAACAACGATTCAAATAAACGATGAGACGTTGCTTCCGAGCGGCGAAGAACTGAATGCAATCGATAACCCGACTGGTTCACTTAGGTTTGGAAATCAGGTGGTGGCCGAAGGGGATCACCTCCGCGTACAAAAAAGCTTTGAAATCGCCAATAACAGCGATGAAAAGAAAACCTTTGACATTACCTTTGAAGAAAATGTACAGGAAGGCACCCTTAGTCTCAAGGAGAATGGAGTTGAAGTGACTTCTGATACATCAATTAAGGTGAACGGAGGCAATAAAAAGACCTCAAATCTCTTCCTGACAATGCCAAAAACTGCTGCGAAAGGGATTTATGAAGGATACCTTGTCGTGACGAACCGAAATGATCAAACAGAAAGCTACCGTGTGCCATTTAGTGTGAAGAGATCGGAGAAAGGTTTTAATACCCTTGAATTGTTATCCCCTACCTATGCACCTCCACAGTATACTCATGGTTATGATCCATTCCGCTATCCTTGGGCCCTGGTTGAATTCAACCTGAGTTCACCGATGGAAAGCTTGGACGTGATCCTGCAGGACGGGGATACAGGTGAAGATCTGGGATTGATCGGTACCATTGGTTTACAGGGGGCCCTGCTTGATAACAACTACTTATTAAGGGCTTTCCAGGGTGGCTATTTCGCATTTACAGGCGATAAGAAAAATCCGGTTTCAGAAGAAATGACGATCGCCAAACCTGGACACTATAAATTCAAGTATGCGATGACAGATCCAAAGGGCAAGGTAAAAACAAAAACAGAGCATTTCTATATCGACATTGAAGGTCCTGTGTTCAAGAGTTCCCTGGATGGTGAGTCCCCGTTCCTTGAATATCAGCCAGGACAGGAGACGTATCCTTTTGAAATTGAAATAACGGATCCACTTATTGAAGACATGAAAGAAGCGGGAATCGACGCAGATCAATCCAAAAACTTTATGATTTATTATTGGAATTCACCTTTCCCTTCATCCCCTCTTTATATGGATGAGAGCGGTAAGTTTGTCGAAGAAATCGCGATGAACGAGAACGTGAAAGCCTTAAACTTTGCAATGAAAGGATATGATATGGCCGGAAACAACACTCTTGAGAAGAACTACTTCTTCATTAAAGAAGGTACACCGAATGCATACCTGCAAACCGATGTCGATACCGTTGTAACAGGTGAAACCGTAAAGGCAGCCCTAGTACTGGATAATGTCCAGGATGCAAAGGAAGCCACCTGGACATTTGAAAATCGCTACGGAAGAAATCCGGAAGTGATCGATGCCAAACTATCCGGGGAGTTTTCCGATAAAGCGTCCCTGACACTTGAAGGAAATGAAATCAAAGTGACGTTCAACGAACCTGTTCAATCATTCGATCATAGTTCAATTGTGGATGTGCAAGTAAAGCTTCAAGATGAAGTGTTTACTAAACAAGACCTTCTGGATCCAACAGTTACCATTACAAATTCTAACAATGAAACAATGAACCTATTGCATGCTGGTGCTGGATTCACTGTAAATCCTGACTTTAATTCAATAAAGGGATTCTTAAGCCCTGAAGGTTTTGATAGCGGGAATGGCTACAATACCAAGAAGGATTGGACAAAAGCAGGTGCAAATGTAGAATTCAAAAATTCAACCGGGGACGTCTTTATTCCATCTTCCATTACGAATAATGGTGAGTACTCCATCGAGAAACTTCCATTAAACAAAGACCCTTATGATATAACGGTAACACTTCCTGGCCACTTCTTAACTAAAAAGAATAATGAGAAAATCGGTTATGAGTACAATGGAGAGCTTTATGGAAAATATCATAGAGTGAGCAATATGAAACCCGTAGGTGGAGACGTCAACCAGGATAACGTCATCGACATCCATGATGCCGTCGCCATTCAGGATGCCTGGAATACAAATGATCGTGCTGCCGACATCAATTTCGACGAAGTGGTGGATGCAAAGGATATGAAATTTGTTCAAGACAACTATCTGTTACAGAATGAGCATGTTAAGGATGCCCCTGCTCCAGTGGAATCTGTTGACGGAAAAACGCTGGATTCCGTCCTGGAGGAATTGGGACTGAATTAAGGAATATTAAAAAAGAATGAGGCTGGGACAAAAGGGTT